>DATJTJ010000093.1:0-23907 GCA_035503515.1 Steroidobacteraceae bacterium
GCCGCCATGGCGGCGAGCCCGTGCTCTGCAAGTCCGGACACGCCTTCATCAAGCAGAAGATGCGCGAGGTCGACGGCATCTATGGCGGCGAGATGAGCGCGCATCACTACTTCCGCAGCTTCTCCTACTGCGACAGCGGCATGATTCCCTGGCTGGTCGCGCTGCAGGTGATCGCCGAGCGCGGGCCGCTGTCGCGCCTCGTGGGCGAGCGCATGCGGCTCTTTCCGATCAGCGGCGAGATCAACCGCCATCTGCAGTCGGACGCGAAGTCCATCCTGGCGCGCGCGCGGCAACAGTACGAGGGGCAGGCGCTCACCGTCGATCGCACCGACGGGCTGTCGATGGAATTCCCCCAATGGCGCTTCAACCTGCGCGGTTCCAACACCGAGCCGCTGGTGCGGCTGAACGTCGAGTCGCGGGGCAGCGTGGCGCTGATGCAGGATAAGACCGAGGAGCTGCTGCGGCTCATCCGCGCTTGAACATCTGGGCCCGCAAGCCGGTCGAGGAGTTGTGCGCCGCAGCCGCAGTGGGCGGCGAAGTCACGGCCCTGCCCCGCAGCATCGGGCTGTTCGCGCTGACCTGCATCGGCGTCGGTGCCACGGTCGGTGCCGGTATCTTCGTGCTCACCGGCAGTGTTGCCGCCGAGCACTCCGGGCCCGCGGTGGGTATCTCGTTCCTGCTGGCGAGCATCGTGTGCCTGCTCGCGGGCCTGTGCTACGCGGAGCTCGCGGCCATGATTCCCGTGGCCGGCAGCGCCTATTCCTATACGTACGCGACCCTGGGTGAGGGCATCGCCTGGACGGTGGGCTGGTGCCTGATGCTCGAGTATCTGTTTTCGGCCTCCCTGGTCGCCATCAGCTGGGCCGGCTACGCGCAGTCCACCCTGCACCAGCTGGGCATCGACCTGCCCGCGGCGTGGCTGGCGGCGCCCTTCGACGTGAAGGACCAATGGCACGTCTTCCGGACTTCGACCCTGATCAACGCCCCGGCCGTGCTGGTCACGGCGGTATGCACCCTGGTGCTGCTCGCGGGCCTGCGCACCTCGGCGCTGCTCAACAACATCATGGTCGTCGCCAAGGTCATTGCCATCGTGGTGGTCGTGGTGGTCGGGGCCGGGCATGTCCATACGGCGCTGTGGCATCCCTACATTCCGCCGAACCACGGCGCCTTTGGCGTCTACGGCTGGTCCGGCGTGTTCCAGGGCACCGCCATCCTGTTCTTCGCCTATATCGGCTTTGATGCGGTTTCAACCATGGGGCAGGAGGCCCGTCGCCCCGAGCGCACGGTCCCGCTGAGCCTGCTGCTGGGACTGGCCATCTGCGCCCTGCTGTACCTGGCGGTCAGCTTCGTGGTCACGGGCCTGGTCGGCTACCGGGAACTGGGCGTTCCGGATCCGATGTATCTGGCGCTGGACCGCGCCGGACCCTCGGCGCTGTGGGCCAAGTACCTGGTCGGCTTCGTGGCCGTGGCGGGGCTGGTCTCGGTGCTGCTGGTGACCCTGATGGGCCAGGTCCGGATCTTCTACGCCATGGGCCGGGATGGCCTGCTGCCCGCGGCCTTTGCCCGGGTGCACCCGCGCACCCGGACCCCGCACGTCGGGACCGTCGTCACCGGCATCGTGTCCTGCGTCGCCGCAGGTCTGCTGCCCCTGGGACTGCTGGGAGACATCATCTCGATGGGCACGCTGCTGGCCTTCGGGATCGTCTGCGGCGGGGTGCTGGTGCTGCGTCGCACCCGACCGGACCTGCCGCGCCCGTTCACGGCGCCAGGCGGCATCTGGGTGCCCCTGGCCGGCGCCCTGTGCTGCTGGGGCCTGATGGCGACCCTGCCGCGACTGGCCTGGACAGGCTTCCTGGTGTGGCTCCTGGTCGGCCTGGCGGTCTACCTGCTGTATGGAGCGACCCGCTCGCGATTGCAGCGGGTCGCCCGGACCTAAAGCCCGATCTGGCTCTGGGAAACGAAGGTCCCGGGCGTGCTGGACTGGTTCTTGTACCAGACGGCCGAGGTCGAGTCCGAAGTCACCAGGTCCGGGAGTCCGTCATTGTTCATGTCGCCGATGACGATCGAGGAGGGCTGACCGAGCCCCTCATAAGTCGTCACAGCCAGGAAGGTGCCCGGATTGGCGGGATCCTGCATCAGCGTCGCGACCGTGCCGGTGCCTTCCGGATACAGGCCGCACATGGCGATGTCGGGCAGGCCATCCCCGTTCAGGTCACCGACCGCAAGGCTGATGACGCCTGAGTACGCCGGGTAGACCACCGGGGTCGCGAATGTACCCGGTGCGGCGGAGTTCTGCAGGATCACCATCGCGCCCTCCGTTGCCTCGTCCGCGTCTACCGACGAGTTGCCTCCCAAGCCCTGGGCAGCAATGACGATGTCCGGGTAGCCGTCCTGGTTCAGGTCGGCGATACGGATCTGCGAGGGTTCGCCCAGGGCCGTGATCGTGGTCGGCGTGCTGACGAAGGTTCCGGGATTGCCCGGATCCTGGAAGAAGATGAACACCATGCCGTTGTCACCGCCGTAGCCCGGATTGTTTTCATAGCCATCGAAGCTGGTCACGGCGATGTCGGGCAGGCCGTCGCCATTGAGATCACCGACCGCAACCGAGATGCCGCGGGTGAACCACCCCGGCCCTTCGGCGACGATGGCCGGATTGCTGATCGTCAGCGTCACCGGCGACTGGAAAGTCCCGGGGCTGGCGGGGTTCTGCAGCAGGTACTCCACCGCGCCCTTGTCATCCGCGACGATCAGGTCCGGCAGGCCATCGCCGTTCAGGTCCGCGATCTGCACATCGTTCGGGTGGCTGCCGGCGGGCAACGTGATGGTGGTCGGGGCGTTGTAGGTGCCGGAGGTGGGCGAGGACTCCATCATCACCGAGAGCGTGCCGGCGTTGAAGTTGGCGACCACCATGTCCTTGCTGCCCGTGCCTGTCAGGTCACCGACAGCCAGTCCCGAGGGCGGAGCACTGGAGGTGGCGTAGTTCGCGATGCCTGCAAAGGTGCCCGGCGAGGAGGGGTTGTTCATGATGACGCCGAGCAGTCCCGGCTTCTGGGTCAGGCCCGTCTCATCGATCTGCGCCGAGACCACCGCGACATCCAGCACGCCGTTGCCCTTCAGGTCCGCCACCACCACGGAGTTGGGCACGGTGATGATGGCCCCCGTGTCGCTGCCGCAACTGGCTACCAGCAGCACGGGCAGCAGGGCGAGCAGCCGGGCTGCGGGATGGCGGAGGACACTTCTGGACATGGAAACTCCTGCGAGGGGCGGTGGACGGCCCAACGGTGCGGGCTCTTGTTGGTTGACGGTGACCGGTGGGCGGCAATGCTCGCAGCACTGGTGAGCGCCGGCAAGCTCAATTTTTGCCCATGGAACTTCCGGCCCCGGAAAATGTCGCGCCGGCACGACGGGTTTGCGTGCTCCGGATCCGGAGTATAGGATATTCGGATCAGGAGCCATGAGACCGGAACCACCGATGGTTGCGCTGACCTATCCGGAGACCCGCTACCAGCCCTCGCCGCTGGTGGACCTGAACTCGCGCGAGGAGCGCGAGCGCCTCAGCGCCTCGGGCCTGAAGGCCTTTTTCAACATCATGGAACGCTGGCAGGTGCGCGACGAGGATGCCCGCGCGCTGCTCGGCGGGGTGAGCAACGGTCCCTACTACGAGCTCAAGCGCGCCGCGGCCGGCAAGCTGCTCGAGTCCGACCGGTTGCTGCGCATCTCGTACCTGATCGGCATCTTCAAGGCCCTGCACATCCTGCACTCGCGCGCGCTCGCGGATCAGTGGGTGGCGTTGCCGAACTCGAACCGGCTGTTCGGCGGGGAGACGCCGCTGGCCTTCATGGTGCGCGGCGGCGTGCCGGCACTGCAGACCGTGCGTCGCCTGCTCGATGCCCGCCGGGGCGGCGTCTGAGCCGCTCTGCGGCGGCGCTGCCGCCGGTCACCCGGGTACGGCGCTACGATACCCACCGGCTCATTCCCTCGCAGTACAGCGAGCCGGCGAGCGTCCTGGGGCTGATCGCCGACGACGAGGCCCATCTGAAGGACCTGTTCGATCTGGATAACGCCACCAACGACCGGCTGGCCGCCGAGAACCAGCGCTTCGACGGCATCGGTGTCGAGGAACTGGTGTTCGGCGTCCCCTATTACCGGCTGATCAATGCGGCCTTCACCCATCCGCATCCCCTCGGCAGCCGCTTCAACGGACCGGCCCGCGGGGCGTGGTATGCGGGATTCGAACTGCGCACCGCGCAGGCCGAGGTGGCCTTCCACAAATCGGTGCAGCTGGCCGAGATCGGGTGTCAGCAGGACGAGGTCACCTACGATGACTATCAGGCCGACGTGAGCGCACCACTGCACGATCTGCGGTCGGCGGCCGCCTTCGGCAACTGCCTCGCGCCCGACAGCTACGTCGCCTCGCAGCTGCTGGCGGAGCGATTGCTGGCGGCAGGCTCGCTGGGCGTGATCTATCCGAGCGTCCGGCGCCGCGGCGGCACCTGCGTGGGCCTGTTCCGCCCGGCACTGGTGACCCATCTGCGCAAGGGGTCGACCTGGCGCTTCCGCTGGAAGGGCAAACCGCTGCCCGTGATAGAAGCGGCGAGCTGACCTCAGGGCGCCAGGGCCGCGATGCCCGCGCGGGCGATTTCGGCATCCTCGGCGGACTTGACGCCGGACACACCGACGGCCGCGATCACCTGGCCGTCGACGATCACCGGCACGCCGCCTTCCAGCAGACCCGGCAGCGGGGCGGTCGTCAGCGCCGTGCGGCCCTGGTTGATGGCCTCTTCGAATGTCTTCGATTCCCGCCGTCCGAGGGCGGCAGTGGTCGCCTTGGCCAACGCCATCTGGGCGGTGAACGGCGGCGCCCCATCCAGCCGCTCGAAGCGCAGCAGGTGGCCGCCATCGTCACAGACGCAGATGCTGACGGCCCAGTTGCGGGCGCGCGCATGCGCGGCCGCCGCATCCATGATGCGCCGGCAATCATCCTGGAGCAGGTAGCTTTTCGTCTTCATCGCGACGATCCCTATCCGGGGGAGAGAAAAATCAAGGCGGGCTTTTCGGAAGGTCCCGTCAGGGTTCCCGAAAAGCCCGCCTGTCTTCAGTGCCTCGCCGCCGAGGCGCAGTGCTTAGTAGCGGCGACCGCCGCCACCGCCACCGCCGTAGCCGCCGCGGTTGCCACCGCCGCCGCCACCACCGGTGCGCTCGCGCGCCTGGGCCTCGTCGATCTTCAGGCTACGACCCTCGAAGTCGGTGCCGTTCAGCGCAGACATCGCGCGGGAAGCATCGGCATTGGCCATTTCCACGAAGCCGAAGCCGCGCGGACGACCGGTCTCCCGGTCGGTGATCAGAGCGATCTTTTCGACCGTTCCGTGCTTCTCGAACAAGGCGCGGACCGCCTCTTCAGTTGCGGAGAAGGGAAGATTTCCAACAAATAATTTGGTCACTAACAGTTACTCACATAAAAAAAGAACACAGACAGGAAGGCCTGCCTCCCCTGGTTCGCGGATACTTTGTTTGAGGTGCAGCTTCTTGACTGGAAGTTGCGCCCGCCTGGGCGCAGCCGATTGTCGATTTGACTGAAGGTCGGTGTGGACAAGGGTCGTTGCGAACAAGGCTGAAAGATCACGAGCCGGGGCGCAGCATACACGAGTGCCCCGGCCGATGCTTGACTTAACAGTAGCTTATCAGTTGTTCAGCGCCTGGATGGGAGCCGGGATCCGGCCGCCACGCCGGACGAAGGCGTCGCTGGCCTGGCGATGCACGGGCATGACCGGGGCCCGGCCCAAGAGGCCCCCGAACTCCACGAAATCCCCGACACCCTTGCCGGGGGCGGGGATGATGCGCACCGCCGTGGTCTTGCGGTTGACCATGCCGATGGCGGCCTCGTCGGCGATGATGGCCGCCAGGGTCGCCGCCGGGGTATCCCCGGGCACGGCGACCATGTCCAGACCCACCGAGCACACGCAGGTCATCGCTTCGAGCTTGTCCAGGGTCAGGGTGCCGGCCGCGGCGGCCTCGATCATGCCGATATCCTCGCTGACCGGGATGAAGGCGCCCGAGAGTCCCCCCACGTGCGAGGAGGCCATGGCGCCGCCTTTCTTGACCGCGTCGTTGAGCATGGCGAGGGCTGCCGTCGATCCGTGGGTGCCCACCCGCTCCAGCCCCATGGCCTCCAGGATCTGGGCCACGCTGTCACCCAGGGCCGGTGTCGGGGCCAGTGACAGGTCGACGATGCCGAAGGGCACCCCGAGGCGCTCCGACGCGCGCCGTCCGATCAGCTCGCCCATGCGGGTGATCTTGAAGGCGGTCCGCTTGATGATCGCCGCCAGTTCCCCCAGGTCCACCTGGGGTGCGCGCCGCACCGCCGACAGCACCGCACCCGGACCGCTGACGCCGACATTGATCACGCACTCGGGTTCGCCGATCCCGTGGAAGGCCCCCGCCATGAACGGGTTGTCCTCTGCTGCATTGCAAAATACCACCAGTTTCGCGCACCCGAGCCCGTCCCGGTCCGACGTGCGGTGGGCGCACTCCAGGATGACCTCGCCCATGCGCCCCACGGCCGTCATGTTGATGCCGGCCTTGGTGCTGGCGACGTTGACCGACGCGCACACCCGTTCGGTGACCGCCAGCGCCTCGGGCAGCGAGTCGATCAGGATCCGGTCGCCATGGGTCAGTCCCTTGTGGACCAGGGCCGAGAATCCGCCGATGAAGTTCACCCCGACGGCATCGGCGGCGCGATCGAGCGCCTGGGCCATGAGCACGTAGTCCTCGGCGACGGAGCTTTCCGCCACGAGCGCGATCGGCGTGACCGAAATGCGCCGGTTGATGATCGGGATGCCGTACTCGCGCTCGAGTTCATCGCCCACCCGCACCAGCTTCTCGGCGTGGCGGCAGACTTTCTCGTAGCTGCGCTGGGCACACCTGGCAAGTTCCGGATGGGCGCAGTCGCGCAGACTGATGCCCATCGTGATCGTGCGGATGTCCAGATTTTCCATCTGGACCATCTTCACGGTCTCCAGGATTTCCTCGGGTTCGAAGTGCACGCCGCGCATGGGTTTCGGCCTCAGACGCGATGCATGAACTTGAACACGTCTTCGTGCTGGGCATTGATCTGCAGGCCCAGCTGCCCGGCCTTCGCGCTCAATTGCGTCTTCAGTTCCCCGAGGCCGACCCTGGCGTGGCTCATGTCGGCCAGCATGATCATGACGAAGAACTCCCCCAGCACGGTTTGCGAGATGTCCACGATATTGACGCCCGCGTCGGCCAGCGCCCGGGAAGTCTCGGCAATGATGCCGGTGCGGTCCTGACCCAGGACCGTGACGATGATGCGGTTTGACTTCTCGGACACGGCACCTCCTGCGATGGACTGCAGGATACCGTGCTGTCGGGGTACGTGCCGCTTTGCCGGCGCGGCCCCTACAGCAATTCCGCCAGTTCCTCCGCGTGCGCCTCCTGGACTGCGAGGATACCCTCCAGCAGGCGCTGCGTGATCCGGTCCGTGTCGCCGAGCTTCTGGATCTGGTCGCGGTAGCGGTCGATCGCGGCGTGTGCCGCAGTGAGATTCTCCGCAACCATCTCGTCGATGCCGTTGACGGGCGCGGCGACCGGGCTGCGCCCGCACAGGGTCGAGGGCGCGAAGTCCGGCTCGCCGCCCAGTTGCACGATGCGTTCGGCAAGCAGGTCGGCATGCGCCAGCTCCTCATCGGCGTGGACCAGGAATTCCTCGGCGATCCGTCCCTGCGCGAGGCGGCGCGCCATGAAATGGTGGCGCCGGTAACGCAGCACACACAGCAGCTCCCCGGCGAGGGCGTCGTTGAGAAAGGCCAGGATGGCCGGACGGTCTGCGCGGAAAACGTCCGGTACCACCCGGGGTTCGAGACCGGTACGGCGTCCGCGACGCAGCTTCCTGCCGGTTGCGAACGACGGTGCGGGAGCGATCCGCTTGCTTGTGGCTGTCATCCAAACAAATCCTTGAGATCCTCTAGGAGTGTGTCCGAGTAATAGATCCGCTAAGCTTCTGGCAGCGAAGATGTCGGGGATTAGCAGGCATGGCGAAGACCTTCCGTGATTGGGACGTTGAGCAGCGCTGGTTGCTGCCGCCCTCGGTGATGGATTTCGTGCCGGCCGACCATATAGCGCATTTTATCCGCGACACGGTGCGTGAGCAGCTGGATCTGTCCGAGATTCTTGCCCCGTATGAGAAGGAGGAGCGGGGTTACCCGCCCTACAACCCGGTGATGATGACCGCGTTGCTGCTGTACGCGTATTGCCAGGGGGTGTATTCCTCGCGCCGGATCGCCCGGGGATGCGAGGAACGGATGGACTTCATGGCGGTCACGGGTCTGAACCGACCAGACTTTCGGACGGTGAGTGATTTTCGCAAGCGCCATCTGGATGCGCTGCAAGGGCTGTTCGTGCAGGTGTTGAGCCTGTGCCAGAAGGCCGGACTGGTGAAGCTTGGGCATGTCTCCTTGGACGGCACGAAGGTCAAGGCGAACGCGAGCAAGCACAAGGCGATGAGCTATGAGCGCATGCGGGAGACTGAGAAGCGTCTGAGACAGCAGGTGCGCGAGTGGTTCCATCAGGCGAAGTCGGCCGACGAAGCGGAGGATCGTCGGCATGGAGGCGCGCGGCGCGGGGACGAGATGCCGCAGTGGGTTGCCGACAAACAGCAGCGGATCGCAAAGATCCGTGAAGCGCGCGAGGCGCTCGAAGCCCAGGCGCGCGCGGCAGGCCAAACGGCCCCAGAACCCAAAGCGCAGCGCAACTTTACTGACCCGGAAAGCCGCATCATGCGCAAGTCCGGCAAGGAATATGTGCAGGGCTACAACGCGCAGGCGGCGGTGGACTCTGAAGCGCAGGTCATCGTGGCGCACAGCCTGAGCAATAGCGCGACCGACGTGCAGCAGTTGGCGCCGATCTTGAAGCAAATCAAACACAATACGGGACGGCAGGCGAAGGAGTTCTCCGCAGACGCCGGGTTCTGTTCCGAGGGCAATCTCGCCGTCCTCGCGCACCATCATGTGGATAGCTACATTGCCACCGGACGCCAGCGCCATCATGAAACCAGTGCCACGGGACGCCGCCGTACCCAGGGCACGCGGGTGGCGATGATGCGTACCAAGTTGGCGCAGGGCGCTCGGCGCAGCCGCTACCGGCTGCGCAAGTCGGTGGTTGAGCCGGTCTTCGGCCAAATCAAACAGGCTCGCGGGTTCCGCCAGTTCATGTTGCGAGGCATCCAGAAGGTGCAAGGCGAATGGAGCTTGATTTGCACGGTTCACAACCTGCTGAAGCTGGCCAAAGCGATGAAAACCCCGTGAGCACCCCCCCACCGAGGCCATCGGCCACCCTGTCCCCATCACCTCGGTGAGAAATATCACATGAGATCCTTCCGCGACGAGCATCGATCAGGCTCATCAGCCGTTACTCGGACACGCTCCTAGTGGGCGCACGTTGGCAGCACGAGCGGGGCCGGCGTGTCAGCGCCGCAAGGATCGCGGTGTAGGAGGCTGCAACGTGCTTCGCGGGTAGGAGCGAGCCTACGCGGGCATGGGGCGGGGTGGGGCAGATGCCGCGCAGGCCTTGCGCGTAAGCTCTCCTCACCCTCCCTGGTTCCGTATAGACGGAACATTGAACTCGCCAAGCCCTTCCCCGGTCTGGCGAGTTTTCTTTTTGTCCGCACGTGCTGTTTCCTCGCGCACCGCTGGCAGCGTAGGAGCCGACTTACCCCTATCGTGGCGGCAAATCGCCCGCCCAAAGGGCGCCGAAGGGTATATTTTGCGGTCGCACGCGCCTACCAGGAATCCCGCCAGATGGAGCAGAAAAAGTCAGCTGCCGAGGTCGCTCTCCCTGGGGTCTCCCCCGACTCGGCGCTGGAGTTGTCGGAGCTTGCGGCGAATCTGCAAACCATGGTGGAGGCCGAGAAGGTCCTGCTCGCCCGGCAGTTGCACGACGAACTGGGTGGCGCCCTGGTGGGCGCGAAAATGGACCTCGCGTGGCTGCGCCGCCGCGTCGGCAGTACCGACCCGGAAATCATTGCCCGCTGGGAGCGTCTGGAACGCGCCCTGGAGACGGGCATCGCCTTCAAACGCAGGGTGGTCGAGCAGTTGCGGCCGACCCTGCTGGACAATCTCGGTTTCTACGCCGCCGCGCGCTGGCTGGCGGAGGAAACCTGCGCCGCGGCGGGCCTGCGCTGTGAGCTGGATCTGGCCTTGCCGGAACCGCCCTTGTCCAAGGAACTGGGCATCGCGCTCTTCAGGGTGCTGCAGGAGTCATTGCGCAACGTGACCCGCCATGCGCAGGCCGGCGCCGTGGTCATCCGCGTGCTGCTCGATCCGGCCCGTGACCGCCTGCGGCTGATCATCACCGATGATGGGGTGGGAATGTCCCCCGAGCGGCTTCGGACGCTGGGCAGTCATGGCCTGGGAAGCATGCGGCACCGCATGCGGGCCTTGGGCGGCGAGTTCCAGATTCGCCCTGCCGGGGGCGGGGGGACGGAGGTCGAGGTGGTCGCGCCGCTGACCGAGAATCTCAGGAATGAGGCGCACTCGCCAATGTCCGGATGACTTCCGGCAGGCGTTCGAAGTCCAGGGACTTGTTGAGGAAGTATTCCACGCCCAGCTGTTCGGCCCGGCGCCGGTATTCGGGCAGTGCATAGTTGGTGAAGACGATGACCGCCGGCCGTTCCTCGCCCAGAGAACGCAGCACCCCGAAGCCGGTGCCGTTTTTCAGCTGCAGATCCAGTATCAGAACGTGAATGCCGCCTTCGCGGGTCATGGCCACGGCGGCGCGCTCATCGCGCACGGTCCCCACGACCTCGACGCCGGCGATCTGTCCCAGCAGTTCGCGCAGGCGCTCGGCGAGCAATTCGGAGTCTTCCACCAATAGAATCCGCAGGGCCGTCGCGGGACGCACGCTTTGTGTGGATGTGCTGAGAATGTTGATCACTAACTCAGAATAGCCACCGCGAACGGCGGGGGTAATCCGGCTCCGTCCTACGTTGTTGGGCTACTGCATCAGGCCATTGCGCAACGCATACGAGGTGATGTCGGCGTTGTTGGCGAAGCTCATTTTCTCGAGGACCCGACTGCGGTAGGTGCTGACGGTCTTCACCGACAGGCACAGTTCCTCGGCAATGTCCGAGACCGATTTGCCGACCGCGATCTTGCAGAAGATCTGGAACTCGCGTTCCGACAGCTGCGAATGGATGGGCTGGTTGGCATCGGTATCGAGGTCATTGACCAGCAGCTCGGCCAGGGACGCGCTGACGTAGCGCCGGCCCTGGATGACCATCCTGACGGCCCGTAGCAGTTCCTCGGTGGCGGCATCCTTGGCCAGGTAGCCGCTGGCGCCCGCCCGCAGCACGTTGCGGGCGTACTGCCGCTCCGGGTAGCCGCTGAGAACCAGCACCCGCGTATCGGGAAATCCCGAGCGCACATGTTTGAGAATGTCCAGGCCGCTGCGGTCGGGCATGTTGATGTCCAGCAACAGCAGGTCCCAGCGGCTTTCGCGCAGCTTGTCCAGAGTCTGCTCGCCCGTGGCGGCCTCGCCGACTTCACGGATCGAACGGTCTTCCTGCAGCAGCTGCATCAATCCTGTCCGGATCAACGCATGATCGTCTGCTATGAGTACGCGCACCATGACCACTCCTCAGTTGCCCGGCACTGTGTTCGTGCCGTAAGTGTAACAGAGCAATTTATGCCGCCAGCGACCGCCCCGGAGCGGGCTTTCCTGGCCGAATTTGCACGAGCTGCACCAAATCCTGACCTTAGACTGCACATAATTGGCGGCAGGCTCCGTCGGGGCGGCCCCGCTCCCGCTTGTGGGACTGCGCTTACAGGGGCTCACCGCGGCCCGGTCAGCACCCTCTGACGCCCGGAGGCACCGTTTCCCGGGCATGTTCCCGGAGGGCCTTCCGCCAAGCTTGCCCCCATTCGTCACACCTGAAGCGGAGGCACGCGACATGACAACGGTAGCAGCAGGCCGGGGAGCCCACGGACGAACCACGCGCAGAAATGGCCTGGCCGACGCGCTGCGCGCGACGCGGCAATCCCGGGCCGCCGTTGCCCGGGATTTCGAATCACTCATCGACGACGCCGAGGATCTCCTGCACAGCACCGCGGATGCGGTCGGCGACCAGGCGACGGCGGCCCGGGCGCGGCTCGAGAAATCGCTCCTGCAGGCCCGCGATCGGCTGGCGGACCAGGTGGACTCCATTACCGACCGCGGCCGCGAGGCTGCCGCCGCCGCCGATGACTATGTACGCGAGAAGCCCTGGCAGATGATCGGTATCGCCGCGCTGGCCGCGCTGGCGGCCGGATTCTTCCTCTCACGCCGCTGATTTTCCGCACATACAGCTGGCCGGGCTTCCCGTTAATCCCCCCCGACGGGAGGCCCGGCCGGGCGCCGCCAAGGTGCCCACCGCGATTGCCGCTCCTGGGTTAACATCACCGGGATATGCCCGGAGAACCTGTGACGGCCGAATTGGGTACTGTTCCCCCTGTGCGGGTCGCTGTGGCCGACGACAGCGACGACCTGTGCCTGATGCTTGCGGAGCTGGTGAACTCGAGTCCCGGCCTGCAGTGCGTTGCGCAAATCACGGCCCAGCACGAACTGGTCGGGGCCGTTGCCGCCAGCAAGCCGGACGTGCTGGTGCTCGACCTGCTGTTCGGGGGCGTCAGCAGTCTGCCCCTGGTGCCGAAGCTGCGCGCGGCAAACGCCGCCACCCGCATCGTGATCCACAGTGGTTACGACATCGACCGGCTGGCTTCCTCGGCGCTGGACGGGGGGGCGGTCGCCGTGATTCCCAAGGGCAGCGACCCCGACGAACTGATCGCGACCATACGGCGCGTCGCCCAGACCTGACTCTGCGGTCAAGTGTCGGTGCCTGCTGACGGCGGCTTGGCCGGGCCGACGGGTTCGCAATGCACGCTCCCCTCCCCACACTCTCTGCGACCGCAAAAGGGCAGGAGTTCGAACATGGGGCGATATCGGGTCTCAACACTGCAAGCGGCAGCCCTCTGCAGCGTGCTGGGCGCGGTGGGGTGTGCTTCCGCCCCGCCGGCACCCCTGACGGATCTGGCCCTCGCCCGCACCGCAATCGATCAGGCCGAGCACGCAGGCGCAGCGCGGACGGCCCCGGAAGAGCTCAGTTCCGCCCGCCAGCGGCTGAGCGATGCGGAGCGGCTGCAGAGAAGCGATCCGGACATGGCCCGTACGCGGGCCCGCGAAGCCCAATCCGACGCGCATCTGGCCCAGGCCATCGCCGAGGATGCCCGGACGCAGGTCGCCCTTTCACTGGCCCGCCGCTAGGAGCGCCGGATGCTCGAAACCATCGCCGTCCTGCTCGTCATCCTGTGGCTGGTGGGAATGGTGTCCTCGTATACCTTCGGCGGCTTCATCCACATCCTGCTGGTGATCGCAGTGATCGTGGTCATTGTTCGCATCGTTCGCGGGCGCGATCCGCTGTGACCGCATCCGCCACGTGCTGCCGCTCAGACCGGCGGACGCTCGGCGGCGTTGCCGGTGTGGGATCCCTGGCGCACGCTCGCCAGCGCGTATTCCGCGCGCTTCATCTGCCAGGCATACAGGCACTGGCGGTTACGCAGCTGCAGATAGTCCAGCACCGCCGGCTCGTCATGTTCTGATTCGAACTGCCGTGAGCGCTCGATCAGGGTATTGCGATACGTCATTGAAATCTCCCGATCCCCTGTGGGTGATGACACGCTGAATCCCTAGGCGCGGCAATGATTGCAGAGGCCCCGGCATCGCCGCTTCGGCGCAGCCCAGCTCTTGTCGTAGGTTCCGTCCTACCGTCGGGTCGCAATGTCAAACGGCCCGGCGCGTGCCGCACTTAAGATCTTCTTACGCGCGCTGATGGAAAGCGCCGACGGGAGAGATCCTTAAGCCGAATTAATTTTGGGGCCCGTTTGCTGAATGTGATCCCCCATGAATGCGAGGCGGCGGCACCCGATCCTCCTGTACGGCGGCCTTGGCGTGCTCGCCGTCCTGATCATCATCGTACTGGTGCTGACGTTACTCGACTGGGACATGTTCAGGCCGGCGATCGCGCGTATCGCCAGCGCCAAGAGCGGCCGGACGGTAACCCTTCCCGGACATCTGCGGGTGCACCTGTGGTCCAGCACGCCCACCATCACGCTCGAGGGCCTGCGGGTCGCCGATCCCGCCTGGGACGAACCGCGCCCGCTGCTGCAGCTGCAGCGCCTGCAGATCCAGCTTGAATTGGGCCCGCTGTTCCGGGGCCACCTGATCCTCAAGCGGATCGAGGTCGATCAGCCGGAGCTGTATCTGCATCAGGAAAAATCCGGTCGCGCCAACTGGACCAACGCCAACGTCGCCCCGACCAATCCCAATGCACCGCCGCCGAAACCGTTCAGCCTGCCGGCGATCCATGAACTGCTGATCCAGTCCGGGAAGATCGATCTGGACGATGATCTGCGGCGCCTGAAGGTCAACGGCACGATCCAGGCCGATGAGCGCGCCAGCACCAACCAGCCGGACGCCTTCCACATCAAGGGCCAGGGCACCATCAACCAGGAGCCGTTCGCGTTGAATGTGACCGGGGGGGCGCTGCTGTCCGTCGGTCCCGACCATCCCTATCCGTTCGCACTGAGCATCACGGCCGGCAACAACCAGATCGATGCCTCAGGCAAGGTTCTCAAGCCCTTCGACCTGGGACAGCTGCAGCTGCAGGCCGCCGTCAAGGGCAAGGACCTGGCCGAACTGTTCTATCTCACGCAGTTGGCATTGCCGAACACCCCGCCGTTTTCCGTGCAGGCAACCATCGGCCGCGACGGTGAACACTTCACCGTGCACGACATCAAGGGCACGCTGGGCAGCAGCGACATCGGCGGCAACATCGACGTCGACAATTCGCATCCGAAGCCGATCCTGAACGCGACACTGGAGTCCCGGCACCTGCTGTTGTCGGATCTGGGCGCCCTGACCGGCTCGAAGGCAACGGCCTCGGATACCCTCGACAAGGGCGGCGCCAGCGCCGGCACCCAGCCAGCCCGGAAATCCAAGAAATCCGAGCATGCCCCGCCGGCACCCGTCGCGCACCTGTTCCCCGATGCGCGCCTGCAGACCGACCGTGTCCGGGCGATGGATGCGGACGTGCATTTCAAGGCGACTTCGATCGAAGCCGGCAAGGTGCCCTTCAAGGAGGTGTTGCTGCATGCCAAGCTCAGCGGCGGCGTGCTGACGCTGGATCCGGTGCAGTTCGAAATGCCCGAAGGTCGCCTCAGCGGCAATATCAACATCGATGCCCGGCAGCAGATCCCGCAGGTGCGCATGGACGTGCGGGCGGTCAACATCAACCTGGACCAGCTCAAAAGCGCCAAGCTGGGACCCAATGCGCCCGTGGACGGCGTGATGCAGGCGCGGGCCGTGATCCAGGGCAAGGGCGACTCGGTGCACCGGCTGATGGCGGATGCCAACGGCAGTTTCGTGGTCGTCATACCGCACGGTGACATCCGTTCGGCCTTTCCCGAGCTGCTGGGAATCGATCTGAAGGGTGTGGGTCTGCTGCTCACCGGCGACAACGCGCACGCGCCGATCCGCTGCGGCCTCGCCAAGTTCGACATCAGCGATGGAGATGCGAAGGCCGAGACCATCCTGATCGACACGCAGAACGTGGTCATCAAGGGTCACGGGACCGTCAACCTGGGTACCGAAGCGCTGGATCTGACCATCAGCGGCGATCCGAAGAAGTTCCATCTGGTGCGCATCCGCGCCCCCATCGACATCCGCGGCCACCTGCTGAAACCCTCGTTCGCCCCCGACGCCGGCAAGCTCGCGAAACAGGGAGCGATCGCGGCCGCGCTGGGTGCCGCGCTCACGCCCTTCGCGGCGATCCTGGCCTTCGTGGACCCCGGCCTGGCCAAGGATCAGAACTGCAGCGCGCTGCTGTCTGAGAACTCGGGGCCGGGAGCCGCGCCGTCGAAATCAGGCAAGCCCGAAAAGCAGCCGCCTGCCCCCGATCATGAAAAGCCGAGGTGAACCATGATTCGACTGACGAGGCGCGGCATTCCCATGGTGTGCGTCGCCTTCGGCACACTGGCAGCCTCCGCGGCGCACGCCGATACGACGTTCAGCGGACCCCTATCTCTATTACGACACCAATCTGCGGGTCGACTTCAACGTTCCGCCGGGCCCGGTGGTGGAATCCAGCCATGACCGGTCCGACTTCATCTACGGCGGAGGGCTTGGGGTGACCCTCATCGGCCATCTCAATCTCAACGTCGAATACGATCAGATCCGCCTGGTCAATGCGCGCGACTCGAACGCCCTGTGGCTGAGCGCCGCCTGGAGATTCTAGGGCCCGCTTTCCCAGTGGTATTCGAACGAGAGGGCGAGCACCCGCTGGGTCCGCTGCTCGACGATGGGACTGCCGGCGCCCCGACCGCGCACCTGGCTGATCGCGGCGTCGAGATTCAACAGCAGGTGCTTGCCGACGAACTTCGTGGCGCTGAAGCCCACCCCGGCATCCGTGGTGCCGGCGCGGTTGAAGTTGAACTCGGGATGCCCGGACGCGAGCGACTGCTGAGCGTCCACTCCGTACACGACCTGGCGATAGTGGCGGTCCGCCATGGTGATGGAGGGACCCGCGAACATGACGAAGGTCTTGGAACTGCCGGGCAGCGGCAGGTAGACCGAGGCGTCCCCCACCGCTCCCTGATCACCCCCGATGTACTGGCGGACCGCGACCCGCAGGATCAGCGGGAATTTCTTGGACAGGACCACGGATGCGTACAGCTTGCCCACCGGCGCGGAGTAGATGTCTCCCATGCCGCGCAGGTTGGCATCCTCCTTCACGGAGCGGCCCGTATCGTAGGTCAGGCCCAGACCGATCTGGTACTGCTTGCCGCGGATGAAGTTGTAGCCGATGCCTTCGCCGGTCGTCACATACCATTCGTCCTTGTGATAGACGTTGAACACCGGGCCGCCCTGGACCTTCATGGCCGCCGCACCGTCGAACACCGGCTGAACTTCGGCCGCAGCGCCTCCGATCACCCGCCACGTCGGCAGATCAGGATCGAACAGTCGCGCGAGTATCACGCCGCCCGAGTACTGCCACTCCTGCAGGGGAGAAGGGGTCTGCGCGAGCACCGCACGCGGCAGCGCACACAGGGTCAAAAGGGTGAGGCAACAGATCCATCGCAAGAATTGAGGCATTGTGCTCCCGGTGAGTCCCGTATCGATTGGCCGACCTGCGGACGTGTCAGTTTGATGTCAGCGTACTGGAAGGGGTCGGGCTGCCCATTCCGGGAATCCGCCCCACGAAGCGTAGGAGACGGCCGATACGGCCGCGCTTGCCGTCCCTAGACCTTGGCGAGCAACTCATCCAGAGTGAGCGGATCCACCGGCTTGGTCAGGTGGTTGTCGAACCCGGCTTCGTGCGAACGTCTCCGGTCGGACTCCTGACCCCAGCCGGTCAGCGCGATCAGCACCATGTCCCGGCCCCAGGACTGCTCCCGGATGTGCCGCGCGACCTCGTAGCCGTTCGCGCCCGGCATGCCGATGTCCAGCAGGGCGACGTCGGGGCGGAAGCGCTCGGCCTTCCGCATCGCGTCATTGCCATCCTCGGCGCGATAGATCTCATGGCCGCTCAGGGACAGCAACGTCGCGAGGCTTTCGCGGGCATCGGAGTTGTCGTCGGCCACCAGGATCCGGCGCTGGGGTGCCTTGCTCGGCACCTGCGCTGCCGTATCCGTCGCGGCAGCCGGTGATTCGGCGGGCCGCAGTTCCGATGCTGCCATGCGCTCGATGGACAGGGGCAGCCTGATGACGAACTCGCTGCCCTGGTCGGGCCCGTCGCTGGAGGCCGATACCGAGCCACCGTGCATTTCGACCAGCTGCCGCACCAGGGCAAGGCCTATGCCCAGTCCGCCCTGATGCCGGCCGGTCCGGCGGTCGAGTTGCGTGAAGAGATTGAAGATGCTGGGCAGCACTTCGGGCACGATGCCGATGCCATTGTCACGCACCACGATCTCGATGTCCCGGCGGCGGCGCTTCGCCGTGAGCGTGATGCGGCCGCCGTTGTCGGTGTACTTGGCGGCATTGGCGAGCACATTGCCGAGTGCCTGCGTCAGGCGCATCGGGTCGCCATAGATCAGCAGGGCACGCTTGGGAATCATGACATCCAGCGTATGGCCGCGCGCCTCGATGGTCGGCGCCACCGTCTCCACCGCGCGCGCCACGAGCTCGTCCAGTCCCACCCGCTGGCGGGTGAGGTTGATCTTGCCGCGGGTGATCCGCGAAACATCCAGCAGGTCATCCACCAGCCGGGATAGCTGGATCAGCTGCCGTTCGATGATGTCACGCGAGAGCTGCAGCTGCGGATCACCGAGCGCCTTGAGCTTCATGAGATGCACGGCGTTGCGGATCGGCGCCAGCGGGTTGCGCAGCTCGTGGGCGAGCATGGCGAGGAACTCGTCCTTGTGGCGGTCCGCCTCCTTCAGGGCCTGCTCGGCGCGGGCCCGCTCGGCCACTTCCCCCTGCAGTGCCAGGTTCGCGCGTTCCAGGTCCAGGTTGGCGCGCTGCAGGCTGTTGTTCAGCGCCAGCAGTTCCCGGGTCTTCTCCGCCTGCAGCTCGGTGTTGGCACTCGCCAGCTGGGCATTGGTGTCGGCCAGGTGGCGGTTGAGTTCGACCAGTTCGCGGCGCTTGCAGTAGAGCTCGACCAGCACGGCGACCTTGCTGCGCAGGATCTCCGGAACCACGGGCACCGAGACGTAGTCCACGGCGCCGAGCTTGTAGCCCTTGAGGCGGTCCAGCTCCGACATGTGCACGCCGGTCACGAAAATGATGGGCGTGCGCTCGAATCGCGGATGTTCGTGGATCAGCCGTGCGGCCTCGAATCCGTCCATCTCCGGCATGCTCACATCGAGCAGCACGACGGCGAACTCGTTGCGCATCAGCTTCTCGAGCGCCTCGAAGCCCGAGGTTGCCGTGATCAGGTTCTGATTGAGTGAACTCAGGATCGATTCATACGTGAGCAGCCGCGCCGGCTGGTCATCGACCAGCAGGATATTGACCTTGTCAGCCGACTCGGCGGGGGAGCGCATTTTGGTCAGTTCTGCGTTCACCGGTGCAGCCACAGCCGCACCAGCGACAGCAGCTGGTCGGTGTTCACTGGTTTTGCGACGTAATCCGAAGCGCCGGCCTCGAGGCACTTCTCCCGGTCACCCTTCATGGCCTTGGCGGTGAGGGCAATGATGGGCAACATGCGGAATTCCGGGTGCTGGCGGATGCGGCGCATCGTTTCGTAGCCGTCCATCTCGGGCATCATCACGTCCATCAGCACCAGGGACAGGTCCTCGGTGGACTCCACCAGGTTGATGGCCTCCTGGCCATTGGTTGCCGTGATGACCTGCATCTGGTGCCGCTCGAGCAGGCTGTTGAGCGCGAAGATGTTGCGGATGTCGTCATCGACGACCAGGACCTTGCGGCCGGCCAGCGGCTCGTCGCCTTCGTGCAGGGCCTGGAGCATCGCCTGCTTGGCGGGCGGCAGGTCCGCGACGACGCGGTGCAGGAACAGGGCGGTTTCGTCCAGTAACCGCTCGGGCGAACGCACGCCCTTGAGCACGATGCTCTTGGCGCTCTTCTTCAGCCGGACTTCCTCTTCGTCGGAGATGTCACGGCCGGTGAAGACGATGATCGGCAGTTGCCGCAGGGCCGCATCCCCCTGGATCACCTCCAGCAGCTCGAAGCCGGACATGTCCGGCAGGCGCAGATCCAGCACGACGCAGTCGATATCGTGGGTACGCATGGCCTCGAGTGCTTCGGCGCCGGTCGTGGCGGTGAGGATCTCGATGTCCTGATGGCCCAGCAGTTCCGTCACGCTCAGCCGTTCGGCCGCATCGTCCTCGACCACCAGCAGCCGGCGGACCTTGCTGCTCGTGAAGTGCTTGAGCCGGTCGAGGGCAGCCTCGAGTTCCTCGGTGGTACCGGTCTTGGTCACGAACGCGAAGGCGCCGCGCTCCAGGCCGTACTGGCGCTCGTCCTCGATGGTCAGGATCTGCACCGGGATGTGCCGGGTCTCGGAGCTGCGCTTGAGTTGATTCAGAACCGTCCAGCCGAGCATGTCGGGCAGGAAGACATCCAGCGAGACTGCCGACAGCGGGTATTTGCGCGCGAAGATGAGGGCATCGGCGCCGGTCCTTGCCAGCAGCACCTTGAAGCCGCGCTCCTTGGCAAGATTGACCAGGACCCGCGCGTAGTGGGGGTCGTCCTCCACGATCATCAGGATCGGTTCGCCGGTCTCGAGATTTTCCCGGTCATCCGGTATCTCCTCCTGGCGAATCGGCAGCACCACCGGCTGGTACGCCGGCTGCGGGCTGGCAAGTGAAGCGTTGGCAAGTGCAGCGGGGGTCTGCTGTACACCGCGGGCATAGGCGGCGCCGATGTACTGCAGGGGCAGGTACAGGGTAAAGGTGCTGCCGCTGCCGGCCACGCTGCTCAGACGGATCTCGCCGCCGAGCAGGTGCGCGAGCTCGCGGCTGATCGCGAGCCCCAGGCCCGTGCCGCCGTACTTGCGGGAAGTGCCGGCGTCGGCCTGCTGGAACGCCTCGAAGATGATTCTCTGCTTCTCCGGGGGGATGCCGATGCCGGTATCGCTCACGGAGAACTCGACCACGGCCGGCACCTGGCTCAGCGTCGGGTGTTCGGGAGCCCAGCCGCTGTTGGCCATGCCGACCCGCAGCCGCACGCCGCCATGCTCGGTGAACTTGAAGGCGTTGGAGAGCAGGTTCTTCAGGACCTGCAGCAGGCGCTTGGAATCGGTGGTGATGGCCCGGCCCAGGCGCGGGTCGAAGTCGGCCGTGAATGAAAGCTTGCGCGCCTCGGCCTCGTGGCGGAAGTTGCGCTCGACGGTCTCGCGCAGGTGCGTGAACAGCAGTTCCTCGCATTCGACCGTGACGGTTCCCGATTCGATCTTGGACAGGTCGAGAATGTCGCTGATCAGGTTCAGCAGGTCGGTACCGGCGCCGTGGATGGTGGTGGCGAATTCGACCTGGCGCTTGGTGAGATTGCCGTCGGCGTTCTCGGACAGCTGCTGACCCAGGATCAGGATACTGTTGAGCGGGGTACGCAGCTCGTGCGACATGTTCGCCAGGAACTCGGACTTGTACCGCGAGGTGAGCGCGAGTTCCGCGGCCTTGTCCTCCAGGGCCCGCCGGGCGAGCTCGATTTCCTGGTTCTTGCGCTCCACTTCCGCGTTCTGTTCCGCGAGCAGCTTCGCCTTGTTGGCCAGCTCCTCGTTGGTCTGCTGCAGTTCGGTCTGCTGGGCCTGCAGTTCGCCGGCGAGCTGCTGGGACTGCGTCAGCAGGCCCTCGGTGCGCATCGTCGTTTCGATGGTGTTCAGCACGACGCCGACCAGGCTGCCGGTCAGCTGTTCCAGGAAGGCCAGGTGGGAGGCGGTGAAACTGCTCAGGGAGGCCAGTTCCATGACCGCCTTGACGTGCCCTTCGTAGAGGACGGGCAGCACGATCACGTTGCGCGGGCGGGCGGTCATGAGGCCGCTGGAGATCCTGATCGAGTCATCGGGCATGTCGGTGATCAGCAGACGCTGCCGGTCGGCGGCCGCCTGGCCGACCAGGCCCTCGCCGATCGCGTACTGCCGGCTGCCGGTCTCGCCGTCGCCCTGGTCGGCATAGGTGGCGAGCTCGCGCAGGTGGCCGCCGTCGGTGGTGCCGTCCATGACGTAGACGATGCCCTGCTGGGCGTTGACCAGCGGCGCAAGCTCCGACAGCAGCAGTTTGCCCACGGTCACCAGATCGCGCTGGCCCTGCATCATGCGGCTGAACTTGGCCAGGTTCGTCTTCAGCCAGTCCTGCTCGTTGTTGCGCTCGGTGGTCGCGCGCAGGTTGCCGATCATGGCGTTGATGTTGTCCTTGAGCTCGGACACTTCGCCGCGCGCCTCGACCTGGATGGAGCGGGTGAGGTCGCCCTTGGTCACCGCGGTGGCCACTTCGGCGATGGCGCGCACCTGGTTGGTGAGATTCGCGGCCAGCAGGTTCACGTTGGCGGTCAGGTCCTTCCAGGTTCCCGCGGCGCCCGGCACGTGGGCCTGGCCGCCGAGGCGCCCCTCGACGCCCACTTCGCGGGCCACGCTGGTCACCTGGTCGGCGAAGATCGCCAGCGTGTCGGTCATGCTGTTGATGGTGTCGGCGAGGGCGTTCACCTCGCCCTTGGATTCCACGGTCAGGCGCTGGCGCAGGTCGCCGTTGGCCACGGCGGTCACGACCTTCACGATGCCGCGCACCTGGTTGGTGAGGTTGTTCGCCATCACGTTGACGTTGTCGGTGAGATCCTTCCAGGTCCCGGCGACTCCCGGTACGACCGCCTGGCCGCCGAGCTTGCCCTCGGTACCGACCTCTCGGGCGAGGCGGGTCACTTCGGCGGCGAAGCCGTTGAGCTGGTCGACCATCGTGTTGATGGTTTCCTTCAGCTGCAGGATCTCGCCCTTCACGTCCACGGTGATCTTGCGCGACAGGTCGCCACGGGCGATGGCGGTGGAGACCTCGGCGATGTTGCGCACCTGGCCGGTGAGGTTGCGGGCCATCGAATTGACGTTGTCGGTCAGGTCCTTCCAGGTACCGCCGACGCCCGGCACGATCGCCTGGCCACCCAGCTTGCCCTCGGTACCGACCTCGCGCGCCACGCGGGTGACTTCGGCCGCGAAGCTGTTGAGCTGGTCGACCATCGTGTTCACGGTTTCTTTCAGCTGCAGGATCTCGCCGCGCACGTCCACCGTGATCTTACGGGAGAGGTCGCCGCGGGCGATGGCGGTCGCGACTTCGGCGATGTTGCGGACCTGGCCGGTGAGGTTGCTGGCCATGGAGTTGACCTTGTCCGTCAGGTCCTTCCACACACCGCTCACGTCCTTCACGTCCGCCTGGCCGCCCAGCCGGCCCTCGGATCCGACCTCGCGCGCCACGCGGGTCACCTCGGCGGCGAACGCGTTGAGCTGGTCGACCATGGTGTTGATGGTCTGCTTGAGCTGCAGGATCTCGCCGCGCACGTCCACCGTGATCTTGCGGGAGAGGTCGCCGCGGGCGATGGCGGTCGCGACTTCGGCGATGTTGCGCACCTGGCCGGTGAGGTTGCTGGCCCTCGAATTGACGTTGTCCGTGAGGTCCTTCCAGACGCCGCTCACGCCCTTGACCTCGGCCTGGCCGCCGAGGTTGCCTTCGGTGCCCACTTCGCGCGCCACGCGGGTCACCTCGGCGGCGAACGCATTGAGCTGGTCGACCATCGTGTTGATGGATTCCTTCAGCTGCAGGATCTCGCCCTTCACATCGGCGGTGATCTTGCGCGACAGGTCGCCGTTGGCGATGGCGGTCGCGACCTCGGCGATATTGCGCACCTGGCCGGTGAGGTTGCCGGCCATGGAGTTCACGCTGTCGGTGAGGTCCTTCCAGGTGCCGGCGACGCCCGGCACTACGGCCTGGCCGCCGAGTTTGCCCTCGGTGCCGACCTCGCGCGCGACGCGGGTCACTTCCGAGGCGAAGGAGCGCAGCTGGTCCACCATCGTGTTGATGGTTTCCTTCAGCTGCAGGATCTCGCCGCGCACGTCGACGGTGATCTTGCGGGACAGGTCGCCGCTGGCGATGGCGGTGGACACCTCGGCGATGTTGCGCACCTGGCCGGTGAGGTTGCCGGCCATGGAGTTGACGCTGTCGGTGAGGTCCTTCCAGGTGCCGGCGACGCCCGGCACGATGGCCTGGCCGCCGAGCCGCCCGTCGGTGCCGACCTCGCGGGCGACGCGCGTCACTTCCGAGGCGAAGGCGTTCAGCTGGTCGACCATCGTGTTGATGGTTTCCTTCAGCAGCAGAATTTCTCCGCTGACATTAACGGTGATTTTCTTGGACAAGTCACCGCTGGCAA
>DATJTJ010000094.1:0-21936 GCA_035503515.1 Steroidobacteraceae bacterium
GAGGATGGGTAGTATTCGAGCGTCTCCATGCCGTTGTCCTGGCGCCAGTGATAGCCCCGGCCCTCCAGGCGATTGGTGACCTCGTGCCGTTCCTGCGGCGGCGTGCCGCCCGCATCGACGTAGCCGAAGTGGATCTGGCGCTGCACCTCCCGGTTGTCCTCGTAGCCGCTGAACCACAGCTCGATGACCGTGGCCAGCTTGCTCTTGCGGTCGATGGCCACCGCATACCCGCGCTGGGTCCCCGGAATCAGGTGACTGAAGAAGCAGAAATGGTCCATCTCCAGGGCGCCGAAACCCGCGTTGACCGCCTTGCCGCCATCCTCGGCCACCGACAGCCTGCCGTTGCCGGCGAACTTGTAGTGCAGCTTCGGACCGCCATCGGTGACGATACTGAGCGACTCGCCGGCGAAATCCGTCGCCAGCGGCGATACGCACTTCGGGCCGTGCTCGGCGACCGGTCCCAGTCTGGCGCCGATCTGTTCGCTGGTGAGCTTCGTGTACGCGATGCGATGCATCGGTCTTTTCGGATACGGCGTCCCCGACATGCCTCTTCCCCCGTAACTGCCCGGTCGGTAGCTGGATGATCCGCCGGATCGTGCAACGTCGGGCGTTGCCTTCGCAAGTACAATTGCGCCGCACCACTCAAGCCGTTGTTTTGGCGCCGGTTATGCAGTCATCGCGGGGCCGGCGCAGCACTTGATTTGTCCCCTGCCGGAAAATGAGCTGTTTTTGGGCGCCCGCAGCAACCGGTGACGCGCCGGTGCCGATCAGGCTACGCAACGTGCCACCTATAACATTTAACGCATGGCACCCTTGCCGGTTGAGATAATCGCCTTCAGTGGAAAAGATGACCGACCTGCTCGACTATGAGATCTTCGCCCGCGTGATCAAGGCGGGCAGCCTGTCTGCGGCCGCGCGGGAACTGCACTCGTCCCCGGCCATGATTTCCAAGCGGGTCACCCGCCTGGAGGACCGGCTGGGCGTACGGCTGCTCCAGCGCACCACCCGCCGCGTCACCGCCACCGATGTCGGCCAGCGCTTCCATGAGCGCGTCCTCGCGGTGCTGGCGGCCGTCGACGATGCCGAGAGCTTTGCCTCGGTCGACTCCGAGCGGCCCCGGGGTGTCCTGCGGGTCTCGCTGCCGACGGCGTTCGGGCGGCTGCACGTCGTCCCGCGGCTCAAGGG
Source organism: Steroidobacteraceae bacterium (assembly GCA_035503515.1). Taxonomy (GTDB): domain Bacteria; phylum Pseudomonadota; class Gammaproteobacteria; order Steroidobacterales; family Steroidobacteraceae; genus DAIDKA01. Next base: position 1,186 of record DATJTJ010000094.1, read on the forward strand.
GTTCATGGAGTCCTATCCGGACCTGCGGCTGGCCGTGGATCTCAACGACGATTATGTCGACCTGGTGGCCGGCAACTTCGATGTCGCGGTGCGCATCGGCACGCTGCCGGATTCCAGCCTGGTGGCCCGCCGCCTTGCACCAAACCGGCGGGTCCTGTGTGCCTCCCCGGACTACATCGAGCAGCACGGCGAGCCGCGCAACATCGCCGACCTGCACCATCACCGGCTGGTCGCGGGCGGTCCCCAGACCACCTGGCGGCTGGAAGGCCCCGAGGGTCCGGTCACTTTCAAGCCCCAGACCCTGCTCCAGACCAATTCCAGCGAGGTCATCCGCGAAGCGGTGGTCTCCGGCATGGGTATCGGCTTCCGCTCCACCTGGGACGTGGGGGCGGAGCTGCGCCGCGGCACCCTGCGGCGGGTCATGCCCGCCTATGGCGGCGCCTCGGACGTCGCGATCTATGCCGTCTATTCCGGCCGCCGCCTGGTCCCCCTGAAGGTGCGTGCGCTGGTGGACTACCTGGTGAGTATTTTCGGACCCGAGGCGCCCTACTGGGACCGCGAGGTGCCGGCCGTCATGGCCTCCGGGGCCCGCGCCAGCTGAGGGCACCGGGCCCTTTGCGGACGACCCCACAGCTTGTCACCCTCCCGTCGCGGGTCCTCTGTTAGACTCTCGAATATGTTGATTTACCAATACGGCCACTTCTCAAGGGGAGAATGACGAGATGAACGGGTTCACTAGAATCGGCCTTGGCCTTGCTGCCGTGGGCTCATTGATCGTGGCATCGGCCGCCATGGCCCAGGGTGCCGGTCCGCCGACTCCGGAACAGAAGGCGCAGACCGCCGTGAAGACGCGCCAGGGTCTGTTCGATGTCCAGGCGTTCGTGTTCGGTCCCGTCGGCGGCATGCTGCGCGGCGCACCGTTCGACGCCGCCGTGGTCCAGAAGGCGGCCGAGCGTCTGCAGGTCACCGGCAGCATGATCCCCGAGGTGTTCGCGACCGATACCCACGCCATGACGGGGCTCACCACCAAGGCCCGCGAAGGCATCTGGACCAACAAGTCGGACTTCGACGCCAAGGCCAATGACTTCGTGAAGGCCGCGGCCGATCTCGAGGCGGCCGCCAAGACCGGCGACAAGGGCGCGACCCTGAAGGCCGCCGGTGCGGTCGGCAAGGCCTGCGGCGCCTGCCACGACCAGTTCCGCGACAAGTAATCGCCTCGCTCGACTGGGGCCGCGCGTCCGGAAGGGCGCGCGGCCTCGTCACGTTCAGGCCGACTGATACTGCAATCTGGCAGGGTCAGTAGTCGATGCTGGCCGGCGGCGGAGGTGCCGCGTGCAGGAGCCAGTAGATGCAGCCGCCCGCGACCGCGATCACGATCAGCGCCTTCCACAGCTGGCTGCTGGGAATGGCCTCGTGCACCGGCACGTGCTCGGCGGGTTTGTGGCCGTGGATCATCGCCGGCACCAGTCGCTCGCGCTTGACGAACGTGTAGTACAGGATCGCGCACAGGTGCAGCACCACCGCAGCCAGAATCAGGTTGAAGTTCTTGTGGTGGATGCCCGTGAGCTGCTCGCCCAGGTCATGGCTGACGGAGGGGTTGTAGGGTCCCACGAAGGCGATGTCGTCGGTGCTGAAGAGCCCGGTGGTCGCCTGAACGGCCAGCAGCACCAGCATCAGCACCACCATCCCGGCGCCCATCGGATTGTGGCCCACGCTCTTGATGCCGCCCTTGAGGTAGGCCAGCATCGATGTCGGGCCCCTGATGAAATTGATGAAGCGCGCGTGGCGCGGGCCGATGAGCCCCCAGATCACGCGGAAGATCAGCAGCCCGATCATGAAATAGCCCAGGCGCATGTGCCAGGGCATCCACTCGGTGCCGAGCTTGGCGGTCGTATAGGACCCGACGATGGTCAGCACCACCAGCCAATGGAACAGGCGTGTGGGCAGATCCCACACCAGACGCAGATCTTTCAGCATTTTTCCTGAGGGTCGTTGCGGTTTATCGGGTGTTCGCGGCCGTCGGTAGCGGTTGCGCCCCGCCGCCCTGGGTATTGTTGGCCAGCAGCTGCTTGAGCAGGTCCGCCGTACTCTGGTGCACCGTGGCGCCGGTGCCGCCGCGGCCCAGCCCGCCGCCCTTGCCCAGGGCCATGTCCAGGGGCGTCATGCCGCGCTTGTCCTTCACGTCCAGGCGCGCGTTCTGGGCGGCGAGCGTGCGCACCACGTCATCGTACCCCAGCAGCGCCGCGCCGTGCAGGGCAGTCAGGCCCCGGGTATCGGTGGCATTCACGTTGGCGCCCCCCGCGACCAGCAGCTTGATCGCCTCGGAGGCCTCGGCCTGGGTCTTGTACTTGCCGCGGGTGTCCACGCCCGTGGTGCCCACGCCGGCGGCGGCCATCAGCGGGGTCACATCCGAATTGTTCGCAAGGTCCGGCAGCGCATGATGCGCGAGCAGCAGCCTGATGGCCGGCGCATCCCCGGCCCGCGCCGCGCGCAGCAGCGGCGTCGTCCCGATGGTCAGCAGCGAGTCACCGCCGCGGTCGGCCCCGAGCGAGCGGTACGGCGGGAACAGCTTCAGTTGCGCGTTCGGATTGGCGCCCGCATCCAGCAGCATCTGCATGAGCCTGAGCGGGCTGGTGTCGTCCATGGAGATGTGATCGGCGCGGCCCCCGTAGGGCAGCGTGTTCAGATCGACCACGGCGTAGAGCGGCGTGCGGCCCCACCAGTCCCAGCGGTTCACATCCGCTCCCTGCTTCACCAGGTACGCGGCCACGTCGAAATTGAAATTCTCGGTCGCGATCAGCAGCGGCGTGATGCCTTCCGGGTCCGCCATGTTGAGGTCGGCCTTGCCTTCGGCGAGGTACTTCACGCACCCCAGGCACCCCTGGCGCGCCGCGTACAGCAGCGGCGTCATGCCCCCCGGCGGCCGTGCCTGGGCGCGCGGCTCGCCCGTCACCTGGCGGCGGCCGGTGTTGATGAGCGAACGCGCGTTCACGTCCGCATGGGCGCCGATCAGCAGTTTCACCATTTCCGGCTGGGACTGCGCGGCCGCCCAGATCAGGGCCGTCTGCCCGCGGAAGTTCTCCTGCGCGTTGACGTTGGCGCCGTGCCGGAGCAGCAGTTTGGCCACCGGCACATTGCCGGCGCGGGCGACCAGCATCAGCGCCGTCTCCCCGTCCGGATTGGGCGACTCGACGTTCGCGCCGGCGCCGAGCAGTGCCTCGACGATGCGCAGGTCGCCGAACTGCGCCGCCTGCAGCATGGCATTGGCGCCGAAGGCATTGCTCACGTCGACCTTGGCATGGGCCTTGAGCAGCGCCTGCACCAGCGCCAGGTTGCCGCCGTGGGCCGCCCACATCAGGGGCGTGGTGCCATCCTCGGAGGCGGCATTCACGTCCGCGCCGTGCGCGATCAGGTCCAGCGCCCGGGCCGTGTCCTGCTGCTCAACGGCATCCACCAGCGATGCCGGCGCTGCAGCTGCGGTGCCCGCGAGGCCCAGCAAAACGGCGGTCAGCCACCACTGCTTCATGCTCAGATCTCCGCGAACTGGCCGGTACTGTCGCCGAGTTTGTCCATGGGCACCCCGGAGCGGTTCATGAGGGTCAGCCACAGGTTGGCGAGCGGTGTGTGCTCCGGGCACTGCAGGTGCTGCCCCAGCTTGAGCTTGCCACAGGCGCCGCCCAGCACCGAGGTCGGCAGCGGGTACTGGTTGTGGGCGTTGCTGTTGCTCATGTTGCTGCCGTACACGATCAGCGAATGATCCAGCAGCGAACCATCCCCGTCCGGGGTGTCCTTCAGGCGCTTGAGGAACTTGGCCATCTGCTGGGAGTGGAAGGTCTGGATCTTCACCAGCTTTGCGATCTTGGTGGGATCGCCCTGGTGGTGCGACACCGGGTGGAACGCATCCGGCACGCCGATGAAGTTGTAGGTCATGTTGCTCACCTCGGCCGCCATCATCATGGTGGCGATGCGGGTGAGATTGGCCTGGTAGGACAGCGCGATCATGTCGAACATCAGCATCTGTTCCTGCGGGAACTGCTCGGGGATGCCCAGCGGCACCGCCGGCAACTTCAGCTGCGACAAATCCTGCTTTTCCATCTTCTGCACGCGCCGCTCGACTTCGCGCACGCTGTCGAGGTAATCCCCGAGCACCGCGCGATCCCGCGACCCCAGCTGCCGCTGCATGCTGGCCGCATCGCTCTGGACCATGTCGAGGATGCTGTCGTACTGATCCCCGAGCGCCTTGCGTTCCGCCGGCGTATCCCCCCGGCCGAACAGGCGCTGGAACAGCGTGCGCGGATTGTTTTCCATGGGCAGCGGCGTCGAGGGGGTCCGGAAGGCGATGGTCCCCGAGTAGCTGCAGCCATAGGCGCGGTCGCAGGAGCCGCCGCCGCCGCTGGACTCGGTGCGCACTTCGAGCGACGGCAGCGGTGTGTCCTGGCCGATCTTCAGGGCCGCCATCTGGTCGATGGTCACGCCGCCGTAGGGATCCTGGCTCTCGCGCGGATGCACGCACGACAGCCACGTTCCCGGAACGATCGCATGCACCGCGGCGCTTTCGGCCGGGCGGTTGCCGAGATTGCTCACCACGATCATCTGCTTCTGGAATTCCGCAAGCGGCGTCAGGATCGGCGAGAGCTTGAAGTCCGTGCCGGTGCCGGCCGGCGTCCACTGATCCATGATGGCGCCGTGCGGGAAGTAGATGAACCCCATGCGCAGCTTCGGCACCGCGGCGGTCTGCGCCAGCGCCGTACCCGCCGGGATCATCGCGTCCAGCAGCGGCAGCGCGATGGTCGCGCCCACGCCGCGCAGCACTGCACGGCGCGACAGGTGTTTCTTGGTGATGAAGTTCATGACTGTATTCCTTCTGGTGGGCGGGCGCGTCACCCGCGCCGGCCCGGTATTCGCCGTCTGGTTGGCGGCCTTGGCGCCCTCGCCCTGCGGCTGCTGGGTCTGGAACTCGGGGCTGTTGACGATGCCCATGACGATGGCCGTGAACCGGTCGCCGTTGTGGTCGGCGTCGCGCACGATCTGGCGCACCACCGGCATGTCGTAGTACTCCACCGTGCGGCCCAGACCGTAGGTCATGAGGTTCTCGGTGAGGGTCTGGATGAACTGATCCGGGCGCGCGGCCAGTGCCTTGCGCAGGTCATCCGGACCGGACACCGCGGTGCCGTCGGCCATCTTGCCGGCCGTATCGATCAGGGTTCCGGTCTCCGCATCCTTGGTCTGCCACTTGCCCATGGCATCGAAGTTCTCGAGCGACATGCCGATGGGATCCATGATGCCGTGGCAGGCGTTGCAGGAAGGCTGCGAGCGGTGCATTTCCATGCGCTCGCGGATGGTCAGCGGCTTGGCGCCCGGCACGTTCTCCTTCAGCGCCGGAATGGCCGGCGGCGGCGCGTGCGGCGGGGTGCCGGTGATCACCTCCAGCACCCACGCGCCGCGCAGCACCGGCGCGGTGCGGTTGGCGTAGGAGGTCCCCATCAGGATGGCGCCCTTGCCGAGCAGCCCGTAGCGATGTGAATCGGTGAGCTCGACGCGGCGGAACTCGCTGCCCCGCACGTTGCGGATGCCGTAGTGCAGCGCCAGGCGCTCGTTGAGGAAGGTCCAGTTGGCCGTCAGCAGATCGGTGACCGGGCGGTCCCCGAGCAGGATGCTGCTCACGAACAGCTCCATCTCCTTGCGGAAGGCCTGGCGCAGATCCTCGTCGAAATACGGGAAGACGTTCGGATCAGCCTGGATCTTGTCCATGCTGTCCACTTGCAGCCACTGGAACGCGAAATTGGTGATCAGCGCCTTCGCGCGCGGATCGGCGAGCATGCGCCTGACCTGCGCCGCAAGGACGGCAGGCTGATGCAGCTGGTTGCCGACCGCGGCCTTCAGCAGCTCCGGGTCCGGACCCTGGCTCCACAGGAAGAACGACAGCCGCGAGGCCAGTTCCACATCGCTCAGATGGTAGGCCGCCGGCGCCGTCTCGCTGACCCTGACGTTGGTCGGCGCCCTGCCGGCCTGGGCGGTCGTCACCGCAGGATCGGTCTCCATGCGGTACAGGAACTTGGGACTGGCGAGAATCGCGACGATCGCATTCTCGATGCCGGCATCGAAATCCTTGCCGGTGCGGCCCACTTCGTAGAAGTGCAGCGGCGCCGCCAGATCCTCGTCCGTGACGGGCCGACGGTAGGCGTCCCGCATCAGCGAGGTCAGGATCTGCCGCGCGCACGGCAGCTCCTGGCTGGCCTCGCTCGGGCGACAGGAGAATATCCTGGCGCGACTGGGGGTCTCGCTCAGTCCGGTCACCGCCACCGGCCCGTTGATCTCCAGGCCGCCGATGCGCGGCAGCCCGCCGATGCCCCCCATGGGATTGAAGGAAGCCAGCCAGTCATCCGACTCGGATTCGGCGCGCTGCACGAAGGTCAGCACCAGCTGGTGCGGACCGGCCTTGACCGGCAGTCTGATGCCCTTGAAGCGGGCCGCGAACTCCTTGGTGGCCTCCTGTTGCTTCTGGTCGGCATCCTTCAGATCCGACGGACCGCCGATGGATCGTTCGAACACCGGCCTGCCGTCGATCAGGAACACCACCTTGTGCTCCTGGCCCAGATCGCCGATGTATCCCAGGCCGGTGCCGACGGTGAAATTGAAGGTGTAGGTGCCGTCGGCGGGGAAATCGTGGACCACGGACATGCCGCCGCGGGTGCCCAGCGGCAGGCCCTCGATATGGAAGCTCTGGTCGTGCGGTTCGGCGCGATAGGTGGCGATCGCCTGCGAGGCATGCGCGCTGCCGACCGCGAGCGCCGCGACGGTGCGCGCGGCGGAGATGTACTGGTCGAGGAAGGTCGGCGAGACCTTCAGGACGCTGGCGACATTGTCGAAACCGTTGCTCTTGGTGTCCTGGGGGAGCAGGTCCGTCGGATCCACGTCCACGGCCAGCAGGTCCTTGACGGCGCGGGCGTACTCCACGCGGTTGAGCCGGTGCAGTGACACATAGCCGGCCTGCGGATGGGCCGCCGCGGCGCGATCGAGGTTGCCTTCCATCCAGGTGACGAACGAGTCGATGGACGCCTGATCCGGCTGTTTCTCCCCCGGTGGCGGCATCATCCGGCCGCGCAGCTTGCTGACCGCGGCTTCCCAGACCTTGGCATCCTGCGCAATGCCGTCCGGCTGCATGGTGTCGAAGGCGATGCCGCCGGTCCAGTCGGTCGAGTTGTGGCACTTCTCGCAATAGGTATTGAGCAGCGCCCAGTGCTTGTCACCGGGGGTCCGGGCAGCGTCGGCGGAGGGAACGGTGAGCTTCGCCGGACCATCGGCGGCGAGCAGCCCCCCGCCGGTGCCCGTCGCAGCCGCCAGTCCGAAAGCCAGGGCCAGAAATCCGTTGCGTCTCACGTCGTGTCCTCTTGGGGTCCTGAGCCGGTGCCTAGACCACGCCGCGCAGTTCGCGCACGTGCCCGTACAGGCCCCGGTAGGCATTGGCGATGAACAGGTCGGGGTTCCCCCACTTGTCATCGAACTTGCCGGTGGCATGGGCCGCGATCATGTCATCCGCGCCCAGCCCCTTGCGCATCAGCTGCCACAGGTCCTCGTGCAGCGTCGCCAGCATCTCGTGCTCGGCCGCAAGGTCCGCCTTGGTCTGCAGCGGACCGGTGCCGGGCACGATGCGGACCTGATCATCGACCAGATCCAGCAGTTGCCGGGTGGCGTTCGCCATCCCCAAGGACCAGCCACCGGTGACGTAGTCGAGGATCGGATAGTGGCCGACCGCCACGACGTCGCCTGCGACCAGGACGTTGGCATCGCGGAAATGGACGTAGATATCGCCATCGGTATGGGCCTGCGGCAGATAGCCGTAATCCACCCGCGCCTTGCCGAAGTTCAACGTCTGGGCGCCCTTGTAGAAAGTCTCCGTCGGCAGCGCCTTGGGCCGCGGCGGATAGGTGCGATGCTCCCATTCCTCGATGACCGGCTCTGTCAGCCACAGGCGGGTGTTCTCGTGGGCGATGATCTTCGCTCCGGCCTTGCGCAGCGCCTCGTTCGAGCCGGTATGGGGCCAGTGCCAGTGGGTATTGAAGGCCGTGACCACCTTGCGCCCGCCGGTGGCCTCGGAGACGGTCCGCAACAGCGCCGCCGAATGCTCGGCGTCGCCGCCATCCACCAGCAGGACGCCCTCGGGCTGGGACAGGGCCACGACATTGGCACCCGCCCCCGTGATGAGCAGCAGGTCATCGGTCAGGGGGGTGACCGTCAGCGTATCCGCAGTCTTGGCCATTGCCGGCCGCAGACCGGCCCGCGCGAACGAGTAGCCCGCGGCGCCGACGGCCAGGGTATGCAAGAACTGCCTGCGATTGCTCATGTCTGGGATAGCGTCCGGAAGTGCAAAATCCTAATGCGGCCAAGGGGTAACACAGGACCCGGGGACGGTCAACGCAGCCGTCACGGATGGTTTCAGGACGCCCATCAACTGCCCCTGCCGTGTCATGGAATTTCCCCTTGTGTTGCGCCGCAAAACCGGCCCCACAGGGGGTCGTTCAGGAGGGAAATAGGGCCGGGCCCCCTGAATGCAACCGCGGGCGCGGCGATGAGTTTCCGTGTCGCCGGGGGTTTGTGGCAAAGTCGCCGGCCACTGTGAGGGGGAAAACACATTGGCAATGGACGACAACAACAGGATCGTGGACGTAGGCGAGGTCATCGACTCGGCCCACTACTTCTGGGTGCCCTTCGGCATCACCGTGATGATGGTCATCATCATGCTGACCGACGGGCTCGGCCTCTTCACCACGGGCTACATCGGCCCGCAGATCGTGCGGGACTGGCATATCGGTCGCGACCAGCTCTCCTGGATCGGCTACACACAGATGGGCGGCATGGCGATCGGCTCGGTGCTGCTGGGCTGGGTCAGCGATCACATCGGCCGCAAGAAGGCCTACTTCTCCTGCCTGGCGCTGCTGTTCGTGGGCTCGCTGCTGTGCTATTCGGCCGCCAACATTCCGCTGCTGGCGGGCTGGCGGTTCATCACCGGACTCGGCCTCGGCGGCATCACGCCGCTCGCCACGACGCTGATTTCGGAGTGGACGCCGAAACGCGTGCGCAGTCTCGTGGTGGCCTGCGTGATCGTCTCGGTGCCGCTGGGCGGCTCGCTGGCCGGCATCCTGGCCGCGTGGCTCATCCCGGCGTATGGCTGGCGCTCCATGTTCCTGGTCGGGGCCATCATTCCGCTCGCGCTGCTGCTGCTGTTCTGGCTGCTGCTGCCCGAATCACCCAAGTATCTGGCCCTGCGGCCGGCGCTGCATCCGCAGCTGGCGCGGGCGCTCAACCGTCTGCTCGGCGCGCAGCGCTTCAACGGCACCGAGCGATTCGTGGTGGTCGAGCATGCGAAGGCCTCCGGCAACTGGCTCGCCACCATCTGGAACAGCCGCTACTGGCGCTCGACCCTCTACATCTGGATCGCGTTCACGTTCAACACGCTGGTGCTGTACATCTTCAGCAACAGCCTGCCGGTGCTGCTGGATTTCGCGCATCAGAGCACTGCGGTCGCTTCGCGCAGCCTGAGCCTGTTCAGCGGCGGCGGCGTGGTTGGATCCATCGGCGGCGCGGCCCTCATGGGACTGTGGGGCTCGCGCGGGGTCGGCACGGTCGCGGCCTTCATCGGCGCGGTCGCCACGGCTGCCATCGGCGTGCTGCTGGTGGGCGGCAGCAACTCCGAAGCTGCGCTCTTGGTGTGCTGCTTCATCGGCGGCGCCGTCATCAACGGCATGCAGTCGTATCTCTACGCGGTCTCGGCCCATTCCTACCCGACCGAGATCCGCGGCGCGGCGATCGGCGTGGCCCAGGCCTTCTCGCGCTTCGGCGGCCTGCTGTCGGCCACGGTGCCGCAGGTCTATTTCAGGATGACCCCGGTCCCGACCATCGACCGCTTCTTCTGGTTCGTGGCCGGGTGCGCGCTCGTCACCACCATCAGCTACTTCCTGATCCCGTCGCACATCTCGCGCACCACCCAGGGCGGTGGCGCCATCGCGCTGCCCGCCGGGGCGGCCGCCGAATAGCCCTCAGGCTCCGCCGTGGTAGCCACCCTGGAAGGTCGAGTAGACCTTCTCCTGGGTGGTGATGAACTCCAGCAGCGCCGGCCGGCCCTCGCGGGTCGCCGCGATGCCGTTGCGCAGCGCCTGGACGATCTGTCCGGGCTCGGTGACGCGCTCGCCATACCCGCCCAGCGCCCGGGCGAACTCGCTGTAGTTGCCGGAGATGTCGGTGGAGCGGAATTTCTCCTTCGACAGCGCCATCACCTTGAACTCCATCGCCATCGAGAAGTTGTTGAACAGGATGGAAAGGATCGGGATATCGCTGCGCACGCAGGTCTCGAAGTCCATGCCCGTCATGCCGATCGCCGCATCGCCCCAGAAGTTGACGCACAGCTTGTCCGGGCAGGTGACCTTGGCGCCCATTGCCAGCGCCAGTCCGTAGCCCAAATGGGTGGACTTGCCCCAGCCGATATAGGACAGCGGCGTCACCGACTTCCAGAACGGGGACAGCTCATCGCGCGGGCTGCCCGCGTCGTGCGTGACGATGGTGTTGGCGACATCGGTCAGGTGCAGGAACTCCCAGATGACCCGGTACGGCTGCATCGGCTTTTCCTGGCTGGTCAGGCGCGGCAGCCACTCCTTCCACCAGGGCTCGTTCAGTTCCTTGATGCGGGCCGCAACCTTTTCGGTCAGGCCGCGCGGCTTCTTCAGCCGATCCTTGAGTGCCTCGTAGAGCATGCCCAGCGCCAGCTTCGAGTCCCCCACCAGCGGGTGATCGGTGGCGATGTGCTTGTCGATGTCCATCGGCTCGTTGGTGTTGTGGATGAACGTCTTGTTCCGGGTCGGGAACTTGATGCCGAAATTGGTGGCCGAAAAGCTCGCCCCGGCACCGAACACCAGATCGGACTCCTCGACGTAGGCGGCCACGGCGCGCGGCATGGCGACGCCGCCCGAGCCCAGGGCCAGGGCATGCGTTTCCGGGAAGGCGCTCTTGCCCTCGAGGCTGGTCGTGACCGGCGCCTCGAGGAGTTCGGCCACCGCCTTGAGCTCATCCCAGGCCTTGGCGTAGTGCACGCCCTGCCCGGCGTAGATCAGCGGGTTTTTCGCCTTGACCATCGCGGCCGCGGCGGCGTCGATGGCACGGGCGTCCGGCGCACTCAGGGCGCGCCGGCGCGGCGTGTAGTCAATCTCGCCGGGCACTTCCACGTTCCACAGGTCCGTCGGGATCTCGATCAGCACCGGCCCCGGGCGGCCGTTGCGCGCGAAGCTGAAGGCGCGGCGCAGCGCCGGGACCAGCTGCTCGGGGGTGTTCACCGTCTCGGCATGCTTGGTCACGTGCTGGAAATTCAGCACGGCATTGAAGTTGGGCTTAGAAAAGGCGATGTTGCGCGGATAGGCGCCGGGGATCACGACCAGCGGCACCGCCTCGGACCAGGCCTGCGCCACCGCACCGAACGCATTCTCGATGCCCGGACCCACCTGACAGCAGAAGACTCCGACCTTGTCACCGGAGGTCATGCGGCTCATGGCATCGGCCATGTGCACGCCGACGCGCTCCTGGCGCACGACGATCGGGCGGATGTTGGCCGCGGAAGCAGATTCGGTGAGCGGATTGAGTGGATAGGTGAACAGCACCTCCACGCCTTCGCGCTTGAGGATTTCTGCGGTGACTTGGGCAACATTCATCTTGGGTTCGGTCCTGTGGAAAAAGGCCGCGCATAAATACCCGTTCCCACCCGCAAACACAATGAGGCTATGCGCGGGGGTGAAAGCCCTTGTGAATCAGCTTCGGGTAAGCCACGGGCCGGGCGGCATTGCTATAATTACCGATCCTGAACCTTGATGAACATTATGTCCACCGCTGATATTCCTACCGCAGAGCAGGCCCGTATTGCCGCCGGTGTCGTCGTGCACGGCGCCCTCGAACCGCGCTTCGCCGAGATCCTCACCCCCGAGGCCCTGGCATTCCTCGCCGCCCTGCATCGCAGGTTCGATGCGCGCCGGCTGCAGCTGCTGCAGGCCCGCGTGGCACGCCAGGCGCGCCTCTCCGCCGGCGAGCTGCCCGACTTCCTGCCCGAGACCGCGAACATCCGCGAGTCGGCCTGGAAGGTCGCGCCGATCCCGGCGGACCTCCTGGACCGGCGCGTCGAGATCACCGGTCCCGTGGACCGCAAGATGATCATCAATGCGCTGAACTCCGGCGCCAACGTGTTCATGGCGGATTTCGAGGATGCCAACTCCCCGACCTGGCGCAACAACCTCGAGGGCCAGGTCAATCTCGCGGACCGCTGGCACCGCAGTATCGATTTCAGGGACGCCGCGAGCGGCAAGCAATACACCCTCAATCCGCAGCCGGCCGTACTGCTGGTACGGCCCCGCGGCTGGCACCTGCCCGAACCGGGCCTGACGGTCGATGGTGCGGTGATCGCCGGTGGCCTGTTTGATTTCGGCCTGTACTTCTTCCACAACGCCCGGGCGCAGATCGCCAAGGGCACCGGCCCCTACTTCTACCTGCCCAAGCTGGAAAGTCACCTCGAGGCGCGGCTGTGGAACGAGGTGTTCGTGTTCGCGCAGTCGCAGCTGGGCATTCCCAGCGGCACCATCAAGGCCACCGTCCTGATCGAGACGCTGCCGGCCGCCTTCGAGATGGATGAGATCCTCTACGAACTGCGCGATCACATGGCGGGCCTGAACTGCGGCCGCTGGGACTACATGTTCTCGTTCATCAAGAAACTGCGGGCCAACAAGTCCTACGTGCTGCCCGACCGCTCCCAGGTGGTGATGGGCAAGGCTTTCCTGCGCGCCTATTCGCTGCTGCTGATCAGGACCTGCCATCGCCGCGGCGCTTTCGCCATGGGCGGCATGGCGGCGCAGATCCCCAACCGCAAGGACCCCGTGGCCAACGAGGCCGCCATGCAGCGCGTGCGCGCCGACAAGGAGCGCGAGGCCGGGGACGGCCACGATGGCACCTGGGTCGCACATCCGGACCTGGTGCCGGTGGCCCGCGAAGTATTCGACCGGCTCATGCCCCAGGCCAACCAGCTCACGCGGCTGCGCGAGGACGTGGCCATCGGCCAGCAGGATCTGCTCGAGGTCCATCAGGGCACCCGCACCGAGGCCGGGCTGCGCGAGAACGTGCGGGTCGGCGTGCAGTACATCGAGGCCTGGCTGCGGGGCAAGGGTGCGGTGCCGCTCTACAACCTGATGGAAGATGCCGCGACCGCCGAAATCAGCCGCGCGCAGGTATGGCAGTGGATCCACTACGGCATCACGCTCGAGGGCGGCACCATCGCCAGTCCCGAGCTGCTCAATCGGGTGATCACCGAGGAGATGCAGCGCGTGCGCAGCGAGGTGGGTGCCGAAGCCTACGACCAGGGCCGCTTCAAACAGGCCGTCGACCTGTTCCGGACCCTGTCGCTGGCCGATGATTTCGAGGATTTCCTGACCGTTCCGGCAATGGCACTGCTGCGACCGCAAAGCTAGCACCGGCGGCATCGTACGAGGGGGGTTCATGATGGGCTTTTCACGCCACGGCTGCGGCCGTGCGGCGGCGGTCGTTCTCGGCACCCTGCTGGGCGCGGCGGCGTTCGCCCAGGATTCGGGTCCGAAAATCACGGCCGCTCCGGCGTTCAGCGCGCAGCAGCTCACGGCGCTGCCCACGGAAGGCTGGGTCACCAACGGCGGCAATCTCTTCAACCAGCGCTACTCACCGCTCACGCAGATCAACCGCGACACCGTCAAGGACCTGAAGGCCGAGTGGCGCACCCACCTTGATGGCTCCGGCGCCGGACCGCAGTATTCCGGACAGGGTCAGCCGCTCTTCTACCGCGGCGTGCTGTACGTGGTGACCGGGGCGGATGACGTGTTCGCGCTCGATGTGAAGACCGGTGCGCATCTTTGGACCTACGAGGCGAAACTCGACCCGGCGCATGTGCGCGTGTGCTGCGGCTGGGTATCGCGCGGTCTGGGGATGGGCGATGGCAGGATCTACGTCGGCCGGCTGGATGCGAAGCTCGCCGCCCTGGACCAGAGGACCGGCAAGGTGCTCTGGTCCATCCAGGGTGAAAATCCCAACCTCGGCTATTCGCTGGTGGGCGCGCCGCTGTACTACGACGGCATGGTCATCGTCGGCTATGCCGGCGGCGACATGGGCATCCGCGGCCGGGTCAAGGCCTACGACGCGCGGGACGGGCACCTGCTGTGGACGTTCTATACCATTCCGGGCCCCGGGGAGTTCGGCTCGGACACCTGGCCGAAGGACAACGACTACTACAAGTGGGGCGGAGCGGGAGTCTGGCAGACCCCGGCCATCGATCCGGAACTGGGCCTGATCTACTTCTCGACCGGCAACGCCTCGCCGACCTACGGCGGCGCCAAGCGTGCCGGCGACAACCTGTTCACCGCGTCGATCGTGGCCCTGGATGTGAAGACGGGCAAGTACCGTTGGCACTTCCAGCAGGTGCACCACGACATCTGGGACTATGACTCGCCCAATCCGGTGGTGCTGTTCGACGCACCCTACGGCGGCAGGATGCGTCATGGCATCGCGGAGATCCCCAAGACCGGCTGGGTCTATCTCCTGGACCGGGCCACCGGCAAGCCGCTGCTGGGCATTCCGGAAAAACCCGTGCCGCAGGAGCCACGCCAGAAGACCGCGGCCACCCAACCCTATCCCATCGGTGATGCCCTCTTCCCGCAGTCGGTTGACATGGCGCCCGAGGGTTTCAGGCTGGTCAACGGCGGCCGTATCTTCACGCCCTTCTGGGACAAACCCACCGTCTACCGGCCGCAGATGGCCGTGAACTGGCCGCCGAGTTCCTATGACCCCGCGACCCAGTACTTCTACGTCTGCGGCATCGACAACCTCGCAGTGTCGGCGCACGACCTGAAGCCCTTCGCGGGTCCGACCTTCGAGGGCATGTGGCTGCAGGGCAATTTCGCCAATACGGGCGTCGCCAGTCGCGGCATGTTCGCGGCCTTTGACCTGAAGACCAACCGTCTGGTGTGGGAACACGCCTGGCCCCAGGGCTGCTTCAGCGGCTCGCTGGCCACCCGCGGCGGCCTGGTGTTCACGGGCCGCAGCGATGGCCGTCTGACCGCGCTCGACAGCGCCACGGGTGACCTGCTGTGGCAGTTCCAGACGGATGCCGGGGTCAATGCGCCCAGCACCAGTTTCGAGTACCAGGGCACCCAGTACCTGGCCGTGATGTCCGCCGGTACGCTGTTCGGGGCCGGCAAGAAGGGCGACAGCATCTGGCTGTTCTCCCTGCACGGCAAGATCGCCTCCATGGCCAGCGGCACGACCCATGCCCCTTCGGCCTTCGATGTGGTCAATGCGCTCGCGGCCGGGCCGCCGGTGGTGTTCGCCCCGGGCAAGCCGGATCTCGCCAATGGCAAGACGCTGTATCTGCGGTTCTGCGAAGCCTGCCACGGGGAGGCGGGCCTGGGCGGGCATGGCGGCGGCGCACCGCTCGGGGATGCCGCGCGCGACGTGAAGACCGTCATCACGACCGCGACCAATGGCAAGAACCAGAAGATGCCCTCGTTCCGGGATGCGCTGCAGCCTGCGCAACTGCGGGATATCGCGGGCTACATTTCCCACGACCTCTTCAGGCAGCCGCTGCCGAACTGACGCCGCGGGGGCCGGCAGGCCCCGCAGGCGTCACTTCCCCTGGTTCTGGGCCGTCTCGTTGCTGCCCGCCTGCGGCTTCGCAGAGGCTGCCGGCGGGGCGGGATTGGCGCCGGTATGAGGGGCCGGCGCGGCGGATCCGGGGCCCGCAGCGCCCACGGGAGCCCCTGCAGGCGGACGTTTCACCGCCGTGTCGGCACCCGCGCCGGGACGCAGTGAGGTCCCGCCGGCCCCGCCGGTGCCCTGGGTAGCCCTGTTCAGGTTCCCGGCAAACACCAGCGGCTGCTGGCCGGTGGCGGCCACGATGTACTGGGTCAGAAGCTTGATGGTGGACTCGTTGGGCACGTGCTCCGGCTCGAGGAAGGCCCGGGGCTGGCGGCCCGCCGCATAGTCGATGGGCCGCAGGCCCAGACGGTCCGTCGGCTGCAGGGGCGCCCCCTGGGCGACCAGCACCTTCACCGTGGAATCCCAGCCGTGCGCGGCGGCGGCATGCAGTGCCGTCAGGCCATCGCGGGCCGAGCCGTCGAGCCGGGCACCGGCGGCCTGCAGCAGCTTCACCCCTTCCATGGCCTCATCGTCGGTCTTGTAGCGACCGCGGGTGGGATTGAAGCTGTGGCCCATGCCGGCGGCGGCCATGAGCGGCGTCACCCCTTCGGCATTGGGCAGGTCCACCATCGGGTGGTACTTGAGCAGCAGCCGCACCGCATCGTTGTTGCCGGTCTTGGCCGCGAGCAGCAGCGGTGTCGCGCCGGTCGCCAGCACCTGGTCACCGCCGCGGTCGAACACGCCGTTGCGATAGGGCGGCCGCAGTTTCAGCTGCGCGTTCACGTTGGCCCCGGCCTTGAGCAGCAGGTCGGCGACCTGCAGTGCCGTGGTCTTGTCCTCGGACGGCAGGTCCGGACGGCCGCCGGCGGGCAGCGTTGCCATGTCGATGGCCGCGTACAGCGGCGTCTGGCCGTAGAAGTCCCAGCGATTGACGTCGGCGCCGGCGGAAATCAGCCAGGCGGCGAAATTGAAGTGCATGTTGATGAGCGAGAGCAGCAGCGGTGTCTCGCCGTCGGGGTCCGCGAGGTTGATGTCGGCGTGACCCTTGAGCAGCTCCTTCGCGCAATCGATGCAGCCGACGCGCGCCGCATAGATCAGCGGGGTGAAGCCCCCGTGGTTCTCATCCTTGGGACGCCCCTCGGCGGTCACCCGGCGCTGCCAGTCGCGGATGGCCCCATGGGCGTTGACATCCGCATGGTGCGCGATCAGCAGCTTGACCATCTCCGGATGCGACTCCGCGGCCGCCCACATGAGGGCGGTCTGGTCGCCCCACTGCTCACGCGCGTCCACCGTCGCGCCCGCATCCAGCAGCAGCTTCGCCGATTCCACGTTGCCGGAGCGGGCCACCAGCATCAGGGCGGTCTGGCCTTCCGGATTGGGCGAATCGGGGTTCACATGCGCCTTGAGCAGATCCTTGATGATGCGTGGATCGGCCGCGACCGCCGCCACCTGCATCGCGGAGGCACCGTAGTCGTTGACGGCCGAGACGTCGGCACCGGCCTTGATCAGCCGCTCGACGAGATCGGCATCGCCGTTGTAGCAGGCCCACATCAGGGCCGTGGTGCCATCGACCTCGTGCGACTTGCCGTCAGCCCCCTTGGCCAGCAGCGCCACGGCGCCGTCATGGTCCTTGGCCCGCGCCAGTGCCGCGAGTGAGTCATCCGCCGCATGCGCGACGCCGCCGAGCGTGGCGCCCACCAGCAGTGCGGCGATAGCGGCCCGGAGTGCCTGTGCTCCTCGCAGCGCCATCGTTCAGATCTCCGCCAGGGTGCCGGTGCTGACCCCGTGCGAGGTCACCGGGATGCCACCGCGGTTGAGCAGCGTCAGCAGCAGGTTCGCGTGCGGGGTGTCCTGCGGATAGTGCAGGTGCTGGCCGCCCTTGATCTTGCCGTTCGCATGGCCCATCACGACGCTCGGCAGCGGATCGTTGTTGTGCATGTCGCTGTTGCTCATGTTGCTGCCGTACAGAATGATCGAATGGTCCAGCAGGTTGCCGTTGCCATCCGGAGTGTCGGCCAGCCGCTTCACGAAACGCGCGAAGGCCTTGGTGTGGAAGTTCTGGATGCGGGTCAGCTTCTCGAGCTTCGCCGGATCGTTCTGATGGTGCGAGAGCGGATGGAAGGCGTCCGTGATCGAAAGGTTCGGATAGGTGCGCATGCTCACCTCCTTCGCGATCATGAAGGTTGCGACCCGCGTGGTGTTGGACTGCCAGCCCAGGGCGATCATCTCGAACATGGTGTCGAGCATCTTCGCGAAGTCATCGGGCACGCCATCGGGGGCATTGGGCAGTTTGATGCCCGTGCCTTCCTTGGCCATCATCTTCTGCACGCGGCGCTCCACTTCGCGCACCGAGTCCATGTAGTCGCTGACCATGCGCTTGTCCGCGGGGTCGAGGTTCTGCTGCAGGTTCTTGGCCGATTCCTGCACGTAGTCCAGGACGCTGCCGGTTTCCTGGGTGATCTCATGGCGCTGCTCGGCGGTGTCCCCCAGGCCGAACATGCGCGCGAACACCGTGCGCGGATTGTTGTCCATGGGCAGCGGCTGCTCGCCGGTCCGGAATGCCACCGTTCCGGAATAGCTGCAGCCGAAGGAGGGATCGCAGGCGCCGCCACCGCCCTCACCCGCCAGTTCGATGGAGGGGAGCGGCGTGTCCTGGCCGATGTGCTTGGCCGCCACCTGGTCGGCGGAGGGACCCACATGCGGCTGCTGGCTCGCCGGCGGGTGCACGCAGGTGAGCCAGGTGCCGGCAATGATGGCGTGCGGCGAGGGGCTCTCACCGGCCTTGTTGCGCAGGCCGCTGACGATGGTCATGTGCTGGCGGAACGGGTCCAGCGGCTCGAGAATCGGGGTGATCTTGAAGTCCGTGCCGGTCGCGGCCGGCATCCAGTTGGCCATCACCGCGCCGTGCGGGAAGTACACGAATCCCATGCGCGGCGGCGCCACCGCGGCCGTGTCCGCGAGTGCCGTGGTCGCCGGGATCATGGCATCCAGCAGCGGCAGACCGATGGCCACTCCGGCGCCCTTGAGCATGGTGCGACGGGACAGGTGCTTCTTGGTGATGAACATGTCGATATCCTCGTTGGCCTAGCGGATCAGGGCGGCGGTCTTGGTCGAGTTGGCCGCTGCCGTCTGATCACTTCTCATCTGGAACGGGGCGCTGCTCACGATGTCCATGATCAGCTCCTTGAACCTGTAGTCCTGCTTGCCGCTCTGGCGCACGATGGCGCGCACCGTGGGCATGTCCTGGTAGTCGATGGCGCGACCCAGCCCGTAGGTCATGAGCTTGATGGTCATGGTCTGCACGAACTGGAACGGATCCGCGGCCAGCGCCTTGCGCAGGTCATCCACCCCCGCGATCTTGGTGCCATCCGGCAGCACGCCGGAGGCATCGATCATCGTGCCGGCCATGCGGTCCTTGTCGCGCCAGCGGCCGACGGCGTCGAAGTTTTCCAGGGCCAGCCCCAGGGGATCCAGGATGCCGTGGCAGGCAAAGCAGCTCGGACGGTCCCGATGCCGCGCCATCATCTCGCGCACCGTCACGGCCTTCTCGCCGGTCTTGTTTTCCTTCAGCGACGGCACGGCCGGCGGCGGCGCCGCCGGTGGCGTACCGGTGATGCGTTCGAGGATCCACTGGCCGCGCAGCACCGGCGCCGTACGGTTCGGGTAGGAAGTGCCCATCAGCATCGCGCCCTTGCCGAGCAGGCCCCAGCGGGCCGAATCGGTCAGGGTCACGCGGCGGAACTGGTCGCCCTTGACGTTGGTGATGCCATAGAGCATGGCCAGGCGCTGGTTGAGGTAGGTGTAGTTCGCGGTGAGCAGGTTCGTGACCGGCTGGTCCTCGCGGAACACGCTGTCGATGAAGAGCCTGAGCTCCTGGCGGTAATCGTCACGCGGGTCCATGACGTACGGGAACAGGTTGGCATCGGGCTTGATCTCGTCCAGCCGCTGCACATCGAGCCACTGGAAGGCGAAGTTCGATGCCAGGGTCGTCGCCCGCGGATCCTGCAGCATGCGGCTGACCTGAGCCTTGAGCACCTGCGGCTCATGCAGCTTGCCCTGGCTCGCCACGGTCAGCAGTTCCTGGTCCGGCGGCGCGCTCCACAGGAAGAACGACAGCCGCGAGGCGAGTTCGTCGTCCGTCAACGGCGTCACGCCCGGTGTCGTGTCGGCCACCGGGGTCGCCGTGGCGGGCCGCGCGGCGGCGGCGGTCTGCGCCGGGCGGCTGGCCGGGCGGCTGATTTCGGCGCGGTACAGGAAGTCGGGGCTTGCGAGCAATGCCGTCAGGGCGCGGCGGATGCCCTCCTCGAAATCGCCGGACTTGCGGCCGGCCGCATAGAACTGCATCAGCGGCGCCAGGTCCGCATCGGTCACCGGCCGGCGGAAGGCCCGCTCGGCGAGGCGGCTCACGATCTCGTGGGCGCAGGGCTGCTCGTCGGCCTGATCCTTCGGATGGCAGACGAACACCCGGTCACGGCTGGGCGTGTCGCTGACGCCCGTCACGTCGTAGGGACCTTTGATCTCGAAGCTGCTGATGCGCAGCATGCGGTCCTGGATGCCGCCGGGCACCACCGCCTCGAGGCGGTCCTCGGAGGCCGCATCCGTGCGCTGCACGAACGTCACCGCCACCGTGTGCCGTCCGGCGGTGGCCTTGAACTTGACGTGCTTCAGGCGCGCGTTGATCGCATCGACGGCCGGGTCCTGCTTCTGGTCGATGGCCTTGAGGTCCTCTTCACCGCCGACGTTGGTGTCGAAGAACTTGCGGCCATCGTAGGTGGCGATCACGTGGTTCTTGAATTCCAGGTTCGTGACCCACAGCGCCGCGGCGAGATTGCCGATCGACAGCTCATAGGTGCCGTCGGCGGGGAAGTTGTACACCACGGAAGTGCCGCCGCGGGTGCCCAGGGGCAAGCCGTCGACGTGGAATTCCTGGTTGCCCGCGACGCCCGGATCGACCGCGAACTGAACGCCCACCGGCTTCGCATTGCGATCACCGAGGGCCTCGATGGCCACCTGGCGTGCCGCGGAAATGTACGCATCGACGAACGCCGGCGATACCTGCAGCACGTT
>DATJTJ010000095.1:0-19899 GCA_035503515.1 Steroidobacteraceae bacterium
CAACGGCATTCCGCGCAGCGACCTGGCCACCGTGCGCGTACACATCCTGCGCCATGGCAACTACCTGACCGTGGCCGTAATCGTCTATGACCCGGTCTATCTGACCGAACCCTTCATCCGCACGACCGATTTCGTGTACGCGCCTCAGCAGCAGATGGCCCCGTGGCCCTGCGAACCGGTCGATGAGGTCGACAGGCCCCCCGGCGTGGTACCGGCGCACCTTCCGGGCACCAACACCTTCCTCGACGAGTTTCCGGCGAACTACGGCATTCCGCCGCTGGCAACGCGGGGCGGCGCGGACACCATGTACCCGGAGTACATGCTGAAGATGAAGACCCTGCCCGTTCTGCCGCGGCCGCCGAAAAAGGCCGCTGCGCCATGAGGTGCCCGGAGATGACGATATGGCACCGGGCGGCCGTGCTGGCCGCAGCGGTAGTGTTCTGCGGCGCGGCGGGCGCCGCCACTCCAGCTCCCGCCGCGACCCAGCCCGCCGCGCCGCTGCACCTGCTGCCGGTCCAGGGGAACATCTACATGCTGGTGGGGGCCGGCGGCAACATCACCGTCCAGACGGGCAGCGATGGCGTGCTGCTGGTGGACACGGGGCTCGCGGCCGACAGTGACCGGGTCCTGGCCGCCGTGCGCAGTCTCACCGACAAGCCCATCCATTACATCATCGACACCCATGTGCATGCCGACCACGTCGGTGGCAATGAAGCCATAGCCCGGGCCGGCAATACCATCGCCGGCGGCAATGTCGTCGGGGACATCGGCACCAGCGCCTCGAATCGGGCCACCATCTTCGCCTTCCAGACGGTCGCGGACCGCATGAGCGCCGCGGCCCCCGGCGCCCCGGCCGCACCGGCCGACGCCCTGCCCACCGACACCTACACGACCCCGGAGCGCAAGATCTTCTTCGACAATGAGGGCGTGGAGATGATCCACGTGCCTGCGGCTCATACCGATGGCGACACCATGGTGTTCTTCCGCCGCTCCGACGTGATCAGCACCGGGGACATTTTCGTGACCGATGGCTACCCGGTCGTCGACCTCAACCGTGGCGGCAATATCCAGGGCGTCATCGCGGGCCTGAACCGCATCATCGAGCTGGCTATTCCCGCCGACCTGCAGGAGGGCGGGACACTGATCATTCCCGGCCATGGACGTCTGTGTGACGTGGCCGACGTGGTGTTCTACCAGGAGATGGTCACCATCATCCGCGACCGCATCCAGGACATGATCAGGAAGGGAATGTCACTGGAGCAGGTCAAGGCGGCCCGACCGACCCGCGACTATGACCCGCGCTACGGCTCGACCACCGGTTTCTGGACCACTGACAAGTTCGTGGCGGCCGTCTACAACAGTCTGCGCGCACCGGCGTCAGGAGAACCGAAATGATCCGCAAAACCCTCGCCCTGGGCATCACCGCCACGCTGTTGGTGGGCCCGCCGGTCCAGGCCCACCATTCATTCGCGGCGACCTACTTCGTCGATCAGGAAATCACGATCACCGGCACCCTCACCCAATTCATGTTCAGGAACCCGCACTCCTTCGTCAAGGTGATGGCCAAGGACGACAAGGGGGACCAGCAGGTCTGGTCCGTCGAGTGGGGCGGCGGGGCACAGCTGACTCAGGAACACGTCACCCGCGACACGCTCAAGAACGGCGATCATGTGATCGTCAGCGGCAATCCCGGCCGCGATCCGAACGAACATCGGATCCGTCTGCACAAGATCGTGCGGACCTCGGACAACTGGACCTGGGAAGGAGTAATCATGTGAAGAGCCTGCGCGTACTGTCGCTGTCCGTGGGAGTGCTCCTGGCCGGTGCCATCCAGGCGCAGGGGCGCGCGCCGGCGACGCCCGCGGCGCCTGCGGATGCCCGCGATCGCGCGCCGGTCGATCTGACCGGGTACTGGGTCGCGGTGGTGACCGAGGACTGGCGCTACCGCATGATGACGCCGGATCGGGGCGACTTCACGGGCGTACCGCTGAATGCCGCCGGGCGCGCCGCGATGGCCCGGTGGGACCCGGCGAAGGATGAGGCCAGTGGCGAGGCCTGCCGTGCGTACGGCGCCGCGGCCATCATGCGCACGCCGACCCGCCTGCACATCACCTGGCAGGACGGCAGTACCCTGAAGCTGGAGACGGACGCCGGCGAGCAGACGCGATTGTTCCATTTCGCGGCGGCGCCTGCGCATGACGGGGCGCCGAGCTGGCAGGGCTATTCCGTGGCAAGCTGGGATGGCCTGCGCCAACGCGGTGGTTTCGGCGGCGTCACGGCCCGGCTGCCGACCTCCGGTGACGCGCCGACGCAGGACGGGTACCTGAAGGTGCTCACGAATCAGGTGCGGCCGGGATACCTGCGCAAGAACGGTGTGCCCTACGGCGCCGCCACCACCGTCGAGGAATACTTCGACAGTTTCAAGGAACCCAACGGCGATGTGTGGCTGGTAGTCACCAGCATCGTCACCGATCCGGAATATCTGGATCAGAACTTCATCACGAGTTCCCAGTTCAAGAAGACCGACGCCTCCAAGTGGAACCCGACGCCCTGCCAGGCGAAATGATGGCGCCGGGGCACGCGCAGTCATGACCTTCACGGGCGCTCTGGTGTGGCTTCACGATACCGGCTTCGGCACCGTCATCCGTGAATCCACCTGGGCGGAGCCCATCATCGAGACCGTTCATGTGCTGACGCTCACGGTGTTTCTCGGCTTCGTGATCCTGCTCGACCTGCGGCTGCTCGACGTGGTCTTGCGCCAGAATCCGGTGTCGGCGGTCTTCAGGCAGCTCAACCCCTTCCTGTTCGGCGCCTTCGCCGTCATGCTCGTCACCGGCATTTCCCTCTTCGCCGGTGACCCGGTGCTGTTCTACGGCACCATATTCTTCAAGCTCAAGATGCTGATGCTGCTGGCGGCGGCCCTCAACGTCGTCATCTTCAACCTCACCCTCGGGCGCACGCTGCCGCAGTGGGACGGCCTGCCGCGCACGCCGTCGGGTGCGAAGCTCACGGGGATCATCTCGCTGGTCCTGTGGATCAGCGTCGTCGCCTGCGGCCGCGGCATTGCCTACGTGCTGCCGCCGCCGTGAGAGATCCATGAGAGCGCTCGCCGAGTGGACTCTGGCCTTCTGCCGCTGGTGCAACGAATCGTTCTTCGGTCACGGCATCCGTGATTCCGCCTGGCTGTTTCCCTTCGTCGAAGTGTTCCATCTGCTGGCGCTCGCGCTGCTGGGCGGCATCCTGATCCTGGTCAATCTGAGCCTGGTCGGGGTGCGCTTCGGCGCCATCCCGACGCCGCAGCTCGCGCGCGAGCTGCGTCCGTGGATGCTCGGCTGCATCGCGGTGATGCTGGTGTCCGGGTTCCTGCTGTTCTCCACCGAGGCAGTGAAGATGTACGGCAACTGGGCGTTCCAGCTGAAGATGGTGTTCCTGGTGCTGGCGCTGCTGTTCACGCTGACGCTGCATCGGCGCGTCATCGACTCGCAGCGTGCGTCGCGGCTGCTGCGATGGGCGACCGCGGCAGTGTCGCTGCTGCTGTGGCTGGGGGTCGGCCTCGGCGGCCGGGCGCTCGGCTTCGTGACGACCGCCGCATCGGCGGTCGGCGGCTAGACTAGACCCGTTCCAGCAGCAGCGCGATGCCCTGACCCACGCCGATGCACATGGTGCACAGGGCGAACCTGCCGCCGCTCGCCTGCAGCTGATTGACCGCGGTCATCACCAGCCGCGCACCGCTGGCGCCGAGCGGATGCCCGACCGCAATGGCGCCGCCGTTCGGGTTCACGTTCCCGGCATCGTCCGGCAGTCCGAGTTCGCGCAGGACCGCGAGCGCCTGTGCAGCGAAGGCCTCATTGAGCTCGATCACGTCAAGCTGCGACAGGCTCATGCCGGTCCGGGCCAGGAGCCGTTGGGTCGCCGGCACCGGGCCCCGTCCCATCACGCGCGGCGCGACGCCGGCAACGGCGCCGCCGAGGATCCGGGCGCGCGGCGTCAGACCATGTCGGCTCGCGGCGGCTTCGCTCGCCAGCAGCAGCGCCCCTGCCCCGTCGTTGATCCCGGAGGAATTGCCGGCGGTGACCGAACCGTCGGGGCGCACCACCCCCTTGAGACGCGCCAGCGCCTCGAGGGTGGTATCGGCACGCGGGTGCTCGTCGGCCGCCAGGGTGACGTCCGGTTTCCCGGGCACCTTGCGGGTATTGGGAATGATTTCCTGAACAAAGAAGCCGCGCTCGCGGGCCCGGGCATAGCGCTGCTGACTGCGCAACGCGAAGGCATCCTGATCGGCTCGGGAAATGCCGCACTCGGCCACGAGGTTTTCCGCGGTCTGCGCCATGGAATCGCAGCCGTAGCGCTCTTCGAGTCGCGGGTTGATGAACCGCCAGCCGAGCGTCGTATCCTCGAGCCGCGCGCCGCGGGCGAAGGGCCCTTCGGCCTTGCCCATCACGAAGGGCGCCCGCGACATGCTCTCGACACCCCCGGCGATGACCAGCTCACAGGCGCCCGTCTGGATACTGCGGGCGGCGGTCAGCGTGGCATCGAGGCTCGAGCCGCACAGCCGGTTCACGGTCGAGGCCGGCACGGTGTGCGGCAGGCCGGCCAGCAGCACCGCCATGCGGGCCACGTTGCGGTTGTCCTCGCCGGCCTGGTTGGCACAGCCCAGACACACGTCATCCAGGCAGGACCAGTCGACGGCCGGATTGCGCTCCTGCAGCGCGCGCAGCGGCAACGCGGCAAGGTCATCGGCGCGCACCGCGGACAGCGCGCCGCCATAGCGTCCGAAGGGCGTGCGGATGCCATCACAGACAAAGGCTTCGGTACGGGACTCCCGGACCATCAGGCATCCTCCCGATGCGCGGCCGCGGATCGGGCCTGCAGATCGCGCAACACCGCGAGCTCACGCTCCGTGGGCGGCGCCGTGGTGGTCAGCCGCGGTGAGAATCGCAGCGGCCAACCGCAGGCTTGGCGCGCCGCCTCTTCGGTGACACCCGGATGCAGCGAGGTCACCAGCAGTTCACGACTTTCGGGGTCCGGCTCGAGCACGCAAAGATCGGTCATGACCCGCGTCGGACCCTGGGTCGCAAGTCCCAACGCCTCGCGTGAGCCGCGGCCGTTGCCGTGGCCGAGCGAAGTGATGAACGGCAGACGGTCCACGAACGTGCGCCTCGACATCGGAATGGTGATGAAAATCTCCTGGCAGCATGCCGCGATTTCCGGCGCCCCGCCGCCGCCGGGCAGTCGCACCTTGGGCTGCCCGTAGCTGCCGACCACCGTGGTGTTGAGGTTCGCGTACCGGTCCATCTGCGCCCCGGACAGGAACCCCACGGTAATACGCCCGCCCTGCAGCCAGTACCGGAACATCTCCGGCACCGACACCGTCGCCAGCGCGGTCTCGCACAGCTCGCCATCGCCGATCGACAACGGCAGCACCGTCGGGCGGGCGCCGATGGTGCCGGACTCGTAGATCAGCGTGATGCCCGGGGCATGCGTGAGGCGCGCCAGGTTGCAGGCGGCCGAGGGTGCGCCGATGCCGACGAAGCACACGTCGCGGTCGCTGAGAGCCCGGGCGGCGACCACCGTCATCATTTCGGTGGCGCTGAAGGGTGCGTCGGCGCGGCTGTCCATGACTCACCGGGCCCGGGGGCTGTAGGCCCGGAACGCTTCCGGCCGCTGTTGCATCACGTGCTGATCGATCCAGGACCGGAAGCGGTCGCGGTCGCGCGCGATCTGATCCCACTGGGTGTAGAAGGCGTTGGCGCGTCGGTAGTAGCCCTGCGCGTAGGACGGATAGGCACCGCCTGGAACCTCGGCAATCGCCGTGACGGTCCAGGACGGCAGGACTACGGCATTCAGGCCCGGCGCCTGCAGGTCATCGACGACCTCCTCCACCGTCACCACGGCGCGCCGGGCCGCCAGGACCGCCTGCTTCTGCACCCCGACGATGCCCTCGAGCAGCACGTTGCCCTGCCGATCCGCGCGCTGCGCGTGAATGAGCGTGACATCGGGGCGGATGGCCGGCACCGCCGCGAGACTTTCACCGGTGAAGGGACATTCGATGCGGCCGATCCTGGGGTTGACCTTGGGCAAATCCACGCCGATGTAGCCGCGGAATACGGCAAAGGGCAGGTTCGCGGCGCCGGCCTCATAGGCATTCGCCATGGCGGCGTGCGAATGCTCCTCCAGCTCAAGCGGCTGGGGCCAGCCGTTCTCGACGGCATCGCGCAACCGGTGCAGGGAGCCGACCCCCGGATTGCCGCCCCAGGAGAACACCAGCCGGTCCGCGGCGCCCATGCCGATCAGCTGGTCGTAGATCAGATCCGGTGTCATCCGCACCAGCGTCAGGTGCCGGCGCCCCTGCCGCAGCACCTCATGGCCGGCGGCAAAGGGAATCAGATGGGTAAAGCCTTCCATCGCCACGCAGTCCCCGTCATGGACGTGCGCGGCGATGGCCTCGGAGAGGGAACAGAAGGCGGGCATCCGTCGAGGGACCCTGACCCCTGCGCTCAGTAGTTGAGCGGCTCGATCTTCTCCAGCAGCTCTTCGCGCCGGTTGGCGAAGAACGGCGGGATCTGCATGGAGGTGCCCAGCTTCTCGTAGGGCTCATCGACCAGGAATCCCTGCGGCTTGGAAACCGTCGCCTCGAACAGCGCGCCGCCCGGCGTACGCACGTACACCGAGTCGAAGTAGCCCCGGTCCTTCATTTCCGACACGTCCGT
The DNA here is from genome assembly GCA_035503515.1 of Steroidobacteraceae bacterium. Lineage (GTDB taxonomy): Bacteria > Pseudomonadota > Gammaproteobacteria > Steroidobacterales > Steroidobacteraceae > DAIDKA01. Next base: position 6,711 of record DATJTJ010000095.1, read on the forward strand.
GAACCCCAGCCCCTCGAGATGGAATTTGACCTTGGCCTGAGCCTCGTGGTCATCGACCTCGAAGGCGACGTGATGCGGCACGCCCTCGCCATAGGTCCAGCTGCCGGCGGCCACGTTCGGCTCGACGCGAAACTCCACGATGGCGCCGCTGCCGCCGTTGCCGACCTCGTAGCGCAGGTGCTTGCCGTCGGTGCCGACGCGGCGGCCATTCCAGCCTCCCTGCATGAATTCCTCCGAGTTCTCGGCATCCCGTACCGACACCACGATGCCATATGTCCCCCGCAGCCCATGCTCCTGCGGCACCGCACCATTGCTGAAGGGCTTGCGCGAATCATGCTTGGCTTCGATCAGTTCGTATTCGATGCCGCAGGGATGCTCGAACGCCACCAGCTGCTCGCCGAAGCGCTCGGCCTGGGTCGCCTTGAAACCGCGGCTCTGCAGGTAGTCCAGCCAGAATCTGGCCGAGCCTTCCGGAATCGACAGCGCGACGGTGCAGATCTGGCCGGTCCCCTTGCGGGCCTTGCGTCCGGAATGCTTCATGGGGAAGCAGGTGATCAGCCGGCTTACGTCCCCGGTCTCGTTGCCATAATAAAGATGCAGGATCGGCTCCTCGCCGTCGTACAGGGCAGTCTTCTTGACGCTTTTCAGGCCCAGTACCTTGGTATGGAAGTCGTAGTCTTCCTGCGCATTGCCGACGCTGAGTGTCAGGTGGTGATGCCGCCTGATGTAGTTGTTGACGCTCATCTTTGATCCCCCGGAAAAGTTCGACGGTTCCACGCTGGGCGGTCCGGGGATTCTACCCTAACGGCCCAGAGCCGCAAAAAGTTCGGGTTGACTCGGCATTGATACGTCAAGCGCTGCCTGCGGGCGCGCGACCGAGCGGTGTATAGTTCCAGGCAACCACTACAAGGCGGACCATGCACAACACAGGGATACAGACGACGCACGTCGGAAGTCTGCCGCGCAGCCAGACCGTGACCGATGTGATCTTCGCACGTGAACGGGGCGAGACCCGCGACACCGCCCGTGATGAGGCCGTGATCGCGCAGGCGGTCGCCGATGTGGTGCGGCGGCAGGTCGAGGTCGGCATCGACATCGTCAGCGACGGCGAAATGAGCAAGATCAGCTATGCCACCTACATCGCGGACCGCTTCACCGGATTCGCGGGCGATACTGCGCGCGAGGCGGGCCAGGACCTGGTCGATTTCCCGGAATTGCTGCGCAAACTCGCCGACCGGGGGGCGACCGCGAAGTACCGCAGGCCGCGCTGCGTGGGTGAGATCCGCGTGCGCGACACCGGACCGATGGAAACCGACATCCGCAACCTCAAGGCCGCCGCCGCTGCGGCCGCGCCCCGGGGCATCTTCATGAATGCCGCCTCGCCGGGCGTCATCGCGTTCTTCCAGCCGAACGACTACTACCGCACCGAGGATGACTACCTCGAAGGCATCGCGGCGGCCCTGCAGACGGAGTACGAGGGCATCGTCAAGGGCGGCGTCATCCTGCAGATCGACGCGCCGGATCTGGCCATGGGGCGGCATACCATGTACCGCAACCGCACCCTGGAGGAGTTCGAGCAGCGCGCGGCACGGCACATCGAGATCCTGAACCATGCGCTGCGCAACGTGCCGGCGGAGCGGGTGCGGATGCACGTGTGCTGGGGCAACTACGAGGGCCCCCACCACCACGACATCCCGATGCAGCGGCTGCTGCCGATCGTACTGAAGGCCAAGCCGCAGGGGCTGCTGTTCGAAGCCGCCAATCCGCGGCATGCGCACGAATGGAGCGTGTTCCGGGAAGCGAAGATCCCGCAGGACAAGATCCTGATCCCCGGCGTGCTCTCCAGCACCACCAACTACGTGGAGCACCCGCTGCTCGTGGCCGAGCGCATTGAGCGCTTCGCCGGCATCGTGGGGCCTGAACGGGTGATCGCGGGCACGGACTGCGGCTTCGGCACCTTCGCCGGCTTCGGGCCGGTCGAACCGGACATCGCCTATATGAAGCTGCGCTCACTGGTGGAGGGGGCGCAGATCGCCTCCGGGCGCCTTAGCTGATCAGAGGGCGACCTCGCGGCCGATCTCCACCACCGAATCACTCGGCAGATGCAGCAGGTCGTTGACGTGCGCGGCGTTGCGCACCATCCAGGCATAGGGAACGACCTCCCAGGCCGGCAGCCGCGGCCCTGATTGGGCGCGTGTGATGGTTTCGTGGCCGACGTAGTAGGTCACATCATGCAGCTGCAGCGGGCAGCCCAGCGCCCGGGACTCGCGCAGCACCGCCGGGATATCGGGACGCTCCATGAAGCCGTAGTGCACCGTGGCGCGCCAGAAGTCCGGCGCGAATTCCCGAAGCTCCAGCCGTGATCCATCCTCGATCCACGGCACGGACTCGGTCACGATCGTCAGCACCAGCAGGTGTTCGTGCAGCGCCCGGTTCATCTTCACATGCCATTTCATCACCGGCGGGGTGTCCTGCCGGGTGCGGGTGATGAAGACCGCGCTGCCGGGAACCCGGGGTATCTGCTGTTCGCGGATCTCGGCGAGGAAGCGCGGGACCGGCACCAGCGCCTCGCCCACCTTCTGTGCCACGGTGCGCGCCCCGCGGTGCCAGATCCACATCGCTCCGTACACCAGGCAGGCCAGCAGCAGCGGAACATAACCGCCTTCCAGGACCTTCACGGCATTGGCACAGAAAAAGGCGCCGTCGACGCATAGGAGCGCGCCAGCCAGTGCCGCGGCGGGCAGGACGCCCCATCCCCATACTTCGCGCATCGCGATGTACAGCAGCGCCGAGGTCATGAACATGGTCAGCGACACCGCGATGCCATAGGCGGCGGCGAGGTTGTCGGACTTACCGAACAGCAGCGCCAGGCCGATGGTGGCGAGCGCCAGCAGCCAATTGATGGCGCCTACGTAGATCTGCCCGTAGCCCTGCGAGGAGGTCTGGATGATCCGCAGGCGCGGCAGCCAGCCCAGCAGGATCGCCTGGCGGGTCATCGAGAATGCACCCGTGATGATCGACTGGCTGGCGATGATCGTGGCGAGCGTCGCCAGCACGATCAGCGGCACGAGCACGATCGGCGGACACAGGCGGTAGAAGATATTGTCCTGAGTGGGAACCCCCGCCAGAACGATGGCGGCCTGGCCGGCATAGTTCAGCAGCAGACTCGGAAAGACGAGGGCCGTCCAGGCCAGCCGGATCGGGCTTTTCCCGAAGTGACCCATGTCTGCGTACAGCGCCTCGGCCCCCGTCACGCACAGGAACACGCCGCCGAGCGCCAGGAAGCTCGCATAACCGTGCGAGACCAGGTAGCGCAGACCGTGCAGGGGGTTCACCGCGGCCAGGACCGCCGGATGCCGGGCGATGCCCCACAGGCCCAGTACCGCGATGGACATGAACCAGAGCGCCATGATCGGACCGAAGGCGCTGCCGATGCGCGCCGTGCCCAGCGGCTGGATCAGGAACAGCACAACGAGGACCGCAACGGCCGCCGGCAGGATATAGCTGTGCAGGGCCGGCACCGCGATATCCAGACCCTCCAGCGCGGACAGCACGGAGATCGCCGGAGTGATGGCACCATCCCCGTAAATGAGCGCGGCGCCGAACAGGCCCACCGCGACGATCAGCGGCCGATGCTGTTTCTTGATGCCGAGCAGCGACATCAGGGCGAGGATGCCGCCCTCGCCGTCGTTGTCGATGCTCATCGCGATTCCGACGTACTTGATCGTCGTGACGATGATCAGCGTCCAGAACACCAGCGAGACCACGCCCAGCACCACCTCCGGGGAGGGACGGCTCCCCGTGAGATTGAGCACCGTCTTGAGCGTGTACAGGGGACTGGTGCCGATATCCCCGAAGACCACTCCCAGGGCGGACAGGCCGAGCGCCAGTACGCCCCTGTGCGCAGCGGCCGTGGTCGGTTCTGCGCCTGCCGCCCCGGTCACATCACCAGCCCGATTCCATCCGGAACGGTACCGTTGTCAGCACCGCCTCGATCTGCCGGATCTTGCCGTCGGTCACCTTGAACACCTCGGCGATGTAGAACGTGATCGGCTGCCGGAACATCTGGTTCACATCCGCCTCCTTGTGATCCAGCGTCCTCGAGAACTTGGCGTGGGTACCGTCATGGTCGAAATATCCCCAGCCGAATGCCAGCCCCTTGGTCCGGTCCACGATGGCGAAGCGGCGTTCGCGGATGTTGGTGACGATGACCGAGAAGCCGGTATCGAACTGCGACTTGCAGTCCAGCCACTGCATCGAGCCCTTCGGGGCCGTCGGATTGTTGGCCGTCACGGTGCCGTTCTCGCGCCGCTGGCACTGCGGGGAAAACGGCACGTTGGCGCCGCTTTTCTCATCGGCCATGCCGGTGAAATAGCTGTTGCCGATGCGCGCGAGGTCCGCCCGGCTCAGGCGCTGGTCGGGCGGGATGACCTGCGCCATCAGGGGATTGGGCTCGGTGTTGCTCTGCGCGCCTCCCGGCGGCCCCGCAGCGGCACTGACGCTGCGATTGATCAGGGTCTCGATCTCCGAAATCCTGTGATCGGGTTCGACCTTCAGTCGCACCGCGAACCAGTTGTTGTTGCCGTTCTCACTGATGCGGCCCAGCAGTCCCACCTGCTCCGCCTCATCGTCGATCACGTCGAGCCGGTAGGTCGGCATCGCGGAGGCGGTCTGCCACAGTCCATCCCCGAGGTTGAGGCGTACGCCGTTCTCGGTGTACTTCACATTGCGCTTCACGGACAGGCGCGACGGATCGTGACTGACGAGCGCCTGCAGGTAGCCGTTCAAGGCCCCCGCGAGACATTCCCGGTCGCAGCTCGGCTGAGCGGCACCCGCCCCTGCCGCGGCCAGCGCCAGTGCCGCGGCCACTCCCAGAACCATCGGTTTCATGCAGCTCCCCTGTGTTTCGAGTTATGCGGCCAGCAGGCTAGCCGGTTCAGCCCAGCGATGCCAGACTCCCGCCCGCCACGCGGATGCGCTCGCTGTGCGGGCGCCAGCGCAACGACAGCATTGCGAAGCTCACACCCAGCACCGCGCCGGCCACCACGTCGAGGACCACGTGCTGCTTAATGGCCAGCGTCGAATAGGCGATGACCATGAACCAGGCCAGATTGGCGAGGCGCACCGCCCACGGCACGCGCATCGAACGCAGCGAGGAATCCACGCGCACCACGGTGAAGATGGCAACGGCGACGTGCATGGAGGGACAGGCATTGCTGGCCTCATCCACCCGATGCAGCATCTCGAACCCGGGAAAGCGCGTCGCCGGCAGCACCGGGAGGGGCACGCGCGTCGGAAGAAAATAGAAAATGGCGAGCCCGGCGATGCACAACACGCCCAGCCACAGTCCATAGATCGCGAACTCCCGCACCGTACGCGTCAGGCCGGGCCCGACCCCGATGTAGATCCACAGCGAGACGTAGGCCACCAGCGCCACGGGCTCGAACGGAATGATGAGATCCAGCGCCGTTCGCGGCATCAGCACCGGAGGATGGGCCGGATGCCGCTGGACGAAGAAGTAGGCGATGAAGAACACGCCGGTCAGCAGGGAGGTCGAAACCGTCGTGCGCAGGAACCCTGAGCGGACCAGGGTGCCGAGTTCGACTTGCCAGTGAGCGTCGCGCACGATGCGTGCATACTAACCGGTATGGGCGATCCAGGTGAGCAAAAACCGCGGGATCTTCTCGCGGGCATTGCGCGGCAGGCCATGCTGGACCGTGGTCTGCTGCCGGACTTTTCAAAGGCGGCGCGGGCCCAGGCGGGTGCGCTGGCGGCAGCGGCCCGGGACCGCACGGTCCGTGATCTGCGCGCACTCGATTGGATATCGATCGACAACGACGACTCCCGGGACCTGGACCAGCTGTCGGTCGCCGAGGGGCTGGATGACTCGGCGACCCGGCTGCTGGTGGCCATTGCGGATGTCGATGCGGCCGTCGCGCGCGGCACCCCGATCGATGAGCACGCGCAGTGCAATACCACCTCCGTCTATACGGCAGGCGGCATCTTTCCGATGTTGCCGGAGAAGCTCTCGACCGATCTGACCTCCCTGCTCGCCGCCCGTGAGCGCCTGGCGATCGTCATGGAAATGACCGTCGCCGCAGATGGCAGCATCGGCGCTTCGGACATCTATCGCGCCACGGTCATCAACAAGGCCAAGCTTGCCTACGACAGCGTCGCCGCCTGGCTGCAGTCCGGCGCGCATCCGCCGCCCGGCCTGGAGAGTCCGGTTCTGCAGGCACAGGTGCGATTGCAGGATACGGTCGCGCAGACGCTCGGTCGCGTGCGCCACGCGCAGGGGGCGCTGACGCTGGAGACGCTTCAGACCCGGGCCGTGTTCGAAGGGCAGGCGCTGCGCGACCTGGTGCCGGAACGCACCAACCGCGCCCATGAACTGATCGAGAACATCATGGTCGCGGCCAATGGCGTCGCCGCCCGCTGGCTGCAGGCCAGAGGACTGCCGGCAATCCGGCGGATACTGCGCTCGCCCGAGCACTGGGATCGGATCGTGACGCTGGCTGCCGGGCACGGGGGACGCCTGCCACCTGCGCCGGATGCGGTCGCCCTGAACGGGTTCCTCGCACAAAGACGCCGGCAGGACCCTGACAAGTTTCCCGATCTGTCGCTGGCCATCATCAAGCTGCTGGGGCGAGGCGAGTATGCCGTGCAACTTCCCTCCACGAGCGTTGCCGGGCATTTCGGCCTGGCCGTCAATGACTACATGCACTCCACCGCGCCGAACCGACGCTTCCCGGATGTGATCACACAACGCCTCATCAAATCGGGACTCGAGCATCGCCCGGTACCCTATTCCGATGAGGAGCTGCAGGCGCTGGCCGAGCATTGCACCAGTGCCGAGGACCTCGCCGCCAAGGTGGAACGGCGCGTCGGCAAGTCGGCGGCGGCCCTGCTGCTTGCGCCCCGGACCGGTCAGCGCTTCGAGGCCATCGTCACGGGAGCTGCGGCCAAGGGAACGTGGGCGCGGATCCTCTCGCCCCCCGCCGACGGCCGTATCGTCCGCGGTTTCGAGGGCCTCGAGGTCGGGCAAGCGGTCCGCGTGCGCCTGCTGAGTACGGATGTCGCCCGCGGTTTCATCGATTTCGCCTGCGAGGGATAGGACATGACAACCGATCGCGCAAGACCCGCGCAGCTTGCCTACGAGAACGGCGATTTCCTCGCCAGTGACGCGGCGCGGCCGCTGCGGATCCTGGCCGAGTACCTGGAACCCCTGGAACGGTTCAGGCAGGCCGGCGTCCGCGATACCATCGTGTTCTTCGGTTCCGCCCGCCTGACGCCGCAGGGGCCGATGGGCAGGTACTACCACGAGGCCCAGGCGCTGGCGCGACTGATCACGCAGTGGTCGAAGGCACTGCCATCGCACGCGCACCGCTACGTGATCTGTTCCGGTGGCGGCGGCGGCATCATGGAGGCCGCCAATCGCGGTGCCTCGGAAGCCGGCGGCAAGACCATCGGGCTGAACATCAGCCTGCCCCATGAGCAGCACGCCAACGGCTACATCACCCGCGAGCTCGGCTTCGAGTTCCACTACTTCTTTATGCGCAAGCTGTGGTTTGCGCACCTGGCGCGCGGACTCATCGCCTTCCCGGGTGGCTTCGGCACACTGGATGAACTGACGGAAATCCTCACCCTGGCGCAGACCCGCAAGCTCGAGCAGCGGATCCCGGTGATCCTGTACGGTTCGGAATACTGGGACGAAATTCTCAATTTCCAGGCGTTGCTGCGCCACGGAATGATCAGCGCCGAGGACCTCGAGCTGTTCAAATTCGCCGATACGCCGGAGGGCGCCCTGCAGATCCTGAAGGCATCCCTTGAGCCCGCGACCCACGATGAGGTCCCGCACTTCGCCCATTCACGGACCGGCTGACTCAGGCTGAACGGCGGCGGCCGGGCGTTAATGTCTAATGACCGGCCCGGAACTGAGCACCGGGTCCCAATACTCCGCGCTGCGGTAAAAGTTTCATCCGGCCTGTCCGATAATCGGTTTCATGGTCGCCGTGATGCCCTCTGCCCCCGTCCCTGCCGCTCCCACGCCCGTCACTGATGAGGGCTATCGAGTAGCGATACTGCGGGAGGATCCGGCCTTCACGGCGGTGGCCGACCCGGCCCTGGAACGCTGGCTGGTCTCCGTCCGGCGCCAGGTGGGCGTGCCGTGCTGCGTACTGTCCCTGACCGAAGGCGGTCGGCAGATCATGCGGCTTGCCGAAGCCCCCCTGGAGTCTCCCGTCCGGGTCGCGGAAGTGGGCCCGGAGATCTCAGTCGAGGGGTACCTGCGCGGACCCTTGAGCGGCAGCACCCTGGGCAGCAGCGGCATCTACACCGAAGCACGCATCGTCATCGCCGGCAAGATCGTCGGCAGTGTCGGCATGGCGGACCCGCGCCGCACGGCGTGGTCGGTCGAAGAACTTGCGGTGCTGGGCGATACGGCGGTCGGTATCGCCGCCGAGCTGGAGCGGCGTCTCGCACAGGCGCAACTGGTGCGCGTCCACAACCTGGTCGCCTCGCACAATCGCGTGCACGACATGATCGATGCCGGTGTCCCGCTGCGCGATGTGCTCGTCGAGGTGTGCCGGATCATCGAACAGTATGACTCTTCGCTGATTCCATCGGTGCTGCTGCGTGACCCGGTATCGAACACCCTGCACTCGGGCGTGGGACCCTCCCTCCCCAAGGAATACCTGGCATCCGTGGATGGCGCGCCGATCGGCCCGAGCGTCGGCACCTGTGGCCCGGCGGCCTGGTTCGGCGAATTCGCGATCTCCGCGGACCTGCGCGAGGATCCGAAGTGGGCTCCGATCCGGGCGATGGCGGAAATGGCCGGCGTTGCGCACTGCTGGTCGATGCCGATCAAGGACAGCGCGGGCGAGGTGCTCGGTACCCTGGCGCTGTACGGACGCCAGCCCCGCCGACCGCAGCCCGAGCACGTGGCGCTGCTTCAGGACTGGGGACGCGTGGCGGGAACTGCGCTCGAACGCACCCGTTCGATCGCACGCCTCAGGCACGATGCCCGACATGACAGTCTCACCGGGCTGCCGAACCGGGCGGCCATTTTCGAGAAACTCGATACCGCCATTCAGCAGGTGCGCTCGGAGAGCGCCCTGGCGGTGCTGTTCGTGGACCTCGACGGCCTCAAGGCCATGAACGATACCCTCGGTCATGACGTCGCCGACGAAATGATCCGTGAAGTCGCCCGGCGCCTGGCGAGCACGGTGCGCGGTACCGACTTCGTCGGCCGCTTCGGCGGCGATGAATTCATCGTCGTGGCCGAACGCCTCAACGGTCCGGATGAGGCCGGGGAACTGGGAGCGAAGCTGCTGGATGCCGTGGCCCAACCGCTCCCGGGACTGGGGTCGCGGGTCGTCACCGCCAGCATCGGCATCGCACTGATCCGCAGCACCGCCGTCGACGCGCGCGAGGCCATCCGCCGCTCCGACAAGGCGATGTACGAAGCCAAGCGCACCGGCCGCGACCGCTGCGTGTTCGCGGAAGTGGGCGAGACGGCCCGCGCCGGCCGGCGCCTGGAGATGGCGCGCGCGCTGCGCGGCGCGGAAACCCGTGGCGAAATGCACCTGGTCTACCAGCCCGTGATCTGCCTGCCGGCGCGCAAGGTCGTGGGCGTCGAGGCACTGCTGCGCTGGGACAGCCCGACGCTGGGCCCGGTGCCGCCGGGTGAGTTCATTCCCATCGCGGAAGATTCCGGCAGCATCCTGCAGATCGGTGCCTGGGTGCTGTGGGAAAGCTGTCAGGCCCTGGCGGATCTGGCCGCGGCGGGACACCGCCTGGACCTGGGTGTGAATGTCTCGGCACGGCAGCTGTCGCAGCCGGACTTTCCGCTGTGGGTGCGACAGACGCTGGCCCATGCGCAGTTCAATGCCGTGAACCTGCGCCTGGAACTGACCGAAACTTCATTGCTGCGACCCGACAGCGTCACGGTCGGCAACGTGCGGGCCCTGGAAAAGATGGGCGTGCGCGTCGCGCTGGACGACTTCGGGACCGGCTACTCCTCGCTGACCTGGCTGCGCGACCACCCGTTCGGCGCGATCAAGATCGATCGCAGTTTCGTCGGCCGCATCCAGGAACAAAACAGCAGCCGCGCCATCGTCGCGGCGATCGTCCACATGGCCAAGGACCTGGGTTGCACGGTCACCGCCGAGGGCGTGGAGACCGAAACACAGCTGCGCATCCTCGAAGACCTGGGCTGCGATCATGCGCAGGGTTTCCTGATCGCCCGCCCGGTCAGCGCCACGACGCTGATGATGGGCGGTTTCGAGCTGTTCCCGGGCGACGGGCCCGGAACCTGAACCACGACGCACCGGTCAGAATGCGCCTACACGACGGCGAACGGCCGAAACGCTCACCCCGGCGCGAATCCATGGTTTGCTACGCGGATGCAGTTCTGCGTATGGGCTCCGCTCGCCACAAAGAGCGTCGAACTGGTCTGTGCCGATCAGCGCTTCGCCATGGTGGCGGACGACGAGGGCTATTGGCGCATCGACTGTACGCCTGAGCGCATTGCGAGCGGGTATCGGTTCGCCGTCGATGGCGGACCGCCACTGCCCGATCCGCGCTCGCGGTGGCAGCCCGAGGGCGTTCATGGACCCTCCTTTGTCGTTGACGCCGGGGAGCTGCGCGCCATCAGCCGCAGCGACTTCCGGCAGAAGCCGTTGCGCGAGGCGGTCATCTACGAGCTGCATGTCGGCACGTTCACGCCCGAGGGCACCTATGCCGGCGCCCAGAGGCGGCTGCCGCACCTGAGTGCGCTCGGCGTCACCCACATCGAGCTGATGCCGCTGGCAACCTTCCCCGGGCGGCATGGCTGGGGCTATGACGGTGTCTATCTGTTCGCGCCCCAGCCTTCCTACGGCACGCCAGCGGAGCTCGCGCAGTTCGTGGCGGCGGCGCATGCGCAGGGCATGGCCGTGCTGCTCGACGTGGTCTACAACCACCTGGGGCCGGACGGCAACTATCTCGGTCAATTTGGTCCCTACTTCACGGACCGCGTCAGAACGGGCTGGGGCGAGGCCGTCAACTACGACGGCCCGTACAGCGACGGCGTCAGGCGCTTCGTCATCGACAATGCGCGCACCTGGCTCGAAGACTACGGCTTCGATGGACTGCGGCTGGATGCCGTCCACGCCATCTATGGCTTCGAGGCGGTCCATGTCCTCGAGGAACTCGCGGCGCAGATCCAGACCTGGGCCGCGCAGGCCGACCGCTCCGTCGTGCTCATCGCCGAGAGCGACCTCAATGACCCGCGGCTGGTCCGCTCCCGTGGAGCCGGTGGCTATGGGCTCGATGCCCACTGGGAAGACGATTTCCACCACGCCCTGCACCGGGTGATGACGGGCGAAACGTCCGGGTATTACATGGATTTCAATGGGATCAATGACTTAGCGATATCTCTTCGAGACGCTTATGTGTACCGGGGCCAGTACTCCCCCCACCGCAGGCGCCGGCACGGCCGGGCGCCCCTGGATGTGAGACCGGAACAACTGGTGGTGAGCGCGCAGAACCATGACCAGATCGGCAATCGCGCCCAGGGCGAGCGACTGAGCATGCTGCTCAACGACATGCAGCTGAAGGCCGTCGCCGCGCTTACCATTCTGTCACCGTTCGTGCCGATGCTGTTCCAGGGCGAGGAATGGGGCGCGCGCACGCCGTTTCTCTATTTCACGGACCATCAGGACCGGGAACTCGGCAAACTCGTGGCCCAGGGGCGTCGCAAGGAGTTCGAGAGCTTCGGCTGGCAGACCGAGGTCCCCGACCCGCAGGCGGCGTCCACCTTCGAACGGTCCCGGCTCAACTGGGAAGAACTCGCGCAGTCCGGGCATCAGGACCTGCTGGACTGGTATCGGCGGCTGATCGTCCTCAGGGCGAGCACGATCCGTCCCCCCTCGGGCGCGGCCGAGGTGGTCTACGAGGAGCCCTCCTCCTGGCTCACCTTCGTGCTCGGTGACCTGTGCGTCGCGGTCAACTTTGCCGGCGAATCCGTACCGTTCGCATTGCCCGCGGGCCACTGGCGCCTGCTCATGACTTCGGCCCAGCCGCACGCCGACTCCGCGCGGCTGGCGGCCTACGAGACGAGGATTCACATCCGCGGCCCGTGAACCGCCCGCGGCGCCGGTTCCTCAGCTGCCGTGTTTGAGCAGCAGCGCGACGGGGAAGCCGCTGAACAGTTCTGCGGCCGCCACCGACGAGGACAGCTCCTGCTGCGTGAACAGGTTCTGCCAGAGGCCGCCGGGCAACGGCAGACGGGTGTCCTCCCAGTGGTTCGCGATCGACACCGTCAGCCGCGGCACCACGGCGATCAGGTTCTCGCCGCGACGGAAGGCGAACAGATTTCCCAGATGGGCGCCCTGCGCCGCCAGCGGCTGGTAGCGGCTGTCCTCGGCGAATTCCGCGGGTCGCGCGGCGCGCAGGCTCAGTACCCGATCGATCAGCCACAATTTCGGCAGACCGCTGTCCCAATCGGCGAGCACTTCGGCCGCGCCGAGGGCGCGACAGCGCTCGAGCAGCCGGCTGCGCTGCTCGTAGTCGACCGGGCGCCGGTTGTCCGGATCCACCAGGCTCAGGTCCCACAGCTCCGTTCCCTGATAGAAATCCGGCACACCGGGAACCAGCAGCTTGATCAGCGTCTGCGCAAGGCTGTTGATGCGCCCGGGCAGCACCAGAGGCTCGACGAATTCGATCAGGCTCTGGATGAAGTCGAAATTGTCCAGGGCCCTTTCGACAAAGCCCTGGATATTGGCCTCATACCCGGCATTCGGTTCCTGCCACGAGGTGCGCAGCTTGGCTTCCCGACAGGCCTTGAGCATGTACTGCCAGCTGCGGGCGGCGTTGATGGGCCATGCTCCGACCAGCGTCTGGTAAAGCAGGTACTCGGCATGCCGGTCCGGCGTGCGGTTGTTCCACGCGCCCTCGTTCATGGTGGACCACTGGTGCAGGGCCGCCGCCCATCGATCCGGAATCTCGGACAGCAGCGAGATGCGCGTGCGTACATCCTCGCTGCGCTTGTTGTCGTGCGTGGAGGTGGCCAGCATGTTGCGCGGCCAATGCTCCGTGAGGTAGTGACAGTATTCGTGGAACTTGTCCGAGGAAATGCCGATCAGGGAGGCCTGCGCGCCGACTTCGTTGCAGGACAGGAGCCGATCGAAGCAGTAGAAGGTCGTATCCT
>DATJTJ010000096.1:0-2473 GCA_035503515.1 Steroidobacteraceae bacterium
CAGCCGCTGGTGCCGCCGCCAGGGCGTCCGTCCCCCCTCGTCATCCGCCGCGAGCCAGCGCTCGACCGCATAGCCCTCCTCCGCGCAGAGGACAAAAAAATCGCGGATTGTGCAGGGGTGGATGTTGGGCGTTTCGTGCCATGGCCGGTCCCAGGTCGCCGTTATCGGCATCCGCCCGAACCGAAACAACTGCCAGCGCACCAGCCAGTGGCCGAAATTGGGAAAACTGACGACCGCGCGTGTGCCGATCCGCAGCATCTGGCGCAGCACTTCCAACGGCCGCTCCACCGCCTGCAAGGTGCGCGACAGCACTACGTAGTCGAACAGACTGTCAGGGTAGTGCGCCAGGTCCACGTCGGCGTCACCGTGCATCACCGGCAGTCCATGCGTGACGGCACGGGTCACCAGCGCCATGTCGATCTCGATGCCGCGCGCGTCGCAGCCCTTGGTCTGGAACAGGTGGTCGATCAACATGCCGTCGCCGCAACCGATATCCAGCACGCGGGTGTGCGGCTCGATCATGTCGGCGATCAGCCGCAGATCGACGCGCATGTTCTTGGCTACGAAGCGAACCGGATCGTGGGTGGTCATGGTGAGAAAGGCCAGGGGGCTCTGCCCCCTTCACGCCAAACCAAGTCCGAGGGGTCCAGGGGACTTGTCTCCTGGCGGGGGGTCCAGGGGGGCAGCGCCCCCCAGGTCTCTCTCGCGACGCCCATCACAGCCTTGCGTGCACGGCGCAGCCCGCCAGGAAGCCGGCCACGGTTCGGTGGAAGTCCGGCTCGTCAAGCAGGAAGGCGTCGTGGCCCTTGTCGGACCCGATCTCCACGAAGCTGACGTTGGCGCCGGCGCGGTTCAGCGCACGGGCGATCGCGCGGCTTTCCTCGGTCGGGAACAGCCAGTCGGAGGTGAAGGAGACGAGCAAAAACCGCGTCTTGGTGCCACGGAACGCGTGGGCAAGATCCCCGTCATGGTCGGCAGCGAGATCGAAATAATCCATCGCCCGGGTGATGGTCACATAGGCGTTCGCATCGAACCGGCGGACGAATGTGCTGCCCTGGTGATGCAGATAGCTTTCCACCTCGAACATCTCTCCGAACAGGCTGATCGCCTCGCCAGAGTTCTTCGGCGCGGCCTGCAGGCGGCGGCCGAACTTACGGGTCAGCGCCTGCTCGGACAGATAGGTGATATGCGCGCACATCCGCGCCACCCCGAGTCCGCGGGCGGGGACCTTGCCGCTCTGCCAGTAGCGGCCGCCGTCCCAGTCCGGATCGGCAAAGATCGCCTGCCGCCCTACCTCGTGGAACGCGATGTTCTGGGCGGAATGATAGGCCGCACAGGCGATCGGCAGCGCCGCAAACACGGCGTCCGGATAGTCGGCGGCCCATTGCAGCACCTGCATCCCACCCATCGAGCCGCCGAGCACCGCGAACAATCGCCCGATTCCCAGATGGTCGATCAGCAGTTTCTGTGCCCGCACCATGTCGCGGATCGTGACGGGCGGGAAATCGGTGCCCCACAGGCTGCCGTCCTCTCGCGCGCTGCGCGGCCCGGTCGAGCCCATGCAGCCGCCCAGCACGTTGGCGCAGACGACGAAGAACCGGCTCGTGTCCACCGGCCGGCCGGGACCGACCATCATCTCCCACCAGCCTTCCTTGCCGGTGATCGGGTGCTGCTCGGCGAGGTACTGGTCGCCGGTCAGCGCGTGGCAGACCAGCACGGCGTTGGAGCGCGCGGCGTTGAGCTCGCCGTAGGTCCGGTAAGCCACAGCCATTCGCGGCAGGCGCACACCGCAGTCAAGCGCCATGCCGTCGGTGAAGACGACATGCTGGTGCGGGATAGCGGTGAGCAGGGCTGTCTGGTCCATCGCCGGTACAGTTAGGCCGAGCCGGGCGATTGTCGCAACCGGCGGGTTTGCATGCCCGCCTGCTTCGGTTATCTGTTCCGGCCTTCGACCGGCCAGAAAGTGCATGCCTGGGTCAACACCCCAACCGGCTCCGACCGCTGAGAAAGAGCCCCCCGCGCCCGCTTCCGCCGAGCCGCACTGGCGTCGCGATCTTGCGGCGTTGCGGGCCGAGCTCGATCGCATCGACGATGAGCTGCACGACCTTCTGATGCGCCGGGCCGAGGTGGTGAGACAGGTCGCCGGGGCGAAGAGCGGGGTCGCGCTGCGCCCCGGCCGCGAGGCTGCGATCCTGCGCCGGTTGCTGGCGCGCCACGAAGGGGCGCTGCCGCCGCAAACGGTGGTCCGCATCTGGCGGGAGTTGCTGGCGGCCACCACCGCGATGCAGGGCCCGTTCGTGATCGCGGTGTGCGGCCGCGATCCGGACGCCGGCTTTACCCAGGCCGCACGCGAGCAGTTCGGCGCGCTGACCCCGTTGCGGGTGCACGGCAGCGCCGCGCAGGCCATCGCCGATGTCAGTGCGGGCCGCGCGACGGTGGCCGTGCTGGCGCTGCCCTCGGAGACCGAGGCGCC
>DATJTJ010000097.1:0-29275 GCA_035503515.1 Steroidobacteraceae bacterium
TATTCCGAATATCGATGGCGAGCCCGGAGCATCGCCCGCCCTTGGGTGCCACCGAATAGCGCGCCACGACCGTGAGGGCTTTCGGGTCAAGGACAGCAATATCATTTCTGTCTCTGACATCGACATAAACGCGACCATGCAGATCGGTCACTGCCTGTTCGGGTTCGCCGCCAAGCTCGATGGTTCCCAGAACGGTACCGTTCACGGCGTCGATTACTGTGACGCTTGGTGAGATGTGGCTAAAGATGAAGACGCGTTCAGTAAAAGGGTCGAACAAAATAGCGTCCGGCTTTCCCTCAACATCAATCGTTTTGATGGGCTTTAGTGTTTTGCTGTCCCACATGACGACAGGCTTGCTACTCGCAAATCCGTGGCGGGATTTTGGGTCAATGACAACTCCATTTGCTGCGGCATCTGGGATCTCGCCGACCAATTGGAATGTATCCAGGTCTAAGACCGTAATTCGGCCCGGATCCTTGCGCGGAATGTACAAGCGACGTGCTCGCACGTCTGCAAAGGAGGTGTCGAAGGTGCCCTCGCCCCCGATCTTGACCACTTTGGATACCTTATAGCGATCCTGGGCAAGAGCGCCTTGGAAGAATCCTAGTGCCAGCAAGAATATGGCGAGGCATATCAGAAGGCTTGTTCGCATGAAAGTTACTCCCGGAGGACGCCAGACGTCGGAGCGAGCGCTCGTGCTGCGCGCCGTCACTCCACAATCAAGTCATCGAATATTCATAAGGCAAGAGCTTGTCGCGAGGAGTCGCCTGCACTCATTCCATGGTCCAGGAAAACGAGAGCTTTAGTCCCGAGCCTTCGATCGGCACGACCGAAATATTCAGGGCTTGCGGGTCACCCTCGTTGCGCTCCCGCCGGCGATTCACTGAAAAATGTGCGCTTGCCATGCCAATGGCCGCGCCGGCCACCGTGTCCGAGAACCAATGCGCGTTGTGGCGTAGACGCAGGTATACAGTGCCCGTGCCGACCCCATAGCCGACGAGGCGGCGGAACCAACGGTAGTCGTCATCGCCGGACTCCGCGAATACGGTGCCGACTGCGAAGGCCAGATCGGAATGCAGGGACGGAAATGAACTGCCCCCCAGCCGCCACGCGTTCGGATCCAAGGTACCGTTCGGGCGCTCGCGGCCGGCCGCGTACTTAAGGCCCTCGGCGGTCACCGTACTAAGAATCGACGCCTCCAGCATCGTGGCAACTTCGCCCTTGCCGTAGCTATCACCGGCCACCTCGGCCACCAGCAGAGTGCCTCCCACCAGGCCGGCTGCGGGAATGTAGTCATCAGTGCTATGGGGATCCTGGCCATCCAGTACCGGATGAGTACCCACGAAGTGATTCCGCACGGTGCCATCCAAAGTGTGGGCGGCAGCAATGGCCGCCAGGGTGCCACCGAAGTACATCCAATCGGTGCTGTCCCAGCGCAGTGGCGCCGTAAAGTACAGCTTCGCATCATGAAGGAAATCAGCAGGTTCAATGCCGTCCGCCAAAACAGGAGCACTCATTTCCGCCCCCACAACGCAAATGCACAGCGCTGCGGTGCCGATCTTTCGCGAAGGCCGACTTGAGCGCCGTGCGCAGCCCTTAAGTGGTGTGTTTAGCAAGATAACCCACGGTGCGTCTGAGGCGAGTAATCAGTTTAGCGCCTGGAAAGATTGCACCATTGCGGAAACACGAATTACGCAGATGGCCGCCGCTCCGAAAGCAATGTAGATCTTGAAGTCCTCCAAACTGTGCGCTCCGGCGACATAAAGACACAAGCGCACTGCCGCCATGATGTAAAGAAGAGCATACACGCGCCGTGCGAGCCGCCGCGTGAATTGATAATAGTCATTAGATTTGTTTCCCATCGATGAGCGCCACTCGTGCAATAGCTCGCACGCGACTGTGCTCAAGAGCATCACACCGAACAGCACATGAATGTTCAAGATCCGATAGTGAGGTCGCTGCAAGAAATCACTGAGCAGCCCGAGCACTCCAATAGATAGAACGAGGAGCTCCGTCAGTGACCACTTGCGGGACACTATGGATATCACACGAAAGTCCAGGATTCGATCTACTCTGGTAGCCTGAGCTGACATGAAACGGTCGAGTTGTGCCTCGCCCTCGTTCCTAAAATCTCTTGTTGAACCCCACGGAGACACCGCGCGGCAAGATTTCTACGAACAGTGGTGTCGGCCGCCGCGTGGCCCAGTAGCCGAACCCAGCGCCCAACAAGCCCCCTATGATCACGTCGGATTGCCAGTGGGCCTGGCTCTTTAATCGAGCGATAGCGTCGTAAACGGGTAAAGCTCCCAGTGCCCATATCCATGGATCCTGCTTTGCGTAGTTGATAATGATGGGCGTCACGAAACTCGCCTGTAACGTGACCTCACCGCTTGGGAAGCTCTGGCAGCAGGATCCTTTGAACCATGCATTCGGGTTATCGCCCCGCTCGGGGCGGGCGCGGCCAAATCCATATTTCAGTGCTTCCGCAGCAACGGCGGAGACTGCCGTGGAGTCGATGCTCTGCCAAAAGGCGTGGCCCAGGTCGTCATCGTTTCCAAGCCAAAGGGCGCCGGCCAGCTCGACGGCAATGACGCCATTTTCAAGGCCTACCTGATATTTCCGCGCCCAGATCCCATTCGTATCCAAGGGCAATTCCGAGTCAATGCCGAACGGTCCGCCGCCCGCATCGCACCCGACTGGGGAGAAGCAACAGCAAAGAGCCCATATGTGCATGAGCAGCCGAACACGTTCCGATCGGAACAAGGTAAGGCGCGCTGCTATGTAGACCATGACTATTCCGACACCTTCAGAGCATCCACCGGGCAGCACAAAGTCGCCATCACTTTACCGCGCAAAGTAACTCCGGACATCAGCATCATGCAAGAGCGGAGCGACTCCACCTTCTTCGGGGGACTGCTCCAGCTAGTGACGCGGAGGCACCGACGGCTGAACGCGGGGTACCCCGGGGAACATGACAGCGGCCGTACTGGCTCGGGTAGAGTCGAGGACTGGCGCGTTTAAGTCCTTGACGGACTTACGTTTCCAGTCCCCGCTCATCGAACCGGACGTGCGGATTTCCCGCATCCGGCTCTCGGACAAGACCTCATGCGTTCGCCCGCGGAAGGGTCTGGGTCAGGGGTTTGGTCTGCAGACGATGCGCTACCGGGCTGAAGGGATTGGCGCACGCCTCGTGGTGCAGGCCACGCGGGATGGGGGTACCGAGCTCACCTGTGAGCTTGGCAATCACAGGACCGCGGAGTGAGCCAGATTCGAATTCGGCGCCCTACCCGTGAGGCTTGTTTAAGTCACGCGACAGAATGAGTTTGAGGATCCTGTGGTCGGTGCCCGCACTCAATCCGAAGCCCACTCCGACCTCAACCGAAAGTGCCGCGCTGCGGTAATCGACCACGGAGAAAATCTGGTGCGACTGGACGTTATGCCCATAGAAGTGCCCGAGAGCACCGAAGTCGTCGTATTCCTCTGCGGCCACGGCCCAGGCCTTCGAAAAGTTGTAGGCGAGCCGTGTCTCGGGTGCAAAATCCAATTTGCCGGCACCCTCATAGTCATTGTCGAGTATGGGGTTTACTATGAAGTCGACCCGACCCACATGCCAGCCGATGATGGGCCGTATTTCCCCCGTGTAGCGGTGGGTGTCCCAGTGAGAATCGTTGTAGCTGTATTCGAAATTGATTCCATAGATGAATATCTGGTTGGCCGCGTCCGGCTCGACGAACAGGGTTCGCAGCTTGAAGCCATTGAACAAGACTCCGCCATTGTTCGTTACCGAGTACAGCGGCAGATAGAGACCGGCCTCGAACCATGGCGTAACTCCGAACGCCCATTCCGGGACGCCGTTGAGTGAGTGATTTGGAATTACGCCGCCGGGCTCGGCAGGCGTCGTTTGGCCGCTGGGTGTATAATTGTTATGCCAAGTCAGGTTGAAGACGCCGGGCGCGGCTATCTCCGCGTCGTAGACTTGGATCTCATCCGTCTGTGCCAGGGCCAGTATGGGACAGAACGCAAGAATAACGAAGACTAGTCGGATCAAGACACGCCCCGGCGCAACTGTATGGAGTTTTACTTTCCATCGGGAAGCCTATACTTTACTGAGCAAAGTGACCATTGGGATGGCTGGGAGGGCGCTTTGCCGATCCGCGGACCCTCCGGCGGGTCTATGGGACGTTGATTTCCTGCAGCTGCCTACCGGCGGGATATTCGATAGCGTAAGCCTGGTGTACGGTGACCGTCTGTTGCGGCGGCGGCGCGAACTTCCACAGCCAGACGCCGGCATTTCCGTCCAGGTCTTTCACTGATGGCTCTGTGGCGCCCTTCAGGATCTCAACGCGCACGTCCCCGTTCTTGCTCACCGGAACGCGGTCCAGCACTTCCCTGGCCTCAACGGAGGCGCGCACCTCGGTACTCTGTCGGCTGGTGGTTGCGACCTTGGCGAGGTCGGCCTGAAGTTGTGACTTCTGGCGCGCCAGTGTTCGCAGCTGCAGACTCGCATCACGAACGCGCTTACGCGCGCTGCTTTCGCCGCTCGCCATTGCACCGAGGACCGCCGTCAGGTTGGCGGCATCGACTGCCGCCCTGCTCGGGTTGCCGGCGGGATTGGATGCCAGTGAATCCATGAGTTTGAGCTGGCTCTCGGCACTTGCGACTTCATCATTCAATATCGACTGCTGGTCGTCATTTTCCTCGATTCGACGCCGCAGTTCGCGCTCCGGTTCGGAGACGAAGTTCGCCTCATTGATGCGCACGACTTCGATATCGCCCAGCTGCACGGCCGCGTTGCCCACGGTGAACTGCAGGCCTTTCGGGTCCACATCCGCCGGCAGGCCCCGGAAGATCAGCCGCTGGGATCCGGCAGGAATGCTGACCTGGGCGACGCGGGTCACCATCGCACCCTGCCGGTAGACCATCACGTGATCGATGCGGGCATCCGCCGGCAGGTCCGCGGCGATCGCGCGCACCGCGACGCCGAGCAGGCAGCCGGCGATCAGCCGGGGAATGGGCATGGAAGGGCGTTGCATATGGGCCGCCTCTTGAGTTGATCTCACTATAGGCGTCCGGGTGGGGGCCTTCAATTCGACATTGCGACGATCTTTGCGTGCCGCACCACGGGATGCCTCGCATACACTCCGTAACAAAGGATGCCGACGTAGCAGAGTGCCGGAATCAACAGTGCGAGCTTGAGTCCGACATGATCCCCCGCGATTCCGGTCAGTGGCGGAATCACGGCGCCGCCGACGATCGCCACGCCGATGATTCCCGAACCCTCCGCGGCTCTTTCACCCAGTCCTTCGCACGCGAGCGCAAAGATGGTGGGAAACATGATCGAGTTGCATAGTCCGATTGCGAGCAGGGCATAGGCCGAACCGGCCCCGAGAGTTCCCGCGGAGATCAGCAGCAGCAGCACCGCCGCACTGGCCGCGCAGGCGAGCACCTTTCCTGGCGAGAATACCTTGAGCAGATAGGCTCCGATGAAGCGCCCCACCATCGCGCCGCCCCAGTACAGCGGCACGTGTTTACCGGCATCCCGTGCCGAGATGCCCAGTTCGTACGACTGCATCAGGTAGCTGACGATCAGCGAGCCGATGGCGACCTCGGCACCCACGTACAGAAAGATGCAGGCCGCACCGAAACCGAAACGTCGATGGCGGATCAGCCCGAGGGCATGGCGGATGCTCGGACTTTCGCTTCTCGGCTCCACCAGCGAGCGGCGCTGGATCCACACCAGCGCCGCCAGCACCGCGAGCGCCAGCGCCAGCCCGGTATAGGTGTGCACGATCACCTGGCTTTCGGCCCTTCGGAAGCGGCTGAGCGCGATCCCGGAAAGCGCGGATGGATCCTGGGTTGCAAGGGAACCCAATATCAGAATCGAACCCACGTAAGGGAACACCGTCGTGCCCAGGGAATTGAATGCCTGCGCGAAGGTCAGGCGGCTGTGCACGGTGGCGGGATTCCCCAGCATCGATATCAATGGATTGGCGACGATCTGCACGATCGTGATGCCCGCCGCCAGCACGAACAGCGAAATCAGGAAGGTGCTGAACAGTCCGGTCGAAGATGCCGGAATGAACAGCACGCAACCAATCGCCATGCTCATCAGTCCGAGGAACGCGGTACGCATGTATCCCAGCCGCTGCACTATTTTGGCCGCAGGCAGCGACACGATGAAATAGGCGGCAAAGAATGCCGACTGGACCAGCATGACTTCGCCATAGGAAAGCGTGAAGAGACTCTTGAGCTTGGGGATGACGACATCGTTGAGACTGGTGATGCCGCCGAACAGGAAGAACAGGCCGAACACGAACACACGCAGCCCGCGTTCACGTCCTTTTGACTGGTCCTGATCCATGCCACGGATGCTAGTGGTGACCAACGGGAGTGTCTACGTTTACATTGGGGCAATTGTCGTCACGGGCATGGCGCAGGCCGACGTTTCCCGGATACTCTTCACGCCATGACCCGACGCAAGCGTTCAAATCCAGCCACCATCAAGGACGTTGCCCACGAACTGGGAATGTCGGTCGCAACGGTCTCGCGCGCGCTCTCCCGCCCGCAGCTGCTGCGGCCCGAGACACGCGAGCGGGTCATGGACGCCGTGGAGCGCCTGGGCTATCGGCCCAACCTCATGGCGCGGGGGCTGCGTCAGGGTCTGGCAAACGCCATTTTGTTCGTTGCGCCCAATCTGAGTCCCTTTTTCCTGGAGATCTTCGCCGGCGCCGAGGCGGTGACCCGCGATTCGCAGTTCTCGCTGCTGTTTGGCAACAGCAATGGCGACCTGGGCAGCGTTCAGCATTTCTTTGAGCAGATCACCAGCGGCAAGGCAGACGGCATCATCCTGCTCACGGGGGTGGCTCCCGATGGGTACGCCGCCGGCGAGCGCCAGCTGCCGCCGCTGATCACCGTCCTCGAGAGACTGCCGGGAGCCGTGGTACCGGTCGTCCATACCGATCACTTTGCCGGCGCGCAGGAGGCGGTGCGGCACCTCGTGGAACTGGGCCACCGCCGCATTGCACACATCGCCGGTCTGCGACGCGTGCCCAGTGCGATCCGGCGCCTGGAGGGCTATCGGACGGCGCTGGCAGCCGCGGGAGTGCCGGCAACCGCGGAACTGATCGAAACCGGTGATTTCACCATGAGTTCCGGCGCCGCGGCGATGATGCGACTGCTCGCCCTGCCGCAGCCTCCGACCGCCGTGTTCTGCAGCAATGATGAGATGGCCTATGGGGCGATCCGCGCCGTGGTCAAGATGGGACTGTCGGTACCCGAGGACGTTTCGGTGGTCGGTTTCGATGACCAGAATCTGGCCGAGTTCTACAATCCGCCATTGACCACGGTCGCCGTGCCCCGGCACGAACTCGGCCGCCGCGCCGCCCAGGAACTCATCGACCAGCTCGCGGGCCGCGATGTCGCACGCGAGGTGGTGCTGCCGACGCGGCTGGTCGTGCGCGAATCTACGGCGCCGCCAACAGCTCGACGTCCTGGCTCGCGCGTACGTCACGCGAAGAGGAACCGATAAGGATCCGGTGGGCGCCCGGCGTATCCGCCCATCTGCGGGCGTGCGCGTCGTAGTACTGGAAATCCCGCGGGGTAAGCCTGAAGTGCAGCGTGGAGGTTTCTCCGGGTGCCAGATTTACTTTGCGGAAGGCCTTGAGTTCCTTCTCCGGCCGCACGAGCTCCCGGGTGGCCTCATCACCGACATAGACCTGCACGGTTTCGGCTCCCGGGCGGGACCCGGTATTGGTCACCTCCACCGAGAGGTCCACATCAGCGCCATGCGGGATCCGCTGGGGTGCCACCAGATTGCGATAGGCGAATGTGGTGTAGGACAGCCCGTGGCCGAACGGGTACGCGGGGGCGATCTGGCGAGTGTCGTACCAGCGGTAGCCGACGAAGACGCCCTCGCCATAGTCGGCATCGGGGCCCGATGCATAGTAGAGGTATGCCGGAGTATCCGGCAGCTGCTTCGGGAAAGTCATCGGCAGCTTCCCCGAGGGATTCACGACGCCGAACAATGCTTCGGCGATGGCCTGGGGGCCTGCCTCACCGCTCAACCAACCCTCGAGGATGGCGGGCGCCTGCTCCCGCCAGGGCAGTGCGTAGGGTGCGCCGCCCTCCACCACCACCACAGTACGCGGATTGGCGCGCAAAACGGCCTTGACGAGTTCGTCCTGTCGGCCCGGAAGCGACATGGACGCACGATCACGGCCCTCGGTTTCCGTCGCCCGCGAAGATCCGACGAAGACCACCGCCGCATCGGCGCCGCGCGCAGCAGCCACCGCCGCATCGATGCCGTCGACAGGCACTCGTAGGCCCACATGCAGCGCGTGGAAGGCGATGGGCAGGCTTACGTACTGCACGCGCAGGCGGTAATGTCTACCGGCCTGCAGCCGGATGCTGCCCAGCCGCACGCCCGCGCCAAAATCGATCTGTGCCGGCAGTTCGCTGCCGACGCTCGGGCCGACGACCTCCTGGTCATCGATGTACAGATGGGCCTTGCCGATGGCGCTAAGACTGAACTGGTACTCCCCTGTCTGCGGCGGCCACAGGTAACCGCTAAGACTTGCGGACATCTGTCCCAGACGGCTGGCCATCATGGTGGCATCGAAGTAAGTCGCCGTGCCCTGCTTCACTGCCGCGCCCTTCGAATCGGCGTTATTGAAGTAACGCAATGTCAGACCCTGCGTGCGCCGCGCCGCGCTCGGGCTGAGCAGGCGCGGATCGATGGGCGGTGGCACGTCATCATTGTCCACGCCTCGCGAGTACACCAATTTCACGCCCGGTGCCACGGCCCTGATCTGTTCCAGGGGTGTCGATACCGTTCCCGGCACCACGCTGGCGCTGCCGCCCCCCTGGTACAGCGGCACGTCGGCATTGGGTCCGATGACCGCGAGGGTCCGCTGCTGCGCAGACAACGGCAGCAGCCCGCCCTGGTTCTTGAGCAGGGTGACGGACTCCCGTGCAACGGCCAGAGCCGCCTCATGATTGCGCTTGCTGCGCAATTCACCGGCCGGCCTCACCGTATGCTCCAATGCACCCGAACGCACGATGGTCCGCAGCATGCGCAGCGCGGCGTCATCGACGACATCCTCGCTCACCCGTCCGGCGCGCACCGCGGCCAGCAGCTTGGCGCCGAATTGTGCCGGCGGGCCGGGCATTTCCAGATCGGTGCCGGCATTCGCGGCGTCCACGGTGCTGTGTACCGCGCCCCAGTCGGACATCAGAAGCCCCGTATAGCCCCACTCGCCCATCAGCACCCGGCGGATGATGGGGTTTTCCGTCATGTAGATTCCATTCAGCCGGTTGTAGGAGGCCATGAGTGTCCACGGCCGGGACTGATCGATGATCATCTCGAAGGGCCGCAGGTAAATCTCCCGCAAGCTGCGCTCGTCGATGTTCGAACTGCTGGTCTGACGGTTGAGTTCCTGTTCGTTCCCGACGAAGTGTTTGACGGAAGTGCCTACCCCCTCGCTTTGCACACCGCGCACGAAGGCCGCGCCCAGAGTGCCCGACAGGAAGGGATCCTCGGAATACATTTCGAAATCGCGGCCGCCCAAGGGCGAACGCTGGATGTTCACGTTCGGCCCCAGCATTACCGAAACGCCCATGGCACGCGCCTCGCGGCCGATCGCCGCCCCCGCGGCCTCCACCAGCTGCGGATTCCAGCTCGCACCGAGCGCCGATCCTGTGGGAAAGACCGTGGCAGCGACCTCATCGTTGGAACGCACACCGTTGGGCCCATCCGAGAGACTCAAGGCCGGAATGCCCAGGCGCGTGATCGCTGCGGTACCAAAACCGCTGCCTCCCGCCATCAGCGTCACTTTTTCTTCGGTGCTCAGCTGGCCCAACAATGCGCGGGCACGTGCATCGACCTGCGCGTCGGTGGATGCAGGGGAACCCGCGCTCGCCGCGAGCGCCGTCACCAGACACAGGGCACAGAGCCCCGCTCCTCGAAGCCACCGTGCGCACGACATCACCGGCCGCCCTTGCTGCATTCAATATGCAAACGTTTACATCCGCAGCAGCATAGCGATGGCAGCGTTGCACTGTCAATGGCGCGGGGCGATGATGCGGAACTCGCCGCTCACATGCATCAGGCTCATCAGATAGAGCATACCGTCGAAATAGCGCTGCTCGCCGGATGGAATGGGCATGTCCCACAGCTCCTGCAGGAACGCCTTCGATGTCACGCCCGGTGACGCCGCCAGGGCACCCACGGCTGCCGCCGCGACCATGCCGGGCGAGTGTCGCCCGGAGAGCGCTGTTCCGGAAAGCGTGTATCGGTCCGGGAAGGTGTGGAGACCCTGGCTGAAGAGAAAACCCTGGAGCTTCTCGCTGAGCACGGGCTCCTGGGCATCCTTGTGCCACCAGCTGTAGTCCACCGACCAGTTGCTGACGACGCGCCAGCTGTCGTAGCCGAACTGGACCGGCTTGCCGTCGCGTCCCGTCAGGGGCGACATGTCCAGATTGCTGCGGTCGGGCGCCAGGCCGGTCTCGGCTCCGGTCACATGCTCGAATAGCTCGCGACTCACCTGTGCGGCCTGGGACCAGAACCGGCGATCCTCCACAGGTCCCCACCGTGACCAAAGTTCATAGAACGCCGGCAGGTGATATGAGGCATCGGTGCCTGCGACGCTGGTCTCGGGCACGAAGCGGATCATCCTGTGCTGCTCATCGACCATAGGTCCGACCGTCACCTGACGTGGCGTACGGTCCGGGTGGGAAGGCGGCCAGGGCCTGCCCTGCTCGGCCGCTTCGGCCTTGGCCCGCCGGTTGTTGGGACTGGGCCAGGGCTCCTCGGGGACGATGAAGGGCGGATCCCCCGGATGAATGCGGAATGGCGGTGTGCCGGTGCGTTGCGGATGATGACGCATGCCGCGCAGAATACGGTCGGCCTGCGCCTGGTAGTCGTAGATGCCGCTGCCATTGCCCCAGCGATGCGCCGCGAAATACAGCGCCATCACGTAATACTCCTCTCCGTCCGGAGCTGCGCCCGTCGAACGCGGCGTACCGTCGGTATTCATCGACCAGGCAAAGTAGCCCACCGAGGGATTTGCGGGATCGGTGATGAGCATGTACGTATTGGACCAGTTCCACAAAGCGTCGAACTCGCGCTTCTGGTCCAGCTGCACCGCAATCATCATCCCGTAACTCATACCCTCCGTACGCACATCGTTGTTGGCCCAGTCGGTGATGTAGGCAAGGGTACCGTTCGCGTTCGCGCCGGTTTCGAAATAGACGCGCTGCTCCTGCCCATCCCCGTGGAACAGCTGCCTGAAGGCCTTTTCGACCTTGGCATGGCTTTCGCCAGGGACGCGGCCGAGCTGATCCACGAACAGATCACGATAGCGATGAGTCCCTAACGTGCCTTCCCCATCCTCCGGGCGGGGATCACTGCCGGCCGGCGAGGCGGCCACGACCTGGAGCGCGGTCAGAAGCAGCAGACTCCCAAGGATGCCCCTAATCATTCTTCGACGCAGGTTCCAGCCGGCCGTCGGCATGCCGCGCGAACCTCTGCGGTGACCCGCCATGGACCGGGGCCGCATCGGGCCATGGCCAGCCGCCGAATCGCGTGGCGTTGTAATCAGCATAGGCCTGCATGACTTCCTGATCCGTGTTCATGACGAACGGTCCCCGTTGCGCAACCGGCTCACCGATGGCACGGCCCTGGAGCATGAGCAATTCGCTGCCCTCGGCGCCACTGACGAGTTCGACGGGCATTGCACTGCGCAGAACCACGGCGGAGCCCCCGGAAACCGGGCTACCGTCGATGCTCATGCGCTCGCCTTTGACGAAATACAGAGCCCGCCCTATGTCCGCGCCCGCGGCGGCGGGCAGCACCCAGCGCGCTCCCGGCGCCATTTTCAGGGTCCAGATTGCAAGCTCGGCCTCCGGAGCGGACGCCCAGGAGTCAGGTGGCGGCGGTGGCGCGCTGATACACGTATCGGGAAGCCGGCCCGCGATGCAGGTGATCTCGGTGATACTTCCGGCCGCATCGGTAAACGAGTGGCGCGGCACGTTTTCCGACCAGAACATGGTGAAATGGCCCTGCACCAGCTTGCTGCGCCGGGGAAGATTCAGCCAGATCTGGAACAGTTCCAGCGGGTTCGGTTCCCCGGATCTGAGCAACGGGAACATCTCGGAATGGACGATGCCGCGGCCGGCGGTCAGCCACTGCACATCGCCGGCACCGAATCGGGCTGCAGCGCCCAGCGAGTCGGCATGATCGATGAACCCGCGCTTCATGATGGTGACCGTCTCGAAGCCGCGGTGCGGGTGTGCGGGAAATCCCGGTACTGTCAAACCGTGGTACATGCGCCAGCCGTCCTTGCCGGCGAAATCGCTGCCGGGCGTCCGGCCGGCCAGTGATGCCGCAGGGCCGAAGACCGCGTTGCCCGGCGGATAGGCATCTTCGTGATGGACACAGACCAGAAATGGATCCAGGGTCGGCCAGGGGTGTCCGAGCCTGAATATCTGCAGCACTGCTTCGGCCGTCATGACGGTACGCTGCTCACGGCGCCTGGGGCGGCGTGCCGGCTGGCCTCGTTGCGCAACCAGCCGTGAAACGTCGCCACCTGGGACGTCTCGCGACGTTTTGGTGGACACACGAAATAGTATGCCAGTCCGTAGGGCGCGAACTGTGCGCTTGCCATGGCCAGACGGCCGGTGCTGATTTCATCGGCAACCAGACTCCAGCGGGCCAGCGCCAGGCCGCTGCCTGCTTCCGCGGCACGCACGATGGCGGCCGAATCATCGATGCTGATTCTCGAATTGCCATCGCCCGGAGGAAGGCCGAGCAACCAGGTGCTCCAAGGCTCCGAAGAACTGTGCAACAGGCGGTAGCGCCTCAGGTCCGCATGGCCATTCACCGGCCCCAGCCTCGCGAGCATGTCCGGCCGGCAAACCGGCACCAGCCATTCGTCCATCAGCTTCTCGCAATACACGCCAGGCCAGGAACCCGCTCCAAGACGGATCGCCGCATGCACCTCGGATCGTCCGAAATCCACCAGTTCCAGCGAAGTCTCGATCCGCAGCTCGAAGCCAGGATGACGTGCTTCGAAACGGGGTAGCCTCGGCATCAGCCACTGAGTGAGGAACGAGCCCAGGGTACTCACCCGCAGGGGTCCCTGTCCCTCGACATCGCGCGCATTGTCGATCGCGTTCTGCAGCGCAGCCAGGCCGTCCCGGATGCCGGGAAGCAACTGCGCCCCATGTGCCGTCAGCTCCACGAACCGACCCTGTCGCCGGAACAGGGGCACGCCCAGGTACTGTTCCAGCGCCTGGATCTGCATGCTGGCCGCGCTGGTGGAGACTCCCAGGGACGCAGCCGCGCGCGTGAAGTGCAGGTGCTCGGCAACGGCGACGAATACCCGCAGGCTGCCGAGCGGCAGTCTGCGGAAGGCGTCACCCGCCGTTTTCCGGGGTCGCGTCGCGCGTCTGGCAGGATGCGTGGTTTTTGTGGCCAACGAACCTCCGGCCCGTGAGGCAGTCACGGCCCGCGCATTATTTGCCCACCCGCGACGGCCGGCAACATCGACCCCACCATGAAGAGGGCTGCGAAGATCACCAGCGCGATCAGACGGACAATGACACGGGTTCTGGACATGCCCCGACTCCCAGGCACACTTGTATTCGACGGATACAGGATGCCCCACGGGAGGACGCGCGAGTTTCGAATCACTGCAGACTCATTCAGTTTTTCTCATCTTCATCCCGCCCCCTTCCCGCGCTCCAGGGTTAACATCGGACACCTGTCATACGAGGTCCGAATCATGCCCACGAGCGTCGATGATCCGGTCACACTGGAGCTCAGCAGCAAGTCCGGTTTGAGCGCCAGTTTCAACCGCAACGGGTCGCTGCGGCGGTTCGATTGCAACGCAATTGCACTGGCGCTGTTCGTCGGCAATGAAATCGAAGGTGGCCCGGCCAATCTCTACCTGCGCCGGATCGCGGAGGGCATCGAGTGGATTCCGCTTCTCGGACCTGCCAGTCCGACTCGCTTCAGCATCGATTCCGGGCGCCAGACGCTGCAGGGTCGCGGCCACTGGGGAGATATCGGCTATGTGCTGGAACTGGCACTGGCGGCCGACACACAGGCATGGTTCTGGCATGTGGAGCTGCGGAATCTCGGGACGTCCGGGCAGATGCTGGATCTCACCTACGCACAGGATCTGGCGCTCGCCTCCTATGGGGGGGTGCGCCTCAATGAGTTCTATGTCAGCCAGTACCTCGACCACACTGCCCTCTCTCATCCTGCGCATGGCTTTCTCGTGGCATCGCGACAGAATCTGGCCGTTGACGGACGCAATCCCTGGAGCCTGATCGGGTCACTGCGCAAGGCAGTGGCCTATGCCACCGACGCCTTGCAGTTTCATGGCCTTGAGTTCCGCACGGGCGAGGCTCCCGCAGGCCTCGCCGCTGATCTGCCTGGCCACCGCCTGCAGCATGAGCATTCGCTGGTCGTCCTGCGCGATACCCCCATTACCCTCGATCCCGGCGCGAATGCCAGGAGCGGTTTCTTCGGCCGGTTTGTCCCGGATCACCCCGGGGCCACCTCGGACGCAGACCTGGAACAGATCGAGCGCGTCATCAATCTGCCGGCGGCCAAATCACGGCCGAAGTACCCGGCTGCCGCAGGCGAAACTAGCGCGGACGACCCTCGGACCCTTTTCAGCAGTGCTCGGACGCTGGCGGCCCGCGAGCTGACCCTCGACGAACTGCAGGCCCTCTTCGCGGCACCCTGGCGGCACCAGGAAACCAGTGAAGCGGGCGAGCTACTCTCGTTCTTCTGCGGCGAGTACCGGCACGTCGTATTGCAATCCAAGGAGCGCGGCGTGCTGCGACCCCATGGACACCTGCTGCGGACCGGCCGCCATGTCACGCCCGATGAGACCTCGCTCACCTCCACGGCCTGGATGAACGGGGTGTTCCATTCGATGCTGACCCAGGGTCATGTGAGCATCAATCGGCTGCTGTCGACGGTTCACAGCTATCTTGGCCTGTTCCGCTCGCACGGCCAGCGTGTATTCGTGGATCTCGACGGGAAGTGGCAGCTGCTGGGCCTACCCTCGGCATTCGAGATGTCCCCCCGCGCCTGCTGCTGGACGTACCGCTACGACGCCGGCGTGGTCGAAGTCCGATCCGAAGCGCGTGCGGACGCACATGAGTTGAGTCTGCTCCTGCGCGTGACGGAGGGACCGCCGCTGCGGTTTCTCATTTCCCATCACCTGGCGTTGAACGGGGACGATGGCAGCGCACCGGGTCCGGCCCTGTGGCGGCAGGAAGGCCCGGATGTGATCCTGAGTCCGGCACCCGGCGCAGAACTCGCACAGCGCTTCCCCGAAGGCAGTTTCAGAATCGCCGCCCTGCCGGGAACCACATTCGAAAAGATCGGTGCAGATGAGCTGCTGTTCCTGGATGGCCGCTCCCGCGGTCAACCCTTCCTGTGTCTGGTCACGGCGCCGACGCACGAGGCGGGCGTGGCCCTGCGGGGGCAGCTGCTGAGTGCAAGCAGCCCTGCTCCGCAGCTGCTCGAGCACAGTCGCGATCTCGAACCGCGCCTGGAACTGCGAGTCCCGCAAGACAGTCCGCTTGCCGCTGCCGTGGGTGCCATTGCCGAAATGGCCCCCTGGTATGCACAGAATGCCTGGGTGCACTACCTGGCTCCCCGCGGCCTGGAACAGTACTCCGGGGGTGGCTGGGGGACCCGCGACGTGTGCCAGGGGCCGGTGGAGCTGCTGCTGGCCCTGGGACTGACTGAACCGATCCGAGATCTGCTGCTGCGCGTTCTCAAGCAGCAGAACCCGGATGGGGACTGGCCGCAGTGGTTCATGTTCTTCGAACGCGAACGCAACATCCGTCCCGGCGACTCGCACGGGGATATCGTGTTCTGGCCCCTGCTGGTGCTCGCCCAGTACCTCATCGCTACGGGCGATGCGGATCTTCTTCAGGAAAAAGTCCGCTTCTTCGATGGGCGTGGCTCCGAGCAAGGCGAAAACGCAACGGTCTGGGAACACATCGAGCGTGCCACCGGGCTGATCAGGAAGCGCACCATTGCCGGCACGGCCCTGGCCGCGTACGGCCACGGTGACTGGAACGACTCCCTGCAGCCCGTCGAAGCGCAGATGCGTCACCAGCTATGCAGCACCTGGACGGTCACCCTGCAGTTCCAGACGCTGAGTACCCTGGCGGTGGCATTGCGCGGCCTGGGCCGGGCCGCCGAAGCCGCCGTCCTGGATGAGCAGGCACAGCGGGTGCTGGGGGACTTCCAGCGGCTGTTGCTGCCCGACGGCGTGCTCGCCGGATACGTCCGCTTTACGGATGACGGCCGCATGCAGTATCTGCTGCATCCGCGCGACTCCACCACGGGGATCCGCTACAGCGCGTTGGGCATGATCCACGCGATCCTCGAGGACCTGCTGACGCCTGCCCAGGCACGCGAGCACCTGCGGCTGATCCAGGCGCATCTTTGCGCCAGCGACGGCGTCCGGCTGTTCGATCGTCCGCTGGCATATCACGGCGGACCGCAGCGCCTGTTCCAGCGAGCCGAAACGGCCACCTATTTCGGTCGGGAAATCGGTCTCATGTACACGCACGCGCATCTGCGCTACGCGCAGGCATTGGCGCACGTGGGCGCGGCGACAGAATTCTTTCACGCCCTGTGCCAGGCCAACCCCGTCGGCATAGCCTCCGTCGTTCCGCGCGCGATGATGCGCCAGGCCAACTGCTACTACTCAAGCTCCGACGCCGCGTTCGTCGATCGCTATCAGGCGAGCGCAGAATACGACCGCGTAACCGAGGGCAGCATCGACCTCGAGGGCGGCTGGCGGGTCTACTCCAGCGGCGCCGGCATTGCCCTGAGCCTGATCGTGCGACGCTTCCTCGGAATCGGCCGGGAGCGGCAGACATTGACCCTGGACCCGGTGATGCCAGCCGCCCTCAACGGATTGCGGGTAAGAATGAAAATTGCCGGGCGTCCGGTCCAGATCGAATACCGGATTGCGGATCCCGGTCATGGCGTGCGGCAGATACGCCTGAATGGCAGCCCACTGTCGTTCACGAGGGCTGTCAATCCGCATCGATCGGGGGCCGCGCTGGTTGCAGTGTCTTCGCTGGAGGGGCTGTTGAAAGCGGACGAGAACCTGCTGCAGCTGGATGTGGGCGCCTGAACGATGAGCTGGGTGTCCGGCCGCGGTGCGACTGCGATATGGTTGGAAAAGCAAACCGTTGGCCGCGCAAGGCATTGTCCATGCGGCCAGTCTTACTGTATATTCATTATCAGAAATACGTCTCATCCTATTGTTTTAAATAGTATTTTGTGTTTAATGGCGCACCTGAAACTGCAATGCCTGCGGTTCAGATCGGGCATACTTGCGTGCTTCTGCCGCCAATTTCTGCAGCACACCCATGACGAAACGTACTGCGAACAAACGCACACGCACCGGCGCCGAACGCGCCCTGCCCCTTCGTCCGCTCAATGTCGGGATGCTGCCGAACCTTCTCGGGTACAACGTGCGTCGGGCCCACATGGCCCTATGGCGCGACTTCAATCGCACGGTGGGGACTTCGCTGGTGCGTCCCGGGATCTTCAGCATGATGGTGCTCATCGACGAGAATCCCGGCATCGCACAGATCGAACTGGCGACGCAGCTTGCCATCGACAAGGCCACCATCGTCGGTCTGATCCGCCAGCTGCAGCGCCAGGGTTGGATCGACCGGCGCGACTCGAGCATCGATCGGCGGCGGCATGAATTGCATCTCACCGGCCCCGGCAGACAGCAGCTGGGAATCCTGCGACGCGCGATGCTCGAGCACGAGCAGCGATTCCTCAATGCATTCACGCGCAAGGAACTGGCCGAATTCTTCGACTACCTGCGTCGCGTGCAGATCTAGTCCGACACTTCGATCGCGTCGACCCGATCGGGATAGAACGCAACATGGTCCTTGATTGCCGCCACGGCCGGATGAGGTGATTCGTAGCTCCAGATCGCATTCTCGGAGCGCGACCCGCCCGTGGGGATGCTGAAGTAGGACGCCTCCCCCTTATAGGGGCAGTGACTGCTGTGGACCGAGCGTTTCAGCAGTGCCATGTCCACATCGCTGCGCGGGATATAGTGCACCTCGGGATAGGAAGCCTCGCGCAAAGTCAGGGTCCGACGCGAATCTGCGATCAGGTGGTTGGCGACGCGCACCTGCACCCGTTTCGGGCTGCGCTCGATGACGATCGGGTGGTCGGGGCCGGGTATCTTTACCGACCCCCTGCTGGTGTTCGGAGTGTTCACGTCGCAACCCTCCCGGGCGATCTAGCTGAATGCCTTCGACTTCAAAGCAAGCACGGGACCGCGAAATTCCCGGGGCCGCTCGATGATCTCACCGACACGGCTGCCGACCTCATTGCCATCGATCCGCATCGATGCCTGTCTGACCGGTGCGCTGCCATCATCGACCAGTCCGAACAGTTCCAGTACCCGCACGCTCGGCCGCCGTTCCTGCGGCCGCTTCGGATCCTGAGTCTCGACAGCCAGTACTTCGTACAACGACCGGATCGCGCTCTGGGTCGTCGTCAGCTGACCCATCCCGGCACCCGCATAGTCTGCCAGCCCGCCATTGATCCCGATATAGACTCCGGCGCTGTCCAGCACCGGAATCCAGGCCTTTGCCGCGACGACGTGCGTGAAGAAATTCGCATCGAAAGCGGTGCGCAATCGCTGCGTCGGGCTTTCCAGGATGCGCATGGGACCGTCGACCTGCGTTGAACTGAGCGAGGCAACGACCGCATGCGGCGTGCCGAAGGCCGCAGTGAAACGGTCGCGCAGGTCCGATGCCTGGGCATCCGAGCTCACATCACCCTCGAGGGTGTCGATCCGTCCCGTAGCCGCGTAGTCCGCTGCAATGCTCTTGAGTTTGTCGGCGCTGCGGGAGACTGCAATGACCCGAGAACCCGCGGCCAGCAGCTGCCGGACCACAAGGTTTCCCACCCTTCCGGAGGCACCCAGCACGCATATCGTCGCCGGCCAAGACTGCGACGGTTCGGCCGCCCGCGATCTGCGCATCATCGCCGCGGCAGCCGCTGCACCCATCGCCAGGAACTCGCGCCGCACCATCGCTTTTTCGGCCATTCCTTCCCCCGCGCCGCAGTCTTTCCGCCCCAGTGTCCGGCGCGAGTATGCCAGCGTGCACCGCGCAGCTCACGTCGACGTGGATGCAGGATTTGGCCTACCTGTGGGGACGGGACAATGCGAGCGGCGTTGATGGGATGATCGAGCAGCGGGAACACTAAGGAGTACTGCCGTGACCGATGAGAAACCCTGGTACCCGAACCTGGAAAAATCGAAGGAATTCCGGGAGCATACGAACCCGGCACTGGGTGATGACCCCCCACTGCGCCTACCCGATGCAACCGCCGATACTGCGCCCCTGCAGGGTTCCAAAGATCTTTCCGACCCAGATTCCCTCGAGGATGTGATCGCCGAAAGCTTTGAACCCAGCGAGGCGCCCGCAAAGGACCGGCCCAAACCCTAGCCCTGGCGGGATTCGCGCACGAGGACGAGCCATGTCGGAGTTGCCGAAACAGGCGTTGGGCGGTGTCGCCGGGACGCTGAACGAGGCCCTTAACCAGTCCGCGCACGACCTCGAGAGCGCCGGGACCGTGACGGGACACAATCATCGCATGACCCTCGCCATCGTCGCGGGATCCTTCTTTCTGCTGGGATTTCTGTGGGCCAAGGCGCGGGCGCAGTCTTTCTGACTCGGGACGGCGATCCGTAGTCCTGGTCTTGGCCTGG
The DNA here is from genome assembly GCA_035503515.1 of Steroidobacteraceae bacterium. Lineage (GTDB taxonomy): Bacteria > Pseudomonadota > Gammaproteobacteria > Steroidobacterales > Steroidobacteraceae > DAIDKA01. The sequence continues at coordinate 19,794 of DATJTJ010000097.1, forward strand.
TCCTTTCAATCCCGAGCCGCGCTGTACGCGCGGCTTGACGCCTCGCTGAATCACAGGACGCGCTTTTTCGCTGCGGCGTCCGTGACGAACCGCGTACTGGGGTATCTCGCGCCTGTCCGCCGGCCCCTGCGCATCTCCACCTCCACCTGCGACTGGCTCGCAACCCTTGGCGCGGTCCTGCAAAAGGCCAACCTGAAGATCGCGGCGGAAGTCGATTGCCTGGTGATGACGGGGCCGTCGCTGGACGGTGCGATCGTGAGCTGGGAGCAATCGATCGTCGAGACGCAATTGCTCGCCACGCGCGATGCGCAGCCCGAAGTGCATGGGCGACTGTTGTCAGAACTGCGGCTGCTGCTCAACCGCCGCCACTGGAGCGGCCTCTCGCACCTCAATTCCGAGGTGTACCGCTACTGCAGCGTCCTCATGGCCGTTCGGGATGAACTCTCGTGTCCGCTGGACTTCGGATCGCATCCGCATCGCGTGGCTATCGGCATGGCCCTGATTGCTGCACTGAGTCACCCCGGCTCCCGGACCTCGTTGGCCAGCAGCAGCAGCACATCCGCGTGGCAGGGACCCGGTAGCGGACACCAGCAGGCGAGATTCCTGCCGGCGAGATGGCGCCGGATTTCCTCGAGTGTAGGAGGAGTCGCGGCGCACGCGACTCGCGCCCCCCTGTCTCCCCTGACCCAGCGGGCGTAATCGGCCACGGCCTGCGCCGCCGGATAGCGGGGGCCGGCCCGCATGGGATTACCCCAGCGCGTGGAGCGGTCAACCTTCACTGTATTGGGTGGCATTCGCCATCCGGCCCTGCGTTGCAGCTGGACACGTTCAGGCATTGCCGCCGTCGACCATTCAGTCCGCGAGATTCGGCGTACCCTGATGGGCCACCAGAAGATCGTGCATATCGTTGGCGTGTTCTTCCTCCACGGCCAGGATCGCCTCGAGCATCTTCTTGGTGGTCGGATCCGAATTGTGGAAATAACGGACCAGCTCCCGGTAGTGATCCACCGCGATTCGCTCGGCGATCAGGTTTTCCTTGATCATTTCCACGAGGTTCTGGGCCGAGCCATATTCGGATGCCGAGCGGGTTTCCAGTCCCTTCGGATCGAAATTCGGCGTTCCTCCGAGCTGGTTGATCCGTTCGGCAACGCTCATCATGTGGGCCCGCTCTTCGTCCGCATGCTGCTGGAATTCCTTCTTGACACTTTCACTGGAAATCCCGGCCGCCGCCACGGCGTGCATCGAGTAACGCAGAACACACACGATCTCGGTCGCGAGCACACTCTGCAGGATCTCGATGGTCTTCTTGGCATCGCCCTCGTAGCTGTGGGTGATGTTCCCGGTTCCGATATTCTTCCGGGCGCGCTCGCGAAGCGTCTTGATGTCGCTCAGAAAGGGCTGCGGACTGGGTTGCGAATTCATGCTGGCTCCAGGCAATGGTTGAGTACCTAATGGCGCTGCTGACGTCATAGCCGACGGGTCCCGGCTCCGACATTCATCCAGATCCCATGCAGCTGCCAGAAGACGCCGACACGGTCCGGATCGTTCACAGGGCCAGGACCACCTTACCGCGCGGATGCTGATGCTCCGCATAGGTCTGTGCCGCGCCGGCGTCCTCAAGAGGAAAAACCTGGGCGACGTGCGCGCGCACCTTTCCGGACTCCAGCAGTGCGGCAATCTCCTCCAGCTGACTGGCGTTGGGGGCGGTCATGTACCCCTTCGCCCGGACGCCGAGCTCCCTGGCTTTCAGTTCGTCCGGCGGCCCGAGGGTGGACACCAGCATTCCGCCCTTTCGCAGTACCTGCCAGGAACGGTCGCGGACCTCACCGCCCACCAGGTCCAACACCAGGTCGACCGCTTCGACCTCGTCCTCGAAGCGCTGTCGCCGGTGATCGATGAGCCTGGCCGCCCCCAGGGAACGCACGAATTCCATGTCGACGGAGGAAGCCGTGCTGATGACCTCGGCACCGCGAAGCGCCGCGAACTGCACCGCGAAATGTCCCACTCCGCCGGCGCCTCCGTGAATCAGGACCCGTTGCCCGCTCTGCAGCTCCCCATGCTGGAACAGGCCTTGCCACGCCGTCATGGCTGCCAGCGGCACGGCAGCCGCCTCCTCCATGCTCAAGGCGCGGGGTTTGAGGATACACAGGGCTCGTGGCAGAACCACGAACTCCGCATAACCACCCTGCTGCCACTCCAGCAGCGCCATGACCTCGCGGGTGCGCGCGCCCTCTTCCAGTACACCGCTGATGTCCCGTCCCAAGGTCAGCGGCAGGTCCCGGGTACCGATCCTGGAGAACTGGCCTGCCCGAATCTTGTAATCCACCGGATTGACACTGGCCGCCTTGATTCGTACCAGGACTTCGCCGGGCCCCAACTCGGGAATACCGACCTCATCGATCTGCAATACCTCGGGGCCGCCGAAGGCATGGATACGGACGGCCTTCATGTAGCCCCCGAAGATCATTCAACGACCTGCGCCGCCATTGCAGCGCTGCCGCCCAGGGCCGAGAGGGCGATGCCGCTGCGAAGCAGCTCGCGCCGGCTTGACAGGCCCGATCGTGCTGGCGGCTTCGATTGCACTGCTCACTCCATCCGATGGTGCTGCCCCGAGATCTGTGCACAGTAGTGCACGACCCGGCGGCCCACATTGGCGCACCGCCCTATTGGGCTGTGAGTCCAGGCCGACCTGGCGCACAGTAGCGGGAGCGCCTCGAATCGGGCGCGGAAGGAACTTCTCACAGTCGCGCCAGCAGTAGCCTGACAGCGGCTGCCGATCCGCTTCCGGGACAATCCTGCATTCAGGTGAAAGCGGCGCGGCGAATGCAGCTCAGTAAATCCGGTACCGTGCAGGTGCGGGGTGCGCGCACACACAATCTGCGCAACGTCGATCTCGACCTTCCACGTGACGCCCTCGTGGTGTTCACCGGTGTCTCCGGTTCGGGCAAGTCATCCCTTGCATTCGGCACGATCTACGCCGAAGCCCAACGGCGCTACTTCGAGTCCGTGAGTCCCTACGCGCGGCGGCTGATCGACCAGGTCGCGACGCCCGATGTCGACACGATCGAAGGGTTGCCACCGGCGGTCGCCCTGCAGCAGCACGCAAGCTCGGGCAGCAGCCGCTCTTCGGTCGGCAGCATCACCACGGTGTCCAACCTGCTGCGCATGCTCTACTCGCGCGCCGGCGACTACCCACCGGGGCAGGGGATCCTGTATGCCGAGGACTTCTCCCCCAATACGCCGCAGGGCGCCTGCAGCCAGTGTCATGGACTCGGTCGCGTCTACGATGTGAGCGAGACCACCATGGTCCCGGATCCTTCCCTGAGCATCGCCGAACGCGCCATCGCCGCCTGGCCGCCGGCCTGGCATGGGCAGAACCTGCAGGACATTCTGGTGACCCTCGGCCATGACATCCACACGCCCCGGCGTAAGTTGCCGAAAAAGAGCCGCGAATGGATCCTGTACACCGACGAACAGCCCACCGTGCCCGTGTACGCGGGCTTCACGGCAGCGGAAGTGCGCCAGGTCATGCGCCGCAAGATGGCTCCCAGCTACATGGGCACTTTCACCGGCGTTCGCAGGTACTTGCTGCAGACGTTTCAGACTTCCAAAAGCCCCATGATGAGGAAGCGCGCCGCCCGCTTCCTGCGTTCGACGCTCTGTTCCCTCTGCAAGGGCAAGCGTCTCCGGCAGGCGGCGTTGCGGATTTCCTTCGCCGGGCTCGATATCGCCGCCCTGTCGCATCTTTCCTTCAACGATCTCTCGCAGCTGCTGCAGACCGCCGCGGCAGCACGCGGACGGTCGGCCGAGAAGCAGCTGGTCGCGACGCGGATCGTCGCCAACATCACCGAACGCATTGCGACACTTCAGCACCTTGGCCTCGGCTATCTTGCTCCCGAACGGGCTACGCCGACGCTGTCACCGGGGGAACTGCAGCGCCTGCGGCTCGCGACCCAGCTGCGGTCAAACCTGTTCGGCGTGATTTATGTTCTGGATGAGCCGTCCGCGGGTCTGCATCCCGCGGACACTGCAGCGCTCATGGACGCCCTTGACCAGCTCAGGGCATCCGGCAATTCGCTGTTCATCATCGAGCACGACCTGGATGTCATGGGTCGCGCCGACTGGCTGGTCGAGGTAGGGCCCGGTGCCGGTTCGGGGGGTGGCCGGATCGTCTACAACGGACCTCCCGAAGGATTGCGCGGCCAGCGCGATTCCGCCACGCGACCCTATCTTTTCGCGCAGCGGCAGCCTCGGCGTCGGTTATCCCGGATCCCGCTCGGGTGGCTGCGGCTCAAATCCGTCACGCGCAATAACCTGCGCAAGCTCGATGTGGCATTCCCGCTTGGCGTATTCACCGTGGTGACCGGCGTTTCCGGCTCCGGAAAATCAAGTCTCGTCAGCCTCGCTCTCACCGAGTTGCTGGCCGACCGGCTCGCCGGCGCCCGTGCGGCCACCCATGAGGAACTGCCCGAGGCGCCGCCCCCGGAGGAGCTGGAACTCACCCGCGGCGAGGTGCTCGAAGGCGAGGACTCCATTCGCCGCATCGTTGCCATCGATCAGCGACCCATCGGACGCACCCCCCGGTCCAATCTGGCAACCTACACCGGACTCTTTGACGAGGTGAGGAAGATATTCGCCAAAACGCAACTGGCGCGCTCACGCCGCTACGCGGCGGGGCACTTCTCCTTCAATGTCGATGGCGGCCGCTGCCCCGCCTGCCATGGCGAAGGATTCGTCAGCGTGGAGCTGCTGTTCATGCCCAGCGTCTTTGCCCCGTGCTCCACCTGTCGTGGCTCGCGCTACACCGAGGCGACTCTGGAAGTGACCTACCGCGACCACAACATTGCCGAGATCCTGGCCATGACCGTGGACCAGGCCAGCCTGTTCTTCAATGACAACCGCGCCATCCACCGGCCGCTGCAACTGCTGCAGGCCATTGGTCTCGGCTACCTGACACTCGGACAGCCGGCCACGGAACTCTCGGGTGGGGAGGCACAGCGCGTCAAGCTCGCGACGGAACTGCAGCGTGTCTCTGACGGGGCGACGCTATACCTCATCGACGAGCCGACGGTGGGCCTGCATCCTTCCGACATCGACAAGCTGATGGCGCAACTCGACATCCTGGTGGAAGCCCGCAACACAGTGATTCTCGCCGAACATGACATGCATGTGGCGGCTACCGCCGACTGGATCATCGATCTTGGCCCGGGCGCCGGCGATGAGGGCGGTCGCGTCGTCGTCGCCGGTACACCTGAAACCGTGGCTTCGCACCCGACCAGCAGGACTTCACCCTATCTCGCCGCCCTGCTCGCTCCTGCCTGACGGGCTAGGTCCCGGGCCCGTCACGCCGATTCTGCCTGGACCTGCTCGATCCGGATTTCGCGGTGCCCGGGCCGGCCATTCCGCGGTGCATCTCGGCCAGGGTCGAGTCCGGCATCACATGCGCCATTCCGGCCCGCAACTTGTTGGCGAGGCCCGCCACCACCTCGAGTTTCCCTTCCAGCATGGCATCGAAGCCGATCCGGGCCACTTCCGCCGCGCTCATTTTCTCCTCGGTTCCTACCTTCGTGTCCATCATGTCCGCGCGTTCGAAGAAGTCCGTCTCGGTCGCACCGGGCATCAGGCAGGTCACGGTGACGCCCGAGTCCTTGAGTTCATTGCTGAGCGCGACGGAGAAGGAATCAATGAAGGCCTTGGTACCGTTGTAAACCGCCTGGAAAGTTCCGGGCATCAGTCCGGCGATGGATCCGACGATGAGTACCCGCCCCTTGCCACGGGCGCGCATCTTCGACGCGACGGCATGTACCAGCCTTATGGTCCCGTCGATATTGGTATGGACGACCTTGAGTGCCTCGTTCAGGTCCTGGTCCAGGAAGGCGCGGCCCAGGCCCCTGCCGGCATTCGCCAGCAATGCGTCGACCGGACTGCCATTGGCCTCGATCGCCGCGGTGAGCGTGGCAATCCCTTCCGTCGTCGCCAGATCGCACTGAACCGGCGTGCAGTTCACGCTCAGGGACGAGAGCTCCCGCGCCGCATTTTCGATGAGCGGCTCATCCGCAGCGACGATCAAGTTCATGCCCCGCTGCGCGCAAAGGCGTGCCAGCTCCAGGCCAATACCGGTCGAGGCCCCTGTGACGACGGCCAGCTCGCGCGCAATAGCGTTCATGGTTGCTCCAATGATGGTGGAAGGCTTGGATCCTGCCCGACAAGCACAATCCAGCCGCCGGTCCACCGCCACGCCCGGCGGACCTCATCCTAGGCCGGACGCCGCCGACGGGCGCCCGCAAGCTACGCGGACGATCCCTACAGCAGATTGGCGCACGGCTGTAATTGTGCCGTCGCCGCAAGGCGCTGATGCTCCCGGAACACCGCTGATCTGGAGTGGCTCCATGAATGAAGGTACAGGCGAACACCTGGGCGACGACGGGCCGCTGTGCGCTTCCAGACATCCCGGCGCCGAGGTTACCCATGTCGAGCATCTCGCGGCACGGCCCGGCGACGTACTGGTCGGCCGCAGCGTCACCATCGATCGCCCCCGGCAGGAGCTCTACGCCTTCTGGCGCAACTTCGAGAATCTGCCGCTCTTCATGCACAACATCCGACGCGTGACGGTGATCGATTCGACGCATTCGCGCTGGCTCGTCGCCGCCCCCGCCGGCAAAAGCGTCGAGTGGCCCTCGGCCATCACGGTCGACGATCCGGGGCAGCTGATCGGGTGGGAATCGGAGGAAGGTGCCAGCGTGCGCAACAGCGGGACGGTTGAATTCAAGGACTCTCCCGAAAGGCGCGGCACGGTCGTCACGGTCACCCTTGCCTACGATCCCCCGGCGGGCGCGATCGGCCAAATGATCGCGAAGCTGTTCCACAAGGAGCCCAAGATCCAGGCCCGCCGCGACCTGCGGCGCTTCAAGCAGCTGATGGAGACCGGCGAGGTGGCCACTGCCGCCCCGCCATACGCCGCGCCGCGCGCGTGACGTCGCACCCACCCAGAATCGCAAGGAACCTACGATGCGCGCACTGACCTGGCATGGCAGACACGACGTCCGGATGGAAACGATTCCGGATCCGAAGATCGTGAATCCCCGCGATGCAATCATCCGCATAACCTCGACGGCCATCTGCGGTTCCGACCTGCATCTCTACGATCACGTGATCCCGACGATGAAATCGGGGGACGTGCTGGGGCACGAATTCATGGGCGAGGTAGTCGAAGTGGGCCCGGGCAACAGGAAGCTGCGGGTCGGACAGCGGGTGGTGGTGCCCTTTGTCATCGCCTGCGGCGAATGCTTCTTCTGCAAGAAGCAGCAATTCGCCGCCTGCGACAACTCCAATCCCGCAGAAAGCGCGGACATGTCCGAGTTCCTCTACGGCTACCCGATGACGGGTGCCTTCGGCTACGCCCATCTGACTGGCGGTTACGCGGGTGGCCAGGCGGAGTATGCGCGGGTTCCCTTTGCGGACGTCGGGCCCATCGTCATTCCGGACGGCATCGAGGATGAGAAGGTGCTGTTCCTGTCGGACATCCTGCCAACCGGATGGATGGCGGCGGTCAATTGCCAGATCGAGCCTGAGGAAGTGGTGGCCGTGTGGGGCTGCGGACCGGTGGGACTTTTTGCGATTCAGAGCGCCTTTGCCCTGGGGGCCCATCGGGTGATTGCGATCGATCATTACCCGCACCGGCTGGCGCTCGCGAAATCCATGGGAGCCGAAACCCTGAACTTCGAGGAGTCGGATGTCCGCGAGGCGCTGGTGGAAATGACGGGCGGCATCGGTCCGGACGCCTGCATCGACGCCGTCGGCATGGAGAGCCATGGCTTCACGGCCGACAGCATGATGGACAAGGTGAAGTCTTCGATGAAACTGGTGACCGATGAGACCCATGGCCTGCGTCAGGTGATCATTGCCTGCCGCAAGGGCGGCCGCGTCTCGATTCCCGGCGTGTACGGCGGTGTCACGGACAAGTTTCCCATCGGCGCGATGATGGAAAAGGGTCTCTCGATCAAAGGGGGCCAGACGCACGTCCAGAAATACACCGCGGACCTTCTGAAGCTCATCCTCGAAGGCAAGCTCAATACGACCTTCCTGATTTCCCATCGGCTGCCGCTGGAGGAGGCGCCTACCGGTTACAAGATCTTCAAGGAACAGCAGAATGACGTAACCAAGGTAGTCCTCAAACCCGCAGGCATCACGCGCCACTGAAGGTGGCGTGATGCCCAAGCCGCCCGACGTGAGGACCGGTCAGGGACCGGGACAGCTTACGCATGCCGAATTCGCGGCCCGGTTCCGCAGGCGCTTCTTCGACCCGGCCTTCGGTTCACACGAAGCCGCAATCGAAGAATTGCTCGCAGTCGCCTGGGAGGCCTATCGGCATTCACGGAAGAGCCCGCAGACGCGCCCGGCGGGGCCGGGCTTCGCCGATCCAGGTTATGAACTGTCCATCGAATGGCTTGGCGCCAAGGCCGCGGTGGATCAGGCCCGGCAGCGGCAGGGTGATCCCCAGGGTCCGTCGAGGGTGCTTCTGGTGTGCGGTGCCGCCCGCAACGACAAGACCTGCCCCGGGGAGATGTCGAAGACATTCCGCATGCTGCAGATCGCACGCTGCGTCTTTGCGGACCAGTCATTCGAGGCGGACGTGCTGGACCTGAGCCTGCTGGTCTCCGAGTACGGCAAGAGCATCTACCCGTGCAAGGGCTGTGTGTCGACGGCCATGCCCCTGTGCCACTGGCCCTGCTCGTGCTATCCCAACCACAGCCTCGGTCAGGTGTCCGACTGCATGAACGACATCTATCCGCGTTGGGTTGCCGCTCACGGGATCATGATCATCACCCCGGTGTACTGGTATCAGGCCCCCACGGTCCTCAAGGCGATGATCGACCGCCTGGTGTGCGCGGACGGCGGTAATCCGGACCCTTCCAGTACGCATGGCAAGACCGTCGCGGAGGCCAAGGCGCTGGAACTGCGGGGCTGGGCCTACCCGCGCCACCTGGCCGGGCGCTCGTATTCCATCATCGTCCACGGCGATGCTGCCGGTGCGGAGACACTGCGCCGTTCGCTGTGCGACTGGCTGGATGATATGGATCTCATCCGTGCGGGCACTGCCTCCTGCATCGATCGCTACATCGACTATTACGGCAAGTACGCGACCAGCCACGATGCCTTCGACGCCGATGCGGCTCTGCACGGGGAAATCCGCAATGCGGCTCTGGCACTATGTCAGCACATCCGACAGCGCCGGGCGGGAATGGCACCGCCTGATGCGGAACTGTCCGAACCGCGTCCGAAATGACGGGAGGGTTTCAATAGCCGCGCGCTCACCGGGTCGAGGTCAGGAAGTGCACGGCCAGTGCTACCGCGATCAGCGCGATCAGGATGTTCAGCACGACGCCGTGACGCAGCCGGTGCCCAGGAGGTGCCTGAAGAGCGCGGGCGACGTTGAAGAAGTGACGGGCCGAGACCACGGCCACCACCGCGCCCAGGAACAG
>DATJTJ010000098.1:0-32150 GCA_035503515.1 Steroidobacteraceae bacterium
GTTCACCAAGGCCCAGGCGACGAAGGGAAGATGGGCATACGATTCCAGTTGCGCCCTGTGCCATCTGTACACCTTGCGCGGCAGGGTGCCAGGGGCATCCGCCAATGAGCTGCCCAGCATTACCCTCCTGAACGACGTGTACCTGAAGACGTTGGATGGCAATGGCGGCATGACTCCCTCGTTGATCAGCGACTCGTTCTTCGACAAATGGAAGGACCAGAAGGCGTTCGTCGACAGGGTCGCCAATGCCACCGGCGCTTTTCCACCGAAGCGCTACGAGAAGGACGTCTCTGAGGTCGAGATCGCCGCCTATATCCTATTCGAGCACTGCGGACGCATGTAGTCCGGGCGGCCGCACCGACCGAGCTTGCCGGAACATCGTCCTGCCACCGTGCGGCCTATGACAGGCTTGCGGACGCACGGGCCGCGGGGGATGATCGCAGGCGGAGTTGGCTCGGTGAGGGGTATAACGTGCGATACCTTAAGCTACTGGGTAGATCGTTCGCCTCCACCCTGGTAGCCGCTGGCGCGGTGGCCATAATGGCCGCGCAAGTTCAGGCGGATCCTGCGGTTTCGCCGGCAAAAGGCAATTCTGGCCCTGTGAAGGTTCACGGTCCGGACATCAAACACCCGGGGCTCATGGCAGTGCCGCTGAACAGGTTCAAGGTATGTCCCTTCTTGGTTACGCCCGTCGAGGGCTCCCGGGCGATCGACCCTCCCAACGCCGCTTGCCCGCCGCCACCGACCCCCACGCTCTGTCTCGCCGCCGAACGTCACTGCTTAAACCCGTCCATGCCGGCGGGGCGAATGATTCCGCTGTAGCAACTGCCGTGGATACCAGGCGATGAATTCAAGAGCCCCGATAACCTCGGAGTGTCCGAACTGCCACCAGGATCGGCTCGTGACCTACACGCGCGAAGAGCTCATCGAACTGCTTCGCGACGGGTCGGACATCGAAGCTCGCTGCACCAGCTGCGATGAGACGTGGGCCGTTTCCACGGAGGAGCGGGCCGATATTGCTCGCGCCATCGAGGGCTCGGCCAGATAAGGGCGTGCCCCACGGTCATTGATGGCAGGCATTCTTCGTCGGGCGTAGCATCTGCGCGTCCACAACTCCGGAGCGCACCCATGAAATCGCTACCTGCTTTCGCAGCGGTAACCGTGCTTGCTGGAGCCGCCATCGCAGCGGCCGTTGGCGCGACACCTTTGAGCCGTCCTCCCGGCGTCAGCGCCGATGAATGGGCGCCCATCAGCGACACCCTGGGCGTGGTTCTCGTTCAGGGAATGATCCCGACAGGCGCACAGCGCGCACAGCCGCAGGTGCCTGTAACCCTCCCCAACACAGGTGCCATGCTGGTCTCGCCCGTTTCGGGGTACCTGATGGTGAGGCGCGGCAGAACCTGGCAGCGTCTCATCATGATCGACCCGCCCAAGGGGCCGGCGGATGCCGGCTAACGGGCGATTCGCAATCCGCGGAACCCTTCTACCGATGTCGGATCGATGATGCGCCGCCACATTGCAGCGGTGGGCGTGGCGGGGCCGATCGTGCGTTAATAGGCGCGCGGCTTCGGTGCTGACAATCACTATATCCGTTGAGGGGGAATTTCGAATGGACAGCAAATTTGCAAATCCGGCGCCCCTGGGCCTCTTTGCCTTTGCGAGCACGACCTGGCTGTTGAGCCTCATCAACGCAGGATTGATTGACGAGAAAGGTCTGCCCATCGTGCTTGGCATGGCGCTCGCCTTCGGTGGCGCCGCCCAGGTGCTGGCGGGGCTGCTGTCCTATATCCGCGGCAATACATTCGCAACCGTCGCCTTCGTCGGCTACGGTTCTTTCTGGCTGTCCTTCGTCGCCTATGCCCATGAGTTCGGTGGCAGTGCGCCGCCGGCGTTCGTGGGATGGTATCTGCTGGTGTGGGGCGTGTTCACCCTGTACATGTGGGTGGCCTCGTTCCGGCACAGCACGGCGCTGCAACTGGTCTTCCTGACCTTGTGGATCACGTTCTTCCTGCTGGCCGCGGGGGAACTGCTGGGAACGGCAACCGCGCACCGGCTCGGGGGTTACCTTGGCCTGGTGTGCGCGGCGCTGGCGGCCTATCTCTCGGCCGCCGAAGTCATCAATGCGGACTATGGGCGCATGGTGCTGCCGGTCGGAGTGCGCGCCCACTCGTAGGCAAGCCTTGCGCATTCATCTGATTCAGGAGGACGTCATGCTACTGGAATAACCCAATAGGGGCCGTGGCATGACGACGAGAGCAGAGCGCCGCGCGCAGCGTGCGGCGATCCGGGCGCGCCGCCTCCGGCGCGTGTGGTGGTTACATGAAGCGCATTGGCGGACTGAGCGCCACTGGGGCATCGCAATCGATACGCCGAAGCGGTGCTCCTGTGAACAGTGCGGCAACCCGCGCACCCACCTACTTCGGTGATCGCACTCTCCAGGAGCGGCGGGAGGATTGGTTCTGAGGATTGCGGCCAAGGTGCGGACGCAGTCGCGTTATCCGCACGGATGCGACGAAACGTAACGGAATGCAGCGGCGGTAACCCGACAAAGAAGCTGTGAACGCGGCCAGCGAACTTCGGCGTAAGTGGCGATGTCCATCCTTCATGGGGGACCCGTACACGAGCTGAGGAGTTCTTTATGACCCGCAACCAACTGCTGAGCGTCGTCGCCGGCACCTTCCTGATGTCTTCTGCCGTCTGGGCGGCGAATACCGACGCCGCGAAGTCCACCGATGCCCAGATCACCGAGCGCGTGAGAAGCGTGCTGATCCAGAAGGATCCCAATATCGCGCGGCGCGTGCAGATCGAAACGCAGGACGGCGTCGTCACGCTCTCCGGCAACGCGCTGGCACCGGGATACGTCATGAATCTCCTGCGCGATACGCGCCACGTCGACGGTGTCGTGAAGGTGGAGAACCACCTCACCATCGATTGAGAGCGGCCCGGCCGCATCGCCCCGGTACCGGCCTCCGGGCCGGGAGCGCGGAGCTTAGCCTGCGCGATCTTTCGCCTGAGCGAGGATTTTTCGTGCCAGACGTAAATGCGGAAGATCCAGCATCCTTCCGTCGAGCGCGAGTGCAGCGACGCCGGGATTGTCGGCGAAAAGTTGGACCACGCGCGTCGCGTAAGCGACTTCCGCGGTGCTGGGTGTAAAGCACTCATTGATGATGGCGATCTGGTCCGGATGGATCGCCAGCTTGCCGTCGAAGCCGTCGCGCCGGGCCTGCAGACACGCGGCCTTCAGGCCCGCCGGGTTGCGGAAATCGGCGTGCACGGTGTCGATGGCAGGCACGCCCGCGGCGGCCGCCCCGAACAGACACAGCGAGCGGACCAGCTGGTAGGGCGCGGTCCAGCTGCCATCGGTCTGCTGGTGGGCGCTGGCGCCTACCGCAGCGCTGAGGTCCTCGGCCCCCCAGGTCAGACCATACAACCGCGGGCCGCACAGCCCATAGCTCCCCAGGGTGAACACGGACGCCGGAGTTTCCGTGGCGATGGGCAGTATCCGGATGTCACCGCATTGCAGCCCATGGCGCTGCTCAAAGGCGTCCAGGTGTTGGGCGAGCTGGATCACGTCCTCGGCCGAGCGCGCCTTGGGCAGGACGATGCCGTCGGGCTGGCCATGCAGGATGACCAGCAGATCAGACATGGCCTCCGCGGTCTGCACGGGATTGATGCGGACCCACAGCTGGGGTACCCGACGCGGCGTCGCCGACGCGAGCACCTCGCGGATCCTGTGCCGCGCGGCGTTCTTGAGCTGCGGCATCACGGAGTCTTCGAGATCGAGGATGACGAGGTCGGCGCCGGCGTCGGCGCTTTTCGCGATCTTCCGGTCGCTGTCGCCGGGAACGAACAGTAGCGAGCGGGCGCTCATGGGCCCGGCTTGCGCAGCATCAGCGCCGAGCGTTTGCAGCTCGCCACGAGTACGTCGTTTTGGTTGTAGGCCCGGTGACTGAAGATGACGATGCCATTGCGCGGACGTGAACGGCTGTCGCGGACCTCCAGGACTTCGGATTCACAGTGCACCGTGTCCCCGTGGAACAGCGGCTGGGGAAAGCGCACTTCGTCCCAGCCGAGATTCGCCACGGTCGTCCCCAGGGTGGTGTCGGCGATGGAGAGCCCGACCATGAGGCCCAGGGTGAAGGCGCTGTTGACGATCCGCTGTCCGAACTCCGTATGCGTCCGGCAATACTCCTCATCGAGGTGCAGGGGTGCCGGATTGTGCGTGAGCGCGGAGAAGAACACGTTGTCCGCCTCCGTGATGGTGCGACGGACGGCATGCCTGAAGGTCTGCCCGACCCGGAACTCTTCGAAGTACAGTCCAGCCACGCGCTTACTCCTTTGCCTCCGCAGCCGGTTCGAAACTCACCAGCTCGGCCCCCTCGGCGACCTGCTCGCCGGCGGTGACGCGGAATCCCTGCAGCAGGCCCGCGCTGGGCGCCAGGACCGTATGTTCGATCTTCATCGCCTCGAGCACCAGCAGCGGGGCGCCCTTGCGCACGGCGGTGCCGGGAGTGGCGATCAGCTGCAGGATCCGCCCCGGCATGGGTGCGCGCAGACCGCGCGTCGTGCCCTCGTCGGCAACTGCCGGTGCCATCGGATCGATCTGCTGGAACACATAGTGGTGGCCGCGCCAGAAGACATGCTCGGCTCCTGCCTGGGCGTGAACGGTGACCTCGAAACGGGCGCCATCGAGCTGCAGGGATAGGGTCGAGCCGGTCCCGGGTGTTGCGCGGGCTACGCTGGTGTGGTCCTCCAGGGTGAGGTGCCAGCCGCTCGCTGCGTACTGGATCGTGATGCGCCGGAGCGCCTCGCCGCATCGCAGTTGCAGCACCCTGCGGGACCACTTCCCGAGGCGCCAGCCATCGTGCAGGTCCCAGGGCGTCGGGGACCGGCCCGGATCCTGCCGCAGCAGGTGCATGACCGCGGCGGCCAGCCAGGCCTCGCGGGGCGGCGGCTCGTGGGGGGCAAACAGCACCGCCTGCTCGCGCTCGATCAAGGCGGTATCCAGGTTCGCAGTGACGAACGAGGGGGAGCCCACCAGCCGGCCGAGGAAGTCGACATTGGTGGCGACACCGACCAGTTGAACCTGCGACAGGGCGGCCGCCAGGCGCAGCAGCGCGCGCTCCCGGTCCTCTCCCCACACGATCAGCTTCGCCAGCAGCGAATCGTAGTACGGCGTGATGCGCGAGCCCCGGGCCACACCGCTGTCGACCCGCACCACCGGCGAGGGGGCGGGCGTTGCGTAGTAGTCGAGCGTGCCTGTGGCCGGCAGGAATCCGCGTTCCGGATCCTCGGCGGCGATCCGGGCCTCGATGGCGTGTCCCCGGAAGGTGAGCTGCTCCTGATGCAGGGGCAGCGGCTCACCGGTGGCAATGCGCAGCTGCCATTCCACGAGGTCGAGCCCGGTGATCATTTCCGTCACCGGATGTTCGACCTGCAGCCGGGTGTTCATTTCCATGAAATGGAAGGTGCCATCGGGCGCCACGATGAACTCGACCGTACCGGCGCCGACATAGCCGACGGCCTGGGCCGCATTGACGGCGCTGGCTCCCATGGCCGCACGGCGCTCCGGCGTCATGCCGGGGGCGGGCGCCTCTTCGAGCACCTTCTGGTGGCGACGCTGCACGGAGCAGTCCCGTTCGAAAAGGTGCACGCACTGACCGTGCGTGTCCGCGAAAATCTGGAATTCGATGTGCCGGGGGTGCTGGATGTACTTCTCGAGCAGCACCTGGTCATCGCCGAAGCTGGCGCGGGCCTCGCGGCGGCAGCTGAGCAAGGCGGCCTCGAAGTCCGATGCGGCGTCGACCCGCCGGATACCCCGGCCGCCGCCGCCGTTGCTCGCCTTGATCAGGAGCGGATAGCCGATGCGGTCGGCTTCCCGGCGCAGCAGGCCCGGGTCCTGGTTGTCGCCGTGATAGCCCGGGATGAGCGCAATGCCGGCGCGTTCCAGCAGGGATTTGGCAGCCGACTTGGACCCCATGATGCGCATCGCCGCCGCCGGCGGGCCGACGAACAGGATGCCTTCGCTGTGGCAACGCTCCGCCAGGTGTGGATTTTCCGACAGGAAGCCATAGCCGGGATGGATGGCCTGCGCGCCGCTGCGGTGGGCGGCCTCGATGATGGCATCGATGCGCAGATAGCTTTCGGCGGCCGTGAGCCCGCCCAACGACTGGGCTTCGTCGCAGCAGCGGACATGCAGAGCCTCCGCGTCGGCATCCGAATGGACCGCGACGGTGCGAATGCCCAGACGCTGCGCCGTGCGGGCGATGCGGCAGGCGATCTCGCCGCGGTTGGCGATCAGCAGGCGCTCCAGGCGCATCGGCGGTGACCCCTACATCCGGAAGATCCCGAAACGGGTTTCGGGAATGGGCGCATTCAAGGCGGCCGACAGGCCTAGGGCCAGCACCCGGCGGGTGTCGGCCGGATCGATGATGCCATCATCCCACAGCCGCGCGGTCGCGTAGTAGGGATGTCCCTGCCGTTCGTACTGTTCACGGATCGGGGCCGTGAAACTCGCTTCCTCCTCGGCGCTCCACGACGTCCCCTTGGCCTCGAGCGCATCGCGGCGCACCCGGGCGAGGACGTTCGCCGCCTGTTCACCGCCCATGACCCCGATCCGCGCATTGGGCCACATCCACAGGAACCGCGGTGAGTAGGCCCGGCCGCACATGCCATAGTTACCGGCGCCGAAGCTGCCGCCGATGATCACGGTGAGCTTGGGGACCTGGGCGCAGGCGACCGCCGTGACCATCTTGGCGCCATGCTTGGCGATGCCTTCGTTCTCGTACTTGCGGCCGACCATGAAGCCGGTGATGTTCTGCAGGAACACCAGGGGTATGCGCCGCTGGCAGCACAGCTCGATGAAGTGCGTGCCCTTGAGGGCGCTCTCCGAGAACAGGATGCCATTGTTGGCGACGATCCCGACCGGCATCCCCCACAGATGGGCGAAGCCGGTCACCAGGGTCGTGCCGTAGCGGCTTTTCCATTCATCGAAGTCACTGCCGTCCACCAGCCGTGCAATGACCTCGCGCACCTCGAACGGCTTGCGCGGGGTGGCCGGCACGATGCCCTGCAGTTCCTCCGCCGGGTACAGCGGCTCGACCGCAGCCCTGAACGCGATCTGCGGCAGCGGTGTCCGGTTCAGACCCGCGACGATGCGGCGCGCGATGCCCAGCGCCTGGGCATCATTCTCGGCCAGGTGATCGGCGACGCCGGACACGCTGGTGTGGACATCGCCGCCGCCGAGGTCCTCGGCGGTGACGACTTCGCCGGTGGCGGCCCGGACCAGGGGAGGGCCGCCGAGAAATATCGTCCCCTGGTTGCGCACGATGATCGACTCATCGCACATCGCCGGGACGTAGGCGCCGCCGGCCGTGCAGCTGCCCAGCACCACCGCGATCTGGGCAATGCCCTCCGCGGACATCCGCGCCTGGTTGAAAAAGATGCGGCCGAAATGGTCGCGGTCGGGGAAGACCTCATCCTGGCTCGGCAGATGGGCACCGCCGGAATCGATGAGGTACACACAGGGCAGCTGGTTTTCGCGCGCGATTTCCTGCGCCCGCAGGTGCTTCTTCACCGTCAGGGGATAGTACGTGCCGCCCTTGACGGTCGCATCGTTGCAGACGATCAGGCATTCGCGTCCCGACACCCGGCCCACGCCGGTAATGAGCCCGGCTCCGGGTGCCTCGCCGTCGTACAGACCATGGGCCGCGAGCTGCGACAGCTCGAGGAAGGGCGTGCCGGGGTCGAGCAGGGTCTCCACGCGGTCGCGCGGCAGGAGCTTGCCCCGCGCCACGTGCCGCGCGCGCGCGGCCTCGCTGCCGCCGCGTCCGGCCTCGTCCTGCCGCGAGCGCAGGTCCGCGACCAGCGCCTGCATGTACGCCTGGTTGGCGCGGAATTCCTCGCCGCGCCGGTCGATGCTGGATGCGAAGACTGGCATTGCGCGCCTGTACCCGCCCGAACTTGCCCGGATAGTCCGATTGTCGGATAATACCATAAGTCTCGCGGGGTGCTGCCATGTCCAGTGTCGATGCCTGTGATTTCGATTTCGGGCTTGGTGAAACCGTCGATGAGGTACGCGCCCAGGTCCGCCGCATGGTGCGCGCCGAGATCGCGCCGCTTGCTGCAGAGATCGACCGCTCCAACCAGTTCCCGCGACAACTGTGGCCGATGCTCGGCGCCCTGGGGCTGCACGGCCTGACGGTACCCGAACGCTGGGGCGGGTCGGGCCTGGGGTATCTCGCGCACATCGTCGCGATGGAGGAAGTCTCGCGCGGATCCGCCTCCGTCGGGCTCTCCTACGGTGCCCACTCGAACCTGTGCATCAATCAGCTGCGGCTCAACGGCACCGACGACCAGCGCGACCGCTATCTGCCACGGCTCGTCAGCGGCGAGCATGTCGGCGCTCTGGCGATGTCCGAGCCGGGGGCGGGGTCGGATGTGGTGTCGATGCAGCTGCGGGCCGAGCCCCGCGGGGACACCTTCGTACTCAATGGTCGCAAGATGTGGATCACGAACGGTCCGGATGCGGACGTGCTGGTGGTCTATGCCAGGACCACGGCGGACGCCGGATCCCGGGGCATCACGGCCTTCATCGTCGAGAAGGGCCTGCCCGGATTCAGCACGGCGCAGAAACTCGACAAGCTGGGCATGCGCGGCTCGAACACCTGTGAGCTGGTGTTCGTGGATTGCGCCGTGCCGCGGGCCAACGTCCTCGGGGAAGTGGATCGCGGTTCGAAAGTGCTGATGAGCGGCCTGGACTACGAACGGGCGGTGCTCGCCGGCGGGCCGCTCGGGATCATGGCGGCGGCGCTGGACCTGGTCCTGCCGTATGTCCACGAACGCAAGCAGTTCGGCGCGTCGATCGGAACCTTCCAGCTGATGCAGGCGAAAATCGCCGACCTTTACACCAACCTCAGCGCGGCGCGGGCCCTGGTCTACGCCGTGGGCCGGGCCTGCGATGCAGGCCGCAGCACCCGCTGGGACTCGGCCGCGGCCATCCTGTTCGCGTCCGAGAAGGCGACCCTCGCGGGACTCGAGGCGATCCAGATCCTCGGGGGCAATGGCTACATCAACGATTACCCGGCGGGGCGTCTGCTGCGCGATGCCAAGCTGTACGAGATCGGCGCGGGCACGCAGGAGATCCGCCGCATGCTCATCGGCCGGGAACTGTACGCGAAGAGCGCATGAGCGTATTCGAGCCGCTGCGATTCGAGCCCGCCTACCGCAAAGTGGCGGTGGCGCTGCTGGCCCGGATCACGGACCGGACCTTGAGTGCCGGGGATCGGCTGCCGGCCGAACAGGAGCTCGCGCGGCAGTTCGGCGTGAACCGCTCCACCGTGCGCGAGGCGATCCGGGAACTGGAGTCCACGGGCGTGCTGCGGCGGGAACGCGGTTCGAAACTGATGATGGTCAGCCGGCCGCAGCCTGAGCAGGTGGCCGACGGCGTGAGCCGCGCGCTGGCCCTGCACGATGTGACCATCCGCGATGTCTGGGAGGGGCTGATGGTGCTCGAACCCCCGATCGCGGAGTCAGCCGCCAAACGGCGCCTGGAGGCAGACCTGGCGCGCATCGAGTCCCGGCTGGCCGGTGGGGTGCCGGCGCAGAGGGATGCGGCCGTGCGTCAGGCCGCGGATTTTTTCCGCGACGTGGGGGAGGCAGCCCACAACCGGGTGCTGCTGCTCGCGCATGAGCCCCTGCTGCAGCTGCTGGCCCCCTCGTTGCGCAAGATGATCGATCGCGTGGCGCCGGCCCGTGGCCGCATCGCCACGGCGCAGCGCCGGATCGCCGCCGCGGTGCGCGCGGGCGACGCGCAGGCCGCCCGCACCTGGACGGAGAAGCACGTGCGGGACTTCCGCCGGGGATTCGAATTGGCCGGGATCGATCTGGCGGATCGCGTAGACTGAAACCAGTGGCTGGACCGCAAACTCAGGAATTGCGCCGGCGGCATATCGCCGCGGTGGTCGCGGGCAACGCGCTCGAAGTCTACGACTTCGTGATCTATTCCCTGTTCTCGATCCAGATCGGACACGCGTTCTATCCCTCAAAGAGCGCCTATGCCAGCCTGATGCTGTCGCTGGCGACCTTCGGGGCCGGATTCCTCACCCGGCCGCTCGGGGCGATCGTGCTGGGCGGGTACGCGGACCGCGTCGGCCGCAAGGCGGCGATGATGCTGTGCTTCGTGCTCATTGGCGTGGCCATCGTCGGGATGGCGGTGGTGCCGCCGTATTCCTCCATCGGGGTGGCCGCCCCCATCCTCGCCGTCCTCGCCCGCATGACCATGGGGTTTTCGCTCGGCGGGGAGATCGGCACCAATACCGCCTACCTCGCGGAGGCCGCGCCCCCGCACAACCGCGGCCTGGTGATTTCCTGGCAGCCGGTGGGCCAGGCACTCGCCTTCGTCGCAGGCGGCCTGGTCGGCCTTGCGGTGACCACCTGGCTGCCGGCCACCGCTGTCGATGCCTATGGCTGGCGCATCGCCTTCCTGCTGGGCGCGATCACCGTTCCCTTCGGGCTGTGGCTGCGCACGAGACTGCCGGAGACCCTGCACAGCGCCGAGGAGCCCGGCATCGTGGCCGCCGCGGCAGGGGAGTCGCGCCTGGTGCTGGCGCGGCGGACCTGGCGGATCTTCGGCCTGGGCCTGATGTACATCGCCTCGGGCACGATGGCCACCTACGTCTTCAACTATGTCGCGACCTACGCGCAGGCGACGCTGCACCTGTCCGCCCGGGTCGGCTACCTCGCCGAGACCGGCGGCTATCTCATCAGCATACCCGTCGTCCTGCTCAGCGGCTGGCTCTCCGATCGCTACGGGCGCAAGCCCATCAACGTCTACGGGAACCTGGTGTTGCTGGTGCTGACCTATCCCACGTTCGTCTGGATCGTCCGATCGGGTACCCCCGGTGTGTTCCTGTTCGGCATGATGTTGCTGAGCGTGGTCTCCTCGATCAGCGTCATCTATGTGAGCATTTCCGAGAGCATCCCCAAATCCATCCGCGGCAGCGGCTTCAGCCTTACCTACTCGCTGGCGGTCGTGGTCTTCGGGAGTACGACACAGCCGATCGTGACATGGCTGATCCATGCCACCGGCAATCCCATGGCTCCGGGGTGGTATCTCACGGGCGCCGCCGTGCTCGGCCAGATCGCGGTCATGCTGTTCCCTGAGAGCGCGCCGGTCAGACTCGCCGCCAAGTCTCGCGCTGCGCTCAGGGCCTCCGCGTAAGCCGTATCTCACGGCAAGAGGCTGCCTCGGACCGCTCACCGCAGCGGCGCAGCGCCTGCACACTCCCTCGCAACGCTGCTGGAGGAAACGGATATGTCCCAGACGACGCTCAAGGGCCTGCGGGTCGCGATTCTCGCAACGGATGGCTTTGAACAATCGGAACTCCTCGAGCCGAAGAAGGCGCTGGAGGCTCTGGGCGCGGACACGGATGTCGTCTCGCTCAAGGATGGAGACATCCGGGGCTGGAACCACAAGGAGTGGGGGCAGAAGGTCAGCGTCGATGAAAAACTCGGCGAGGCGGATCCCGGCGATTACGATGCGCTGGTGCTGCCCGGTGGCGTGATGAATCCTGACACGCTGCGGACGCAGCCCCAGGCGGTGAGGTTCGTGCGCGCATTCTTCGACTCCGGCAAGCCCGTCGCCGCCATCTGCCATGGCCCCTGGACCATCGTCGAGAGCGGTTCGGCGAAGGGGTATCGCATGACCTCCTGGCCTTCCCTCAGGACCGACATCACGAACGCCGGCGGCAACTGGGTGGACGCCGAGGTCGCCGTCGATGAAAACCTGGTGACCAGCCGCAAGCCCGACGATCTACCGGCCTTCAACCGGGAAATGATCGCGTTGTTCTCGCGACACCAGGCGAAGCGCGACCACACCGCGGCGGCGGGCTGAACGTGGCCGCCGCACGCAAGCACCCGACCGGCACGGGCCGCAAGTGGTCCGCGGGGGTCATGAAACGCAGTGATGCGATGGACCTGAAACCGGGCATCTTCACCCAGCGCAGCGCGCGGGCCATCGCGCAGTCGCTGAAGAAGTCCGCCGAGGCGAGTCATCGGCGCAAGGCGGGCCCCTTCCAGTCGGCGATGTCCATGCTCAACTTCGAGATCAACCGCGGGGGCAAGGGACTCAGTCCCGCCCGCCGCCGGGTCCTCGAGAACGCGAAGACGGAGCTGCGCAAGGCATTCCACCGGCCGCCGGCGTAGTTCACGGATTCGGTCCTGCCGGGCGCTTGGCGGCCCGCCGGAGATGGAAAACTGCCAACTGGTGCCACGTCCGGGCGCCCCCGATTGCCTACCGTGGGGGTATGCGTGTCACCCTGACCATGATCGTCCTGGCAGTGGCGGTCCCCGTCATGGCCGGCGCGGATCAGCCCCGGGGGGTCGCGGCCTGCCCGACGCCGGCGGCCCCCAGCCAGTGCGCGGCGCCCGTGAAAGCGGCCGCCCGATCCTCTGCGCCCGCCCGGTCCGTCGCCAAAACCAAACCCTCGACTCCCGCTGCCCTCGCGACGCTGGTTTCCCCCGATCCCGTCACCACGGCGGGGTCCTGGAAGAGTGCCCTGGATCCCCTGACCGCCGGGGGCTGGGTACTGATCTCGGATGGCCCCCTCGATAACCCGAGCGTGGTATACGCCTCGACCCACAACGTGCTGCGCGACGGCAACGTCGTGACGGCCTGGATCCGCTGGGAATACTCCCGCATCCAGGCGGAGATCTATCCGCTGCATTACCAAAGTGCGGTGACCCACGAGCAGCTGGATTGCGATGCGCGCAGCTACCGGCGCGCGGCCGTCTTCTATTACCGTCGCAACAACCTCGAAGACAAGGCGCTGCAGTTCACCGCGCTCGATGACGACACGACCTGGAGGCTCGCCATTCCCGGCAGCGAAGCGGATGCCATGCTCAACTGGGCCTGCACGCCGCCCGCGGCGCCCCGGCACACCGTGGCGAAGTCGACCGGGACCCCGTCCGCAGACAAGCCGGATGACAAGTCGAAGGCTGCTGGCGGCAAGTCAGGCGCGGCGGCGGCTGCCGCCGCCTCCGCACCTTCCCCGGCACCGGCCGCGGCCGGTGGCCTCGATCTGCATACCAAGCGCTAGGGCAGTGGCACGGCGTAGGCCTTGAACTGGCCCGGGTCCTTGCCTTTGAGCGCGGGATTGACGAGGTAACCGATCTTGCCTTCGAGGGCATACATCGTATTGCCCACCCGTGTGACCGCCGGCGGCGACACCAACCCTTCGCGCAGCACCTTGATGTCGGCGTTCACGCCGTGGATGGTGACGAGGTCGGCGCGGCCGGCATTGCCCTCGGCCAGCAGGAAACGATTGTCGCCGATGAACCGGAAGCCATCCGGGCCCGCCACGGGCTGCGACAGCACCAGGGGCGTTATCGCACCGGCGGTGCCATCGGCCTTGATGTCGATGATCAGCAGCTGGTTGCGGGTCACGTTGTTGAGGTACAGCACGCCGTTGCCGCCGAACACCAGCCCATCGATGCCCTTCAGCCGCCCATCCTCCGCGAACACGGTCAGGGACTTGGCGCCCTTGGCGAGCCGCAGGATGCGGCCGTTGGGCGTATCCGAGGCGTACACGTCTCCGTTCGGGGCCACCGAAATGTCGTTGCAGATCGAGGCGGGCGCCGGAAACGGATAATGCCCCGTCTGGCGGCCCGTGCGCAGATCGAATGCCATCAGCGAGGCGACGCCCGTCACCGGCGGGGTCCGCAGAGCGCCCGGATCCGAGCACAGCCATAGCGTATGCGTATGGGCATCGACCAGCACGCCCAGCAGCGTCAGGATGCCGTTGCCGCGCGTCGGCCTGATCCAGGGTACCGCCTTGTCGGAACCGGGCCTGGCGCGAAATACGATGCCCTTCATGCTGCCGATGTAGACCGTGCCGTCCGGCGCGGAACTCATGCTCTCGGGATAAAGATTGGTCCCGTCCATGGTGATGTCGGGCAGCGCCGCCGAAGGTCCCCTGGCGGCGTGGGCCCGGGCCAGCGCCGGCGGCACCAGCGACAGGGCGGTGGCGGCGAGCGCCGCGGGGACCAGGGTCCGGATCAGGCGCGGCAGGGCGCGGTTCACGGCTGCACCGCGCTTTGCGCACGCTGCGCGGTGAGATCCAGTTGCACCTTCCACGGATCGGGCTGCGCCGCGGCGATGCCGTTGGCCTGGAAGATCAGCAGTTCGTCGCTGGCCGCGGAGTACGCCGGCCAGTGCGCAAGGCCCGGACCGTTCGGATCGTGGAATTTGCCGAAATTGACCCAGTAGGCGTGGGCGGTCTTCGCGACCGACGCATCGTGGGCGCTGACTGCGGTTCCGTAACGGGCAGAAAGGGTGTCAAACACGAACGGGATCTCCTTGGCATGAGGCGTGCCTGTCTTCCAGGTATCACGCATGGAATCGACGACATATCCGAAGCGGTATTCCCAGACCTTCTGGCCCTGCGCCGCGAGCGTCGCGGCGATGAATCGCGCCGGCTCGATCATCGCGGCGTCGCGTCCGATGCGCGCGCCGATCGCCTTCACGTCGGTGGAATGCTCCGGATCGTAGGCGGCCTGGGCCTGGGCGGCATTCGCGCCGAAGAGCTTGAACAGATCGCCCAGGGTTTTGGCGCCGCCGACGCCACCCAGATCGGCGGTGTTGGCGCCGATCATGAAGGGCACTTTCGCCTCGGCGCCGCCGCGGTAGATCGCGCCGACCTCGTCGGTCACGATCTTGCCGTCCAGCATCGGACCGGTGACGGTGGGAGGACCGGGCAACGCGGGCGTCCCGAAGCCGACACCCGCCTGCACGGCCTCGGCCGGCAGCGCGCGAAGCTTCGCCAGTCCCGCCGGCCCCGTGTCTTCGATGCCCTGGCTTCTGGCGAAGTTCACACCGACGCTTTCGGCGCTGGGCACGCCGGGGAGGTCGCGGCCGAGCCGGCGCTGCGTGGCCGGGTTGCCCCGGCCACCGCCGGATTCCACGATCGCCGCGGCAAACAGTCCCCGGGTCAGCGGGGAGGTCATCAGCATGTGTACCGAGCCGCCGCCCGCGGACTCGCCGAAGACCGTGACCTGGTGCGGGTCCCCGCCGAAGGCTGCGATATTCCGCTGCACCCATTTCAGGGCGGCGATCTGGTCCATGTAGCCATAGTTGCCGAGCAGACCGTTGGGGTTCTCCGCCGTGAGCGCCGGATGCGCAAAGAATCCGAACCGGCCCAACCGGTAGTTCATGCTTACCAGGATGACGCCGTCGCGGGCAAAGTTCGAACCGTCGTAGGCCGCGGGCGATGTGCCGCCGATGGTGAAGCCGCCACCATAGATCCAGACCATGACCGGCAGCCGGCCTGCCGTGGCCTCGGCAGGCCGCCAGATATTGAGGACCAGGCAGTCCTCGGACGGCGACGTACGGATGGGCGCGTCGTCCGCAGGAAATGGCATCTGCATGCAGTCGTGACCATAGTCGGTGGCCTGCAGCACGCCAGGCCAGGGCCGGGAGGGCACCGGCGCATGCCAGCGCAGCCTGCCCACCGGCGGCCGCGCGTACGGAATGCCCTTGAAGGACAGCACGCCGTCCTGGACGGCGCCGGCCACGGCGCCGGAGTGGGTCTTCACCTGCAGGGGAAAGGGCGCGCCGGTGGCGCACAGGGGCAGGGCGATGGCCAGCAGCGCGGGCAGCAGACGCTCAAGCAACATGGAAGGACCTTCGGCGCTCATCGACCCGTCGTGGCCGGCCCCGCAATATACCGCCACACCCCCGTGACGGTCGCCGTCACATGGATCTCGTCCGGCACGATATGGGTCGGGGTCGCCGGACTGCGCAGCGCGGCGGTGACCGCCACGGACATGGGGCGCACCACTCCCTGCCCCGAATCGATCTGCAGCAGCGCCCCGAGACTGCCGCCCGCCGCGCGGGCCACGACTTCCGCATCGCCGCGGGCGCTCCGCACCGCCTGTTCCAGCGCCTGATGCCGTAGCGCGGCCTCATCGGCCGGTGCAAAGGCCGGGTCCGAGACGGTGGTGGCGCCGGCGCCCAGCGCGGCATCGACCCAGGCGCCGAGCCGATCGAGCCCGGCGGTGCTGACGCGCACGGTGCTGTCGGCCCGGAATCCGGTCCGCTGCTGCTGACGAGTTCGCTCATCGTAAACCCACTGCGGGTTGATGCTCACGTGGGTGGACTGCAGATCCGAGGGCGGCAGGCCGGCGCGGTGCAATGCCGCGATCACGGCCGCGGACACCCGCGCACTCTCGGCCTCCGCTGCCGCCGCCGTGCTGCCCGGGACGTCGATACCGATGGTCAGCGTTGCCCGCGCCGCAGGCGCCGTCGCCTCGCCGGTGTCACTGACCATGATGCGGGGCACACCCTCGGGTCCGGTCTGGGCCGGGAGCGCCGGGGAGAGCAGCAGCAGCGTGCCGAGCATGAACCGGACGCGGGCGACAGGGATGGTCATCGCAGCACTCCTCGATCCTGCAGGTTCGCGCGCAAGGCGCGTACGTTGCGCATCACCTGCTTGCGGATGCGGACGATGAACTTCATCTTTTCAAAAAACAACAGCAGCGCCGGGCCGAGCGCGGCGGGTACGCCGGGCCGGTAGATGTGTCCCGCCTTCAGCATCCGCTGGCCACCGAAGCCGGGGAAGCGGGCGAGGATGTCCCGTAGCTCGCCGGCAGGATCCACGCCCATGGCCGCGAGCTTGCGGTAGAACGCCGTCGGGCGGCCATCGCCGGTGCGGGTATGGTCCATCGAGACCGCATCGACCACGTGGACCGGATGCCGGCCTTCCAGGAGGCAGCCCCACGCGATGTCCGTGCCCCAGGTGCTGCGTGTCCAGTCGAAGGTCGGCAACAGCTCCGCGAGGGCGGCGCTCGAGAAGCACGGGGCCATCACTTCCACGAAGCTCAGCCGCCGCATCAGGCATGCCGGATTGCGGACCAGGACGTTGATGGTGGTGTGCGTGAACCAGTTGAGGGAGGGCTGCGAGAGGTACGTCCCGTACTGCTCGCACAGACTGAAGAACCGGGACAGCGCGCCGGGCGGCAGATAGACATCGTCATCGAGCAGCGCCACGTAGCGCCAGGGCCACGGATCCGGGCGCTGCTTCCAGAACTCCAGGAAGCCGTCCAGTTTGTTGAAGCCGCCTGAACCGTAGTACTCGGCCAGGCCCTCGGCAACGGGCGGGACGTACCAGCTGACGCAACAGTCCCAGTTGCGATCGGGATTTTCAGCCAGCAGCCGGCGGTGGAGGGACTCGGCGCCGGCCCGGATGAAGACCAGGTACGGGCGATGCGCGGCGGGGGGCGGCTGGCTCATCCGGCGTGATGTTACACGTCGGATTCGGCGAGCTTAAGGGTTCAGTACGGCCTGGCGCACCCGCTCGCAATGCTGCTGACAGCGCCGGTGGCCGGTGAGGGAAAAGCCGACGTGCGGATCGCAGATGCTGGCCACCAGCAGCTGCTGGCCGCGGATCTCGACGCTCACCCGCTCGCCCTCGGCGAACAGGGTGCCGCGGGTTTCGGCCTCGAGGCCGGCATTGCGCTGCCGCGTGATCTTCCAGCCGGCGTCCGCCGCGAGACGGCGGACCCGCTGCAGGGCGGTGTCGGCATCGACGCTGATCGGTACCGACGAGTACCGCAGCCAGCGCAGCTGCATGCGCAGGATCAGTGCACCGACGCCGCCCGTGGCCAGCAGGCCGAAGACGCCGGCGGCTGCGATCGCGACCGCATCGCGCATCGTGACCAGGAAGGCGGACACCGCGATCAGGGCCACGCACAGCGTCGCCAGGAAGCCGAAGAACACCACGGGCGCGAAGTAGCGTGCCCGGTCGATGCCCTGCAGTCGAAGCGTTGGAAGGGTGGCGCTGTGCATACCATGAAGTATGCCTCCTCGCCGCAATTTGTGCGTGCGCCAGTTCTCATCTGCCGCCCCGACAATTGCCTCGGTAAAATCAACGTGTTGCATGCCGAGGTCTTGGTTTTCGGCGATTCGACTATAATCTGCGACGTGCATGGGCGCACGCGAGGAGACTTCGATGGCGGACCGCTTCCTTCGCTCGGGTAATCCGGGCCTGAACGACAAGACTTTTGCCAGCCAGCCGCTGGTGGGGTTTGGCGGCGAGCGCATGACCGTGCAGGGCGCGGTCAACAAGTCCTTCCTGCTGCTGGTGGTGCTGCTGGCCGGCGCGTTCTATCCCTGGTCCCAGTACCTGAGCACGGGCGATGCGTCGGTGGTGGCGCTGCCGCTGATGGTGGGACTGTTTGGCGGATTGGTGCTCGCGCTCATCATGAGCTTCAAACCGGCCGCGGCGACCTATCTGGCGATCCCCTATGCGGCCCTCGAAGGCCTGGCCATGGGCGGTATCTCGGCCGTGCTGGAGCGCCGTTATCCCGGCATCGCCATCCAGGCCGTCGGCGCGACCTTCGCGGTCTTCGCCGCCATGCTGGTGGCCTACCGCACGGGCCTGATCCGGGCGACCGCGCGCTTCCGGGCGGTCGTGGTCGGGGCGACGCTGGCCATCTGCCTGTTCTATCTCGCAACCCTGGTGCTGGGACTGTTCCACGTGAACACCGCCGGCATGCTGGGCGGCTCGCCGCTGGGCATCGGCATTTCGCTGGCGATCATCCTGGTGGCCGCGCTGAACCTGATCCTGGACTTCGACATCATGGAGTCCGGTGCGGCGCGCGGCGCCCCGCGCTACATGGAGTGGTACTCCGCGTTCGGCCTGCTGGTCACCCTGGTGTGGCTGTACATGGAAATCCTGCGTCTGCTGGCGAACACCCGGCGCAACTGATCGCTCGCGAGCCCGCTTCCGTCATTCCCGTCCGCAGTTCATACGCCGCCGCCCGTGACGGGCGGCGAGGGTTGCCTATTCCATGTGGTTCCGGAACCTCGTCCTGTATCGGTTGCCCACCGGCTGGTCCATGTCCGCCGCACAACTGGAGGAAAAGCTCGGCACCCGGCCGTTGCAGCCCTGTGGGGCGCTGGACATGCTCAGCCGCGGCTGGATCGCACCCAGCGCCAGCGGCCGGCTGTTGCATCAGCTCAACCAGCAGTACCTGATCGCGCTGGGTGTGGAACAGAAGCTCCTGCCCTCATCCATCATCCGCCAGGAAGCCCTGCGCCGTGCCAGGATCAAGGAAGACTCGCAGGGATTCCCCGTGGGGCGCCGGCAGATGCGGGATCTGAAGATGCAGGTGGGCGAGGAGCTGCGGGCGCGGGCGCTGAGCCGCCAGCGCAGTACCCGCGCCTGGATCGACCCGCAGGGTGGCTGGTGCGTCGTCGATGCCGCCAGCGCCGGCAAGGCCGAGGAACTGATCGAGACCCTGCGCGACACGCTGGGCAGTTTCGCCGTGCAGTTCGTGCAGACGCAGCGCTCCGCTCACACCAGCATGGCCGCGTGGCTCACGCAGGGCAGCGCGCCGGGGCGCCTCGCCCTGGATCAGGACCTGACCCTGACGACCGCCGATGGCAGCAGATCGAGTGTGCGCTATACGCGCCACGCGCTGGACCTGCGCGAAATCCGCTCGCACCTGGAGGCCGGCAAGTATCCCGCGCAGCTCGGACTGTGCTTCAACGACCGGGTGGCGTTCATGCTGAACGAGAAGCTCACCCTCCGGCGCGTGCAGTTCCTCGACCTGGAGCCCGATGTGCAGGAGCAGCCGCAGGACGGTCCGGACACGGTTGATCCGCTGGAACAATTCGATGCGGATTTCGCGCTGATGACGGGTGAGCTGAGTCAGCTGCTGCAGGAGATCCTGCAGGCGCTGGGCGGCGAGGTGCAGATCGCCGCGGCCGCCTGAAGCGCCGTACGGATCCGGACAGCACATCTCGAATGAGATATCGAAAAATACTTCAGGTCATTGATTTAGCGGCAGAACATCTCCGGCGATCGTTGGGCTAGACTGCGGCAACTGTCGACAGGGAGTGCCGGCGTGTCCTGGACGTATCTGCACATTCCGCTCAGAACGCTCGCCCGCGATCGCGTCTTCGCCGTCGTCAGCATCGGCGGCCTGGCACTGGGCATCGGGGCATCGCTGCTGGCATTCGTCTTCGCCTGGAACGAGCTCTCGTACGATCGCGCCTTTGCGGACTATCGCTCCCTCTACCGGATTTCCGCGACCGCCTCGGCACCCGGTGCGGGACTCACGCGCGCCGATCCAGCGCCCACCGATGTGGCGCGCTGGCTTGCGGTGCGCCTGCCCGCACTGCCCGTGGCGCGGTTCGCCGAGGGCCGTGAGCAACCGGTTCGCGTGGGGCGGAATGAATCGATGGTCAAGGTGTCCTGGGCCGACCCGCTTTTCTTCGAACTGTTCCGGTACCGCGCCATTGCCGGTGATCCCGCGGCGGCCCTGCGTCAGCCGGACAACGTGGTACTCACCCTATCCCTTGCGAGGCAGCTCTTCGGTCGCCACGCGCCGCTGGGCGAGACACTGATGATCGAGGGCGGGCACCAGGTTCGTGTCGCCGCGGTGGTGACGGATCCGCCCGTGAGAAGTCACCTCAACTTCGCCATCGTGGGCTCGTCGCGTTGTTCCGGGTCGCCGTTTTACGAGCTGGACACCCAACCCTTGAGGCCACTGAAACCCTGGATCGCGCACACCTACTTCCGGCTGGGTGCCGGCATTCGTCTGGACCAGGTGCAACGGACACTGGATGCATTCGCCGCCACGGGCCGCCCGGTCACGGGTGGCGCGGGCCTGAGGATCGGCCTGGTGATCACGCCCATTGCAGCCATCCACCTGCTTCCCGAGGCATCGGCCAGCCTCGAACCGCGCGGCAGCGCGACGGCCATCACGGGTGTGATCCTCGTGGGGTGCCTGATCCTCCTGCTCTCGATCGTGAATTTCGTCAATCTCGCGACCGCGCGCTCGCAGGCGCGGAGCATCGAGATCGGCATACGCAAGGCGGCCGGTGCCTCGCGGCCCATGCTGTTCGTTCAGTTCACGATCGAGGCAGCATGCTATACGGCGCTCGCAGCCCTCCTTTCCTTTGCCGTCGTGGAGCTCAGTATCCCGACCTTCACGCGGCTGGCGCAGGCCCGGATGAGCGTCGCCGACATCTATCGACCCGCGGTGCTGTGCGCGGCGCTCGGACTGCTGCTGGTGGTCACGGTCATGAGCGGGGGCTACCCGGCCTGGATCCTGGCCGCGCTGCGCCCGGCCTCGGCACTGCGGGGCGAGTCGAGCTACGCCGGTGGCATCGGGACGCGGCGGGTGCTGGTCGCCGGCCAGTTTGCGGTGCTGTCCGCGCTGCTGATCGGCGTCTTTGCCTTATCCGCGCAGACCCACTTCGCGCGACAGCTGGCCCGGCAGCTGGATACCCGGAACATCTTCGTCGTGCCGCGTGGCTGCAAGAAGGTCGATCCCCGGCCATTTGCGGCGCTGGCCGGCGTCGTGGGTGCCGCGTGTTCGGCGAGTCTGCCCTTGGGATACATCGAAGCGCGCAGCCTCGGCTACGTCCGACCCGGTGTCAGGACCTTCTTCAGCGACGAGCCCGTCGATTCCGACTTCTTCGTCCTCTACGGCATCAGACCCATTGCCGGGCGGCTGTTCGACCGGGCGCATGGCGCGGATGCCGTGGTGGAGAGGGCTCCTGGCGTGCGCAGCGGTCCCGTCGTCATCAATGCCACCGCCGTGCACAGGTTCGGCTTCAGCAGTCCTGCCGCGGCGGTCGGCCAGATCGTCAACGTCCTGGGCGACCGCGGCACCGGCGCCGATTCGCAGATCATCGGCGTGATTGCCGACCTGCCCTCGTACTCGCTGCGCGAGCAGGCCGATGCGGCGGTGTTCTACCTGTCTCCAAAGGACATGGACCTGCTGAGCATCAAGGTGAGTGGCCCGGATGCCGCGTCGGCCCTGGCCAATGTGGAGCGGCTGTGGCGGCAGCTCACCTCGGGCCCCATGGATCGTGTTCCGGCAGACAGGGCGTTCCAGGGTCTCTACCGGGAGGTGCAGGCGGACGAGGCGGTGTTCTCGGCCTGCGTCGCGCTCGCGTGCGTACTGGCCTGTGCGGGTCTGTATGGCCTCGCCGCCTTCATCGCCAATCGGCGCCGCAGGGAACTCGGGGTCAGGAAGGCCCTCGGCGCCGGCAGGCGGCACCTGTTCCTGATGCTGATCTGGCAGCTGACCAAGCCGATCCTTTGGGCACAGCTCATCGTCTGGCCGCTGTGCTACCTGCTGCTGCGCCGGTGGCTGGAGGGCTTCACGCAGCATGTGGAGCTGCCATTGCAGGCCTTTGGACTCTCGGCACTCATCGTGCTCGGGATCGCCTGGCTCACGGCCGGTTTGCATATCGGGCTGGCGGCCATCCGCCGGCCGGTCGCGTCATTGCGCTACGAGTGACGGGTCGTTAGGTTCAGGCGCGGCGCAGTCGCATCCACCCCGCCGCGGCCAGCCCCACGACGGCCACCGCCCCCGCCAGCGCGAACAGGTGCTCGCTGAACCCGTCCAGCAGCCGGTCCCACGAGAACCCCTGGCGCTTCACGCGCACTCCGAGGGCCTGGTACACCCGTGCACTGGCCTGCACGAATCCGCCATAGTCGGCCGGATCCACATGATCGGCGCGCGCAACGTAACTGTGGTCGATCCGCACGGTATCGTGGGCCAGGTGTACCTCGCGCACGTACCGGAAGGCGGAATTTTCGATGACCAGGCGGCCCACGGGCGCTGCAAAGTGCGGCGGCAACGCCGCGCTGATGTGTTCCTCGAGCGCAAGCGGCCAGGGCAGGTCCAGGGGATACCGCCGCCTGAGCTCATCGCGCGGCTGCACGGCATCGGCGAGGCCTTCGGCATAGAAGGCGAACGTAGGATCATCCCCGCCACCGAAGGGACGCGGCAGCCGGAAGCGTGCCTGCACCTGAACCGCCTGGCGATCGGGGAGGTCCTGCACACTGACGGCGCCGTCGGGGACGGCATCCGGATAGTCCTGCGCCACGCTCTGCACCTGGGTCAGTTGCAGCTGGGCGGGACTCTGCGCCAGCAGCTGCGCCCGCACCGCCTGCGCCCAGCTGCCCCGGAACTGCGTGATCAGGGTCAACGTGCCGGGTTGTCGTTCACCACCCCGCAGATCGAACTGCTGGCTCACGGCGCGCAGCCGCGAATCGGGCGCCGGCGGCGGCAGTGCGACCACCTTGCCGCCGGTCGGCGAAATCAGCAGCGCGTTGCGCAGGTCGGCGGGATCGGTGGTATCGAGCGCGACCGCAGGGCCGGGAGCCGCGGGATTCAGCCAGTAGTCAGTGCCGCCGGCGCGGGCGAGCACCACTGCCGAATCCAGCATGAAGGGGGAGGGCAGGCTCTTCTGCAGCAGTATGCCGCGGCTGTTCACCAGTGCCACTTGCGCGTCGACCGCGATCCGTCGCAGCAGCAGCACCAGCAGTCGGGCGATGTCGCGGCTGTCGCCATAGCCGCGTTGCAGGACGAGCGCCGGGTCCGCGGGCACGTAGGGCCCATCGCCGGGCACATTGGCCACCTGGACTTTCGACTGCACCAGCCGCAGGGCCTCGAGGATCAGGCCCGGTGCCGCCGCGCCGGGTTGGTCCAGTGGTTCGGGCGGCTGCGGCGGCTCCTGCACCGAGGGTCCGTATTCGGGCGCCAGGAATGCCGCGACCTGCGACCAGTCGCCGAAGTCGCTGAGCTGCACGGCGTCCGCGCGGACGAACCAGCGCGGTGTGTCCGGTTCCGAGGGCGGCGGCGCAAGGCTGCGCCAACGCAGGTCGAGTTCACCGGGTCTCGAGACTGCCTGCGGGGCGGAGCCGATCGTGGCGCCGATGAGCCGGTACTGCAGGTCGCGGCCGGCGGGCCAGCTCACGTGCAGGCGCTCCACGGCCACCGGTTCCTCGCCGCCGATGGGCCACTGCGCGGCATAGTGGCCGGCGAGGGCGCCGGGGATGCCGGCGACCCGGGAATGCACGGTGTATTCCACTTCGAGCAGGTCGCCCGCATGCACGTCCGGCACCTGCACGTCGATCTGCAGCTGCGGATCGAGGTCGCGCTTGCGCGGTTCGGCCTCACGGGACTGGACCTGGAGCAGTCCGCGGATCTGCGCCGCGCTGAAAGTCCGCACCGCGGCGTTCGCCGGCGTGAGACGCAGGGCATGGATGACCAGGCTCTGGAAGCGTGGATCGAGGGTCACATCGAGGCGGATGCCGCCGTCGAGGATGCGCCCTCCCGACACGCGCTGCACGGTATGTTCATAGCGGTCATCGCCTGCGGCGCTGATGCGGATCTGCCGATCGTGCAGCAGCACGCCCGGAACCGCGGCGGGCGGCGTCGACGGCGCCGGCAGCTCCTGCACCCAGGCCTCGCGCGGCGCGATGCTCCAGGGGTGTGAGTCGGCCTGCGTCGCCGGGTGTGCCAGCGGCGTAACAAGTATTGCAGTCAGGCCACTGAGGAAGGGTCGCAGCACGGTGGTCGGGAAGACTAATGCGCCCTGCGTCCGCGCCGCAACTGGAGGCCCATCCGGTGGCATGCTGTAATGCCCGTATCTTCAAGGAGCATCGATGCTTGATTGGCGACCCCGGCTGGTAGCAGGTCTGGCGGCCACGCTTGGTGCGGCCCACTCTATGGCAGCGGGCGCGCCGCTGGTCGTGTATGGCGCCGCGACCGCGAGTCCGGCACAGCCGGAGTCCGCGGCGCTGCGCCGGCTCGATGGTTCACTGCGCGGTGTGGCGCGCGCGGCCGCATCCGGGGCGGCGACCACCGGTTCCCTGCATGACCTGAATCCGGCGATCCACGTGCGCCTGGCCGCCCCCTCCACCACGCCCGAGGTCCTCGTCGATGTCGTCGCCGGGGGCGATCCGGCCGCCCTGCAGCAGGCGCTGCAGGACCTGGGTCTGCGCGAAGTGGCACGTGCCTCCAATCTGATCGGGGGCTGGCTGCCCGTGACCTCACTTGCGCAGCTGGCCGGGCTCCCGGGCCTCAACCAGGTCCGGGCCTCGATGCCGCGCACACGCGCCGTCGGCCCGGTCGCGGTACAGGGCGATTTCGTCCAGGGCAGCCATGCGGTGCGCGCGCAGTACCCGGGCCTCACGGGCAAGGGCGTGACCATCGGCGTCATGTCGGACAGCTTCAACTGCTACAACTACTACGCCACCCACGGCTACTCGAAGACCGGCAACGGCTACAACGGTTACGCGACCAACGGCTTCGCGCCCACGTACGCGGATGATGTGTCCAGCGGGGTGCTGCCCTCGAACATCGACGTGGTGGAGGAGGTCGACTGCACCGCCTACGGCGCACCGCAGCTGCCGCCCTACAGTGACGAGGGGCGGGCGATGACCCAGATCGTGTACGCGGTGGCGCCGGGAGCCCAGATCGACTATCGCACGGCGGCCAATTCCGAGGCGGACTTCGCCGCCGGCATCACGCAACTGCAGAACCTCGGGGCCAATATCATCGTCGATGACATCGGCTATCCCGATGAACCGTTCTTCCAGGACGGTGTCGTGGCCCAGGCCATCGACGCCGCCGCGGCCAAGGGCGTTGCGTACTTCTCCGCGACCGGCAACGAGGACCGGCATGCCTGGGAGAGCACCGCGCCGGTGTTCGTGACCCAGGGGTCCACCCGTCTCATCAATTTCGACACCACCGGGGCGACGACCGCCACCACGCTGCCCATCACCATTCCCTCGGTCGCCCCCGGCGAGTTCGTGCTGCTGAGCGTTCAGTGGGACCAGCCCTACGTCACCGGGGCGCCCGGCAGTCCGGGCGCCGCCAATGCGCTGAACTTCTGCATCGAGAGCGCCAGTCCGAACGTGGACTACGTGGCGCAGGTGAACGGCAACGCGGTGACCGTGACCTATCCGGTATGTACCGGGCCGAACTCGATCGGCGCGGATCCGGATCTGATCCTGGCCGTGGGCAACCCCGCCAATGCCTCCCAGCCGACGGCCCAGGAGACCCTGAACCTGTCCATCCAGCTGGTCAGTGGCGCAAACCCCGGGCGGGTGAAGTTCCTGCTGTCCGACAACGGGCTTGGCGCGACCATCGACAGCTACGACACGGCCAGCCCCTCGGTGCAGGGTCATCCGGGCGCGGCGGGTGCCGTGGCGGTCGGGGCGGCCATGTTCTACGAGACCCCCGCCTGCGGCACATCGCCCGCGGTGCTCGAGCCGTATTCCTCCTACGGCGGTGATCCCATCCTGTTCGACGCGAGTGGCGTGGCGCTGGCGACGCCGCAGTACCGGGGCAAGCCGGATCTGGTCGGCCCGGATGCGGTGAACAATACCTTCCTGGGATTCCAGCTCGTCAAGAGCACGAACCCGTCGCCGCCCTGGAATTCCGATGGTCAGTTCCCGACCTCGATTGCGCTGTGCCAGAACAACACCGGCTATCCGAATTTCTTCGGTACCTCGGCCGCCGCGCCGCATGTGGCCGCCGCGGCCGCCCTGCTGTGGCAGGCCAATGCGGCATTGACCGCGACCGAGATCGCCACCGCGCTGGAGAGCACCGCGCTGCCCATGGCCGAAGGCGCGGCAGGTTCCGGAGCCGGCTTCGTGCAGATCGGGGCCGCGCTGGCCGCCATTCCGGTGGGTGCGCCGAGCCTGTCGGTCTCCCCGACGGAAATCGCCGCCGGCAGTACCGCGACGCTCACCTGGGCGTCCTACGGCACCACCGGCTGCACGGCCTCCGGCAGCTGGAGCGGCGCACAGGCCAGCTCGGGGACGCTCGATATCACGCCCACGTCGACCGGCACGCTGACCTATTCACTCGCGTGCGCCGGCGCCAGTGGCGCCGGACCCGCCACCTCCGTCACCCTCTCGGTACAGTCGGCGGCGGGCCATCATGGCGGCGGCGCGCTCGATGCGACGACGCTGGCCCTGCTCGCGATGCTGCTGCTGGCGCGCGCTACCTGGATTTCGCGGCCTGCGCGCGCTCGTGGGAGCGCAGGATGTAGGCCTGTGCTTCCTCGGCATCGCCCCAGCCGAGGACCTTGACCCACTTGCCGCGCTCCAGATCCTTGTAGTGCTCGAAGAAGTGCCGGATCTGCTGCAGGGAGATGTCCGGCAGGTCGGTATAGTTGTGCACGTTCTCGTAACGGCGGGTGAGGCGCGTGGTCGGGACGGCGACGATCTTTTCGTCCCCGCCGGCCTCGTCCTGCATCTTCAGGACCCCCACCGGGCGCACCGCGATCACGGCGCCGGGCTGGATGCCACGCTGGTTGGCGACCAGGACGTCACAGGGGTCGCCGTCCTCCGACAGCGTGTGGGGAATGAAGCCATAGTTGCCCGGATAGCGCATGGAGGTATAGAGGAACCGGTCGACCACCAGCGCGCCGGACTCCTTGTCCATTTCGTACTTGATCGGCTCCCCGCCCACCGGCACTTCGACCACGACATTCACTTCCCGGGGCAGATCGCGACCCACTGAAATGGCTTCAAGACGCATTGGAACTCCTGGACGACAGATGGCCGCGACATACGGCCGTGCGCGGGCATTATCCGCTGCGCGGCAATTTGCAGCCAGCCGCCGCCGTGCCTGAGAATGGCATTTTCAGGTCCGACCATCTTGTCTGATCCCGTCTATCGCGACCGCGACTTCCGGCTGTTCCTGGGTGTCCGCGTCGTCTCCACACTCGCGGTCATGATCCAGTCCGTCGCCGTCGGCTGGCAGGTCTACGACATGGAGCGCACGCCGCTGGCGCTCGCCTGGGTCGGGCTCGCCGAATTCGTGCCGATGTTCCTGCTGACCCTGCCGGCCGGTGCCGTGGTCGATCATACCGACCAGCGCAAGGTGCTGTCGGTGGCCTTTTTCATCCAGGCCCTGTCCGCGGCGCTGCTGCTGACCTTGAGCGTGGCGCAGGTGCGCACGGCGTGGGCGTTCTATGCCGTCATCGCCGTGTTCGGCGTGGCGCGCGGCTTCTATGGGCCCTCGGCGCAGTCACTGCTGGCCTTCCTGGTGCCCCCGGAGCGGCTGCCCAAGTCCATTGCGCTCAGTGCCTCGGCCTTCCAGGCCGCCGTCATCGCAGGTCCGGCGCTCGGCGGCTTCATCTACGCGCTCGGACCCAGGCCCACCTATGGCACCTGCCTTGCGGCCTTCTGCCTCGCGGGCCTTGCGACCGCGACCCTCGGCGGCCGGCGCAACGCGCCGCGCACCGGCGAGGCCGGTCCGGTCGCCCGCGTGCGCGAAGGTCTGTCATTCGTGTTCTCGCGCCCGGTGATCCTGGGGGCCATATCGCTGGACCTGTTCGCCGTGCTGCTCGGCGGGGCCGTCGCACTGCTGCCGGTGTTCGCGCGGGACATCCTGCACGTCGGCCCGCAGGGCCTGGGCGCATTGCGCAGCGCCACCGCGATCGGCGCCACCTGCACGGCACTGGTGCTGGCGCGGTACCCCATCCAGCGGCATACCGGCAAGCGGATGTTCGCGGCGGTGGCGCTGTTCGGCGTGGCCACCATCGTGTTCGGCCTGTCGCGCAACATGTACCTGTCCATGGCGGCGCTGATCGTGCTGGGCGTGGCCGACCAGATCAGTGTGTTCGTGCGCTCCTCGCTCATCCAGCTGGCGACACCCGATGCGATGCGCGGGCGGGTCAGCGCCGTGAACATGCTGTTCATCGGCGCATCCAACGAACTGGGTGAATTCGAGTCGGGCATCACGGCGGCGTGGTTCGGCACGGTGCCGGCGGTGGTGCTCGGCGGCATCGGCACCCTGATCGTCGTGGGTCTGTGGATGCGGTTTTTTCCGGCGTTGCGCACGGTGGACCGGCTGGATTCGGTGCTGCCGCAAAGCTAGAGGCGGGACAAGCGTGTGCCGCGTCACGATTCGATGATGGTGCGCGTGCGCCGCCGATCCCGATGTGAACTACCGCCAGCGAACGACCCGCCAACCCCATAGAGTCTGAACCCAACGGCGGTATCGTCCCTTACTTATGACAGCCGTGCCGGGAGCGGCGATGCGCGATGACCAGAGGGTGGATGTCGATGTCCTGACGGGCCTGATCACCGGCGCGCACCTGGATTCCTTCACGCTCGCAACCTGGGAAGCCGCCGCCGCCGGTGCCGGGGTGCTGTCGGTGATGCTGGTGGAACTGGATGATTTCGGCCGCTACTGCGACAACTATGGCGCGGTCGCCGGCGAGGCATTGCTGCGGCGGGTGAGCACGGTGATCCGGGGCAGTGGTCTGTCGGGGCGCGATCTGGCCGGACGCCTGGCCGGACCGGAGTTCCTGGTGGTGCTGCCGGGCACGGCGCTCGATGCCGCCCACGTGCCGGCCGAGCGCATCCTGCGTGCGGTCCGGGACCTGGAAATCCCGAATCGCGGCTCGACGGTCGCGAATTTCGTGACGGTCAGCATCGGGGCCGCCTGCTGCCAGCCGCAGCCCGGGGACTGCATGGCGACGCTGATCGATGCGGCCACGAGTGCGCTGTGGACCGCGAAACGGCGGGGACACAACCGCATTGCCGCCTATGAGCTCAGTCCGATGATCGCGGCCGGTGAGCAGTTCCGGGCATCTTAGGATGTAGGCTGATACACAATGGCTTTGCTACACTTAACAATAGCCGGCTATTCCGGCTCCAGAGAGGCTTGTAAGACGATGGCTGGTGGCAGGTTCAGCAGGTTGCTCGCACTGGCGGGCGTCATGGTCATGGGCGCGGCCGCCCCGGCGTTTTCCGCCACGACCCATCATCATCACCGCCACATGGCCACGCGGCTGTCGCCCGACGATCCGGGCCTGAAGTCCGCCGCCGCGTACGTCGTGGACGAGGGCGATTCCTCGGTGTGGTACTCGCGCAATGCGACCGTGGCCTCGCCGATCGCCTCGATCACGAAACTCATGACCGCCCTGGTGGTCGCCGACGCCCACCAGCCGCTGGATGAGGTGCTGCAGGTGACCGCGGATGACCGCGCCATCGGCAAGGGCGCCTACTCACGCCTGGCGGTGGGCACGAAGCTCACCCGCGGCGATCTGCTGCACCTGGCGCTGATGTCTTCGGAGAACCGGGCCGCGCATGCGCTCGGCCGCAACTACCCGGGCGGCGTGCCGGCCTTCGTGAAGGCCATGAACGAAAAGGCGCGCAGCCTGGGCATGACCTCCAGCCGCTTCGTCGAACCCACGGGCCTGTCCTCGGACAACGTGGCGAGCCCCGAGGACCTGTCGCGACTGGTCGTGGCGGCGGCCCAGAACCCGACCATCCGTGATTTCTCCACCGACACCGAGCACAGCGTGCGGATCGGCCGGCGGATGGTGGAATTCCGCACGACCGATGCACTGGTGCGCAATCCGGCCTGGAACATCATCGTGCAGAAGACCGGTTACATCACCGAGGCCGGCCGGTGCCTGGTGATGCAGGCCGTCATCGGCGGCCGCAACGTGGTGATCGTGCTGCTGAATTCCTTCGGCAAGTACACGCGGGTCGCCGACGCGGTGCGCATGCGCAAGTGGATCGAGGCGCGCATGAGCGAGCACAACGGCGCTCACGTCATGGCGAGCGCGAGTTCCTGAGCCTTTCAGGCATCCGGGGCCATGTGGCCCCACAGGCTGCGGAAGGCCATGTCGGTGAAGACCTTCGAGTCGCCCCACTTGGCCTCGTACTCGGCCGCCGGATTCCTCTGCACCACCTCCAGCACCCCCAGCCCCTGACGCAGCATCTTCTGCAGCCGGCCGCTGATGGTGGAGTACATCTGCTGCTGTGCCAGCAGATCGGCCTTGGTCAGCACCGGCCCGTTGGCGGGGATGACCTTCGTCTGGTCGTTCGCAATGTTGGCCAGGGTGCGGATGCCGTCGATGAGGCCCACGATCCAGCCGTTGCTCTTGATGTCGATGACGGGCCAGCCGGCCCCTGACACCGGTCCTCCGGTGACCAGCACGTTGGACTTCCTGAAGTACACGTAGATGTCCCCGTCAGTGTGCGCCTGCAGCAGGTATCCGTACTGCACCGGCTCATCCCCGAACCGGGTCTCCTTAGAGTCGTAGAAGAACGTGTCGTTGGGCCGCGCCTTCGGGGGCAGCGGTCCATAGAGCGTGTTCTGCGGCGGCACGGGATTGGGGTACTGGAGCCACAGGCGGGTGTTCTCATGGGCGATGATCTTCACGCCTTCGCCTCCCAGCCGCCGGTTCGAGCCGGTCTGCTGAGGATGCCAGTGCGTATTGAAGAGCGTGTGCACCTTGTTCGAACCGGTGGCCTGCGCCACCTGCTTCAGGAGTTCGGCGGAGCTGGCCTCCGGGCCCCCGTCGGCCAGGGCGACGCCCGCCGGATCGAGACAGGCCACGACATTGGCGCCGCCGGAC
The DNA here is from genome assembly GCA_035503515.1 of Steroidobacteraceae bacterium. Classification (GTDB taxonomy): domain Bacteria; phylum Pseudomonadota; class Gammaproteobacteria; order Steroidobacterales; family Steroidobacteraceae; genus DAIDKA01. Next base: position 31,199 of record DATJTJ010000098.1, read on the forward strand.
ACCAGCAGCCACAGGTTATCGCTGAGCTTCTGGGGCGGCGGGGCCTCGGCGGTCGCAGCAAGCGCGGGGTGCCAGCGCGCGAGCGAGGCGGCCGTCGCACCGGCGATCACGGTCTTGATAAAGCTTCTGCGGTCGGCAGAACGTGTCATGTTGACCCTTCCAGGCGGGGTTGTGCGGAGTCCGGCGGGACCCCATATCTCCACGGGGCCCGCACGTTGACTGATGACGCCAGGCTTGGCAATGGGGCAGGGGCCCGAGAGATGCCATTTCGGGGACCGTCCATGGCGTGCCGGGTGCACTGCATTACATCGGGGGGACAGTCCATGAAGTTGCCCGGACCCCCTTGACGGTGAAGGCGGTATCATAGGCTTGCTGGGGGTCTGCGCGATGACCGGATCCCGAGTGTAAACAGGACTTTGCGAAGGGCGAGAGCGATGCGAGAACCACTGTTCGGACGGGTACTGCTGGCGGCCGGGATCTGTGGCATCACAGTGCTCGGAGGTCTCGCCGCGACGTCGATGGCCGCCTCCGCCGCGACCCCGGCCAAGGCACAGGCTCCCGCCCCGGCCGCGACCGAGGCTGCCGATGGCGGCACGGCGCCCCAGGACAAGCACTGGGCCTTCCTCAGGCAGTACTGCAGCAAGTGTCACAACGCCGAGGACTGGGCCGGTGGCATCGCCTTCGACACCATGCAGCCCCAGGACATCCCGGGCGACGCCAAGATCTGGGAGCATGCGGTCGCGAAGCTGCGCGGCCGGCTGATGCCGCCGGCGGGCAACCCGCAGCCGCCCAACGACCAGGTGCATGCGTTCGTGTCCTACATGGAGGACTCGCTCGATGCCGCCGCAGCCCACCACGTGGATGCGCCGCGGGTCGCCCTGCATCGCATGAACCGCACCGAATACAGCAACGCGATCTGGGAACTGTTGCGGGTCAAGGTCAACGAAAAGGC
>DATJTJ010000099.1:0-7839 GCA_035503515.1 Steroidobacteraceae bacterium
GATGTCGCAACGCTCGCGCAGGAAGCGGGATGTCCGCAGGCCCAGGCCCACGTCGCCACGGAGGACTTCCAGCGATCCCTCAGCGCCTGTCGGGCCGCGGCGCAGGTCGACTATGCCGGCGTCGCGCGGCTCAAGTTCCCCATGCTCCGGGTCCTCTTCGACTGGATCAGTGCCCGGCAGGGCGGGCACTGGACGCAGTTTCTGGCGTACCGGCAGGCGGCGGGCGAGACCTTCGAGCGCCACTGCCTGTTCCTGGCGCTGCGGGCACACTTCGCCGCACGCCATCCGGCAGCGCCGGACTGGCGGCAATGGCCTGAGGGCTACCGCAGCCCGCAGGGCGCGGGGACGCGGGAGTTCGCGCAGGCGCAGGCCACGGAAGTGACCTTCCAGGCCTGGCTGCAGTACGTCGCCGACCGGCAGCTGCAGCAGGCGGCGCGGGCCGCCGCGCCGCTGGAGGTGGGACTGTACCGGGACCTGGCCGTGGGCGCCGACTCCTCGGGCGCCGAGACCTGGAGCAACCAGCGCGCGGTGGTGCGCGGCGCCGAAGTCGGCGCGCCGCCGGACATCTACAACCCGCAGGGCCAGGACTGGGGGCTGCCGCCGTTCAATCCGCTGGAACTGAAGCGCGAGGCCTATCGCAGCTTCATCGAGCTGCTGCGCGCCAACATGCGCCATGCCGGCGGCCTGCGCATCGACCACGTCATGGCCCTGCAGCACCTGTACTGGATCCCCCAGGGCGCAACGCCCGGGCAGGGCGCTTACGTGCGCTATCCGCTGGAGGACCTGATCGGCGTTCTGGCGCTGGAGAGCCACCGCAACCGCTGCCTGGTGGTGGGCGAGGACCTGGGCACCGTGCCGGCCGGGTTCCGGGAGCGCATGAGCGCGGCAGCCATCCTGTCCTATCGCGTCCTGGCCTTCGAGAAGGACGCGGAAGGGTTCGTACCGCCGGAGCGCTACCCGCATCTGTCGCTGGCCGTGGCCGGCAGCCACGATCTGCCGACGCTGCGCGGCTGGTGGCGGGCGAGCGATCTGGACCTGAAGGAGGAACTGGATCTGTTTCCGACGCCGCAGCTGCAGCGCGAGGCCCGGCAGGACCGGGATGCGGACCGCCGCGGTGTGCTCGAGGCCTTCGGCCAGGACGCCCGGCACGAGCCACTGCAGCCGCAGGAGTTCGTCGAGGCCGCCCACGAGTATCTCGCGGCGACGGCCTCGGCGCTGGTGATGGTGCAGATCGATGACATCACGGGCGAGGAGACGCCGGTCAACGTGCCCACCACCTCGGACCAGTATCCGAACTGGCGGCGCAGGCTCTCGCTCACCCTGGAGCAGCTGCAGCAGCATCCGGGGCTGCAGCACCTCGCCCGCCGATTGAAAGCGGTGCGGGGAGGTCAGGATAATGGCGGACGATGCACAGACACACACAGTGCGCCGGGGCCGTGATGATGATCCGGCCGGCGGCCTTCGGGTACAACCCGCAGACCGCCGCCAGCAACCGCCTGCAGGTCGCGGAAGGGCATGACGACGCGGACGCCGGGCGCATTGCGATCCAGGAGTTCGACGCGGCCGTCACGGCGCTGCGCGGGGCGGGTGTGCACGTGTGCGTGGTGGAGGACGAGCCGCATCCGCCGAGGCCCGATGCCGTGTTTCCGAACAACTGGGTGAGCTGGCATGCCGACGGCACGGTGGTGCTCTATCCCATGGAGGCCCCCAACCGTCGCCTCGAACGGCGGCAGGTGATCCTGGAGGAGGTGGCCGCGAGCTGCGGCTACGACATCCGCCGCGTGCTTGATCTGTCCGCCTACGAGGACCAGGGAAAATATCTCGAGGGCACCGGCTCCCTGGTGCTGGATCACATCGCGCGGCGCGCCTATGCCTGTCGCTCGAGCCGTACCGATGAGTCCCTGGTGCGGCACTGGGCCGCGCTGCTCGGCTACGAGCCGATCGTCTTCGATGCGGCCGATGCCGCGGGCGCGCCGTTCTACCACACCAATGTCATGCTCAGCATCGGCCGCAGGGCCGTCGTCGTCGCCGCGGAGACCCTCGCGGCGGCCGATCGGCAACGGGTGCTCACCGCTCTGGCCCAAGGCGGCCGCGAGCTCATCGAAATCGATCAGGCGCAGGTGAAGGGCTTTGCCGGCAACCTGCTCGAGCTTGCGGGCACCGACGGCAAAACGGTCTTCGCGCTCTCGGCGAGCGCCGCGCGCGTGCTGCCATCGCCCCTGCGGGACCGGCTCGCCGCCGCCACCGATCGTCTGCTGCCGATCGCCATTCCCACCATCGAGCGGCTCGGCGGCGGCAGCGTGCGCTGCATGCTCGCTGAAGTTTTCACCAGTCAAACAATGGGTTAGCCGAGGCCCCATAGGCGCGGGTGGTGATATCATCGATCGCAGCCGCCTCCATCCTGGCAGCCTCAGCCGACATGCAGTTCCTTCACTCGCCTCATCTCGAAATCCTGGCCTCGCCGCAAAGGCGACTCTGGGATGAACTCGATCAGGTGCCCTCCGGCTTCGTGCTGTACGGCGGAACTGCAGTGGCACTGCGCCTGGGCCACCGCCAATCGGTCGATTTTGATTTCTTCGGGTGCCTTGACCTCGATCCCCTGAACTTTGGCGAGGGTATCGGATTCCTCAAAGGTGCCCGGATCATTCAGCGGGAAAGGAACACCCTGAGCGCAATCGTCGAGCGCGGCGGCCCGGTGCAGGTCTCGTTCTTCGGCGTGCCTGCCCTTAAGCGCCTGGAAGAGCCCGAAAAAGTAGCGAGCAATGGCCTCAAGGTCGCGACCCTGCTCGACCTCGCAGCCACGAAGGTTTCTGTCGTGCAGGTGCGGGGCGAAGCCAAGGACTACCTGGACATCGACGCGCTGATCACGGCCGGCGTCGATTTGCCACGTGCGCTGGCGGCGGCGAAGGCGATCTACGGTGCATCCTTCAACCCGCAGATAACGCTGAAGGCTCTTTCGTATTTTGACGACGGGAATCTTCGAGGATTGCCCGAAGACGTGAAGGACCGCCTCGCCACTGCCGCCCGGGACGTCGATCTGGATTGCCTGCCGAACTGACATGAAGCCCATTCCGCTCACCGAAGAAACGGCGGCGGTTGCGCGACGCGTGATCTGGTTCGAGTCCCCAGCCCAAGCCTTGTCTGACCCGGTGCGCCTCCTGGCGTACGCGATGACATATGCCACCCATGAAGACATGCGCGCCTTGCGCCAGCACGTGTCCGACGCGGATTTCCTGGAGGCGCTCGACCGAGCGCCCCCCGGCATCATCGATGCCCGGTCCTGGGCGTACTGGAACTCGAAAGCCGGCCGCTGGCCTCCCCCACCGATGCCCCGCCGTTTCGACGCAGCGCCGTCAACGATTGATGTCAATGACGTCTAAATGACATCATCAGTGATAGCAGGAGTTCAGCATGGCCGTAGTCACGGTTCGCAATCTTTCTTCGGAGACACATCGCGCGCTGCGGCTGCGAGCGGCGGAACATGGGCGCAGCACCGAAGCTGAAATTCGCGCCATCCTGGAACAGACCGTCCGGCCTGCAGCGCGAGTGAAACTGGGTTCCGCCCTGGCCACTTTCGGTCAGCGACTGGACGGGCGCGAACTGAACATTACACGCGATTCCGGTCAGCCCCGCGCGGCGTCCTTCAAGTGATCATTCTCGACACCCATGTCGTGTCCGAGCCCATGCGACCCCATGGCCATGAGAGCGTGCAGGCCTGGCTGGATGAACAGATCGCGGCCATCGCGGCGGTCCATGGCTTCACCGTCGCGACCCGTGACACCGCACCCTTCGTGGCCGCGGGGGTACCGGTGATCAGGGAAGCGTGAGAGTTTGATCGACTTCATCCTGAAGGTCGTGCTGGCGTGGGCGCTGGGTTCCGTGGTGGGCAGCCTCGTGCTCGGACGATTGCGCGGCGGCCCGGACATCCGCGCATTCGGCAGCGGCAATGCCGGCAGCACCAACGCCTGGCGGACGGGCGGGGCCACCTTCGGCATCGCGGTGTTCGTCATCGATGCGGGCAAGGGCTGGCTCGCGGTGCGCCTCGCGGCCACCGTGATGCCCTGGTCGGCCTTCGGAGCCGTGTTCCGTCCCGGCATGTTCGGGCCGTGGCTGCCCGTGGCCTGCGGGGCCGCCGCCGTGGTGGGTCACGTCTATCCCCTGTGGTTCGGGCTGCGCGGCGGCAAGGGTATGGCGACGCTCGTCGGGGCCCTGGGCGCACTGGCTCCCCGGCTGCTGCTGCCGCTCGCCGTGGCGTGGCTCGCGGTCCTGGGCGCGAGCGGCTTCGTCGGCCTGTCCTCGATGCTGTCGGTCGTGGCGACCGCGGCCTGGCAGATCTTCGAAGGGGTCCCCGGGCCGTTGACGGTGTTCGTGGTGGCCGCGGCGCTCTTCATGATCTTCACGCACCGCGCCAACATCGCCCGCATGCGCGCCGGCACCGAACCGCGGCGGAAACTCAGGTGAGCGCACCCGCGGCGCCGCTCGTCGCGCGCATCTTCCGCAAGCTCGCCCCCGGGGGCTTTCATTCGGGAGCGGCCCTCGCCGCCGAACTCTCCGTCAGCCGCAATGCCGTCTGGAAGGCCGTGCGGCAGCTGAAGGCCCTGGGCGTGCGCGTCCACGCCGTGCGCAACCGCGGTTACCGGCTGGCGGTGCCGACCGCGCCGCTGGATGTGGCGATGATCCGCGAGGGACTCAACAGCACGGCGCGCTCGCGGCTGCGGCATCTGGAAGTGGCCTGGGAACTCGCATCCACCAACTCGACGCTCTTCGCCCGCACCGACGTGCCGCCGGAGCGCTGCGACGTGCTGCTGGCGGAAGTGCAGAGCGCCGGCCGCGGCCGCCGCGGCCGCAGCTGGCTGGCGACCGCCGGGGGCGCGCTATGCCTGTCGGTGGGCTGGACCTTCGAGCAGCTGCCGCGCGATGTCGGCTCGCTGGGACTGGCCATCGGCGTGTGCGCGTTGCAGGCGCTGCGCGTGCGCATCCCGGCCGCCGTGCAGGCGGCACGGCCCGTGACGCTCAAATGGCCGAATGACCTGATGTGCGACGGCGCCAAGCTGGGAGGCATCCTGATCGACCTCAAGGCCGAGGCGGGCGGTCCCGGCTATGTGGTGATCGGCATCGGGCTCAACATTGCCCTGGATGAGCCCGCCCGGGCGCGGATCGGCGCGGCGGGCACCGAGGCCTGCGACCTGCGCTCGCTCGGCGTCCCGCCGTTGCTGCGCAATGCGGTCGCGGCAAGCCTGATAGAGTGCCTGCTCAGGGGGCTCACGGTCTTCGAGCACGAAGGTCTGCGACCCTTCCGCGAGGAATGGCAGACCGCCGACGCGCTGCGCGGCAGAATAGTGAACGTGCTCAATGGCAGGCAGACGGTCCAGGGCGTGGCCCGCGGCATCGACCTGGACGGGGCGCTGCTGGTGGAGACCCCCGCAGGTCTGGTCCGCTTCGTATCGGGAGAGGTGAGCGTGAGGGCCGAAAGGTGAGGGGGCCGCGGTGAGCGTGCTGCTGGTGGACATAGGCAACTCGCGCCTGAAGTGGTCGGTGCTGAAGGACGAGCGGCTGGGCCGTCAGAAGGCCCTCGAGCACGCCGGTGTCACGGCCCGCGAACTCACGCGGCACCTGTTCGCGCGCACTCCCAGGCTCGAACGCGTCATCGTCGCGAGCGTCGCCGGCACGCGGTTGAACCGGCTGCTGGCGGCGACCTGCCGCCGCGAAAAAGGACTGGCGTGCGAGTTCGTCGCCACCGCACGCAATGCGGCGGGACTCACGACCCGCTACCAGGAACCCTGGCGGCTGGGGGTCGACCGGTTCATGGCGGTGATCGCCGCCTACCACATGGCGCGGGCCCGCGGCGCCTGCGTGATCGACGTCGGCACGGCCATGACCATCGATCTCGTGGACCCCCTGGGCGTGCACCTCGGCGGCGCGATCATTCCCGGGCCTGACATGATGGTGGCCTCGGTGCTCAGGAACACCGCCGGCATCGCCCGGCGGGCGGGCGGCGCGCGCTCCCAGCGCAGCCTGTTCGCGCACGACACCCGCGCCGCCATCGATCAGGGCGCGCGCTACGCGGCCGCCGCCATCGTCGATCGGGCGGTGTCGGAGGCGCAGCGGACGCTGCAGCGCACACCGCTGGTGCTGCTGACGGGCGGTGGCGCCCCGCAGCTCGAACCGCTGCTACAGTGTTCCTATGTCAGCGTCCCGGACTTGGTGCTGCGCGGCATCGCGCTGCGCTCCGGGCTGCCCCTGAAGTAGACATGCGGCCCCTGATCGTCATCCTGATTTTCGCCAACCTGGCCTTCGCGGCCTGGGCGGCACTGGTCGACCAGCCCGCGGCGCCCCCGGTGGCGCGCGACATCGGCCATCTCCCCCGACTCATGCTGGCCGGGGAGCCCACGCCCGGTGAGGCCGCGGCCTCCGCGCCCACGGCCGCCCCCTCGGCGCCGCGCGGCCGGTGCGTGACGGTGGGACCCTTCAGCGACCTGGTGCTGTCGGCGGCCGCGGCGACGCTGCTGACGACCCGCGGGTTCACGCCCACGCAGCGGGACGAGCCGGGCCCCGACCAGGTGTCCTACTGGGTGCACCTGGACAACGTGCCCTCCGATGCCGCCGCCAACCGGCTGCTGCTGATGCTGCGCGCCATCGGCCTGTCGGACGTGCGCACCATGCCCATCACGGCCCCGGGGGAGACCCGGCATGTGTCCCTCGGCCTCTTCAGCGAGAAGGCCGGCGCCGAGCGCCGGGCCCGGGACGTGAAGAACGGCCTGGGCGTGACGCCGGTGATCACCGAACAGCACAACTCCCAGTCGACCTACTGGGTGGATGTGACCCTGACGGCGCCGGGCCAGGCGGTGCCGACCGAAGGCCTGCTGCCCGCGGCCGTGAAGACCGGGCACATCGAGGTGCGCAACTGCCCGCCGCCCGCGGGCAGCGCGCCCCCGGCCGCGGCCGCGGGCGCGCCCAGGACGTGAAGCTGCCGCAGCAGTCGCCCGTCGGGCCGCTGATCAGCGGCATCGTCTACATCCTGGTCGTGGTGGTCCTCGGGACCGCCGGCTACGTCATCGCCGGCTGGAACCTCTCCGATTCGTTCTACATGGTGATCATCACCGTGTTCACGGTCGGCTACGAGGAGGTCCACCCGATCGTCTCGCCCGGCATGCGGGCCCTGACCATCTGCCTGATCGTGCTGGGCTGTACCGGCATGATCTATCTCACCGGCGCCATCATCCAGTTCTTCACCGCCACGCAACTGCAGAACCTGTTTGGGCTCAAGCGCATGAAAAACGAGATCGATCAGTTGAAGGGCCACGTGATCGTGTGCGGCTTCGGCCGCATCGGGCGACTGCTGTCGCGGGACCTGACCGCCGCCGGCGTGCCGTTCGTGGTGGTGGAGCGGCAGGAACCGCGTATCGAGAACGCCCGCAAGATGGGGTACCTGTGCGTCCAGGGTGAGGCCACGGACGAGCAGATCCTGAACCAGGCGGGCGTCACCCGCGCCCGCATCCTCGCGACCGTGCTGCCCGATGATGCGGCCAATGTGTTCATCACCTTGAGCGCCCGCAACCTCAACAAGGCGCTGACCATCATCGCCCGGGGCGAGGCGCCGACCACCGAGAGCAAGCTGCTGCACGCCGGCGCCAGTCAGGTGGTGCTGCCGGCGCATATCGGCGCCGAGCGCATCGCCGAAATGATCCTCTACCCGGACAGCGCCAACATGATCCGCAGCGCCGAGCAGATGCAGGGCTTCGGCCACAACCTGCACAACCTGGGGTTGAACCTGATCGTGGTGACGGTCGCCGCCAACAGCCGCTTCGCGAACCTGTCGGTCGAGGCCATCGAGCACCA
>DATJTJ010000100.1:0-12649 GCA_035503515.1 Steroidobacteraceae bacterium
TCCGGGCATCTTCCACACGCCGATGCTGGCCGGGATGCCCCCGGAAGTGCAGGCATCCCTGGGCAAGCAGATCCCCTTCCCTTCGCGCCTGGGCAAGCCTGCGGAATTCGCCGCGCTCGCCGCAAGCATCATCACCAATCCGATGCTCAACGGCACCACCATCCGGCTGGATGGCGCCATTCGCATGCAACCCAAATAGCTTCGCTACAATTCCCGCAATGAGCAGAGATGTCCTTGAATACGACGCCCTGATCGTCGGGGCGGGTCCGGCGGGCCTGTCCTGCGCGATCCGTCTGAAGCAGCTGAAACCCGACATCAACGTCTGCGTGCTGGAGAAAGGCGCCGCCGTCGGCGCCCATTCGCTGTCCGGGGCAGTCATCGAGCCCGGTCCGCTGGATGCCCTGCTGCCCGAATGGCGCAAGACGCCCCCTGGAATCTGCGTGCCGGCGAAGCGCGATGAATTCCGGCTGCTGACGCGCACCGGCAGCATCCGCTTGCCGACGCCGCCGCAGATGAACAACCACGGCAACCTGATCGTGTCGCTGGGACTGCTCACCGCCTGGATGGGACAGCAGGCCGAGAAGCTCGGCGTGGACGTGTTCCCGGGTTTTGCCGCAGCCGAACCCCTGATCGACGACCACGGTGCGGTAGCGGGCGTACAGATCGGTGACATGGGACTTACGAACTCCGGGGAACCCGGTCCCCACTACTCGGCAGGCCCCGAGGTGCGCGCGCCGCTGACATTCATCGCCGAAGGCGCCCGCGGCAGTCTTGCCAAGGTCCTCATCCGCCGCTACGGCCTTGACGCCAGATCCGGTCCGCAGACCTACGGGCTGGGTATGAAGGAACTGTGGCAGCTCCCCAAGGGGCGCAGCGAACCCGGTCTCATCCAGCACACCGTCGGCTGGCCGCTCGATACGGCAACCTACGGCGGCAGTTTCCTCTACCACCTGGACCAGGATCGGGTGTACGTGGGCTTCGTCACGGGCCTGGACTATGCGGACCCCCGGCTCATGCCCTTCGAGGCGTTCCAGCAGTTCAAGAATCACCCGAGCATCCGCCCCCTGCTCGAAGGCGGCGAGATTCTCGCGGCCGGCGCGCGTTCCATCGCTGCCGGCGGCTGGCAATCGATTCCGCAGCTGGCCATGCCCGGGGCGGTCCTCATCGGGGATACCGCGGGTGGCCTTAACGTGCCGAAGATCAAGGGCGTGCACCAGGCCGTGCGCTCGGGTGTCCTGTCCGCCGAGGAGTTCGCGCGGACCGGTTCGATGCAGGGTTTCGAGGCCCGCTGGCGCAATTCTCCGGCGGGCCGCGAACTCAGGTCCGTGCGCAACATAAAGCCCGGCTTCAAAGGTGGGCTGTGGATGGGGCTGGCCAATGGCGTCCTGGAGACGCTCACGGGTGGCCGATTGCCCTGGACGCTCAGGCACCGCCCGGATCATGAGCAGATGAAGACCCTCGGTCAGCAGGTACCCGTCGAGCGTCACTGGACGGATCGCACGCTGCCGCCGCGGGATCGGCTGGCGTCGGTGTTCTTCGCCTCGACCACCCACGAGGAGTCGCAACCGGCGCATCTGAAGGTGCGCGATCCCGCGGTGTGCGTGGAGCGCTGCAGCCGCGAGTTCGGCAATCCCTGCCAGCGGTTCTGTCCCGCGAACGTGTACGAAATGGTGGACGACGGCCAGGGCGGCAAGCGCCTGCAGATCAACGCCGCCAATTGCGTCCACTGCAAGGCCTGCGACATCAAGGACCCGTACGGGATCATCGACTGGACCACGCCGGAAGGCGGGTCGGGCCCGAACTACCAGGCGCTGTAAACACTCCGTGCGGCCGGAACAGAGGGAGAGCCTGCAGGAACTCTATCGCCGGGAACTGCGTGAGCACGGCTATCAGCCGGACGCGGCGCAACTGGCGGCGGTGCTGGCGCTGTCGGAGCTGCGGCAACGGCTCATCCGGCGCCACCGCGCGGGGCGCACCGGCCTCAAGGTGCTGCGTGCAGTACTGCGACGCCCGCCCGCGCCGCCCGAAACCGGTCTTTACCTCTGGGGCGCGGTGGGCCGCGGCAAGACCTGGCTCATGGACATGTTCTTCCAGAGTCTGCCGTTTGCGCAAAAGCGCCGCCGCCACTTCCACCGCTTCATGCAGGAGGTCCACCAGGGGCTGCGGGACCATGCGGGCCACCAGGCACCCCTCGAACTCGTCGCCGACGGCATCGCCGAGGGCGTGCAGGTGCTGTGCTTCGATGAGTTCTTCGTCAGCGACATCGCCGATGCGATGATCCTCGGCACCTTGCTTGCCGCGCTGTTCGCGCGCGGCGTGACGCTGGTCGCCACCTCGAACTGTGCGCCCGATGACCTGTACCGCGAAGGGCTGCAACGGCAGCGATTCCTGCCGGCCATCGACGAGATCAGGCAACACACGCGGGTGCTCGCGATGGACGCCGGCACCGACTACCGGCTGCGCCGCCTGACGCGGGCCGGCACTTACCTGCCGAGCGCGAGTCCGGAGACCGCGGCACGCATGGCCGGGCTGTACCGGACGCTCACGCACGGGGCCGACGCCGCGCCGGGCGCGATCGAGATCGCCGGACGACGGATCGCAACCCTCGGCCAGGATCCACTGGCGGTGTGGTTCGATTTCCGGGCCATCTGTGAGGGCGCGCGCAGCACCGAGGATTACATCGAAGTCGCACGCACCTGGCCCGCGGTATTCGTATCGCAGGTCCCGGTGCTGGGCCTGCCGGACGAGGACGCGGCGCGACGCCTCATCGCGCTGGTGGACGAACTCTATGACCGCAGCGTCAAACTGGTCATCAGCGCCGCTGCGGGCGTCGCGCAGATCTATGAGGGCGAACGGCTGCGGTTCGAATTCCAGCGAACGGTGAGCCGCCTGACCGAAATGCAATCGGCACAGTACCTGTCCCGGCCGCACCGCCCCTGATCATTCGCGACCGCCGGGCGTATACTGCGGCGCATGTCAGCCGAGATACCCGCGGTCCGGGTTCGCCTCATCGACCGCATCGTGTTGGCCGCGGGCGGCCCGGCGCGCAAGGCAGGCGCTACTGACGACGGATCCTTCCTGCGGCGCTACTTCATGGGCGTCGCGCAGGAGGATCTCGCGGCGCGCGACCCATCCTATCTGGCACGCATCGCGCTCGCGCACCGGCGGGCAGGCGAACGACGCCCGCCGGGCCGGCCGCTGGTGAGCGTCCTCGACGCGCAGCTGACGGATGACGCGCGCGGCGCGGATAGGCCCGGCGCGCACACCCTCGTGGCCGTGGTCACCGACGACATGCCGTTCCTGGTGGACTCGCTGTTCCTCGCGTTCAATCGTCTGGGAATCGGCGTGCACCTGATCATCCATCCGCTGTTCGAGGTCCGGCGGGACCGCGCCGGCCGTCTGCTCTCGATGGCGGACGGCAGCGCCGCGCGGCGCGAGTCCTGGCAGTTGTTTGAAGTGGACCGGCAGATCGATCCGCAACGGCTGAGACTGCTGACCCGCACCCTGGCTGCCACCCTCGCCGACGTGCGGGTCGCGGTCGCCGACTGGCGCCCGATGCTCGAACAGGCGCGGGTCGCGGCGCGTGAACTGCAGGATCCCGGGGTGCCGCCCGAGTCGGATCCGACCGAGGCCCAGGCGCTCATCGAATGGATGGTCGCGGGTCATTTCACGTTCCTCGGATATCGCCGCTATCGCCTGCAGCGCGGCGCGCGCAAGGATCTGCTGCTGCCGCAGTCCGCCTCCGGCCTCGGCATCCTGCGTGCCGCCCGTCCCGGCGTCGCCACGCCGGCGCCCACCGCGCTCACGGGCGCATTGCGCCGCGAGGCGCGCTCGGCCCGGGCGGTGCTGGTCACGAAGGCCAATTCACGCGCGACGGTGCATCGCGGCAGCTACCTGGACTATGTCGGCGTGCGCATCTTCGACGCGCGCGGCCGGGTCACGGGCGAGCACCGCTTCCTGGGACTGTGGACGTCCTCGGCCTACGAGAGCAGCCCGCGATCGATCCCGATGCTGAAGGACAAGATCGAGGCCGTCGTCGGCGCCTTCAACGCCGCGCCCCACAGCCACGACGCCAAGGCGCTGCTGCACGTCCTGGAGACGTACCCCCGCGATGAGCTCTTCCAGGCCACCATCCCCGAGCTGATCCGCAACGTCCGCGGCATCGTCAATCTCTACGAGCGGGCGCAGGTGCGCCTGTTCGCGCGGCGCGACCCGTTCGACCGCTTCTACTCCTGCCTGGTGTACGTGCCGCGCGATCGCTACGACTCCAGGGTGCGCTCGCGCATCGAGGCGGTGCTGCTCGGGGAGTTCGGCGGCGAGGCGGTGGAGACCCAGGTGCAGCTCTCGGAATCCACCCTGGCGCGGCTGTACGTCGTGGTACGCCTGGGCGATCGGCCCCGGCTGCGGACCGACCCGGCGCGGATAGAACGCGCGCTGGCGCGCGCCGCTTCCACCTGGCAGGCCGGTCTGCGCGATGCACTGACGTCCGGCATGGATGAAGCCGCGGCACTGGTGCTGTGGTCGCAGTTCGCAGGCGTGTTCCCGGCGGCCTACACCGAGCAGGTCTCACCCGCAGCGGCGCTGGCGGACATCGCCGAACTCGTGGCGCTGGGCCCGGAACCAGGCGCGATGCGGCTGCGGCTGCATCGGGCCGCCGGTGAGGCGGACACGCAGCTGCACCTGACCCTGTTCCGGCGCGGCGCCGCGGTTTCCATCTCCGACGTCGTGCCGGTGATGGAGAACTTCGGGCTGCGCGTCATTGCCGAGCAGCCCTATGAAATCCGCTGGCCGGCGGACACGCCGGTGCGCATCCAGGACTTCGAGCTGGCCCATGCCACCCCGTTCGACATCGGCAGGCTCGGCGGCAAGCTCACCGCCGCGATCGAGTGCGTCTGGACGGGGCTTTCCGAAAACGACGGCTTCAACCGGCTGCTGCCGCTGACCGGGCTGGGCGTGCGCGAGATCATGGTGCTGCGCGCCTGCGGGCGCTACCTGCTGCAGACCGGCCTGCCCTTCAGCCAGGCCTACATGGAGCGTGTGCTGCAGGCGAACCCGCGACTCGCCCGGCGACTTTTCGAACTGTTCGAACGTCAGCTCAATCCGGCGCGCTCGCCCGCGGCCCGCGCCAGGATCCAGCCCCTGGAGGATGCCATCGCGCGGGACCTCGAGGCGGTGACGAGCCTGGACGCCGACCGCATCCTGCGGGCCTTCCTGCACGTGATCCGCGCCATCGTGCGCACCAACTTCTGGCAAACCGTCGATGGCGCATCACGCCCATGCCTGTCGCTGAAACTGGACTCGCATGCGATTCCCGAGCTGCCCCTGCCGCGGCCGCTGTTCGAAGTGTTCGTGTACAGCCCCGAGGTCGAGGCCATTCACCTGCGCATGGCGCAGGTTGCGCGTGGCGGCATCCGCTGGTCCGACCGGCGTGAGGATTTCCGCACCGAAGTGCTGGGACTGATGAAGGCGCAGAACGTCAAGAACACGGTCATCGTGCCCATGGGCGCCAAGGGTGGCTTCGTCGTCAAGCGCCCGCAGGCCACGACGGCCGCCGACCGTCAGCGCGAAGGCATCCGCTGCTACCAGCTGTTCATGCGCGGCCTGCTCGACATCACCGACAACATCGTGAATCTGCAGGTCGTGCCGCCACGGCAGGTGACACGGCGCGATCCCGACGATCCCTACCTGGTGGTCGCCGCGGACAAGGGCACGGCGAGCTTCTCGGATATCGCCAATGCCATCTCCGCCGAGTACTCGTTCTGGCTGGGGGATGCGTTCGCCTCGGGGGGCTCGGCAGGTTACGACCACAAGAAGATGGGCATCACGGCGCGCGGTGCATGGGAATCCGTGAAGCGCCATTTCCGCGAACTGGGCCGCGATATCCAGGCCGAGGACTTCACGGTGTGCGGCATCGGGGACATGTCCGGGGATGTGTTCGGCAACGGGATGCTGCTGTCGAAGCACATCCGGCTGGTCGCAGCCTTCGATCACCGGCATATCTTCCTGGATCCGGCCCCGGACCCTGCGGCCTCGTTCGCCGAGCGGCAGCGGTTGTTCGCGCTGCCGGCCTCCTCCTGGGACGACTACTCGCGAAAACTCATCTCCCGCGGCGGTGGCGTATTCCCGCGCGGCGCGAAATCGATCGCGCTGTCGGGCGAGGCGCGCGCCCTGCTCGGCCTGACCGGCGCGGCCGCCACGCCACTGGAGGTCATCCGGGCCATCCTGATGATGCCGGTGGACCTGCTGTGGAACGGTGGCATCGGCACCTACGTGAAGGCGACGAACGAAACCCACGCCCAGATCGGTGACCGCAGCAACGATGCGCTGCGGATCAATGGCGCGGAGCTGCGCGCCAGGGTGGTCGGCGAAGGCGGCAACCTCGGGCTGTCGCAGCAGGGGCGGATCGAATACGCGCTGCAGGGCGGGCGGCTGAACACGGATTTCATCGACAACTCCGCCGGCGTCAATACCTCCGATGTGGAGGTGAACCTGAAGATTCTGCTCAACCCGCAGGTCGCCGCCGGCAAGCTTGCTCTCAAAGCACGGGACCGGCTGCTCACCCGCATGACCGCGGACGTGGCGGCGCTGGTCCTGCGCAACAACTATCTGCAGAGCCAGGCGCTGAGCATCCTCGAAGCACAGGCCGTCGCGCGGCTCCCGGAACATCAGCACCTGATGCGGCAGCTGGAGCACAGTGGCGACCTGAACCGGCGCATCGAGTTCCTGCCCGACGACGAGGCGGTCGCGCAGCGGCACAAGCAGTCCAGGGGTCTGACTCGCCCCGAGCTCGCCGTGCTGCTGTCCTACGGCAAGATCTGGCTCAGCCATCACCTGGTGCAGTCGGACGTGCCCGAGGATCCGTACCTGTCGCAGGAACTGGAACGGTACTTTCCCGAGGCGGTCCGCGGACGCTTCGCGCGCGCCATCGGCAGACACCGGCTGCGCCGCGAGATCATCGCCACGGCGACCACCAACAGCCTGGTGAACCGGATGGGTCCGGCCTTCGTCAATCGTGCGCAGGAGGAGACCGGCGCCTCCCCGGCGCGGGTGGCGCGCGCCTACACCGCGGCGCGCGAGGTGTTCGAGACCCGGGATCTGTGGGCGCACATCGAAGGCCTGGACAATCGCGTACCGGCCGAGATCCAGTACGCCATGCTGAATGAGACCAGCCGGCTGCTGCGGCACCTGAGCTACTGGTTGCTCAAGTATCGCCAGGACCTGTCCATCGATGCGGCGGTGGGAAAACTGCGCGGCTCGGTCCGCACCCTGACCGCACACCTCGCCGAGGCACTGGCGGGCCAGTGGCGCAGCAACTACCTGGCCGTGCTCGCGAGATATACCGACGCCCGCGTCCCGCACCCGCTGGCGAAACGCCTCGCGCTGCTCGATGCGCAGAACTGCACGCTGGATATCGTGGAACTGGCGGCGGGCGCCAAGGTGCCCGTCACTGACGCCGCCCACGTCTACTTCGGTCTCGGCGCCCGGCTGGGCCTGGACTGGATCCATGCGCAGGTGGAGGCGCTGCAGATCGATGGCAACTGGCAGGTCGTGGCGCGCACCGGCCTGCGCGACAGCCTGTACCAGTCCCATCGGGCGCTGGCGCACAAGGCGCTGGCACTGGCGCGCCGGGGCAGTCCTGCTGCGCGCATCGACGCCTGGATCAGCGCCAGCGCCCGCGACCTGGCGCAATGGGAACGTATGCAGGCCGACATGCGGGCCGCGGGCGCCGCGGACTTTGCGACCTTGTCGGTGGGCATCGAGGCTCTGCGTCGCTTGGCCGTGTGATCGCGCAAGACGCTGCGCGCCCTTCGCGGTAGTATCAAAACCACGAACCCAGCGTCGCCGGAGGGTCGATCACGTGCCTGGAAAACTCATCCTGGTCCGCCATGGCCAGAGCATCTGGAACGTCGAAAACCTGTTTACCGGGTGGCACGACGTGGACCTCTCGGAGGCCGGGCGCATCGAAGCGCGCAGCGCCGGCGAGCAGATCCTGAAGGAAAAGCTGTCGATCGACATCGCCTTCACCTCCGTGCTCAAGCGCGCCATCCGCACGCTGTGGTTCATCCTCGATGAGACCGACCGCATGTGGGTGCCGGTGGAGCGCAGCTGGCGGCTCAACGAGCGGCACTACGGGGCCCTGCAGGGGCTGAACAAGTCCCAGACGGTGGAAAAGCACGGCGAGGCGCAGGTGAAGATCTGGCGCCGCAGCTACGACATTCCGCCGCCGGCGCTGTCGCCCGATGATCCGCGCCATCCGCGCCATGACCCGCGCTACCGCGACGTCGATCCCGCGCTCCTGCCCGCCACGGAGTCGCTCAAGGACACCCTCGCCCGCGTGCTGCCCTTCTGGAACCAGCGCATTGCTGCGGAGCTCGCCGCGGGACGCAACGTGCTGGTCACGGCCCACGGCAACAGTCTGCGGGCGCTGGTCAAGATGCTGGACAACCGCTCCGAAAGCGACATTGTCGAGCTGAACATCCCGACGGGCGTGCCGCTGCTGTACGAGCTGGACGCGAAGCTTGCGCCGCGTTCCAGCCGCTATCTGGGCGACCCCGCGGCGATCGCCGCCGCGGCCGAGGCCGTGCGCCGCCAGACGGAGAAGCGCTGAGTCAGATCGGGGGCTTCGAAGCCATCGGCACGACCGGCGCGGACCAGCCGTCGTAGTGGCCACCGTGTTCCTTGGCGAGGGCCTGGAAGCGCGCGGTGAGCTCGCGCATTCCCGGCACCGACAGCCGGATCGCCTTGGTGAAGTGCAGGCTGAAGGGATGGTCGCCGGGATTGTCCGGCGCCGGCTTCACATCGACCCGATAGCCTTCGCCTTCGAGGATCGCGGCCACCGCGCGACCTTCGGCTTCCGAAGGCATGGCCATGAAGAAATCGACCTCGTGCGGCGAGAACGGATCACTGCCCGCGGCACGCAGCCGATCGATGAGCCTGGCGTCCCAATCCTTCTCCGTCTTCTCCTTCATCTGGCGAATGCCGTAATAAATGCGGCCCAGCAGGATTGCTCCGGCCAGGAACAGCAATGCCAGTACCCAGCTCATTCGTCGGGCGCCACCGTGACGCGCAGGCCCGCGAGCGCCTCGGTGAACTCGATCTGGCAGGACAGTCGTGAATTCGGTTCACGATGCGACAGGTCCGCAAGCAGTTCGCGCTCGTCCGACATCGCCGCCGGGAGTTTCCCCAACCATTCCGGATCCACGTACACGTGGCAGGTGGCACAGGAGCACATCCCGCCGCAAATGGCCGCCACCCCGTACTCCAGGTCCCGCAGCGTCTCCATGACCTTGAGTCCGGTCTTCGCCTCGACCTGATGCTCAACTCCGTCCCGATCAACCACTCGCAGCAAAGGCATGAATCCGCTCCGAAAATCCCTTGGGCCAAAAGCCGCTAGTGTGCCGGGGGCGGGTGGCGCCGGGCAAGTTCCAGCCGCCGCCACCACAGGTCCGATGCCAGCCGGTAGACGCTCACCAGCGCCTGCAGAGCGCTCAAGGGCACGCGGGCGGCCAGGCCGCAGCTGTCAAGCAGAATCCGGGCGTGCGGCAGGATCTGCGGATAGTACGCAAGCAGGCAGGCCAGGTCCGCCAGGGGGTCGCCGACCGTTGCGTACTCCCAGTCGATGAAGCGCGGCGGCGTGCCGATGAAGTTCGAATGCGTCGGATCACCGTGGAGGATGCAGGGTGCCCGGCCCGCATCCGCCTGTCGTTTGAGGATCTCGCGGGCCGAGACCACCTGGGGCGCGAACAGGCGCCCGGCTGCGGGCTCGAGCGCGGCGATGTGGGCGGCGTGTCGCTCCAGGAGGGCCTCGAGATCCAGGGGTGTCACGACCGGAGCCGCGAGGCTGTGCAGCTGCCCGAATCGCTCGCCCAGCTGCCGCAGGCGAGTCCGATCCTCGAGATCCCCGGGCTGCCAGGGGGCACCGTCCAGGAATTCGCTCACCAGGTAGCGCCCGGCGGGGTCTGCCGCAATCACCCGTCCGGCAAGTCCTGCCGAAGCGGCGACCGACTGCAGCAGCGCCTCACGCCGCCGGTCCACGCCCAGGTCCGTACCGAGCGGATCGTGCAGCCGCACGACGAAGGCTCCGTCCCGGGTGACGACGCGAAAGGTGGAATTGCTCGTACCCCCGGTCAGCGGCGTGACCTCGACCCCCGTGGGCGCCTGGGCGCCGGGAACCTGCGCCCGTGCCCGCCGCCAGTCCGCGCCGTCTGCAGTCATGCGCCCACCGCCACCGCCGCCCCGGCCTGCTGACGCCAGGTCCGCCACCAGGAACGATGGCCGAGGACGATGACCAGCAGGGTGGCCGTGGTCATCAGGCCCACCAGGTACAACTTCTGCTCGAAGAACAGGTAGGCCTCCACCGCATCGATGAGGAACCAGTAAGCCCAGTTCTCGAGCTTGACGCGGGCCACGAGCCACGTGGTGAACAGACTTCCCCAGGTCGTGAGCGAATCGAGGTAGGGCCACGCCGCCTGCGTCTCGCGCACCAGGTATTGCGCGGTGAGCACGCTCACGATCACCACGGCAGCCACGCCCGCGAGGTGCCAGCGCAGCGGCAGCAGTGTCACCGGAGGCTGGGGCACCTGCGCGTCAGTCCAGCGCCACCAGCCGTAGACGGACACGACCACGTAGTACACGTTGAGCCACGCCTGCATCGGCAGCTGCTTTTCGGCCGAAAGCCAGATCATGATCGCGGAGCTGATGCCGCCGGCAACCCAGCACCAGCGGCTGCGGCGCACGGCGAGCACCAGATACACGACACCGAGGACCACGGCGATCACCTCGGCCACGGACATCGCCCGCCAGGCGGCGAGGAGCTCTGTCGTCACTTGATGAGGCCGGCATCGGTCAGGGGACCGATGACCTTCATGACCACGACCGATTTGTCCACATGCTCGAAGGTCGTGCGGATTTCGCGTTCCAGTGCCGCGAACACCAGCTCGAAGGGACCCACGACCTGGGTACTGAGACTGTTGGTGATCACCCGCACGCCCTCGACGCCGTGCAACCGCCCGATGAAATCCTTGATCCTGGGCACTCGGTCCTGATCCAGGGGGTACAGGCTCAGTTCAACCGCGATGTCCATGCGCAGGCGCTCCTGTGATCACTTGAACGAATACGATACGGTCGCACCGATCTGGCGCGGCGCGCCCAGCTGCAGGAACTGCTGGTACGCAAAGTCCGGCGGCACATCGGCGAAATAGAAGCCGCGCACGGCGTAGTCGCGATCCGTCACGTTGCGGATCCACAGATCCGCCGACCAGCGATCCCGGATGACGCCTGCCTTCAGGTTCAACAGCACGTAGGCGTGGCTGCTGTACGGATCCAGGGCCGGCAGGTCGTAGTAGAAGCTGCCGCGGCCGGTGACGTCGGCGCGCAGATACGCGCCGCGCGGAATGTGCAGCGTCGCGGACAGCGAGCCCTGCCAGCTGGGCGCATGCGGCAAGGCGCGGTCCGGGAGTATCTCGCCATCGAGCGTCAGCCCGTGGTAGCTCGAATTCAGCGTCCCCGCCGAGGCGCCCAGCTCCAGCAGGTCCACCGGCGTCCAGGCGACATCGGACTCCAGGCCATAGTTGCGGCCATCGGGCGCGTTGACGTTGTAGAGCACGAAGGTCGTCGGATCGTTGGGTACCAGTTGTTCGCCGGTCTGCAGCTG
Source organism: Steroidobacteraceae bacterium (assembly GCA_035503515.1). Taxonomy (GTDB): domain Bacteria; phylum Pseudomonadota; class Gammaproteobacteria; order Steroidobacterales; family Steroidobacteraceae; genus DAIDKA01. The sequence goes on from DATJTJ010000100.1 coordinate 11,654, forward strand.
CAGTCCGGTGCGATGGGTGTAGAAGATGTCCGCGTCCACGCGCAGCCGGTGGGCGAACAGATCCGCCTTGTAGCCGGTTTCGAAATTGACGTCCGATTCGGGCTGGAACAGGATCTGGTTCGCGGGCAATCCCGGCCCCAGATTGAAGCCGCCGGCCTTGTAGCCGCGTCCGATGCTCAGATACAGGTTCTGCCCGGGCTGCACCCGGTATTGCAGGGAAGCATTGCCACCCCACAGGTGATCGACGGGCGCGAACGCGTGGGTCAGCGGGTCCGGGGCGTCGAGGTCATCGCTCACGTCGTGATAGTCGGCGGTGCGGCGCTCCGCCCTGGCGCCGAGGGTCCAGTGCCAGTGTGGGCCGAGCGCGCCGTCCAGCGCCGCGAACATCGCCGTGTTCACCGAATGGAAATGGCTGTCGGTGACGTTGAATGTCTGGGAATCGCTGTCCGGATCACCCGGATCGGCATACACGCCCGGTTCGCTGTCGGCGAGACTCTCCCACAGATTCAGCTGGTAGATCCCCACCAGCCAGTTGACGAGCGCGGATTGGGTGTTCGCCAGGCGCAGCTCCAGGCTGTGCGTACCCCGCTCCCGCACCTGCGAATCCGCGTACTGGTAGGTGAACGGCGCCCACAGCTGCGGGTTGCCGAAGTCGGAGTCGTAGGAATAGCGGATATGCGAATTGGCGAACGTGCCGATGAAGGTCAGCGTCGTGGGTCCCAGCCCCGACCAGGTGAGCTTCAGCGACGCGGCCGCGGAGTCCTGGGCGTCCTGGCCCGGCTGATCGGTCTGCGTGGTACGGTCATTGGCCAGGTCCCAGGCGTCGTAGCCGTCGTTGATGCGGATGTCGAACACCGTCAGGTCGACGCGCAGATCGGCCGCGGGCTGGAAGCGCCAGCGGGCACGCACGGTGAGCTCATCATCGCCATCGGTGCTGTCACGACCCAGGTATTCGTTGCGATAGAAGCCGTTGCTGGAGTATTGCTGTACCGCAAC
>DATJTJ010000101.1:0-13542 GCA_035503515.1 Steroidobacteraceae bacterium
GCCCGCCGTCGGTGCCGATATTGGTCTGGGTGCTCTCACCATTGCCGAACACCACGCCCAGGCCGCCGACCGCCGTCAGCTGCGTCGGGTGCGTCAGGAAATAGTGCACCCGGTTGTCGCGGTAGTGGAACTGCGTGCCCCCCGGGGTCGCGGACGGAACCCCTTCGGGCGTCTGCCACCAGATGACCGGCAGGTTCTTGAGACCGGCGTGGTCGGCCTGCACCCTGGACAGATGGTCCTGGAAATTCGGATGCGTGGTATTGGTTTCATCCCAGTACCAGACGATGTTGTCGGCATTGGTACAGGCACTCGGCTGCGGCACCACTTCGTAGCACCCGGCATCCCGGTCCAGGGTCTGCTCGACGATGAAGTCGGCGTTCTGCGCACCCATGGCGCTCATCCAGGCAAGATTCGCGGCTTCCGAAGTACCGCCCCAGCTGGACACCGGGAAACCGATATACGCCTTCGGCGCGTACTTGCGTGCCAGCACCAGCAGGCACTGCGCGACACCTGCCACGTTGTCGGGCAGCGCCGCGCAGTCCGGATTCGCGACCGAACTGTCGTGGACCAGCGCCGTGACGGTCGCCGGATTGCCACTGGTCGCCGCCTGTTCCATGTAATCCCAGAAATCCGGCTCCAGATTGACCAACGCCGGCTTCGCATACGTACCCAGGTCCTTGAACATCACCAGGACGCGTGCCCAATAGGTCGTCATGAAGCTCACATCGTTCAGCACTGCCGTGTTGTTCTGACCCTCGTTGGCCATCTGGTAGTAGGTGAACATGGGAACCGCGCCCAGCGCATCCGCGGCCTCGGTGACCACGCCGACGAAATCGGGATTCTGGTTCCAGCTGGTCCAGTCGCCCATCCCGAGGTAGCGCTCGTAGATGTCGATATGGAGACCCTGCGAAGTGATCGAAGCGTCCGGATTCGCAAGCCCGCCCTGGCCTCCGAATCCCACCAGCAGCTGCCCGGGCTTGCCGAGCTTTGCGGCCAGCAGTGCGGCGGGACCGGTGCCGGCGCCCGAGCCGCTGCTGCCCGTGCCGCTACCGGAGCTGCTGCTGGTGTTGGAGCTGCTGCTGGTGTTGGAGCTGGTGCTGGTGCTGCTGCCTGAGCTGCCCGTGCTGGTGCCGGTCGTTGTGCTGCCGGCAGTGGCGCCCGTGCCCGAGGGGGTGCCGGTATTGGTACCGGCGGTACTGCCAGTGGTGGCTGACGGGCCGGAACCATCGGAGCCGCCGCAGGCGCTCAGGATCAGAATCAGAAGCGATAGCAGGCCATAGCGATGGCGACGCGGTATTGAATGGATCATCGATGGGCAACGGCATGGATTGACGGTGCACCCTTGTAGGGCCCCCGGCCGTCAATTACAAACCGTCGCCATCAGGCGACCTTCAAGCTTGGCCATTACGGCCGGCCCGGGATCTCTCTCATGCGCTCAGGCGGCTGAGTTCGGCGACTACGCTCGACCAGGCGCGCGACAGCGGATCGATCAGCGCGAAATGTCCGGCGCCCGCGATGGTCGTCAGCCGTACCTGGGGATGCGCCGCCACATAGGACTCGCTCACGACCAGCGGCACGGTTTCATCCTCCGCACCGTGCACGATCGCGGTGGCGGTGGCGGGTGCTGCCATCTGTCGCGGATCCAGATCCGGACGGCTGACGGGATCCGCACCGAGGAAACGGGCCACCGCGCCGCTTCCGAGTCCGAGCTCGTGGGCCAGCAGCAGATCAGCCGCCGGCGCCAGGCCCAGCGTCCCGGACAGTGGCGGACAGATGCCGGCCGCCGCCGCCCACAAGGCGAGGTGCCCGCCGGCCGAATGCCCCACCAGCACGATCTTGCCGTTGTGATGCTTCACCAGGGCGGTGGCCCGTTCCAGGGCCGCGGTCAGGTCCGCCAGCGTCGGCGCCGGATCGCGCGCCACGCGCGCGTATTCCGGCAACGCCGTGGACCAGCCCTCCGCCGCGAGGGCATCCGCCATCGGTCGCAGGTGTGCCCGATCGATGTCCGGGCGCCAGAAGCCGCCATGGATCAGCACCAGCAGCGGTCGTTCGTTCGCGTGTTCATGGCCGGTGCGGACCTCCAGGACCTGCGCCGGATCGGCGCCGTAGGCCACGATGTGGTCGGCCGGCTCGGCGCTGCGGCTCAGTACGGACATGTCTTCGGCCAATTCTTTCCCCTTGCGCTGCCAACCGTCGCCTGTGCACGATGCGGCCATGAGACTCTCCCGCATTCTATGCAACTCGTCGGCGTGGATGGCAGCTGCTTTGCTGCTCCTGTCCCCCTGCGCCGAGGCGCGACACCGGTACGGCGTGCCGGCAGGCGGCGCACCCGGCCAGTTCGACTACTACCTGCTGACGCTGTCGTGGTCGCCCAGCTATTGCCTGGTGCACCCTGGCGATCGCGATCAGTGCCAGGGTCATGGATTCGGCTTCGTGCTGCACGGCCTGTGGCCGCAGTTCGATGCGGGCGGATATCCGCAGGAGTGCGCGGCCGAAGCCACGCTGGACCGCGAAGCCGCAGCCATCGGCCGCACGCTGTACCCGAGCCCGCAGCTCATGCGGCATGAGTGGCAGCGCCATGGCACCTGCAGTGGTCTGAGCGCCGTCGAGTATTTCCGCAGCGCGGACCGGGCCCTTGCGGCGGTGCACATCCCCGCACCCTTCGAGGCGCCGCGCACGGACCAGCAGCTCGACGCCACGCAGATCCTGGCTGCGTTCCGCGGTGCCAACCCGGGCCTGCCCCCGCATTCCATGACCGTAGGCTGCAGCCGCGGTGAACTCTCCGAGGTGCGGGTGTGCCTGACGCGGACCCTGCAACCCAGGACCTGCGGACGCGGCGTGCGCGACAGTTGCGCCCGGACGCCGGTGACGATACCCGCGGCGCGCTGACCGCGGTCAGCCCAGGGTTGCGAGAACCCGATTGAAGGTCGCGCTGGGCCGCATGGCGGCCGAGCATTTGGCCGGGTCCGGATGGTAGTAGCCACCGATGTCCACAGGCCTGCCCTGCGCCGCAGTCAACTCGCCGACGATCTTCGCCTCCTCGCGGGCGAGCTCGGCGGCGATGGGCGCGAACTTCGCACGCAACCGTTCATCCTCGGTCTGCGCCGCGAGCGCCTGCGCCCAATACAGCGCCAGGTAGAAATGGCTGCCGCGATTGTCGATCTCGCCGGCCTTGCGCTGCGGAGACTTGTCGTTGTCGAGGAACTTGCCGTTGGCGGCATCCAGGGCCCGCGCCACCGTCTGTGCCGCGCGGTTGCCGCTCTTCGCCCCCAGCTCTTCGATGGAGACCTGGAGGGCGAGGAACTCGCCGAGCGAGTCCCAGCGCAGGTGGCCCTCTTCGAGGAACTGCTGCACGTGCTTGGGCGCGGAGCCGCCGGCACCGGTCTCGTACATGCCGCCACCGGCCAGCAGCGGCACGATCGACAGCATCTTGGCGCTGGTGCCGAGTTCCAGGATCGGGAACAGGTCCGTGAGATAATCGCGCAGCACGTTGCCGGTCACCGAGATGGTGTCCTGGCCGGCGCGCACCCGCTGCATGGTGGCTGCCACGGCGGCCACCGGCGAGAGAATGCGGATGTCCAGGCCGCCCGTGTCGTGGTCCTTGAGATAGGTCTTCACCTTCTCGATCAGCAGCCGGTCGTAGGCGCGCTGCTCGTCGAGCCAGAAGATCGCGCTCTGACCGGTCGCCCGGGCGCGGTTCACGCCCAGTTTCACCCAGTCCTGGATCGGCAGGTCCTTGGTCTGGCACATGCGCCAGATGTCGCCCCTGGAAACCTTGTGCTCGGTGAGCACCTTGCCCCCGGCATCGATGACCCGCACGACTCCGTCGGCCGGCATCTTGAAGGTCTTGTCGTGGGATCCGTACTCCTCGGCGGCCTGGGCCATCAGGCCCACGTTGCTGACATTGCCCATGGTGGCCACGTCATAGGCCCCGTACCGGCGGCAGTCGTCGATGACGGCCTGGTAGACCCCGGCATAGCAGCGGTCCGGGATCATCGCCTTCATGTCATGCGCCTTGCCGTCCGGCCCCCACATGCGCCCGGAGGTGCGGATGGCCGCGGGCATGCTGGCGTCGATGATGACGTCGCTGGGCACGTGCAGATTGGTGATGCCGCGGTCCGAGTCCACCATCGCCAGCGGCGGACGGGACTGGTAGGTGGCCGCGATGTCGGCTTCGACCTGCGCCTTCTGCTGCGGCGGCAGCGACTGGATCTTCGCATAGACATCGCCGATGCCGTTGTTCGGATCCACTCCGATCTGGGCGAAGAGCGCCGCATGCCTGGCGAACACGTCCTTGTAGTACACCGAGACGGCGTGCCCGAACATGATGGGATCGGACACCTTCATCATCGTCGCCTTCAGGTGCAGCGACAGCAACAGGCCCTTGGCCTTCGCGTCCTGGATCTGGGTCTCGAAGTAGGCGCGCAGCGCATCGGCGTGCATGAAGGTCGAACTGATGAGTTCGGCGGCCTGTACCTTGATGCCGTCCTTGAGCACCGTCACCTTGCCGCTGCCGTCGCTGAACTCGATGCGCAACGTGCCGGGCCGGGCGATCAGCGCCGCCTGTTCGTTGCCGTAGAAGTCCCCGCCGCTCATGCTCGCCACATGGGTCGGGGAGTCCGGCTTCCAGGCACCCATCGAGTGCGGATGCGTCCTGGCGTAGTTCTTCACCGCCTTGGCCACGCGCCGGTCCGAGTTGCCCTCGCGCAGCACCGGGTTGACGGCGCTGCCCAGGACCCTGGCGAAGCGCGCCTTGAGTTTCTTCTGCGCGTCGTCCTGCGGATCCTCCGGGTATTGCGGGACGGCGATTCCCTGCCCATTGAGTTCGCCGATGGCAGCCTTCAGCTGCGGCAGCGATGCGGAGATGTTCGGCAGCTTGATGATGTTGGCTTCGGGTGTCTTGGCAAGTTCACCCAGCTCCGTCAGGTCGTCGGCCTGCTGCTGCGCCTGCGGGAGGTGGTCCGGAAAGTTCGCAATGACCCGCCCGGCAAGGGAGATGTCGCGCGTTTCCACGGTGATCCCGGCCGTGCGGGTGAAGGCCTGCACGATCGGCAGCAGGGAATAGGTCGCGAGTGCGGGCGCCTCATCGGTCAGCGTGTAGATGATCTTGGCGGTGGTCATTTCAATCCCGGAAAAAGGTATGGGCTCTTGGAAAGTGCAAAACGCGCAATTGTATCAGCCTTGGGATGCCGGCCGTCGCCGAAGAGGTGCTATGCTTTCGAGAGCAAAACGGGCGCCGCTGGCGACCACACGGATGAGGGGGACGGGCAGGATGGATAACTCGATGAGCGCCCTGGGCCGGCTGGCACTGGCGGGATTGCTGCTGATGGGGGCGGCCGCGCAGGCCCATCATTCGTTCGCCATGTTCGACCATGATCACCAGATCAAGATCTCCGGGACGGTGACCCACTTCCAGTGGACCAACCCGCATGTCTACATCGATCTGGACGTACCCACCGACGAGGGGAACCTGAAGCACTACACGATCGAGTGCGCCAACCCCGGCATCCTCGACCGCGTCGGTTGGAAGTTCAACATGATCAGGGTCGGCGACAAGATCACGACCATCATCGCCCCGCTGCGCACCGGCGAGGCCGGCGGCCTGCTCAAGCAGGTCACGCTGGCCGACGGCCGCAAGTTCGACAATGGCGCGCCGGCCGGCAAGGCCAGCATCCAGTAGGCCCGCATGACCAGAACCTTCCGCCGTGCCGCGCCGATGCTGGCGCTCGCCCTGGCGTCCGGCGCCCTTGCCGCGCAACCCGTCAGCCATCCGGAAATGACCGGGACCTGGGACCGGTACACCACCCAGACACTGGACCCGCGGGTCACGGCCGTCGCGCCGGTGCCACCGCCGCCGCTGAAGCCCCGGTACCTGGCCCAGTGGCAGGCGCAGCAACAGGCCGCCAAGGAGGCCGATGCCCGCGGCGAGCCGCTGTACGGCGGTTACGCCAAGTGCCTGCCCGACGGCATGCCGGCCATGATGATGGCGATGTTTCCCATGGAGGTGCTGCAGACCCCGGGCCAGATCACGATCATCGAAGAGGCCTACAACCAGGTGCGGCGCATCTACCTGAACGAGAAGCAGCTCGCCATCGATGACGCGGAACCCGGGTTCTGGGGCCACTCGGTGGGACACTGGGAAAACGGCACGCTCGTCGTCAACACCGTCGGCATCAAGGAAGAAGTGCAGTTCCGGGGCGTCCCGCACAGCCCGGCCATGCAGATCAACGAGCGCATGCGGATGCTGACCAAGGACATCTTCGAGGACCAGGTGACGGTCACCGACCCGCAGTACCTCACCGGCCCCTGGCAGTTCACCTGGAAGTACGTCCGCAAGCCCGGCTACAAGATCCTGGAATATGTCTGCGAGGCCAACCGCGAATACCAGGACCCGCAGACCGGTGGCATCCGCATGCGGATCGGGACACCCCCGGGCACGTCCTCGGCCCCGACCCCCGCCCCTGCCGCCACGCCCAAGCCCTGAGCGCCGCCCCTGGCCCGGCCGGGCTCTCGGCAGGAAGCCAGAAGTGGTGTACAATGGTGGGCTACCTATGCCCGCGCCAGAACAGGCCGACTGCATCGCTACCGCGGCGTGCAGCGCTTTCGGCGGGCACCCGTATTCACGCCCAAGAACTGTAATGGAAACCTGACATGGCCCGAACGACCGCCCTTGCCGACATCCGCAACATCGGCATCATCGCCCACGTTGACGCCGGTAAGACCACGACGACCGAGCGCATCCTTTACTACACGGGGCGCAAGCACACGATCATCGACATCCATGACACCAAGGACCTGAAGACGTCCACCACCACTGACTACCTGGAGCAGGAGCAGAAGCGTGGCATCACGATTCAGAGCGCGGCGGTGTCCACCTTCTGGCGCGACAAGAAGATCAACCTCATCGACACCCCGGGGCACGTGGACTTCACCATCGAGGTGAACCGCTCCCTGCGCGTGCTCGACGGCGCGGTGGTGGTCTTCGACGGCGTGGCAGGCGTCGAGCCGCAGTCGGAGACCAACTGGCGCCTGGCGGACAACTACGACGTGCCGCGCATCTGCTACGTTAACAAGATGGACCGCAGCGGCGCCAACTTCGAGCGCTGCGTGGACATGATCAAGAAGCGCCTCGGCGCCCGCCCGCTGCCCGTGCAGCTGCCGATCGGTTCGGAAGACGATTTCAAGGGCATGATCGACCTGGTCGAGATGAAGGCCCTGGTGTGGGACTCCGATGACAAGGATGCCGAGTGGCGTGTGCTGGAGGTGACGCCCGACCTGGCGAAGGAAGTGGGGCTGACGAACCCCGGCGACATCAAGCTGCTGACCAAGATCGAGCAGTACCGTTCCGAGCTGGTGGACACCTGCCTGGAGATGGACGATGAAGCCATGGAAGCCTATCTGAGCGACGCCAAGATCCCGTCCGCGGCGACGCTGCGTGCGTGCCTGCGCAAGGGCACCATCTCCTCCGCCTTCAACCCGGTCCTGTGCGGTTCCTCGTACAAGAACAAGGGCGTACAGCAGGTGCTGGATGCCGTGGTGGACTACCTGCCCGCCCCGACCGACGTTGCCGCCATCAACACCGTGGATGCCGACGGCCATCCCAATGGCGAGCGCAAGTGCTCGGATGACGAGCCGTTCTCGGCGCTGGCGTTCAAGGTCATCAACGACGCCTACGGCGCGCTCACCTTCGTACGCGTCTATTCAGGCGTGCTGGTCAAGGGCGCGTCGGTGCAGAACACCACCCGCGGCAAGCGCGAGAAGATCGGCCGCATGGTCGAGATGTTCGCGAAGGAAGCCAATCCCATCGAAGAGGCGCGTGCCGGTGACATCATCGCGCTGGTCTCCCTGAGCGATACCGAAACCGGTGACACGCTCAGCGATGCGGCCAATCCGGTGATCCTGGAACGCATGCGGTTCCCCGAACCCGTCATCAGCGTGTCGGTGACCGCGAAGAACAAGGCCGACCAGGAGAAGTTCGGCGCCGCCCTGGGCAAGATGGTCCGCGCCGATCCATCGCTGCGACTGGAGACCGACCGGGATACCGGCCAGACCCTGCTGCGCGGCATGGGCGAGCTGCACCTGGAGGTGACCCTCGACCGCATGCGCACCGAGTTCAATGTCGAAGGCACCATGGGCGAACCCCAGGTCGCCTATCGCGAAACGATCACCAAGCGCATCGACGAACAGTACGTCCACAAGAAGCAGACCGGCGGTTCGGGCCAGTTCGCCGAAGTGTGGATCACGTTCGAGCCGCAGGAACGTTCCAAGGGATTCGAGTTCGTCGATGAGACCGTCGGCGGCTCGGTACCGCGCGAGTACGTACCTTCGGTCGAGAAGGGACTGCGGCAGCAGATGGAAGAAGGCGTGCTGGCCAAGTTCCCCACCGTGGACTTCAAGGCGACCCTCACCGACGGCAGCTACCACGACGTGGACTCCAACGCCCTGACGTTCGAGATCGCGGCCAAGGCCTGCTTCCGGGAGGCCATGCGCAAGGCCGGTCCGATCCTGCTCGAGCCCGTCATGAAGGTGGAGACCGTGACTCCGGGCGACTACCTGGGCGATGTCATCGGTGACATCAACCGCCGTCGCGGCGCCATCCAGGATCAGCTGGAGCGCGGCACCAACGTCGCGGTCGTCGCGACCGTGCCGCTGTCGGAGATGTTCGGCTACATCGGGCACCTGCGCGGCATGACCAGCGGTCGTGCCTCGTACACCATGGAGTTCTCGCACTACGATCCCGTGCCGCGCAACGTGGCCGACGAGATCATCGCGAAGGCGAACAAGCCCGCGGCCTGATCGACCGCACTGCAGGAAACAGGACGCCGGAAGGCGCGGCAGCCCCGCCCTTCCGGCGTCTGCGTTTTTACAGCGCGGCAACCCGAAGCGCTATGATCGGACATCGGCTGACGACAGGTTTTGAACCAAGAAGGGGGAGACTCATGATCGGTATCGGAAAAACGGTCGCACGGATGGGCCTGGGGGCCGCCCTGGCAGTGGCGCTGGGCGCCCACGCCGGCGTCACGCTGAATGCGGCGCGCGTCGGCGCGGCCGACGTGGCGGCCCTGGAGAAGTTCTACAAGGCCGCGTTCGGCATGCAGGAAGTGCAGCGCATCGGCGAAAACGAAGTGATGCTGAATTTCGGCGACAGCGTCGCATCGGCCAAGGCCAACCCGGCCGCCCAGATCGTCATCATGCATCGCAAGTCCGATGATCTGCAGGATCCGGTCGCGCACCTGATCTTCAACGTCACCGACATCCAGGCGACCGCCGCCGCCATCACCGCCGCCGGCGGCAAGATGGAGCGCGCGCCGTTCGTGTTCGGCAATACCGGGATCACCATCGGGCTTGCGGTGGATCCGGCCGGCAATCACATCGAGATGCTGCAGCAGCCGAAGCACCCGTAGCGGATCAGATCCGCGCCAGCACCACCCGGCCAAAGCCGCCGACGCGCAAGCGCGTGCCGGCGCGGCTGAAGTACCTGGCATTGATCTCGCCGGCGCCGAAATCCCTCACGGTCGCAAATCCGAGCTCCGTGAGGGCCCGCTGCAGCGGCTGGCGCTCGAAAAAAGTGCGCCAGGGCTCGCCGGCCGCGGCGAGCCGCCGCCTGAGCAGGCGTACTCCCCACCGTTGCAGCAACGCATGGCGCGGCGGCAGTGTCAGATAATCGAAGACGATGCCGCTGCGGCTGACGCGGGACTGTGCCACGAACCGCAGGGTTTCGAAGATCGCGGCCTCGCTCAGATACATGGTCACGCCCAGCCACGAAAAGAAGGCCGGCTCGCGCGCCTGGAAACCGTTCGCGGGCAGCCGTTCGCAGACGCGCTCGCGCTCGAAGTCGACCGGGACATAGATCAGGGAGGCGGGAGACTTCAGGTGCGCGCGGCTCACCAGCCGGCGTTTCCATTCCTGGGTCGCCGGATGGTCCACCTCGAACACCCGCAGTCCCGATGCGGCATGCGGATTGCGGTGCGCGAAGGTGTCCAGCCCCGCCCCCAGCACCACGTACTGGCGGACGCCGCGCGCCACGGCCTCGGCCAACGCATCCTCGGCGATGCGGCTGCGGGCCACGAGGAAGGCCCGCAGCGCGCGCGCGAAGCGCCCACTGAATCGGCGCTGTTGTGCGCGCAGGTTGCCGGTCGCCTGCGGGCCCAGCACGGCAAGAGCCACGGGGTCTTCAAATATCCGCGGGACGTCAAAGAGCTGATGCGCCGCGCGGCTCATGGCCACACCGTAGGCCGTGCGGCTGGGCGCGTCTTCAATCATGCAGCAACCTTACCGCAGCGGTGCTCACGGCGAGGTGTACTTTCGCCGCCTGCGACAAGCACTGTTTACGACTGTTTGCCGCCTCACGATTGGTCAGCATCCGTCTGAAAATACAGGTTTTTCAGCTGCCGCGCCTGTAAGGGTTTGGAAACCGTCCCGCCGCTAGACTTCGATGCCGCGAACGCCGGTGCCGGACCGCCCCTCTCACAAAATGCAAGACCATCCTTCCTCCCTGCAGCGCCGTGCACTGCCGGCGGGCCGGCAGATTCGCGCCCTCATGATCGTCGCGCTGCTCGCGGCGGCCGTGCTGGTGGTGTGGATGCTGGCGGCAAGGAGGTCGGCAACTTCCGCGAATGCCGCGGCCGCCGCGCCCGTCGCGGGTCAGGTGCGGCTCAGCCGCGAACAGCTGTCGACCCTCGGCACCGCCACGGTCGCAACCACGGCCTTCCACGATGCGGTGATCGCCGACGGGCAGATCGCGGTCGATGCCGATACCACGACCCAGGTCTTTTCTCCCTACTCCGGCCGGGTCCTGCGGGTGATGGCCGGGATCGGCGACAGGGTCAGCAGCGGGACGCCGCTGGTCAGCCTCGATGCCAGTGAAAACCTCGACGCACAGAGCGCCCTGGTGACGGCCCTGGCGCAGACACGCCTCGATCGCGTCATCGAGGCGCGGCGCCATGCGGCCTACGACTCGCACGGGGGATCGCTGCAGGACTGGCAGCAGGCGCAGGCCGATCTGACGACGGCCGAGGCCACCCTCTTGGCGGCGCGCGGCCGCCTGCGGGTGCTCGGCATCTCGCAGGCGCAGATCCAGGCCCTCGAGGCCGGCGGCATCGTGAATCCTTCGACGACCATCGACTCGCCCATCACCGGGCTGGTGACCGACCGCCAGGTCGGGCCGGGACAGGTCGTGCAGGCCGGCGACTCGACCGCACTGTTCACCGTCGCCGATCTGTCCCGTGTGTGGCTGCTGTGCGCGGTGCGGGATGTCGATGCCGCCGCCGTCGAACCCGGACAGACCATTCTCATCCATGTCCAGGCGCTGCCGGGACATGACTATCGCGCCACGGTGCAGTCGGTAGGCGCCGAAGTCGACGCCACCACGCATCGGGTCGTGGTGCGCGCCGTGGTGCCCAATACCGATGGCCGGCTGAAGCCCGCCATGCTCGCGACCTCCGAGATCCTCACCAGCGCGGACTCCCGCTCCCCCGGCATCCCCGAAAGCGCCATCGTGCGCGAAGGGGACCAGGCCCATGTGTGGGTGGTGCGTCCCGATGGGGTGCTGCAGGAGCGCGTGATACGGACGGGCCGCAGCAACGGCACCTTGACCGAGGTGCGGCAGGGACTCGCGGCGGGCGAGCGCATCGTCACCAGCGGCAGCCTGTTCATCGACACCGCGGCGCAGCCTGAGTGAACGCGCTCATCAGCTTCGCGCTGCGTCAGCGCATCTTCCTGGCCCTGCTCCTGCCGCTGGCCCTCATCGCCGGGGCGCTCGGCTTCTCGGCCCTGAATATCGAGGCCTATCCGGATCCCGTCCCACCCCTGGTCGACATCGTCACGCAAAGTGCCGGCCAGTCGGCCGAGGAGATTGAGCGCTACGTGACCATCCCCATCGAAATCCAGATGGCCGGGATACCCCACGTCAGCACGGTGCGGACCATCTCGCTGTTCGGGCTTTCGGACGTGAAGGTGCAGTTCACCTACGACTTCACCTACCAGCAGGCCGAGCAGTGGGTGACGAACCGGCTGTCCCAGCTGCCCACCCTGGCCAATGGCGCGACGCCGCAGATCTCACCCACCAGCCCCATTGGCGAGATCTACCGCTACCGGGTCGTGGGGCCCGCGGGTTACTCCGTCACGGATCTGAAGACCCTCGAGGACTGGGTGCTGGAGCGACGCTTCAAGGCGGTCCCGGGCGTCGTGGATGTGACCGGCTGGGGCGGCAAGACGCGCACCTACGACGTGAACGTCGACCAGCACCGCCTGGAGCACTACGGCGTCACGCTGCCGCAGGTCCTGCAGGCATTGGGCAACAGCAACATCAACGTGGGCGGACAGACGGTCGAAGTGGGCCCGCAGTCGGCGGTGGTGCGCGGCGTCGGCCTGATCCATTCGGTGGCGGACATCGCGCACACCATGGTCGCCGTCAATCACGGCGTGGCGGTGCGGGTCGAGGACGTGGCCGGCATCCAGATCGGGCACCAGCCGCGGCTCGGCATCGCCGGCCTCGGCGACGATGACGATATCGTGCAGGGCATCGTCCTCATGCGCCGGGGCGAGCAGAGCATGCCCACCATAGAACGCGTGAAGGCCGAGGTTCGCAGGATCAACAGTTCGGGCATCCTGCCGCCGGGCGTGCATATCGAGCGCATCTACGATCGCTCGGATCTGATCCACGTGACCACGCGCACGGTGCTGCACAACGTGCTGGCCGGGATCGTGCTGATCTTCCTGCTGCAGTGGGCCTTCCTCGGCAACCTGCGCAGTGCCGTGATCGTCGCCTGCACCATTCCGTTCGCGCTGGCTTTCGCCATCGGCCTGATGCTGCTGCGGGGGGAGTCGGCGAATCTGCTGTCGGTGGGCGCCATCGACTTCGGGCTGATCGTCGATGCCACGGTGATCATGGTCGAGAACATTTTCCGGCACCTGAGCGAGAGCGCCGAGGCACGCCGCGCGGGCGGCGCGCTGCTGCAGGTGGTCCGCGGCAACGACCAGTTCCGCGGCAAGTTCGGGGTCATCGCCAACGCCGCGGCCGAAGTCAACCAGTCGATCCTGTTCGCCGCGGCCATCATCATCGCGGGCTTCGTGCCGCTGTTCACGCTGAGCGGCATCGAGGGGCACATCTTCGGCCCGATGGCCCGCACCTATGGCTATGCCATCGCCGGCGGCCTGATCGCGACGTTCACCATCTCGCCGGCCCTGTGTGCGCTGCTGCTGCCGTCGAGCGTCGCGGAGACCGAGACCGTCCTGGTGCGCCGGCTGCGGCGTGTCTACGAGCCGGTGGTGGAGTTCGCGCTGGCCAACCGCATCATCACCCTGGGAAGCCTGGTGCTGCTGCTGGTGATCGCCGCACTCGCCGCCCGGAGCCTGGGACTCGAGTTCATGCCGCGGCTGGAAGAGGGCAATTTCTGGATCCGGGCAACGATGCCGACTTCAGTCTCCCTGGAATCGAGCAACGGCTACGTCAACCGGATGCGGCGCGTGATCGGCAGCTTCCCGGAAGTGCAGAGCGTGGTCTCGCAGCACGGCCGGCCCGATGACGGCACGGATGCGACC
>DATJTJ010000102.1:0-9069 GCA_035503515.1 Steroidobacteraceae bacterium
ACAGCATCCTCAGGGCCGCGGCGGGCGCGGCCCCGCAAGCCGGCGACGATGAGTTCGCGCAGTTCCGTTCGCGGCTGAACGCGGTGAACCACTCGGCGCCGGCGCCGGATGTGGACCTGCTGATCCGCACCGGCGGCGACCAGCGGCTGAGCGATTTCCTGCTCTGGGAATGCGCCTACGCCGAACTGTACTTCACCGAGTGCCTGTGGCCGGACTTCGCCGGTGCCGACCTGGCGCGCGCGTTGCAGGACTTCTCCGGTCGCCAGCGCCGCTACGGGAAGGTCGCCGAGCCTCTCACGGCGCAGGCATCGAATCCCTGAACGTCGTCACCAGGCGCCGCAACTGCACCGCCTCGGCGATGTGCGCCGCCGTGACGACATCGCTCGCCGCGAGGTCCGCAATGCTCAGGGCCACCCGCAGGACGCGGTGGTAGGAGCGGGCCGTCAGGCCGAGGCGATCGAACACCTGTGCCAGCAGCGTCGAGGCGTCCGGCGCGAGTCTCGCGACAGCCTGCAGGCGCGACGGCGGCAGCTCCGCGTTCAGGCAGCCCCGCAACCGCCATTGCCGACGCCGCGCCCGCGCCACCTCCGTCGCCGCCGTGGCGGAGGTGGGGAAGGGCGGCGTGCCCGGTGCCGGGCCGGGCGCCGCGACGTCGGTCAGCGGCAGCCGCGGCACCTCGATCAGCAGGTCGATGCGATCCAGCAGCGGTCCGGAAATGCGTCCGCGGTAGGCATCGACCTGGGCCGGCGTGCAGCGGCACCGGCCACTGCTGTCGCCGAGGTAGCCGCAGGCACAGGGGTTCATGGCGGCGATCAGCTGGAAGTGCGCCGGGTACTGTACCTGCAGGCGCGCCCGCGAGATCGTCACGATGCGGTTCTCCAGCGGCTCCCGCAGCGACTCCAGTACCCGCCGGTCGAACTCCGCCAGTTCATCGAGGAACAGCACACCGCGATGGGCGAGGCTGATCTCGCCGGGACGGGCATGCGGGCCGCCGCCGACGATGGCGGTCGCCGAAGCCGTGTGGTGCGGCGCGCGAAACGGGCGTCGACCGTACTGACCGGCTTCCGCGTCCGAGCTCACCGACGCAATGGTCGCGACCTCGAGCGCCTCCGCCGCGGACGGGGGCGGGAGCAGCCCCGGCAGGCGCTGCGCCAGCATGGTCTTGCCCGAGCCCGGCGGGCCGATCATCAGCACACTGTGGGAACCCGCGGCGGCGATCACCAGGGCCCGCTTGGGCAGCTGCTGGCCGCGCACGTCCGCGAGATCCGGCGCCGCGACCGCGGCAGCGGCCGCCTCGGCGCCTGCCGCGGCCGCATCCTGCCGCCGCAGGAGCAGGCTGCCGCGGTCCTCGCCGCGCAGATGCCGGCAGACCTCCAGCAGGTTGCGGGCACCGAGGGTACGGCTCTGGCGCACGATGTGCGTGTCGCGCAGGTTGGCGAGCGGCACGATGATCTCGTGTCCCTCCCGCACCGCGTGCGCGGCGGCCAGGGTCATTCCCCGCACCGGCAGCAGCTCCCCGCTCAGGCTCAACTCGCCATAGAACTCGCGCGCGGGCCCGGCGACTTCCAGCACCTGCCGCGAGGCCTTGAGGATTCCCAGTGCGATGGGCAGGTCGAAGCGGCCGCCTTCCTTGGGCAGATCCGCCGGGGCGAGACTCACGGTGATGCGGCCGGCCGGGAACTGGAACCCGCAATTGGCGAGCGCCGCGCGCACCCGCTCCTTGCTTTCCTTCACCGCAGTCGCGGGCAGCCCGACGATGCTGAACACCGGCAGGCCGGGGCCGAGATGGACCTCGACCTGCACCAGCGGTGCGCGCAGTCCGAGCTGGCCGCGGCAGTAGGTCGCGGCGACCGCCATCAGGCCGATCCGGCACTCCGCCCCGCGGCCTGCTCGAGTTCGGCCAGCCGGGTCTCCAGGAGCGCGAGCCTCGCCCGGGTCCGCTCCAGCACCTTGGTCTGGACGTCGAACTCCTCGCGGGTCACCAGATCGAGCTTGCCGAGCGTACTGCGCAGCACGGCCCGGAAATTGTTCTCGAGGTCCGCCTGGGCGGCCCGCAACCCCGCGGGCAGGCTCTCGAGCAGCCGTCGGGCGATCTCATTGACTGACAACGGTTCCATGCGAACACCTCCTGCCCCTGATTGACGCATACGCCCCGCAGCGGGCTCCAAATTGGTGCAAAACGAGGGCCCAAACGCTCGTAACTTTTGGAATTTAAATCAGAAATTCCAGTGGCACGGAATCTGCACCCTTCCTGCGCGCTGCCGAAGCATACCCGCGCCCGGGGCGCGGTGTCTGTCTGCAAAAGCGGCGCAACACGCTCGATTGGCGGACCTGAAAACGAAACTACACCGGGAGAGACCATGCTCACCGCTCCAATGACCTCGCAGCCTACCCGCAAGCCCAAGTGGCTGGCGCGGGCGGGCATTCCCTTGAGATCCCTGTTCCGTGCCGTCAGTGGGCGGTCGGCCTTGTTGATGGCCCTGGCCACCGTGACGTTTGCCACGGTCGCGCTGACCCCGCAGGCCAGCCATGCGGACGACGCCTCGGCGCCGGCCGCGGCCTCAGCGGCTGCCGCGAGCCCCGCGGCGGCCACGGCCGCTCCGGCGAGCTCCGCCCCGGCGGCGGCACCGGCGCCGCAACCGAACAAGGGCGATATGGCCTGGATGATGACCTCCACGGCCCTGGTGCTGTTCATGTCCGTGCCCGCACTGGCCCTGTTCTACGGCGGCCTGGTCCGGGAGAAGAACATGCTCTCGGTGCTGATGCAGGTGTTCGTGGGGTTCTCCCTGATCACCGTGCTGTGGTGCGTGTACGGCTATTCGCTGGCCTTCACGGAGGGCCCGAATCCGTTCATCGGGGGCCTGAGCAGGCTGTTCCTGAACGGAACGTTCAACCCGGCCGACGGCAGCTACAGCATGGCCGCGACCTTCGACAAGGGCACGCCGCTGGTGGAGCTGGTGTACGTCGGGTTCCAGGCGACCTTCGCCGCCATCACCTGCTGCCTGATCCTGGGCTCGCTGGTGGAGCGCATCAAGTTCTCCGCGGCGCTGGTGTTCATGGTGCTCTGGTTCACCTTCTCCTACCTGCCGGTGGCGCACATGGTCTGGTTCTGGGAAGGCCCGGATGCGTACACCTCGGCCAAGGTGGCTGATGCGATGAACGCGCATGCCGGCTACATCTGGCAGATGGGCGCGCTGGACTTCGCCGGCGGCACGGTGGTGCACATCAACTCCGGCGTCGCCGGCCTGGTCGGCGCGATCCTGCTGGGCAAGCGCATCGGCCTGGGCAAGGAGTCGATGGCTCCCCACAGCCTGACGATGACCATGATCGGCGCCTCCATGCTGTGGTTCGGCTGGTTCGGCTTCAATGCGGGTTCCGCGCTGGAAGCCAACGGCTCCGCCGCACTGGCCTTCATGAACACCTACCTGGCCACGGCCTGCGCCGTGCTGTCCTGGATGGGCGTCGAATGGCTGGTGAAGGGCAAGCCCTCCATGCTGGGTGCCGCCTCGGGTGCCGTCGCAGGCCTCGTGGCGATCACTCCGGCGGCCGGCAATGTCGGTATCCCGGGCGCATTCATCATCGGCCTGGGCGTCGGTGTCGTGTGCTTCTGGGGTGTCACGGGCCTGAAGAAGATGATCCGGGCGGACGACGCCCTGGACGTGTTCGGCGTGCATGCCCTCGGAGGAATCTTCGGCGCGCTGACGACGGGCATCTTCAATGCGCCGAGCCTGGGTGGTCCGGGCAGCGTCCAGGACTGGGTGACCGGCAAGGTCGGCTACCCCGGCATCTGGGCGCAGTTCGTCATCCAGTTCAAGGCGGTCGCCATCGTGTTCTGCTGGACCGCGGTGGTCGCCTTCCTGGCCTTCGGCGTCCTGAAGCTCGTCATGGGCATCCGGGTCTCCGAGGAAGAGGAGCGCGAGGGTCTGGACATCACCGCGCACGGCGAGAAGGCCTACGGCCATTGAGGCTTGGGCGGCCAGCCGCGGGACCGGACACCGCGGCTGACTCAACCCCGGTCCTGCCTCGAACGGCACGGCCGGGGTTTTGTTTTTGGGGGGACCCCGGCGCGAATGTGACGGGCGTCAAGGTTTGCCCGGGCACGATCGGCGCTACACTCCGGGTCTGGAGGCTACCCATGCTGCGCTCATCCCTCGCCCTGGCGGCGTTCGCCCTGCTCGTCTCGACGGCCCGCGCCGACGTCTACAAGACGGTCGACGCCCAGGGACAACCCCATTACAGCGACCAGTGGTCGCCCGGTGCGGTGCTCATCCAGCGGGGCAATGCCCGCTCCGATGCCGCCGCGCCGCCGCCGGAAGCCCCGAAGTCATCCTCGGCACCGGATCCGGCCAAGGAAGCCGCCAAGCAGGTGCAGTCGGACATGCAGGCGATCCACGCCGAGCAGTGCAAGGAACTGAAGGCGCAGTACGACAAGGAAATGCACGCGCGGCGCATCTACCAGCCCTCGGAAGATTCCAGCGCGCCCAAGCAGTACATGACCGATACCGAGGCCGACGCCGAACGCGTCAAGACCCGCCAGGCCATGGATGCGGCCTGCGCTGACAGCGGCGGCTGAAGGCTGCCGGGCGCGATGCGCGTCGGTTTCCTGGGCCTGGGCGCCATGGGCGCCCACATGTCCCGCAATCTCCACAAGGCGGCCCTGCTCGCCGCCGTTTGGAACCGTACGGCCGGCAAGGCTTCGACTCTCGCCACCGAACTCCACTGCGCGGCCCCACCGACCCCGGCCGAACTCGCACCGCTCACCGATGTCATGGTGCTGTGCGTGTCGGCCGACGCGGACGTAGAGGCGGTCATCGGGGCCCTGATGCCGGGAGTCCGCGCCGGCCAGCTCGTCATCGACTGCTCCACCGTCAGCGCCGCGACGGCCCGCGCCGCCGCCGATCGCCTCAGCGCCGCCGGCGTCGATTTCGTGGACGGTCCGGTGAGCGGCGGCGTCGAGGGAGCCCGCGATGGCACCCTCGCCATCATGTGCGGCGGCACGGCCGCCGCCTTTGCACGGGCGCAGCCGGTGCTCGCGGCGATGGGGCGCACGGTCGCGCATTTCGGCCCGGTGGGCGCCGGCCAGGCCGCCAAGGCCACCAACCAGATCATGTGCGCCGGCATCATCGAGGCGGTGGCCGAAGCCATGGCCTTCGCCAAGGCCAACGGCCTACCCCTCGACAGGCTCGTGGAGACGCTGGGCAAGGGTGCCGGGTCGAGCTGGTACTTCGTCCACCGCGCCCCCAACATGATCCGCGAGGCCTATCCGCCGGGCTTCAGGGTGCGCCTGCACGCCAAGGACCTGGGGATCTGCCACGACATGGCGCAGACCTTCGGCGTCGAACTGCCGGTGGTCGAACGCATGCTCGCCGAGTACGCGCAGCTCATCGCCGCGGGACACGGCGATGAGGACATCTCGACCTGCTTCCGGCTGAAGGATCAGCTGTTCAGATCACGCGGCTGAGCCGCTCACGGCCAGCAGGTCGAGGTCGAATCGGCACCGCCTGAATCCAGGGAAGTCTGCTTGCCCGTGTTGTCCATGAGAAACGTCTGGCAGGAAGTATCCTTCAGCTGAGTACTGCCAGCAGAAGGCACCACCCTCACGACGAAAGTCGCCGGTGTCGTGGCAGTCGCCGCACTGACGTCCGTCGGGATGAGCGTCACCGAGTAGTAGTTGCCGATCGAGACCGGCCATGTTCCGGCCGTCGTGTACTGAAGCGACACCGGATCGGTAGCATATACATTCTGCGTGGCGTAATACCGCTCTTCCCGTGCGGCGAAGTCCGCCAGCGCCGTCTTCGCCTCCGTCCGCCGCGACTTGCGGATCTGCGCGTTGTAGGAGGGGATCACGATCGCTCCCAGGATCGCGACGATCACGCACACGATCATCAGTTCGATCAGGGAGAAACCGCTGGACTTGTGTTTCATGGTGATGGCGCTCATCGCAGCTCGACCCAGGTGAGCCGTTTGCCCTTGCCGTTGCTCGGCGGATTGAGTTGCTTGCTGTTCTTGTTGCCACTCGTGTCCTGGAAGATCGCGAACAGGTTGCCGGTGCTCGAGGTCACGGTGAACATCGTACCCACCGCGTTGTACTGCGCACCGGCCGCCGCCGTGTCGTGATAGCCGATGAAGAAGTTCGGCGGCGGCGCGCCGGTCAGGATCGACAGCGCGTAGGTGAAGCCGGTGTCGTTGTTGGTGGTGCAGGCGTTGACCTGGTTGTTGGCCGGCACGATCGAGTTCACGAGGAACACGCCGTCCACCTGCAGCGGATTGTAGATGATCTGCTCCTTGGTGCCGATGAGGTTCACGTACCAGCCGAACTTGCCGGCGCTGCCGGAGCAGCCGGAGGTGCCGGCCCAGCAGATCGTCGTCGGATTGTTGATGTCGCGCGTGACGCCGTCGGAGTTCAGGGTGAACGTCTGCTGCGTCAGGTTGCTCTGGCCGACGGTGTAGTTCGGCCCGGTGAGGCCGCTGCTCGTGTTGGTGAGCGTCGCGTACTGCGTGGTGGACTTCGAGTTCCACGAGTTCATGTTCCAGTCCCAGATGCCATAGATGCTCTGGGTCGTGGACGGATAGGACACCGCGGCCGCGTTGGTGAACTGGTTACGCTGGCCCGTGCCGAAGGTGATCATCAGCGTATTGCCACCGGCCGGCGTCGCTCCCGCGGACACCGTGACGGAGGTCGTGATCGGCTGACCACCGGCGGCGGTGAACATCGGACCCGGGGTCACGGCCCAGGAACTTTCCGTGGAGCTGGTCAGGTCGAAGCGCCACAGATTGCCCCTCAGATCGCCCGCATACAGGTAGTCCGTGATGTGATCGCCATCGAGGTCGGCGCTCGAGACATAGGCGATGCCGTTGTTGTTGGCGCTGCCGGTGTTGCCGGTGCTCAGGTAGTAGAAGAGCTTGTTGCCGCTGCTGTCGACGGTCATCACGAAGATGCCCGCATCGCCGCTAGCGCTGCCGAAGCCGTTGCCGAAGATGACGGCCCAGCGGCCGTCGTGCAGGCGGCGGATGATGGGCGTGCCGAAGGTATTGCCCAGGTTGCTGCCGCAGGTCGTGTTGCCGACGCAGCTGATCGTTGAGTTGGTCCACTCGCCGACGACCAGGCTCGACGCGTTGGACTCCGTGAAGTTGGTGGCGGTCGGATTGGTCACATCCAGCGCAAAGATGGCCGCGCCGCCGGCGCCCAGGCCGCTGACCAGCCAGGTGTGCCAGCTGCCCCCATAGTACAGGTCACCGGTTCCCGGGGTCGCGTCGACGAAATAGTTGTGGCCGTACTGGGTGTTCGAGAAATCCAGCGCCGGGGTGACGCAGGCCGGCTGGGTGTTGAAGGCGGAGGTCACGCCGTGGATGTTCTGCACGGCCGAGCCGGTCGTGGACAGCGAGGCGCAGGCGCCGCCGGTGCTGGGACTCAGCAGCAGCGAGCCGGGCACGTAGGCCAGCACTTCCTGGCCGTCATTCGGCGTCGTGGCGGTGGTGAAGTTGCCCGAACTGTCGTTCGAGCCGGTGCGGAAACCGTGCATCATGCCGTCGTTGGAACCGACGTACACGACGTTGGGACGCGTCTCCTCGTTGGTGATGAACTGCGAATACGTGGTTCCCGAATTCTCGGCCATGGTGGCCGAGGGGAACAGCTTGTCCTGCCAGGTCGCCGTGTAGTTCAGCTGCGGCGGCCCGACCCAGGTCGGGCTCGAGTCGATGATGTCCGCGAGGATGCTGGTGCGGGCGCGGAAACACACCGAGGACCCGCCGCCGCAGGTACCGTTGCTGGTGATTTCATTGGTGCGGTCGCCGCGCAGATAGTTGAACCGGTACTGGGTACTGGTCGCATCGCCGGTGTCGAGCGCGGTCTGCTGGGCGGTGCTGAGGTCGGCCCACTCGAACGGCTGGCCGCCGCCGTTGTAGGTCAGGATCACGCGGCTGGCGGGGGACATGGCGGCGGTCGGGCCCGCCACGCCCGTGGAGCAGGTCTGCCCGGCGGCCACGCCCGTGAGTACGCACGAGGCATCCCAGGTGGGCGTCGCGGCGATGTCGACGTTGCCATTGGCATCCGTGGTCAGCGCATTGGCGGTGACGCTGCCAATCCAGTTGTTCTGGTTGTAGTACGCAAAGTAGGCGAAGGTGCCCGCTTCCACCTTTGCCGCCTGCTTCTGGTTCACACCCGCGGAACTTCCGGTCTGCACGGCCGGCGCGGACTTGAAGCAGAGGATTTCGTGGACGTTGGTCGCGCCACCGGTCGATCCGGCGAAACCGAACCGCACGTAGTTCGGCAGCGGACCGTTCGAGGCCGTGATGCTCTGGTTGGAAATGACCGCCTGGTAGGCGCCGCCGTTGTAGGCGTACGAGAGGCTCAGGTAGCCGTCGCTGGTGATCTTCAGATTGTAGAAGATGGTCGTGGCGGCGCCGCGGGTGGTCGCGCTGCCGTTGTACAGTGGATTGGTGGTCGGCAGGATGGTGTAGGCACTGGGGATGGCCGGATAGTCCAGGATACCCGCCGTGTTGCCGGCATTGCTCAAGGATGCGGCGCCGGCATCGACCGGGCTGCCGCTGTTCGCGTAGTTCCACAGATGGCCGCTGCTGCAGGTCTTCTGGACCGCGGCCTGGATGGCGGAGGTATTGGGCGTCACGGGAGCGGAGCTCGTCGGAGTGGTGTTCGTGACCGCCGAGGAATTCGTCGAGTTGCTGGTGAAATTCGTCTTGGTCTTCAGGTTGCCGGAATTGACGCACAGGCTCAGGGTGGCATCCCAGGTGTAACCGCTGCTGCACTGGACCGGCGTGGGCGTGAGGCGCGTGGGAGTGGTCCAGCACGCGCCGTTGGGATTGCTGGCATCCCCCGCGTTGGAGTACGTGCCGGAGGTGCATTTCGTACAGATGTCGGTGCCGCTGTTCGGACCGCCGTTGATGGTCACCAGCGAGTAGCCACTGCTGCTGCAACCGGTGTCCGTGGTGACGGTGGTCGTGGTTGTGTTCTGGCACAGGGCGTTGGTATAGACGGTCGCGGTCGAAGTGGCCGTCGTGACGCCGCCGGTCGTGGAGCTCGTCGGGCCGATGGTCGGGCATACCCCGCAG
>DATJTJ010000103.1:0-15533 GCA_035503515.1 Steroidobacteraceae bacterium
ACAATAGGTTATGAAGATTCTCGCGGCCGCATACCGGGCCAAAATGCCGCTGCGCGGCAAAAATTTCGTTCACGGCGCAGCCCAAGATCTTGTGGCCGGACATCTACAGGGTAGTACCAGCAACCTCACAGGTTGCCCACAGCCTTTGAACACCTTCCGCCTTGCTTTTTTTGCGCGGCGGGCGCCGCGGCTGCCCTTGAAAGATCACCCGCGAGCCATAGATCGGTGTCATTCGCGGTTGTCGCGATCAAACTTTCGGAGATACATCATGACTATCGTTCGCTACGAGCCTTGGTCGCTGGTCGACCGCCTCACCCGGCAATTCGAGACCAGCCGCACCGTGGCCTGGATTCCGTCCGTCGACGTGCACGAAGAGGCCGATCGCTATGTCGTTCGCGCCGATCTGCCGGGCGTGAGCCCCGATGACATCGAGATCACCACCGACGCCGGCGTGCTCACCATCAAGGGCGAGCGCAAGGCGAAGGAGCAGCACGCCGAAGGCAGCTACCAGCGCGTCGAGCGCGTGGCCGGCAACTTCGTCCGCCGCTTCACGCTTCCGGAAGCCGCGCAGACCGACGCCATCAAGGCGACCCACGTCAATGGCGTGCTCGAGCTGTCGATCCCGAAGCAGCCGAAGCCCGAAGTCCGTCGCATCAAGGTCGAAGCGGCCTAAAGCCCGACCCGCTCGACGAAGCTGACGCTGGCGCGCGCCCTCACCGGCGCGCGCTCGCGTGTGCGAACCGCCGCCCGCGATACAATGGCGGCCCATGATCAAAGGCGCCGTCGTAACTCGCATCGCAGCCGCCCTGCTCGCCGCCCTGGCGGCGCCGGCGCTGTGGGCGGCGACGCCCGCCCCCGCCTCCTCCCCGGCGTCCGCGCCCGCACCCGCAAGTCCGGCGGCACCGGCGCAGACCATAGGACCCGACGATGCGCCGCTGCCCACGCTGGCACCGATGATCAGGCGCGTCGCGCCCGCCGTGGTCAATGTCGCGACCCGCGGCTCGGCCGTCGACAGCAGCGCCTCCAATCCGCTGCTCGCGGACCCCGCCTTCAACCGGTTCTTCGATGTGCCGCAGGCCGCCCGCGGCGGCCATTCCCCCCAGTTCCAGAGCGCCGGCTCCGGCGTCGTGCTGGATGCGCGCAAGGGCTACGTCGTCACCAATGCCCACGTCATCGAGAACGCCAGCGAGATCACCGTGACGCTCGCCGATGGACGCGACATGAAGGCCGAGATCGTGGGCATCGACGAACCCACCGACATCGCCGTCCTGAAGGTGCGGCCGGTGCGGCTCACGCAGATCGCGCTCGGTGACTCGACGCGGCTCGAGGTCGGCGACTTCGTGGTGGCCATCGGCAATCCCTTCGGGCTGCGCAATTCGGTGACCTCGGGGATCGTCAGCGGCCTCGGCCGCAGCAGTCTCGACCAGAACGGCTTCGAGGATTTCATCCAGACCGACGCGGCCATCAATCCCGGCAACTCCGGCGGCGCGCTCGTGAACCTGCGCGGCGAGATGGTGGGCCTGGCCACGGCCATCCTGGCCCGCTCCGGCGGCAACATCGGCATCGGGTTCGCCATTCCGGTCGACATGATCCGCAGCATCGCCGACCAGCTCGAACAGTTCGGCTCGGTCAAGCGCGGCCTGCTGGGCGTGGACACCTATCCCGTGAGTCCCGACATCGCCCAGGCGCTGGGCCTGAGCGGGGCCGAGGGGGCGCTCGTCACCCAGGTGCTGCTGGGCTCTCCGGCAGAGCAGGCGGGCATCCGCAGCGGCGATGTCATCGTGTCCATCAACAACACGACCGTGGTGGTGCCGGCGGACGTGCGCAATGCCATCGGGCTGCTGCGGGTGGGGGACACCGCGGACATCGAGCTGCTGCGCAATGGCCGCACGCGCCATGTCCAGGCCCAGATCACCCAGCCGCCGGAGGCCCCCGCCGCCGCGCCCGTGCAGCCGGCCGAGATCAATCCGGCCTTCGAGGGCGCGGCCCTGGCGGAGAATGGGGGTGGCAACGGTGTCGTCGTGCGCAACGTCGACAGCGGCAGTCCCGCCGCCGCGGCCGGGATCCGCGCCGATGACGTCATCGTCGCCGTGAACCAGTCGCCGGTGGCCAACCTGCAGCAGCTGCGCGATCGCACCGCCGGCCTTGCGACACTGGTGCTGGAAGTCCAGCGCGGCAAGTCGACCGTGCTCATCCCGGTGCGTTGAGGCACACCTGCGCGTCGCGCGTCGCCTTGGGCTGCTTCGCCAGGGCGCGCACGGCGGCGTAGAAGCGCTGCAGATCCCCGCCCTGCGCGTCGAGCAGCCGCCTGAACCCCGGCTCGCAGTTCTCGTACGTCGCCACCGAGGCGAGTTCGGCGTTGTTGAACCCCTTGGCCATCCACGCGGCATACCCCGACTTCGCGCCGAGCCGCTTTTCGGTCGCGCGGATCGCCGTCACCAGCTGCGCGAGGCGCGCCTGCTTGGCGGCACGCATCTGCGGCACGGGCAGCCCGGAGGCGTAGAGCTTCGCGAGGTCCAGCCGCGCCTGGCGCAGGAGGTCGGAGAACTCGCGCGCCCGGGCCTCGCTCCTGTGGAACTTCTCGATGTCCCCGGGACGGCCCTGCGCGGCGAGCCAGCGCGCCAGCCCGGTCTCCTCGACCGTCGAGGCAAAGGCCTCATTGAAGGCCGAGTCCCCCGGGACGTAGATCAGCTGGTGGGCGAGCTCGTGGAAGATGATGGCCGCGAGCTGGTCGCGGCCGTAGGGCAGCATGGTGTTGAGGATCGGATCGTTGAAATGACCGAGCGTCGAATAGGCCGGCACGCCGGAGACGACCGTGTCGTAGCCCAGGTCCATGAGTTTGTCGGCGTAGGCCTGCGCGGATTTCTGGCGGAAGTAGCCGCGGTAGGTGACGCAGCCGGCGATCGGGAAGCACCACACCTTCGGGTGGATCGAGAACTCGGGCGCCGCGACCACGTTCCAGACCACGTACGGCCGGCCGATGTCGGCGTACAGCCGATAGCTGCGATTGTCGGGGAGCCCGAGTTCGCGGCTGGCGAAGTCGCGCGCGGCGCTGACCTGCGAGAGGGTGTCCCGCAGCGCGGGGGTGGTCTTCGGATCGGCCACGACCTGGCTGATCGGGCGCCGGTCGGCCAGGATCTGGGCCTCGCCGCGCGCGGCTTGCAGCAGGTACAGGCTGCCGCAGCCGGGCAGCGCCGTCAGGGCGGCCAGCAGCAGCACGATCCTCAGGAACTTCCGACTCTCGGTTAACATGAGTCCATGCAAGTGTACTTGGTAGGCGGCGCCGTCCGTGACCGATTGCTCGGCCGCGCCATCCGCGAGCGCGACTGGGTGGTCGTGGGCGCGACCCCCGCCGAGCTGACCGGCCAGGGGTACACGCCCGTCGGCAAGGACTTTCCGGTGTTCCTGCATCCGCAGTCCCGCGAGGAGTACGCGCTCGCGCGCCAGGAACGCAAGATCGCCCCCGGCTATCACGGCTTCACCACCGTGTCCTCACCGCAGGTCACGCTGGAGGAGGACCTGAAGCGCCGCGACCTCACCATCAATGCCATGGCCGAGGATGCGGACGGTCGCATCATCGATCCCTACGGCGGGCAGCGCGACCTGGCGGCGCGGTTGCTGCGGCATGTGTCGGCGGCGTTCGCCGAGGATCCGCTGCGGGTGCTGCGGGTGGCGCGCTTCGCCGCCCGCTACGCGGACCTGGGTTTCACGGTGGCACCGGATACGGCGGCCCTGATGGCGCAGATGGCGGAAAACGGTGAAATCGCCGCGCTCACGCCGGAACGCGTCTGGCGTGAAACCGCGCGGGCCCTGCTCGAACCCCGGCCCGACGTCTATTTCGGGATCCTGCGCAGCTGCGGGGCGCTGCCGGTGCTGATGCCCGAACTCGCGGCGCTGTCGGGCGTGCCGCAGCCGCCGCAGTGGCATCCGGAAGTCGACACCTTCGTGCACGTGATGCTGGCGCTGCGCTACGCGGCGCAGCGCGCGGCGCCGCTGACGGTCCGCTACGCGGTGCTGGTGCACGATCTGGGCAAGGCCCTGACGCCGAAGGATCACTGGCCGAGCCATCACGGCCATGAGGATCTCGGCGTGCCGGCGATCGAGGCGCTCTCGGAGCGGCTGCGGGCGCCCACGGACTGCCGCGAGCTGGCCCTGCTCACCTCCCGCCAGCACACCCTCGTGCATCGGTCCCGCGAGCTGCGCCCGGTCACGCTCATGAAGCTGCTGGCCGCGACCGACGCGCTGCGACGGCCGGAGCGCTTCGCCGAGCTGCTGCTCGCCTGCGAGTGCGATGCGCGCGGCCGCGAGGGCCTCCAGGACCGCCCGTACCCGCAGGCGGACTATCTGCGGGCGGTGCACGCCGCCGCGGCCACGGCGACCCTGAGCGCCGAGGAGCGCGCGGGTCTTAGCGGCAGGCAGATCGGCGCGGCGCTGCAGGAGCGGCGGCTGGCCGCCGTCACGGCCGCGCGCGAGGCGTTCCTCACAGCGAACCCGAAAGATCCTGGTGCCTGAAGGCGCGCAGCGGCGCCTGCACACCGCGCCCCAGCGCCAGCAGCTTGAACGCCTCGCCCATCTCACCGGGCATCAGCAGCCGCCGCGCCTCGCCGTTCAGGCGGGTCTGCTCCTTGAGGTCGGGCGCCTGCCCCAGCAGCTCATCGATCCCCGCGCCGAGCAGGAATCCCGCCTGCGTGGCGAATCCGAGCACCGCCAGGCCCGCCGCCTCGCCCGCCCGCGCCACGCGCGTGAAGTCCACCCAGGCGGTCAGGTCCTGCACGCCGACGTTGACCAGCGGATCGAAGTGCGCCCGGTGTTTGAAATGGCAGGTCAGCGTGCCGCTGCCGCGATCGGGGTGGTAGTACTGCGCGCGCGGCAGTCCGTAGTCGAACAGCAGCAGGGCGCCCTGGCGCAGGATCCCGGCGAGGCTCGTGATCCAGGGGTCGGCCAGCAGGCACACCTCGGATACGTAGCCCGGCGGCAGCGGCTCGGGCAACTGCGCGGCAAGGTCCGCCACCGCCGCGCGCAGTGGCTCATCGGCCGCGCGCCGCGACCATGCCAGCGTCCCGTCCGCCGCCAGCGTCACGCCGAGTTCCCCGATCCGCGACGGCTCGAGCACGAAGCGCCGGCAGGGCAGCGCGTCCAGGACTTCGTTGGCGAGGATGACTCCGCGCAGGCCCGCTGCCGGCAACTGCGTCAGCCAGCGCACGCGGGAGGCCAGCGCGCCGGGCAACCGCGCCAGCCGTTCGCGCTGGCGGTCGGCGAGATCGCCGCTGACTTCGAGGATGGCGTACTGCGCCGGCAGTCGATCGAGGGCCGCGAGCTCCAGCAGGATGCCTTCGGCCAGGCGGCCGCTGCCCGCGCCCAGCTCCAGGAGGGTGCCGTCCGGCAGCTGCCCGAGGAGCTCGGCGCACTGGCGCGCCACGCAGCGGGCGAAGAGGTCGGACATCTCCGGCGCGGTCGTGAAATCCCCGGCGGCGCCGAACTTGGTGCTGCCGGCGCTGTAGTACCCGAGTCCCGGGGCGTACAGCGCCAGCTGCATGAACGTTTCGAAGTCGAGGAATCCGCCCGCCGCGGTGATGTGCTGTGCCAGCAGCTGCAGCACCCGGCCCGAATGCGCCGCTTCATCCGCGTTCAGAGTCATAATGGGGACCCATGACCGCGCCGGACAGCCAGGCCCTCACGGGCCACACCGCACTGATCACCGGGGGCGCCCGCCGCCTCGGGGCCGCCATGGCGCAGGCGCTGCATGCCGTCGGTGCCAACGTGGTCATCCATCACCGCAACTCCACCGCGGATGCCGCGGCGCTCGTGCAGAGCCTGAACGCGCGGCGCGCCGATTCGGCGACGGCGGTGCGGGCGGATCTGCTGGACATGGCCCGGCTGCCGGCGATCGTGGCCGCGGCACTGCGCGACTTCGGCCGGCTCGACATCCTGATCAACAATGCCTCGACGTTCTATGCGACCCCGGTGGGCGCGATCACCCCCGAGCACTTCGACGATCTCGTCGGCACCAACTTCCGGGCGCCCCTGTTCCTGGCGCAGGCCGCGGCCGCGGAACTGCGCCGGCGGCATGGCCTGATCCTCAACATGGTGGACATCCATGGCATGCGTCCGCTGAAACAGCACCCGACCTACAGCGCCGCGAAGGCGGCCCTGGTCATGCTCACCCGCTCCCTGGCGCGCGAACTCGCGCCCGAGGTCCGCGTCAACGGCATTGCGCCCGGACCGGTCATGTTCCCGGCCGACCTCGACATCGAGCTGCAGGAGGAGATCATCGGCAAGACGTTGCTCAAGCGCTCGGGCAACTCCCAGGACATCGCCAAGGCGGCCGTGTACTTCGCCACCATGGCGCCGTTCGTCACCGGCCAGGTGCTGGCCGTGGACGGTGGCCGCAGCCAGGGCAGCGGCTAGGGCCACCGCACCGTGCCCGCCGGGCGCACCTCGTGCATGACGTGCGCGCGGCCGTCGAATGCCGTCCACAGCTCACCGATGGTACGGCCCGCCGTCGGATGCCGCAGGGCGGGCGCGATCGCGGCCAGCGGCCCGAGCATGTAGGGACGGACCAGCAGGTCCGGCCGCGGCAGTTTCAGCTGCGGATCATCGAGCGTGAGGTCATCGTAGAGCAGCACGTCCAGGTCCATGGCCCGGGCGGCCCATTTCGGCGCGTTGCGTGGCCGGCCGCACAACGCCTCCACCTCGCGCAGCTGCGCCAGCATCGCGTGCACGCCGAGGCGGGTGCGGAATCCGAACACGAAGTTGATGAAGTCCTCGCCCTCGAAACCGACGGCGGCGTTGCGGTACCAGGGCGACACCTGCACCTCGTGGAAGCGCCGCGCGAGCTCCCCGAGCGCCTTGGTGAGATTGGTCTGCGGGTCGACGTTGCTGCCGGCCGCGACATACACCTGGGTCATGTCAGGCGAGGTCGGCACGGGTGCGCTCGATGCAGACTCCGACGTCGCGCGAGGCGCGGATCGCGCCGCGCTTGTTGATGGTGAGCTTCACCCAGGGAATCTCGAACTCGGTGAGGATCAGCTTCGCGGTGCGGTCGGCGAGCGTCTCCACGAGCTTGAACTCGGAAGCCCCGACGAAGGCAAGGACCACCTTGGAGAGCCGCTTGTAGTCGAGGGTCTGGGCCACATCGTCGGTGAGCGCGGCCCTGCGGCAGTCGACCGGGACTTCGATGTCGAGGTACACGGTCTGCTTGACCAGCCGCTCCCAGTCGAGAAAGCCGATGATGCATTCCACGGCGAGCTCGCGCAGGAAGATGCGGTCGGGGGTCTGGTTCATGCGATGGACTCCAGGGTATCCAGCGGCCACTGCGCCCGGGCGCCGATCGCCAGGTCGTCGTGCTGACCGGCCTGGAGCCGCGCCAGTCCCGCCACGGCGATCATCGCCGCATTGTCGGTGCAGAATTCCGGGCGCGGATAGTAGGCCCGGGCGCCGCGGCCGGCCAGCACTCGGGAGAGCGTCGCGCGCAGCTGCCGGTTGGCGCCGACGCCGCCGCTGACGGTGAGGACCTGGCAGTCGGTCTGCTCCAGCGCCCGCGTGGCCTTGACGCACAGGCACTCGACGATCGCCTCCTGCACCGCCCGCGCGACATCCGCGCGCAGCCTGTCATCGAGAACCTGGTCCCGCACGGCATGCAGGACCGCGGTCTTCAGGCCCGAGAAGCTGAACTCGAGCCCCGGCCGGTCGAGCATCGGCCGCGGAAACTCGAAGGCCCCGGCGCGCCCCTGGGCGGCGATCTGCGCCAGCGCCGGGCCGCCCGGGTACGGCAGCCCGAGCAGCTTCGCCGTCTTGTCGAAGGCCTCCCCGGCCGCATCGTCGCGGGTCTGGCCGAGCACCCGGTAGGCGCCGATGCCACGGACCTCGATCAGCAGGGTGTGGCCGCCGGAGACCAGCAGCGCCACGTGCGGGAACGGCGGCGGCTCGGCCTCCAGCAGCGGCGCCAGCAGATGGCCTTCGAGATGGTGCACGCCCAGCGCCGGCACGCCCCAGGCGAAGGCCAGGGAGCGGGCGAGCGCCGCACCGGTGAGCAGGGCCCCGACGAGGCCGGGGCCGGCGGTGTAGGCGACTGCGTCCAGTTCGGCCGGCGTCGTGCCGGCGCGGGTGAGCACCTGCCGCAGCAGGGGCAGCAGCCGCTGGACATGGTCGCGGGAGGCCAGCTCCGGGACCACCCCGCCATAGAGCCGGTGCAGCTCGATCTGGCTGAACACCTCGTGCGCGAGCAGGCCGCCGTCGGCGTCGAGGACGGCGACCGCGCTTTCATCGCAGGAGGATTCGAGGGCGAGGATTCTCACGGGGCTGCAAGTGTAGAAGGGGAATCCCGTGAAAACTTTGCCTTTTGCGGTACGGATATTTAGAATTGCCGGCCCGACCCCGCTACCACGCCGGTAAAACCGCCGGCAGATCAAGGACTTGAGGTTCCAATGCCGAGCGTTCGTGTTCGCGAGAACGAATATTTCGATGCCGCCCTGCGCCGTTTCAAGCGCGCCTGTGAAAAAGCCGGGATTCTCACCGAGCTGCGGCGCCGCGAATTCTACGAGAAGCCCACGCAGGAGCGTAAGCGCAAGAAGGCCGCCGCCATCAAGCGCCACATGAAGCGCGTCTCCCGCGACGGCATGCGCGCCAGCCGCTGACCATGTCCCTGAAGGAACGCATCACCGAGGACATGAAGGCCTCGATGCGCTCCGGCGACAAGGAGCGTCTCGCCGGCATCCGCCTGGTGCTGGCCGCGATCAAGCAGCGCGAAGTCGACGAACGCATCCAGCTCGATGACACGCAGGTGCTCGCCGTGCTGGAGAAGATGATCAAGCAGCGCCGCGAATCCATCACCCAGTTCGAAGCCGGCGGCCGCGCCGACCTCGTGGCGAAGGAATCCGCGGAACTCACCGTGCTGCTGTCCTACCTGCCGGCCCAGCTGTCCGACGCCGAGGTCGAAAGCGCCATCCGGGCCGCCATCGCCAGCACCGGCGCCACCACCCTGAAGGACATGGGCAAGGTCATGGCCGCCGTCAAGCCGCAGGTCCAGGGCCGCACCGACATGGGCGCCCTGAGCGCCCGCATCAAGGGCCTGCTCAGCAGCTGAACCGTCGCGCCGGGCCGTCCGGCCTGCAGTCGCACTGCATCAAATCGTTAATGTGCGGTGCGACGCACGTCATGGGACCGCGCGCAGTCCCATGACACGATCCTGACATGGGCGCCCCCATCCCGCTTCCCAGTCACGATCGGAAGCTCGCTTCGGCCGTCTGGCCGCTGCTGCTGATCATGACCCTGATGCTCAGCCTGAGCCTGCTGAGCGTGCTGGTCGTGTCCGGCCTGCGCGCCTACACCTATGGCCAGGACCGCTGGTCGATCGGAGAACATCAGGCCTTCGAGCACCTGCGCCGCTACGCCAAGGAGGGCGACGAGGCGCACTACCAGGAATTCCTGAACAACATGGCCGTGCCGCAGGGCGATTCGGTGGCCCGCCGGGAGCTGCAGCGCGCGCACCCCGACTACGCCCGCGCGCGCCGCGGCCTGCTCGACGGCGGCAATGCGCCCGCCGATCTCACCAGCCTCATCGCGCTGTTCCGGCTGTTCCAGAACTATCCGCTCATGGCCCACGCCATCGCCGTGTGGAACCGGGCCGATGCGCTGATCGATGGCATCCAGCAAAGCGGCGAGCGGCTGCACGCCCAGATCGCCGGCGGTCATCCCGATCCGCAGCGCGTCCAGGCGCTGATCGCGCGGATCGATGACC
Source organism: Steroidobacteraceae bacterium (assembly GCA_035503515.1). Lineage (GTDB taxonomy): Bacteria > Pseudomonadota > Gammaproteobacteria > Steroidobacterales > Steroidobacteraceae > DAIDKA01. Next base: position 9,740 of record DATJTJ010000103.1, read on the forward strand.
TGCACCGGCGCGTCGTGCCGCTCGAGCAGGAGTTCGGCGAAGCCATCGGCACCACCTCGCGCGAGATCGGGCTGCTGCTGCTGTTCGTGCTGCCGCTGGGCTGCGCGCTGCTGGTGATGGCCGGGATCACGCTGGTGCGCGGGCAGCTCGAGCGCGACGAGCGCATGGCGGGCGCCCTGCGCGAACTCGCAGGCTCGCTGCAGCACCAGGCGACGCATGATTCGCTGACCGGACTGACCAACCGCGCCGCCTTCGAGGCGGCGCTGCGCGAGGCGATCGCGGAGAGCGTGCGCGGGGCGCGGCACTGGTGGCTGCTGTACTTCGACCTGGATCAGTTCAAGGTCATCAACGACACCTGCGGGCATGCCGCGGGCGATGAGCTCATCCAGAAGGTCTCCTGGCTGGTGCGCTCGCAGCTGACCCCCGCGGACGTGCTCGCCCGCGTGGGCGGGGATGAGTTCGGGGTCCTGCTGCCGCTGCGCACCGCGGCCGACGCGTTCGCCGTGGCGGACGGCATCCGCCGCCAGATCGGCGGCCTGCGGTTCCAGTTCGGGGAGCGCATGTTCGCGGTGAGCGCGAGCCTCGGGATGCTGGCGCTCGATGAGACGGTGCCCTCGGTCGGCGATGCGCTGAGCGCCGCCGACCAGGCCTGTTATCTCGCCAAGGACAAGGGCCGCGACCGGGTGCAGGTCTACCGCGCCGATGACCGGCAGGTGAAGACCCGGCACGGCGAGATGCGCTGGGTCGAGCGGCTGCACGCCGCCCTCGAGGAGGACCGGTTCGCACTGTTCGCGCAGGAGATCCGTCCCGTCGGCGCCCGCGCCGACCGGCAGCCGGCCTACGAGCTGCTGCTGCGCATGGTGGACACCGACGGCGAACACGTGGCACCCATGGCGTTCATTCCGGCCGCGGAGCGCTATGGCCTCATGGCGCGGCTCGACCGTTGGGTGATCAACCGGGCCTGCCACGAACTGGCGCGGCTGCGGGCCGCGGGCGATGCGATTCCCACCTGCATGATCAATCTTTCGGGCACCTCGGTGTGCGATCCGCACCTGGCCGGCTACATCGCCGATCGCCTGGCCGCCAACCGCCTCGGCGGCGCACAGCTGGGCTTCGAACTGACCGAGACCGCCGCGGTGGCCAACCTCGCGGAGGCCTCGGCGCTCATGGGCAGGCTGCGCGCCATGGGCTGCCCGATCGCGCTCGATGACTTCGGCAGCGGCATGTCCTCGTTCTCGTACCTGCGCAACCTGCCGATCGACCTGCTGAAGATCGACGGCGCGTTCATCCGCAACATCAACACCGACCCCATCGACTTCGCGATGGTCGAAACCATCCACCGCATCGGGGGCATCATGGGCGTGCGCACCGTCGCCGAGAGCGTCGAGAACGAAAACGTGCTGGCGGCCCTGTCGCTGATCGGCGTGGACTTCGCGCAGGGCTGGCACATCAGCAAGCCGGTGCCGCTGCCGCAGATCCGGTTCGCGGCGACGGCGGCGGCGCCCCGGGCGCAGCCCCTGAAGGCGGTTGTCGGACCCTGAGGCACCCGGTAGCCTCCCCGGCCATGGGCCGGATTCCGCAGAGCTTCATCGACGAGCTCATCGAGCGCACCAACATCGTCGAGGTGATCGGCCTGCGCGTGCCGCTGAAGAAGGCCGGCCGGGAGTACCGGGCCTGCTGCCCGTTCCACAACGAGAAGACCCCCTCCTTCTGGGTCAGCCCCGAGAAGCAGTTCTACCACTGCTTCGGCTGCGGGGCCCACGGCACGGCGCTGGGCTTCCTGATCGAGCACGACCGGCTGCCCTTCCCGGAGGCCGTCGAGGAGCTGGCGCAGGCCCTGGGACTGACGGTGCCGCACGAGGGTGGCGGCGCGCCGGCGCCGAAGCGCAACGAGTCGCTGTTCGAGCTGATGGAGAAGGTGGCCCGCTTCTATGCCGGCGCCCTGGACGCCAATGCCCGCGCCCGCGACTACCTCGCCCGGCGCGGACTTGCGCCCGAGACCCTCAAGCGCTTCGGCATCGGCTATGCGCCGGACTCCTGGAATGAGGTGCTGCGGCGGTTCGGGACATCGGACGAGGCACGCCGCCAGCTGGGTGAGTGCGGGCTGATCATCGAGCGCGACCCGGACGCGCCCGCGCCGCGCGGCGGCGAGCGCCACTACGACCGGTTCCGCGACCGCATCATGTTCCCGATCCGCGACGCGCGCGGGCGGGTCATCGCCTTCGGCGGCCGGGTCCTCGACCAGGGCGAGCCGAAGTACCTGAACTCCCCCGAAACGATCCTGTTCCACAAGGGCCGCGAGCTCTACGGCATGTACGAGACGCGCCAGAGCCGCGCGCCGCTGTCGCGGCTGCTGGTGGTGGAGGGCTACATGGACGTGGTGCGCCTGCACCAGGCCGGCGTGCAGTACGCGGTGGCGACCCTCGGCACCGCCACCACCGCCGATCACCTCAAGCGGGTGTTCCAGCTGGTGAGCGAGGTGGTGTTCTCCTTCGACGGCGACCGCGCCGGCCGGGCCGCGGCGTGGCGGGCGCTACAGAACGCCCTGCCCGAGGCCGTCGAGGGCCGGGAGCTCCGGTTCCTGTTCCTGCCCGAGGGCGAGGATCCGGACACGCTGGTGGGCAAGGAAGGCCGGGAAGCCTTCGAGCGGCGGCTGGCCGCGGAGGCCCTGCCGCTGTCCGAATACTTCGTGCGCGAACTGGGTGAGCGGGTGATGACCCGTGGAGCCGACGGGCGGGCGAAAGTGGCGCAGGCCGCCCGGCCGCTGCTGCTGCAGGTGCCCGAGGGCGTCTACCGGCGGCTGCTCACCGAGCGCCTGGCCCAGGCCTTCGGCTTCCAGCGCACCCCGGAGGGCATCGCCGAACTCCTCGGCATCCGCATCGGGGATGCCCCGGCGACCGGTGATGCCCGCCAGTCCGGCGGCGGCCGCGGCAGCCTGGTGCGCCAGGCGGTGCGGCTGCTGCTTCATTTTCCGCAGATCGCGGCCGATATCCCGGAACAGCGGCTGGCACGCATCCGCAGCCTCGATGAACCGGGAATCGATGTGCTGTCCGCGCTGATCGATGAACTGCGCATCACTCCTGCACAGAGCACTGCGCAGGTCCTGGAGCGCTGGCGTGGCCGTCCGGGTGAGCAGCACCTGGCACGGTTGGCCACCATGGAGGCCATGGTGCCGGATGCGCCGGCGGCCGCCCGGGAACTGGGCGAAGCGCTGGGGCGTCTACACCAGGAGTCGGTGCGGCGCCAGTTCGATGCCCTGCTGGAAAAGGACCGTAACCTGGGCCTGTCGAAGGAGGAAAAGCTTGAACTTCAACAACTTATGCAAGACCTGGCGCGCCCCGCAGGCGGCAATCAGCGCCATTGAATTTGGCACCACGCGGGTTGTGAAATAGAATCCGCTGTTTGCCCAAACGGCCCTTGAGTTGCCCCCGTCGGGGACGCACATTCATCAGCCTCTCACCCGTATTAATACGAAGGTTGCACCAGCTTCACCATGACACGTAAGCCGAAGCCCACTGCTACCAGCAAGAAGCATCCTGCCCCGGAAAAGAAGCCCGCCAAGGCGATCGCGGCCCGCAAGGCACCCGCCGCCGCGGCGGTTCCGGAGAAGGCGCACAAAGCTGCCGTTCCCGCGGCCAAGAAGGCCAGCCCCGCGGCTGCCGTCAAGGCGCATCCGGCCGCCGTGCCCGCCCCTGCTGCGCCACTTGATCCGAAGATCGCCGCGAAACTGGTGGCCGAGAAAGACAGGAAGGCCCTGCCGGCGCGCCCGCTGGGCATGCCCGAGGACCGCCAGTCACAGCTGAAACTGCTGATCGCCCGCGGCAAGGAACAGGGCTACCTGACCTATGCCCAGGTGAACGATCACCTGCCCTCCGAGATCGTGGATCCGGAGCAGATCGAAGACATCGTCAACACCATCAACGATATGGGCATTCCGGTGTACGAAAAGGCACCGGACACCGAGGCGCTGCTGGCCTCCGAGCCCTCGCAGCCGGCGGACGAGGAAGCCATCGAGGAGGCGGCCGCGGCACTTGCCGCGCTGGACGCCGAACTCGGTCGCACCACGGACCCGGTGCGCATGTACATGCGCGAGATGGGCACGGTGGAGCTGCTGACCCGCGAGGGCGAGATCCGCATCGCCAAGCGCATCGAGGAAGGCCTCGATGCCGTGCGCAACGCGCTGTCCATGTATCCGGCGACGTTCGATTTCCTGCTGAAGGCCTACGAGCCGGTGAAGGCCGGCCAGTCGCGCCTGGTCGACGTGATCGTCGGCTTCATCGATCCGAATGCTCCGGATGTGATCGCGCAGCCCCAGAATCCGACCAAGATGGAACTGGTGTCCGAGGAGTCCGGCGAGGACGACGAGGAGGAAGGCGAGGAAGGCGACTCCGATGAGGAAGCGGTCGACACCGGCCCGGATCCGGAAGAGGCGGCCCGCCGCTTCGCCTCGATCCACAAGGTGTTCACGCAGACCCTGAGCGCCATCGAGAAGCACGGCGCCAAGGATCCGAAGACCCTGAAGCTGCGAAAGAAGCTCTCCGGCGAGTTCATGGAGCTGAAACTGTCCCCGCGCATGTTCGATGCCCTGATCCTGAACCTGCGGGGCCACATCTCCGAGATCCGCCAGCTCGAGAAGGAGATCATGATCATTGCCGTGCGTGACTCGGGCATGCCGCGCAAGGACTTCATCGCGACCTTCCCGAAGAACGAGACCAGCGCGCGCTGGCTGCAGAAGCACATGAAGGCGGGCAAGAAGTACTCGGTCCCGCTGACCCGGTTCAAGGATGAGGTCGAGCGCCGGCAGCTGCGCCTGGGCACCCTCGAAATCCAGTACCACCTCTCGATCAACGACCTGAAGGAAATCAACCGCGACGTTTCCATCGGCGAGGCGAAGGCGCGGCGCGCGAAGAAGGAGATGGTCGAGGCCAACCTGCGCCTCGTGATCTCCATCGCCAAGAAGTACACCAACCGCGGCCTGCAGTTCCTGGACCTGATCCAGGAAGGCAACATCGGCCTGATGAAGGCCGTCGACAAGTTCGAATACCGCCGCGGCTACAAGTTCTCGACCTACGCGACCTGGTGGATCCGGCAGGCCATCACCCGCTCGATCGCCGACCAGGCGCGCACCATCCGCATCCCGGTGCACATGATCGAGACCATCAACAAGCTGAACCGCATCTCGCGGCAGATGCTGCAGGAGATGGGCCGCGAGCCGACGCCGGAAGAACTGGCGGTGCGCATGGAAATGCCGGAGGACAAGGTCCGCAAGGTGCTGAAGATCGCCAAGGAGCCCATCTCGATGGAAACTCCGATCGGTGATGACGAGGACTCGCACCTGGGGGATTTCATCGAGGACACCTCGGTGGCCTCGCCGATCGACCAGGCGACTTCCGAGACGCTGCGCGAGACCACCCACGCGGTGCTGGCGCAGCTCACGCCGCGGGAAGCCAAGGTGCTGCGCATGCGCTTCGGCATCGACATGAATACCGACCACACCCTCGAGGAGGTCGGCAAGCAGTTCGACGTCACCCGCGAGCGCATCCGCCAGATCGAGGCCAAGGCGCTGCGCAAGCTGCGCCACCCCAGCCGCTCCGAGCAGCTGCGCTCCTTCCTCGACGTGGATTGACTCCACGGCGCAAGGGCAGGGCAATGACAACGGCCGCGCAAGCGGCCGTCGTCGCATCCGGGCCACGCTCAACCCATGTCGTAGAAAAACTGCTCGCTGACCACCTTGCCGTCGCGCACGTGGTACACGCAGACCTCGGACATCTGCTCCCGGCCGCGGCCCTTGAAC
>DATJTJ010000104.1:0-37511 GCA_035503515.1 Steroidobacteraceae bacterium
CCGGAAGCCGGACCGCGTTTGATCACTGCCGCATAGGCGGTGGTCGCCTGGCGGTAGTCCATGGCGGAGAACAGCAGCTCGCCGCGCCGGAACTGCACTTCATCCAGCATCGGCGTGTTCGGATAGCGGGCGATGAGCTGATCGAGCGTCGCCAGTGCCTGGTCGGGCTTGGAAATGGCCTCGTACGCCCGGGCCATCTGGTACAGCACCTGGTCGTTGCGCTCGTAGTTCGGATAGGCCTTGAGCAGCAGCGTGTACAGGCGGATCGCCTCGGCGCTCATCAGGTCGACGTGCGACAGGTCCTTGTCGAGTGTGTCGAGCTGCTCGCTCTCCTGGTTCAGATCCCCCAGCCGCCGCATGGCTTCGGCGCGCAGGTTCGGGTCCGTGCGCTGCAGTTCCAGGAAGCGCTTGTAGTTCTCCATGGCCTTGGCGGCATCGGCGGCCGCCGGCGTGTTCTTCTGCACCGGTACGGGGGCCTTGCGCACCAGATCGCCGATGGTCGCGGGGGCACTCGAGCGCGCCTCCGCGCCGAACGCGCCGCCGCCGAGCACGGCCAGCGCGCACACGCCTGCGCCCAGCGCGGTGCGTACGGCTGCGGGCATGGGTCCGGTCCGCGGTCTCACTTCGGCGCTCCGCCCGCGGGTGCCTTTTCCGCCTCGCTCGCGGCCTTGTCGTACATGGTCGCAAGGGCGAACCGGGCCTGCACCTCATAGGCATCCAGGCGCTGCTTCTGATCCGACAGTTCCGCGACGCCGATCTGCTGCAGATATCCCTGCTGGTCCTTCTGCGCGCTCGCCAGCCGGGCCTGCAGCTCGGTGATGCGGGTCTTGAGGGCGGCCAGGCGCGAGGCGAACTCGCCGGTGTTGGTCGGCACGCTGCGCCGGGCCCGGTCGACGCGGATCCAGCGGCTCTGGGCCTCGTGCAGGGCCAGGTCCAGGTCCTTCAGGGTGCGCCGCTCCTGCCACTCGCGGGCCTTGAAGGCCTCGTTGAGCTGGTAGAACAGCACGCCCTTGACCAGCCGCAACCGGTCGCGCAAGGCATCGTTGTGCTCATCATGCGGCGCCGCGGCGAGCGCGTCCTCGAGCTGACGGATCTGCTCCCAGCGCGAGCGCTCCTCGGGCGATCCGAGTGCGGCCACGTCGTCCCGGGCCTCGATGGTGTTCAGCCGCGCGTCGAGCTCGTCGCGGCGGTGCTGCAGCTGGTCGACGATCCCCGAGGCGAGCAGCTTGTCGACCTGCGGCAGGCGCTGCGCGTAGGCGCGCTCGCGGGTGTCGATCATATCGCCGAAAGCCTGGGTGCTGTCCGACCAGACATCCAGCGTCGAGCCCAGGAAGCTCAGGTCGCGGTAGTTCTTCAGGCCTTCCTGGAAGTCGTGTCCCGCCATGATGGCGTAGAGATAGCGCGACTCGGGCTCGTTGGGCAGGTTCTGCAGCTGCCAGAACCAGCCATAGTGCGTCTGCTCATCGCCGGCGAGCAGCTCCTCGAGCATCTTGCCGGAACGGATGCGCCCGATGGCGCCGTCCAGCGCCTGCTGTTCGGAGGCGAACGAAGTCAGCGCCGATTCGTAGTCCTGGGCGGCCTGCGCGTTGGCGTTGAGCTTGCCATAGGCATAGGGCACCGCCAGGTAGGCTTCCTGGACTGCCGAATCCAGGAGGCTGCGGCCGCGCAGTTCGGTCCACGGCGCCAGTGCGGCCTGGTAGTCCCCGAGCGCCGAATCCGCCCACCCCAGGCCCAGCAGCGCGCGGTTCGAATACTCGCCGTTGAGTCGCACCCGCTCCAGCGGCGCACGCGCCTTGTCGGGTTGATTCGCCTGCAGGTAGGCAAATCCCAGCGCCAGGTTCGCCCGGTCGCGCAGCGCCAGCATCTCCGGCTGGGTACTGCCCAGCGTGCCCACCGCGCTCAGTGCCGCGTCCGCCTCGGGCAGCCGGTTCCGCCGCACCAGCGCCACGCCGAGGTTGTACTGCGCAAAGGCCATCCAGTCCGGCGGACCGCTGAAGGACTTCAGCAGCGCGATGGCCTCATCGAAATGCCCTTCGCGCAGCAGGGCGTTCGCGAGCAGGTGCACCCGTTGGCCTTCCATCTGCGCCGGCAGTTGCCCCTGGACCTGGCGCAGCGCATCGACCGCCTTGTCCAGGTAACCGCGCGCGTACCAGATCTGGCCGAGGTAGAACCAGGCGCGGTTGCGCACGCCCTGCGGCACCTGCGGGGTCAGCAGTTTCGAAAAGCGCTCACCGGCTTCGTTGTACAGCCCCAGGGACAGGTACAGTCCGCCCAGCAGTAGCTGCGAATCGAGTTCGTGGTGGGGCAGCTGGTTCCAGTGCTGGTAGGCCAGCAGCCGTGTCAGCGCCTCGAAGTCGTCCTGCTGGTAGTAATGGAACAGCACATCCCCGTACTGCAGATCCTGGACGCGGATGGGCGCCAGCTTCTGCGGATCCGGGTGCGCGGCCTGGGCCACGCTCGCGGCCGCGGCCAGCAGCACGCATGAGAATTGGCGCAGCAGGCGCATCGCGGGCGGCTACTCCCAGTCCTTGATCTCGAACTCCGGCTGCATCTTGCGCTGCCGGTCCTCGATCTTCAGCTCCAGATACTTGGCGCCGATGCTCTTGTCGAATTTCAGGGAGGCACCGCGGCGGTAATCGCGGTTGTCGGGCCCCTTGCCCGAGAACACGGCGACCAGCTCGTGGTTGCCGACCTTGAGGTTGCCCAGATACAGCCGCTGCACGCCGCCCTTGAGCAGCGCGTCCACCTCGCGGGGGGTGTAGAGGTAGTTGGTGACCTCCTTGTTGTCGATCTTGAGCGTGATCGAATCCAGAGCGAAGAACTCGCCCACGTCCATGGAGACGTACACGGCCACCTGGGTATTGGCCGGGAACAGCAGTTCCTCCTCGAGCACGAACAGGTCGCGGTTGAGATCCACCACGTCCTTCTTCAGCGTCTGGGTCTCCTCATCGAGGCTGCGGGTATCGGCGGCCGCGGGCGCCGCGGTGCCGGGCGCAGACGATGGCGCGGCGGCTGCCCCCGGGGCCGGGGCGGGGGCCGAACCCTGCGACTGGTCCGCGGCGGCCAGGGCCGCCTCGACCTGCTCGCGCACTGCCTTGGCCTTGGCCGCGGTTTCCGCGGAGGTCGGGGCCGAGCTCTCGGCGGCGGGCGCCGAGCCAGCCTCAGCCGCCACCGCGGCGTGCGCTGACAGCAGTGCCCAGCTGCAACTCATGCCCACCACCATTGCCAGGATTGCGTTCTTCATCTGTATGGCACTTCCGGTCATTCGTTGAGCAGCTCACGCAGCTGACTGAGATAAAGCGCCTCGTCCCGGGGGCCGAAGTCGCGGTAAACGTAGCGGACGATGCCGCCCCGATCGATCAGCACGGTCGTGGGCAGATTGTCGATCTGGTACAGGCGGGCCACGTCCTTGGCCGGGTCCTCGAGCATCACGAAACCCGGCCGGTGCGCGGCGACGAATTGCTGCGCGCGGCTCGCATCGTCATCGACGCTGACCCCGTACATGTGCAGACCGGCGGAGCGGTACGTGGCGAAACTGCGATCCAGGATGTCCAGCTGCCGGCGGCACACGCCGCACTGGCTGCCCCAGAACGTCAGGACCACGACATCGCCGCGGTCCTCGGACAGCCGCATGTTGGTGCCGCCGAAAGACCGCAGGGCGAAATCCGGCGCCGCCCGCCCCAGCAGGGCGAAGCCCTGGGCGTCCGCCCCCAGCCACAGCAGGGTCAGGGTCGCAGCCGCAATGCAGCGTCCAGCCAGGGTCCAACCGCGAAAAGACTTCACGCACAGTCATCCATGGGTCCGCTTCGACGGCCCTCGCCTGCAGAATTTAACATCTGCGCAGGAAGCGGTGTGTACCCAATTTTTCCCGTCAGCTGATCACCCCGTTCACGATGGGCTCGAAGGCGATCAGCGGGTCCAGGTTCGATCCCAGGCCGTTATTCGCGATCGTGGTGGCAAAGTTGCCCTGCTGGCCGTGCAGGGCCATGTAATTGAGGATGACGGTGTTCACCAGCAGGTTCACGGCGTTCGCGGCCGGGCTCGAGGAGTTGTTGACCGAGCCGCCCGCGGTGTAGGAACCGATCTGGTTCGGTGCCATGGCCGAGGGGTTCACGGCCGCCCGACCCGCCGGGTTGTAGACCAGGAAGAACGAGCTGGCCGTGGAGGAATTGTCGCCCTGCCACCCGAACTTGCCGCGCCCCGCGGTGGAGGTGTCGATCATGCCGGTCGAGCTCACCGAGCCATCGCTGAACACATAGATCATCAGCGGCAGCCCCACGCGCTTGGCATATTCGAGACAGGCGCCGATGCACTGCCCGGCGAGGAAGTTGCGCGTCTCGCCGGTGGCGCGGGTGCCGTCGTGATAGTCGTATCCCGACAGGGTGATGGTGCCGGCCCCCGCCAGGCCGTTGACCACCATCTTCATCACGGCCGCCGTCATGATGAAGCTGTTGCTCTGGTACTGGGCGGCCGTGAAGATGCTGTCGGTGGCGCCGACGATCTGCGGATCGATGTCGGGATTCAGGGAGGTCGGATCGCCGAACTGGTTCACCAGCACCGTGGACTTCACGTAGCCGCAGCGCGCCGCCTGCTTCAGCGCCGCGTCCGTGGTCGGATCATCGGGCATGGCGCTCACCTGGCCGAGCTTGCCGCCGTAGGTGCCCACGGCACTGCCGCCGCTGAGGCGGATGGTCGATTCCAGCACCGAGACGGCATCGGCCGGATTGCTGAATATCGTTCCCAGCTGCCCGGTGTTCACCAGGCCGGTGATGTCGCTGGACTTGGTGACCAGGGTCGGGCTGACGGACAGATTGATCAGCGCGGAGGGAGCCATGGAATTGCCGCCGGAGACGGACGGCATGGTGCCGATGAGCGGCAGCAGCGAACCGTTGGCGCCGGCGTCGTAGATCCCGTACATGGGATTGTGCGGATTGGACTGGGTATCGTTCTGGGACGAGGCGGCGATCACGGCGCCGTTGGTGTTCGCCATCGCCGCGGCGGACGCCATCGACTTGATGCCGCGCAGGATGGCGCCGTCGGAATGCCAGGCCATGCCGAGCGTCGTATCGACGAAGGTGCCGCCGGCCGGGTTGGGCGAATTCGGCAACATGTCTCCCGGCAGACCCAGCGTGCCGTAGCCCGCGGTCGAGAGGAAGTCGAGCTGCCCGCCCGCGCCCCCGATCAGGGCCTCCGAGCCGTTGAGATTGGCGCCGCCCGCCAGGTCGAAGCAGATGAACGGGATCTTGCCGGCACCGTTGGTGACGATGCCGCAGGAGGACTGCAGGGTCGAGATGTCGCTGGCGAGGGTCGTCGTGTTGGCGAACACCGAGCGCGGGTTGAAGAACGCCCCGAGCATCGCCGAGGAGCCGATGAGCGTCGCCTGGCTGGCGAGGAACCCCTGCGCCAGGAAGTCGCGCCGGCTGACGGGGCGCGCATGGCTGCCCTCGTGGCGGATGGGCTCGTCCAGCTTGTGACTGCGGGGGGGCTTCTTGCGAATGATCATGTGGTCTCCTTCGTCCGCGGCTACTGGATCACCGAGGACGCACTGCCGAGCAGCGCCGCGCACGCCGCCTCCGCGACCACGCCGGAACGATTGGGCGTGCTGGGATAGGCAGCGATCAGGTTGGTGATGAGCGAATCGAGTTCGGTCTGCACGCTGGCGAACGTCGGCTGCGTGAGGATGTTGGTGGTCACGGTGCCACCGACGATGTTCTGGTACAGCGCATTGATGACCAGGTCGCGGTTGCTGCCCGAGTTGATCGGGGCGCTGAAGTAATTGCCGCCCTGGGTCGGATCGAAGCCGCTGCCGAAGAACGTCGTGCGCAGCGTCGGGCTGCTCACCAGCGCCGCGCAGTAGGAGATCGCCAGCTGCGAAATGGCCGTCTCGTTGGCCGAGGACAGCGCGGTCAGGTCCGGCACCGGCGGCAGGGCCGACTGCACCGAGGTGTAGGTCTGCAGGACGCTCGCGGTGGTCATGGGAACGCCGGTCAGCTTCGCCATGGTCTGGTTCAGCCGCTCGTACGTGCGTACGCCCAGGTCCGGGCTCGCCGGCCCCGGAATGAGCGCCGGCACGGGCAGGACCGGCTCGGTGTAGGCGTGCATGTTGCTGCCGATCTGCTCGAACGTCAGGAAGAACTGATCGGAGGCAGGTCCGTTCTGCAGGCCGATGACGGCGCCCACGTTCGAGAGTAGCTGACCGGTGGAACTGTTGTAGTCGGCGGAGGTGACGGTGGTGCTGAGCGGGATGTAGCTCTGGCCGACCGGCGCCTCGGCGCCATTGATGCCGATGCGGATGCCCTTGATGACGATGTTGTTCGGGGCCGCATTCGGATCGAGGCTGATGAAGGTCGGATCGTCGAACAGGTACGAATAGCTGTCGTTGAGGCCGACGGTCATCATGATGTAGCTCTGGTTGACTCCCGTGAGGCTCGACACGTCGAACAGCAGGAAGTACTTCTGGCCGACGCCGGCGGCGTAGTTCTGCTGGATCTGCGCCAGGGTGAGCGCATGGTTGTGGATGGCCACCATGCGCAGTTCACCCTGCCACTGGTTGGTCGTGCCGGAGGTCTCGTTGCCGAGCACCAGCGCGAAGGTGTTGTCCCAGTTGGCCAGCGTGCCGCCGCCCTGCGGATCGAGGTCGCCGGTGAATACGCCGTTGACGTACAGCCTGCGCCCGTTGACACCGTCGTAGGTCAGCACGATGTGCTGCAGGGCCGCCTGTGCCAGCTGGTTGCTGGCGCTGGTCATCAGCGCCGGCGCGCCGTTGGTGTCGGTCTTGTTGCTGCGCGTGAACGCCTCGTACTGGAACGCGTTCTGCGCGAGTGTCGCGTTGCGGGTGGTCGGACTGCCCGAGTAGCTCACGATGTAGGAGGCCATCTGCGCGACGTTCGCCGGCGAGGCCCAGGCCTCGATGCTGAATTCGCCGGTCTGGGTGATCATGTTGTAGAGCTTGGCGCTCGCGGTGCTGGTGCCCTGGGCCTTGGAGCCCGGGGAGAACACCACGCCCCAGCTCTGATCCCAGGTGTAGTTGCCCGAGAGGTTCAGGTCCAGCTCGGGCGAGACGCCGCTGGTGTCGTAGGCGACGGTGCCGGTACCGGTCTTGAATTCGTAGAGGGCGATCTGGCTGGTGGTGTAGCGGCTCTGACCGGAGGCCACCGTGCCCTGGAACAGCGACAGCGCCTTGGAGATCACCAGCGTCGGATCCACCTGGGTCAGGGGGATCTGGTTGGCGAAGTTGGTGATGGCGGCCTGCATCGCCGCCGCATCGTTGGCGCAGACGTCCCAGCAGTTGTGGAACTCGGTTCCCAGCCGCACCACGAACCGTGATTGCGCGGGGTCTGCCAGATCCATCTTCGACTGGGCGTTCGAATAGGCCTCCACCGGGTCGCTGCTGGCGAAATAGGGCTGCTGCGGCGTCACCGCCGAGGGCGAGTGGCAGCGCGAGCAGTACTGGGTGAGCAGCGGGTAGACCGTGTTCTCGAACAGCGTCGGGTCGGTCGGGAAGCTCTTCGAGGCGCCGACGGTTTCATCGGGAGGCGCGGTCAGCTTGATCTGCGTGGTGCCGGTCGCCGAGGAGCCGGCCCAGTTGGTGATCCACACCGTGATGGTGTCACCGCAGGCCGAGGGCGAGGCCAGCCAGCAATTGTGGCCGCCGTCGACCTGCTGCACCATCGTCGACTGGCTGGGCTGCCCCAGGTTCACGACGGTGAGGGCCGCCTGGTAGGCGAGGTTCACGTCGTCGGTGCGCGCGAACTGCGGCGACTGCCCGCCCTGCACGTGGCAGCCCCCGCAACGGTTGGTGGCCTTGATGTTGGTCCACAGATTGGTCATGAAGGCCTGGACGTCCGCCGTCGCCGGCGGCGGTCCGGCGTAGTTGGAGACCGTGGCGACGGTCGTGACCGGATTCTGCGTGGTCGGGGCACCACCGCTGCAGGCTGCCAGCGCCGCGAGCGCCAGGATGCCGAGCAGGGTGCGGATACGCATCAGGTGTTGGCTGTTCATTGCGGTGCTCACTGGCCCATGCAATAGACGGCGGCCGCAGCAAACAGCTGCTTGTACTTGTAACCGCCGTTCTGGAAGGTTTGGGTCATGGTCGCGACCTGCGACACGTCCGCGGCGCTGGCGGGCGCCCGGTAACACACGGCCTGGAACACTTTCTGGGCCTGACAGCTGGCGAAGGCCTGGCTGCCTTCGAGTTCCTGGCCGAGGGACTTGGCGCCATTGCCGCTGCCCGGCAGCGAGGCGTTCCACCCCAGCGCCGAGTTCGGACCCGTGCGCCAGCGGTTGCTCCAGCTGTCGTCGGGAGTGACGAAGCCCTGCGGGAAGTTACCGGTGTTGATGTGGTACTTGGCCTGCGTCACCCCTTGGGTGTACTGCAGCGAGCCGGTGTTGGTGCCATCGCCGACGACGGTGCCGACGAAGTCGTAATAGGCAAACGCCTGCGCCATGGGATCCATGCCGCTGTGGCAGCCGACGCAGCTGTTGAGGAACACGCGGCTGTCTCCGCCGGGTGAACGGCTCACGTCCTGGCGGATGCGGTCCGTGGGACGGGTGATGTCCTCCACCGTCGGCAGGTCGTTGCACAGGTGCGCCATCAGCGTGAAGCGGAACATGGCGCGATTGGTGCCGTTGATGAAGAACGACGAGGTGGACGCGCGGGTCGTCATGAGGCCCGCGGTCGCGGCAGTGGGCAGGCCATACACGCCGGACTGTGTGGTCTGCACCAGCGTCGCCTTCAGGTCCACGCCCTGGGACTCGGCGGTGGCGTAGTGGTTGTTGTCGGCCGCGGACGGCGCCGGCAGGCCCGAGGCGTTGCTGACGTAGAGGATGTCGGCCGACAGCGCGGTATTGAACGGGACATCGTCGCGGACCATGCCGATGAAGGTCGCGACGTAGTCGTTCAGGGGCGCGAAGGTCGTCTGGTCGCGATTGGTCCACGGCATCGCGAAGTTCTTGAGTACGGTGTTGTAGAACGGCGGTGCGTTCAACGCGACGTTCACCGCGTCGGTGGTATCGCCGCTGGCGAGGTACCCGGACATCGTGGCCAGTTCGCTGGCACTCGGGGGAACGCCCGCGACGCGGTCGAAGATGCGCTTCGCCTGCTCATTGGGACCCGCGACCGCCTGACCCGCGCACAGGACGGCAACCACCGCGGCGAGAAGGCCGCGCCGACCCTGCGCAATGTTGCTGATTTTCGCGTTCATGGCACCCACTGGACTCCCGCCTGATGACGATGTGCGAGGTGGACTATACGCAGCGCATCCGCAGCACTTGAATGTCTCAAGCAGCCGACGTCGCCTGCCGCAGACATCCCTCTTCAAACGCCTCTGCGGCTATCCTGCGCGGGCGTGATCCGGCCCCCGACCGGTGGGCGCAGATGAACGCGTCCGACCGTGTTGCGCCGTGACAAATCCGGCAGAATTGCGAACCGTCGGGCGCGGATTACGTAAAATGTGCCGTGCGTCAGGGTTTCCTGCCGCGGCCCGGGCATCGTGGAGCGACTTTGAAAGTGTGGACACATTCCGATCCCTGGCGTTGGTTGCGTGCGGGCCTGCCCTGCGCCCTGGCGGTCGTCCTGGCGGCCTGCAGCAGCGGTGCCGGTCACGTCCAGACCGCGGGCGGCCAGGCGACCGATCCGGCCACCATCGATTTCCCGCTCTTCTACGTGAAGCGCTACTCGGTCCCGCTGCAGCCGGACGCCAATGACCTGCGGATGCTGCGCTTCGCCGTGCCTTCGGCCGACCTGTTCATGCGCTCCAACGCCTCCCCGTCGGGCACCGAGACCAACATCACCAAGGGCATCACGGGAACCGGCACCAGCACCGCGGCCAACTACGACATCAAGGACGTGAGCGCCTCGGCCGACGGCAAGACCATCCTGTTCGCGATGCGCGGACCGCTGACGGCCAACATGGACCAGACCAAGGCCCCGACGTGGCGCATCTGGCAGTACGTCATCGCCACGGCCGCCCTGAGCCAGGTCATCAATCCGGCGAGCGACCCCTCGGCGGTCGTGGGCGGCGAACCGGTGAACGACATCTCGCCGCAGTTCCTGCCGGACGGCCGCATCGTGTTCAGTTCCACCCGGCAGCAGCAGTCGGTCGGCATCCTGCTGAACGAAAACATGCCGCAGTTCATCGCCCAGGACGAGGAGCGCACCGAACCCGCCTTCGTCCTGCACGTGATGAACGGCGACGGCAGCAACATCCACCAGGTGTCCTTCAACCAGAGCCATGACCGCGACCCGACGGTGCTCGCCAATGGCCGCATCATGTGGACGCGGTGGGACGATGCGCCGCCGGGCCAGAAGGGCATGCACCTGTACAGCGCCAATCCCGACGGCACCGACCTGCAGCTGCTGTACGGCGCCAACAGTCATGCCACGGGTACCACGGCCGACGGCCAGAACAACGCCACCATCGAGTTCGTCAAGACGCACGAGATGGCCGACGGCCGGATCCTGGCGCTGGTCCGCCCCTACACCTACCCGAACGTCAACGACTGGGGCGGCGACCTCGTCATCATCGACACCAACGATTACGTGGAGAATACCCAGCCGGCGGTGGCCGGCTCCGGATTTGCCGGACCCGCGCAGACCCGCGCCACCAGCAATGCCGTGCTGACGGTGCCCGGCCCCTCCCCCGGGGGCCGCTTCTACGACGGCTTTCCGCTGTGGGACGGCACCGGGCGGATCATCGTCAGCTGGACCCAGTGCCGGCTGCTCGACACCAGCGTCACGCCCAATACCGTCCTTCCGTGCACGGCGCCCAACCTCGCCGCGCCGAATGCGCAGTCGGCACCCCCGGTCTTCAGCCTGTGGATGTTCGACCCCACCACCAACACCCTGCAGCCCATCATGCAGCCGACCGACGGCATCATGATCACGGATGTGGTGGCCGCGCAGCCGCGCACCCTGCCCGCCGAGATCGTGGACCAGGAGCCGGGCCTGACGCTCGACCAGGACATGTACGACAACGGCGTCGGGCAGATCGACATCCGCAGCGTCTACGACATCGACGGCGCCGACACCGCGCTGCCCAGCATCGCCGCGGTGGCCGATCCGGTGCAGACGCCGCCGGACACGCGCGCCGCGCGCTTCCTGCGTTTGGAGAAGGCGGTCTCGATTCCCGACCAGAAGGTCCTGAAGCTGCCGGGAACGGCCTTCGGCGCCACCAATTACATGCGTGAAATCCTGGGCTATGTGCCCATCCAGCCGGACGGCTCGGTGGTCGTGCAGGTGCCGGCCCAGGTGGCCTTCACGATCAGCGTGCTGGACGCGAATGGCCGGCGCATCTCCCCCGTTCATGATGCCTGGCTGCAGCTGCAGCCGGGAGAGACCGTGAAGTGCAACGGCTGCCACACCCCCGCATCGGCGCAGAAGCCCGCGGCGGGATTGACTGCGGTCTCCCATGGCCGCCGGGGTGCCTTCAATTCGGTCTACGACGGCGGCACCGCCGGTGCGGCCTTCCCGAATTCGATGGTGACGTACACGAGTTCCATCACGGCCACCACCGCGCCGCTGGTGCCGGGGACTCAGGGCGAGACCATGGCCGAGACGCTCTCCGATGCGAGCTGCGCCGCCGACCAGCCGCGCTGCGCCATCAACATGCCCAAAGGCGACGTGCTGTACACGGACCTGTGGACCAATACCGCGGTCGCCAAGGCCGGGACGCCGATATCCGATACCTACAACGCCATCAACGCGGAATTCGCCGCCTCGACCATCACGACCTGGATCCCTCCCACCAGTGCCGGCTGCCTGGTCGTGTGGGGTCCGACGTGCCGCATCACCATCAACTACACCGAGCAGATCCAGCCGCTGTGGAGCCTCTCGCGCACGTACACCGGAGGGGTGGCGGCCGGGCAGACCGGGCCCTGCACCCTGTGTCACGGGCCGACCGGCGCCGGGGGCGCCGTACAGGTGCCGGCCGGCACCACGCAGCTGGACCTGACCGCGTCGACCTCGCAGACCATGCCGCCCTTTCTCACCTCATACGTCGACCTGCTGTTTTCTCACGACGAGCAGACCGTTAACATGGGGGCGCTGCAGGAGCTGACGGTGCCCGGACCCGTCGACCCGACCACGGGTCAGCCGACGCAGGTGCCCGTGGCGCTGGCACCCCCCGCGGTGGCAGGCAGTGCCAACGCCTCGGCGAAGTTCTTCGGCGTGTTCGCACCAGGAGGCAGTCATGTGGGCTATCTGAGCGCATCGGACCTGCGCCTGGTGTCAGAATGGCTGGATATAGGGGCTCAGTATTTCAACAATCCGTTTGACCCGGCAGTGGCAGCGCTCAACTAGCGCGTCATGGGCGACCTCCTTCCTGGTACTGCTGGTTCTGAGTGCGCTGGCCGGTCCGGCTGCGCGCGCGGCCCAGTACCTGCAGGTCTTCGTCACCGCGCCTTACCTGGAGATGCATACCGGTCCGGGACGCGGCTACCCGGTCTTCAACGTCGTCGACCGTGATGCCAGCGTCGATGTGCTCAAGCGCTACACGGACTGGTTCAAGGTGCGCACCGCGCGCGGCGTGGAGGGCTGGGTGTCGGCGCACGACATGGAGCAGACGGTGCTGGCCGACGGCACCCATTTCCACTATGACACCGGGGACCTCGCGGCCTATACCTCCCACCGCTTCGAGGCGGGCGCATTCTTCTACGGTGATTACGGCGGCGCCTCGGCCGTGTCGGTGTACGGCGCGGTGTTCGCCAACCCGAACCTGTCCGCCGAACTTTCGGTCGGGGAATTCCTCGGCAGTGCCTCGAACGGCACCACCTTCGATCTGGGTCTGGCGCATATCTTCTATCCCCAGGCGCGCCTGGCACCCTTCGTCATGATCGGCACCGGCGTCGTCCACACCGAGCCCAAGGCCACCCTGGTGCAGCCGGATGACCGCACCGAGCAGTCCGCCTACGTGGGCGGCGGCCTGCGCTACTACCTCACGCGCCGCTTCTTCCTGCGTGGCGAATTCAAGGAACACATCATTTTCACCAACCGCAACCAAAACGAGCAGGTGGACGAATGGAAATTCGGCTTCGCATTCTTCTTCTGACCGGCTTGCTGGCGCTATCGGGCAGCCTGTCAGGATGCGCGACGCTGCGTCATCTGTTCGGTCATGAGGAGGCCCCGGCGCCGACCCCGGCGCCCGCGGACGAGGGCGCGAGCACCGACCGCGCCGACGACAGTTCGCCGCCGCGGGTCATCGAGCCGGAGGTGGAACGCCGTAACATCAAGGTGCCGCGGATCAAGTCCCAGGACATCGAGCTCGGCGGTTACATCGGCACCCTGAACATCGAGGATTTCGGCGCCCACCGGGTGTTCGGCGTGCAGCTGGCCTACCATGTCACCGAGGACTTCTTCTTCCAGGCCGAGGCCGGCCGCTCCAAGGCGGGGCGCACCAGTTTCGAGACACTGAGCAACATTTCGCTGCTTACCGACAATGAGAGGTGGTTCAAGTACTACGACATGTCAGTAGGCTACAACTTCCTCCCGGGCGAGGTATTTCTCGGTCGCAACCACGCCATGACGAGCTCCTTCTACATCCTGGCAGGGGTGGGATCCACGGACTTCGGCGGCGATTCCAAGTTCACGGGCAATTTCGGCGCCGGCTACAAGATCCTGCCCACCGACTGGCTCGCGGTCCACGTGGCCGTCGAGGATCGTGTGTTCAACACGGACCTGCTGGGTGTGAACAAGCTTGCCAGCAATCTGGAGGCCCATCTGGGCCTGACCGTCTTCTTTTAGGAGTGCAGCTCATGCTCACGCGATGGACGAAAATCGGCCTGCTGGCCGTGACGACGCTGATCCTCGCCACCTCGGCCTCGGCTGGTGGCGAGCAGGCCGCCCCCACCTTCAGCCTGCCCGCGCGCGGCGGCGCGACCATCGACCTGTCACAGTTCAGGGGCCAGGTCGTCATGATCAACTTCTGGGCCAGCTGGTGCGGCCCCTGCCGCCAGGAAATGCCGCTGCTGGAAAGCATGTACGAGAAGTACAAGCCGCTGGGTTTCACGCTGCTCGGCGTGAACGTCGAGCCGGACCAGAAGGACGCGATGGGCTTCCTGCAACAGACGCCGGTGACCTTCCCGGTGCTGTTCGATGCCAAGAGCAAGGTCAGCGGTCTGTACAACGTCCAGGGCATGCCCACGACGGTGTTCATCGACCGCAAGGGCAACGTGCGCCTGGTGCACCAGAGCTACAAGCCCGGCGACGAGAATCTGTACCTGGACCAGATCCGCACCCTCATCCGGGAGTGACCATGAGCCTCTCACGCCGTATCGCGGGCCTGGCCGCAGCGCTGATGCTGCTGGCCCAGCTGGCTGCCTGTGCGCCCATCCAGCCCTGGGTGAAGCCCTACGAGCGTGAGCGGCTGGCCGATCCCATCATGGCCTTCGACCCCAACCCGGTGTCCTCGGCCTACATGGAACACGTGTTCGAAGTACGCAGCGCCGCGCGCGGTGGCAACGGCGCCGCGGGTGGCGGCTGCGGATGCAACTGATGCGGGCACTGGCTCCCGCCACCCTGCTGGCGTGCGGCGCGCTGTATTGCACCGTGAGCCGCACCGACGTGCTGCCCGATGACCGCGCCGATGCGCTCGCCACCCACTACAGCGGCGGCGGCCAGGACATCAACGGCATCTCCTTCCTGGTGCGCAAGAAGGTCGGCGACCATGTGTCCCTGTCCTACAACCACCTCGAGGATATCGTCTCCGGCGCATCCATCGACGTGCGCACCTCGGGGGCCAGTCCCTATCGCGAGAAGCGCACGCAGGACGGCCTGACGGGGGAATTCCTCTACGGCAAGACCACCTACAGCCTCGGCGTCACGCACAGCTACGAGCCCGACTATCGCTCGAACACCGCCAATTTCGGCATCAGCCAGAGCATGTTCGGCGATCTGACCACGGTCAGCATGACCTACCGCCGCACCTGGAACGACGTCTACAAGATGGAGTGCCTGCTGCGCGACGACGCCCTGCACTACCCCTGCGTCGAGAAGATCCACGACCCCGCCTTCGGCAAGAAGGACATGGACGAGCGCTCCTACGGGGTGGGTCTCACGCAGATCCTGACCCGCAATTCCATCATCTCGGCCAACTACGAGGTCATCACCGATCAGGGCTGGCTGAGCAATCCCTACCGCGAGATCCTGTACGCGGAACCCGGTGTCGGCCTGGGCTACGGCCTGGCGCCGGAAATCGACCCCAATACCCGCACCAGCAATGCCCTGGGGCTCGACTACAAGTACTACCTGCCGTGGAAGGCGGCGGTGGACCTGCAGTACCGGTATTTCGAGGACACCTGGCAGATCCGCTCGCACACGGCCCAGATCGGCTACACCCAGCCCTGGCACAACTGGACCTTCGACGGCAGCGTGCGGTTCTATACCCAGACCCGCGCGTCGTTCTACAGCGACCTGTTCTCCTCCCCGACGCAGCAGAACTTCATGTCGCGCAACCGGGAGCTGTCGGCCTTCAACGAGTACACCATCGGGGCGGGCGCCAGCTACCAGTTCCACGTGCCGTATGCGACCTGGATCAACAAGAGCACCGCCAATTTCCGCATCGACCACTTCATCTTCGACTACAAGGACTTCCGCGACGCGTTGCTGATCGATCCGGGTGCCGGCGTGGAGGCGGGCGCGGAACCGCTGTACAAGGTTCAGATCAACGTGATGCAGATGTTCCTGTCGGTCTGGTACTGACCGGTTCAGTGCTGGTCGGGGTGTTCGGGATTCTCGAGCCCTTTGGAATACCAGACCTTCCGATCCGGCGTCACCGCCACCGCGTCGATGTCCGGCAGGCCATTGATGAAGGCCATGCCCTCCTGCACCCCCATGACGAACACGCTCTTGGTGAGCGCGTCGGTGCGGGTGGCATAGGGGCCGATGATGGTGACGCTGCGCACCTTGTGCGGAGACTTGCCCGTCCTGGGGTCCAGGATGTGGTGGTAGCGCACCCCGCCCTCGTCGAAGAACCGCTCATAGTCCCCCGAGGTGGAGAAGGCCGTGTCGCTGAGCGGGATCTTGAGGATGGTGCGGTTGCGGTCATCGGGGTCGCGGATGCCGATGATCCAGGGCTTGCCGAAGCGGTCGCCGATGATCCGCGAGTCGCCGCCGGCGTTGACCATGGCATGCGTGACGCCGAGTTTCTGCAGCACCGCGATGCCCCGGTCGACGGCGTAACCCTTGCCGATCCCGCCGAAATCGATGCGCACCCCGGCATGGTCGAAGAACACGGTCTGCGCCGCGGCATCCAGATGGATGTGGCGGTAGTTGCTTTCGGGGAGCGCCGCGGCGATTTGCGCATCCGAGGGCCGCACGTGCTCGGGGTAGTTGTACATGTATCCGACGCTGGCGTAGGTGATGTCGAACGTGCCCCGGGTGAGCTTCGAATAGTCGATCGAGGTCTGGATCAGATCGAACAGCTCCCGGGAGATGCGCATCGGGGCCTTGGCTGCGTCGGCATTGACCCGCGAGACCTCGCTTTCGGGCTTGTAGGTACTGAACTCGTTGTCGATGCGCCGCATCTCGTCGAAGACCGCGGAGATCGCCGCCTCGCCGCTGGCGCGGTCATCGCTCCACAGTTCCACGTCGCAGCGGGTCCCCATGATGGGTGCGTCGCGATAGATCCACTCGGCATGGGCCTGGGTTCCCGCGCACACGGCGAGCAGCGCGGTGAGCGCTCCGGGAATCCGGGCGAGAGTGCGCAGGAGCTTGGACTGCTGCGACGGCTGTGAGTTCATAAACCATGTCCAACTGTATGCCCGGCTGGAGTAAGCTTGGCACAGTTCAACTCAAGGATCTAAGCGCATGCGCAACCGCATCGGCATCCGGGCTCAACTGGCAGGCGTCCTGGCAGCTCTCGCCCTGCTGTTCACCAGCGTTGCGGCCCAGGCCCAGGGACGCGAGGAGGCGCGGCTGCTGACGGCCAGCCAGGTCCTCAATGATGCCCTGGGGTCACCGGACCAGTTCGTGCCGACCCGGCTGCTGGAGCGTGCCTATGGCATCGCCGTGGTGCCGGATGTCACCAAGATCGCCTTTTTCTTCGGCGGCCGCCGCGGCAACGGGGTACTGGTGGCGCGCGATCCGAGCGGCCACTTCAGCGACCCGGTGTTCGTCAATCTGACCGGCGGCAGCATCGGCTTCCAGTGGGGCGTGCAGTCCACGGACGTCATCCTGGTGTTCACCACCAAGCGCAGCATCGACCGCATCGCCAGCGGCCAGCTCACCCTCGGCGCCGATGCCTCGGTCGCCGCGGGTCCGGTCGGCCGGTCCGCCTCGGCGGGCACCGATCCGACGCTGTCCGCGGAAGTGTATTCGTACTCGCGTAACCGCGGTCTGTTCGTCGGCATCGCCCTCGATGGCAGCGGCCTGACCATCGACAACAATGCGGACGCCCGCTTCTACGACAAGGGCGTGGTCAGCGCCTACGACATCATCAACGGCACCGTGCGGACCAACAGCGATATCGCCCGGCGCTTCCTCGAGACCGTGGCGCGCAGCACGGGGGCCACTGACTCCGCGCCGCCACCGCCGCCGGCACCCCTCAACGCCCCGCCGCCGGCAGCGCCGGCGCCCGCCCCGGCCGCGGGCGGTGCCCAGACCTTCCCGCTGTCGGATCCGAAACCGGGCCAGGAGCCGCCGGCGCATTGAGTTCCGGGTCCGTGCCGCGGGTCGGTGCGCTGATCCGCAGGCACTTGCGCGAACTGCGCGGGCAGTTGCGCTATGCCTTCGGAGTGCTGCTGCAGCGCCTGATCGGCCGCCGTGCGGCCGCAACCCGGCTCGACCCCGGCGAGATCCGCTCGGTCCTCATCGGCCGCATCAACGGTCGGTTGGGGAATACGCTGTTCCTGACCCCGATGATCGAGCGGCTGCACGCCCTGCTGCCGCAGGCCCGGATCGACCTCGCCCTCTCCTACCCCAATGCGGCGATCCTGCTCGCCGGCATGCCCGGCGTGGGTCGGGTGATCCTCTTTCCGCACAAGGGCCGCAGCCTCGTCCCGCAATACTGGCGCGCCCTGCGGCAGCTGCGCTCGACGCGCTACGACCTGGCCGTGGATCCGACGCCGTTCTCGACCAGCGGGCGCCTGCTGCTGTGCCTGACCCATGCCCGCTTCCGGCTGGGCTTCCAGGTGCCCTCCCAGTGGGCGCCGCTGACCCATGCCATCCCGGTGCCGCCGGGGACGATGCACCAGGGGCATCAGCCGGCCTACCTGGTGACGGCCGCGCTGGGCGCGCGCTTCGAGCCCGAGTCCTTGCGGCTGCGGCTGCCGATCACGGCCGGGGAGACCGGCGCCGCGCGCGCCGCGGTCGATGCCGCAATCGCCCGTGGCCGGCGTGGCGGACCGGGTCCCCGGGTGGGCTTCTTCGCCTACGCCACGGGGCTGAAGCGGCTGCCGGCGGGCTGGTGGAACCGCTTCTGGACGGCGCTGCTCGAACTGCGCCCCGACATCGTGCCGGTGGAGTTTCTACCGGGGGCCGCCACTGCACCCACGGTGGCCGGGTTTGCCTCATTGCATCTGCGCTCCCAGCGCGAACTGACGGCCGCCATCGCGACCCTGCAGTTGTTCGTGTCGGCCGACGCCGGGCCGATGCACCTGGCCAGCAGCACCGAAACTCCCACCATGGGGCTGTTCAACGTCACCGACCCGGCGCTGTACGGTCCGCTGAAGGCCACGGACCGCAGCATCGTCGTCCCGCAGCTCACACCCGAGGCCGTGGCCGCACGCATCCATACGGCATTGCCGTAGTATATCCTGGTGCATCGTGAACCAAATTGGTGCGCGCCAGGATAGTGTTCGCGACCCTATAATGGCAGGCGAATTCCGCCGGAGACCGCAGTGTCAATTCACGTCGCCCTCAGCCATGTCACCCACTACCGGTACGATCGCGCGGTGGCCCTCGGCCCGCAGGTGGTGCGGCTGCGACCGGCTCCGCATTGCCGCACACGCATCCTGTCGTATTCGCTCAAAGTGGCGCCCAGCGGACACTTCATCAACTGGCAGCAGGACCCGCAGGCGAATTTCCTGGCGCGGCTGACCTTCCCGGAGCGCACCCGCGAACTGCGGATCGAGGTGGACCTGGTCGCCGAAATGGCGGTGCTCAATCCCTTCGATTTCTTCCTCGAGCCCTACGCGCAACGCATTCCGTTCGCGTACGAACCCGGCGAGCGGCGCGATCTGGCGCCGTATCTCGCACGGCTGCCGCCGACGGCGCGGTTCGCCGACTACCTCGCCGGCATTGCCCGCCAGGATGTGGGTACGGTGGATTTCCTGGTCGAGCTCAACCGCTCGCTGTCGCGGGACATCCGCTACCTCATCCGCATGGAGCCGGGCGTGCAGACCCCCGAGGAAACCCTGCGCAACGGCTCCGGTTCCTGCCGCGACTCCTCGTGGCTGCTGGTGCAGCTGCTGCGCCACCTGGGTCTGGCGGCCCGCTTTGCGTCCGGCTACCTGATACAGCTGGTGGCCGACGTGAAGTCCCTCGACGGGCCGGCGGGCACCGATCACGATTTCACGGACCTGCACGCCTGGTGCGAGGTCTACCTGCCCGGCGCCGGCTGGATCGGACTGGACCCGACCTCGGGCCTGCTGGCGGGCGAGGGACATATCCCGCTGGCCTGTACGCCGGAGCCGTCCTCGGCGGCGCCCGTGTCCGGAATGATCGAGGACGCCGGAGTCGAGTTCGCGCATCACATGCGGTTGGATCGCATCCAGGAGGCCCCGCGGGTCACGCGTCCCTACAGCCAGTCACAGTGGCAGCAGATCGAAGCCCTGGGCCACGAGATCGACCGGGAACTCGCGGCCCTCGACATGCGGCTCACCATGGGTGGCGAGCCGACCTTCGTCTCGATGGATGATCCGGATGGCGCCCAATGGAACACGGCGGCACTGGGCACGGACAAGCGCCGGCTGGCCGCGCAGCTCTATCACCGCCTGCGCAACCACTATGCACCCACGGGGCTTGCGCACTTCGGGCAGGGCAAGTGGTATCCGGGCGAACCCCTGCCGCGCTGGTCCCTGAATTGCTTCTGGCGCAAGGACGGGGAACCGATCTGGAGCCATCCGCAGCTGCTCGCCGACGAATCGCGCGACTACGACGTGCCGCCCGAGACGCCCGAGCGGCTGCTGGCGCTCGTCGCCGCGCGCCTGGGCCTGGTGGCCACCCACATCCTGCCGGCCTACGAGGACGCCTTCTACTACCTCTGGCGCGAACGGCGCCTGCCCGCGAACGTCGATCCGTTCGACTCGCGGCTGGAGGACGAACAGGAGCGCGCGCGGCTGGCACGGGTGTTCGCCGGCCCCCTGGACCGGGCGGTCGGCTACGTGCTGCCGCTGGGGCGCGACGCCCTCGGAACGCGCTGGCAGACCGGTCCGTGGCTGCTGCGCGCGCAGCGTTGCTATCTCATGCCGGGTGATTCGCCCCTGGGCTACCGCCTGCCGCTGGACTCGCTGCCCTGGGTGCGGCCCGGCGACTACCCCTACGTGCATGCGGCGGACCCCATGCAGGTGTTTCCGCCCCTGTTGCGGGGCGCGGCGCCGCAGGTCGCCACGCAGACGGACCCGCAGCCGGCCAGTGCCGTGACCCGCACGGCCCTGTGCGCCGAGGTGCGCGAGGGCGTGCTGTACGTGTTCATGCCGCCGACCGGGCGGCTCGAGGATTACCTGGAGCTGGTCGCCGCGGTAGAAGGCGCGGCGCAGTCGCTGCAGCAGCCCCTGATCCTGGAAGGCTACGAACCCCCCCCGGATCCGCGGCTGCAGCGGTTCAGCGTGACACCCGACCCGGGGGTCATCGAGGTCAACATCCACCCCAGCGCAAGCTGGGGCGAACTGGTGGAGCGCACGACTCACCTCTACGAGGAGGCCCGTCAGTCGCGGCTGTCGACCGAGAAGTTCATGCTGGACGGCCGGCACACCGGCACCGGCGGCGGCAATCACTTCGTGCTCGGCGGCGCCACCGCCCCGGATTCACCGTTCCTGCGCCGGCCGGACCTGCTGCGCAGCCTGCTGTGCTACTGGCACAACCATCCTTCGCTCTCGTATCTGTTCTCGGGACTGTTCATCGGCCCCACGTCCCAGGCACCGCGTACCGACGAGGCCCGCAACGATTCCCTGTATGAGCTCGAAATCGCCTTCGGGCAGCTGCCGGGTGCCGACGGGCACTGTCCGCCCTGGCTGGTCGATCGCCTGTTCCGCAACCTGCTGACCGATGTCACCGGCAACACGCACCGCGCCGAGTTCTGCATCGACAAGCTGTACTCGCCGGACGGGTCCGCCGGGCGCCTCGGCCTGCTGGAGCTGCGCGCCTTTGAAATGCCACCGCATGCGCAGATGAGCCTGGCGCAGCAGCTGCTGCTGCGCTCGCTGCTCGCACGCTTCTGGCAGACCCCGTACCGGCCGGCGCGCCTGGCCCGCTGGGGCACCGAACTGCACGATCGGTTCATGCTGCCGTACTTCGTCGAACGCGACTTCGCCGATGTCATCGCCGAACAGAATGCCGCCGGCTATGCGCTGCAGCCGGAGTGGTTCGCGCCCCATTTCGAGTTCCGCTTCCCAAAGTTCGGGGATTTCGCGGCCTTCGGTGCCGAATTGGAGCTGCGGCAGGCGCTCGAGCCCTGGCACGTGATGGGCGAACAGGCGGCCGCCGGCGGCACCGTGCGTTATGTGGATTCATCGGTGGAACGGCTGCAGGTGAAGGTGACCGGGCTCGCCCCGGATCGCCATGCCATCACCTGCAACGGGCGGCGGGTGCCGCTGCGGCCCACGGGCCGGGTGGGTGAGTTCGTCGCCGGCGTCCGCTACCGCGCCTGGCAGCCGCCCAATGCACTGCACCCCACCATCGGCGTGCACGCCCCTTTGACATTTGATCTGCGGGATCTGTGGATGGAAAGGTCGCTGGGAGGCTGTCAGTATCATGTCATGCATCCCGGCGGCCGGAACTATGCGACCTTCCCCGTGAACGCCTTTGAATCGGAGAGTCGCCGGCGCGCGCGGTTCTTCCGCATGGGGCACACACCGGGCCGCGTCACGGTGCCGCCCGAGGAGCTGTCCGCCGAATCGCCCTTCACGCTGGACCTGCGCCGCACCTGACGGTTCGACACGCAAGATGAGAAGCATCGTTCGACCCACCGCCGCGGGAGCCGCCTATCTGGGCGGCTATTCAGCCGACGCGCGCCGTTACGATGAACTGCTGGATGCGAGCGGCGCGATCCGGCCGCACTGGCAGCAGCTCTTCGATCGTCTCGGCACCGAGGCCGGCGCCGACGTAACCCGCCGGGGCATCGAACTCACCCGCCGCCTGATCAGCGAAAACGGCGTCACCTACAATGTCTATGCGGACCCGAAGGGTGCCGACCGGCCCTGGGTCCTCGATCCGCTGCCGCTGATGATTTCCGCCGCCGAATGGCGCCAGATCGAGCAGGGTGTCGCGCAGCGCGCGCGGCTGCTCGATGCGCTGCTGGCCGACCTGTATGGGCCGCAGCGGCTGATCGCCGAGGGCGTGGTGCCGGCCGAACTGCCCTTCGGGCATCCGAACTTCCTCTGGCCCGCCCACGGCATCGTGCCTCCCGGGGACACCTGGCTGCACGTCTATGCGGCGGACCTGGCGCGGGCCCCCGACGGCCGCTGGTGGGTCCTCGCCGATCGGACGCAGTCCCCGTCCGGCGCCGGCTATGCGCTGGAGAACCGCGAGATCCTCGAGCAGGTGCTGCCCGATCCGATCCGCGACCTGGACGTGCGCAAGCTGCGCGGCTTCTTCAGTGCGCTGCGCCTGCGCCTCCTGCACAGCGTGGAGCCCGGCGAGACTCCGCTGGCGGTGGTGCTGACGGCGGGGCCGTTCAATGAAACCTATTTCGAGCACGCCTACCTTGCCCGGCAGCTGGGTGTCGCCCTTGCCGAGGGGAGCGACCTCACGGTCCGCAACGACACCGTCTACCTGAAGACGCTCGCGGGCCTGAAGCGCGTGCACGCCATCCTGCGCCGCCTCGACGATGACTACTGCGACCCCCTGGAACTGCGCAGCGATTCGGCCCTCGGCGTGCCGGGCCTGCTCGGGGCCGCGCGCGCCGGACGGGTGGTGCTGGCCAATGCGCTGGGCACCGGCGTGCTCGAGTCCGCCGCGTGGCTCGGGTTTCATCCGGGCGTTGCCGAGCGGCTGCTCGGCGAGTCCCTGATCCTGCCGTCGGTGGCAACCTGGTGGTGCGGTGAGCAGCCGGCGCTGGAATACGTGCAGGAAAATCTCAACGACCTCGTCATCCGGCCGGTCTATCCCAACCAGCATTTCGAGGCCGTGTTCGGCCGGGCGCTGGTCGGACCCGCACGCGAGGCCATGGTCGCGCGCCTGCAGGCGCGGCCCTACGCCTACGTCGCCCAGGAACACCTGGCCCTGTCGCAGGCGCCGGTGCTGCGCGGCAGCGGGCTGTCCGGGTTCGCGGCCAAGGCCCTCACCATCCGCGTCTACGCCTTCGCCACCGGCGCCGGGGCCGCCCGCCTCGTGATGCCGGGCGGACTCGCCCGCGTCGCCACGGATGCCTCGATCAATGCGGTCACCACCCAGCGCGGGGGTGCCAGCAAGGATATCTGGGTACTGCCCGAGGCCGAAGGACCTGCGGCGCCCGTTCCCGAGCCCGCCGGCGCGGCCACGCGCGGCGCCGCGCGCCAGGAGTTCACGCCCTCGCGGCTGGTCGAGAACCTCTTCTGGATGGGGCGCTACACCGTGCGCTGCGAGGACAAGGCCGAGCTGCTGCGGGCAACGCTCGCGGTGCGGGTGGATCAGCAGCTGTGGCGCAGTGCCGCGCGGCTGTGCCGGGAACTGGACGTGATCGGCACCCTCGACCCGAAGAACTGCCTGAGCGAGGAAGGCGATCCGCAGGGCCTGGTGGCCGACATCCGCCGCCTCAACTGGTGCGCCTCACAGGTGCGCGGCCGCCTCTCGTCCGGTTGCTGGCAGGCGGTCATGAGCCTGCAGCAGCAGCTGCACGAGGGCATCGTCGCGCGTGAACCGCCGCGGCAGACGCTCGAGCGGCTGCTGCTGTCGCTCGCCGCGCTGGCGGGCTTTGCGCTGGATGACATGACGCAGGATGCGGGGTGGCGGCTGCTGCGCATCGGCCGCCGGCTCGAGCGCCTGCAGTTCGTCGCGCGGCTGCTGGCGCGGCACCTTGCCTCCGATACGGCCGCGCAGCAGGGCCACGTCGAGTGGCTGCTGAGCGCCTGCGACAGCGTGCGGATCTACCGACCGCGCTATCTCGCCGCGCCGCGCCTGGGACCGACGCTGGATCTGCTGATCCGCGACGCAGAACATCCCCGGGCGCTCAGCTTCCAGTGGAACGCCATCACCCGCGACACCGTGCGCCTCGCCCGCATCCTGCATCAGGAGGGCGCCGATGAACTCGATGAGACCATTCCGGCGCTCACGGACTCGCAGCTGCTGGTGCTCGAAGGCGATGGTCCGGCCGCGGCCGCCGCCCGGTTGCAGCTGGCCGGACGGTTGCAGCAGCTCGCCGCCGCCGCCGCGCGCTTCTCCGACCAGCTCTCGATGCGCCACTTCTCGCACACCAGCCTGGATGCGCAGGCACTGGCGACATGAGAGCGCGGGCCCGCTACCGGATCACACATCAGACGCGGTACCTGTACGCCGGCAACGTCGTGCATTCGCATCAGCTGCTGCATCTGGTACCGCGACCGGCGCCCTACCAGCAGTGCCTGGAGCATTCGCTGCGGATCGTGCCCTCTCCCACCTACCGCCGCGATGAACTCGACGCCTTCGGCAATCCCATGATCCGGGTCGAATTCCAGAGCCCCCACCGCGAGCTGCAGGTGAGCACCAGCATGCAGGTCGTGGTCTATCCGCGCCCTGCCGTGTCCGCCGATGAAACCCATCCCTGGGAACAGGTTGCCGCGGATCTTGCCTACCATGGGCACTGGCCCGCGCGCACCCACCTCGAGGTCGGGCGCTTCCGCCACGAATCTCCCTACGTGCGCATCAAGCGCGCCTTCAGCGAGTTCGGCGGCGAGTGCTTCGCTGCCGGCAAGCCCGTCCTCAGTTGCGCGCACGACCTGATGCGCACCCTGCATCGTGAGCTGCGCTATGCGCCCGGAGAGACCACGGTGTCCACGCCGCTGATGGAGGTTCTGGAGAAGCGCCATGGGGTATGCCAGGACTTCGCGCATCTCATGATTGCGTGCCTGCGCTCCCGCGGTCTCGCGGCGCGCTACGTCAGCGGCTATATCCGGGCTCACCCGTCTGCGGGGCAGGCGCCGGACGCCCTGATCGGCGGGGGCGCATCACATGCCTGGGTCGCGGTGTATAGTCCGCCCTTCGGCTGGATCGAGCTGGATCCCACCAACGACTGCTGGGTGGGGATCGAGCACGTGGCCGTCGCCTGGGGACGCGACTTCGGAGACGTCTCGCCCTTGCGCGGCATCATTCTCGGCGGCGGCAGCCATGAGCTGGACGTCGACGTCACCGTGGAGCCCTTCGCCCATTGAACGCCCGTTCCGACCTCGTCACGCCGTCCCAGGCGGTGCACAAGACCGCCATGTCGATCCTGCTGGGCATCAGCTTCAGCCACCTGCTCAACGACATGATGCAGTCGCTGCTGCCGGCGATGTATCCGATGCTCAAGAGTGCCTACCGGCTCTCCTTCGTCCAGATCGGACTGCTGACGTTCACCTACCAGATCACCGCCTCGCTGCTGCAGCCGCTGATCGGCGCCTTCACGGACCGCAAGCCCAAGCCCTATTCGCTGGCGGTGGGCATGAGCTTCACGCTGTGCGGCCTGCTGCTGCTGGCGACGGCCCACGACTTCGGCCTGCTGCTCGTCGCCGCGGCCCTGGTCGGCACCGGATCGAGCGTGTTCCACCCGGAATCCTCCCGGGTGGCGCGCATGGCCTCCGGCGGCGCGCACGGACTTGCGCAGTCCATCTTCCAGGTCGGCGGCAACCTCGGTTCGGCGATCGGTCCGCTGCTGGCGGCATTCATCGTGCTGCCGCTGGGACAGCTGAGCGTGGCCTGGTTCGCGTTCGCCGCGCTGCTGGGCATCTTCGTGCTGACCCAGGTCGGTCACTGGGCCCGCGAACACGGCTTCGCGCGGCTCGCCCCCCGGGGCCGCAAGGCGGCGGCGGCGCCCGCCATCAGCGCCTCGCGGGTCAACGGCGCGATCGCGGTGCTGCTGGCCCTGATCTTCAGCAAGTATTTCTACCTCGCGAGTTTCACCAGCTACTACACCTTCTATCTCATCGATCATTTCGGGGTGGGCGTGCGCAACGCCCAGATCCTGCTGTTCACCTTCCTCGGCGCGGTGGCGCTGGGGACCATATTCGGCGGCCCGCTGGGGGACCGGTTCGGCCGCAAGATCGTGATCTGGGCGTCCATCCTCGGCGTGTTACCGTTCACGCTGCTGCTGCCCCATGCCGGCCTGGCCTGGACCGTGGTGCTGACGGTGCCGATCGGATTCATCCTGGCCTCCGCGTTTCCCGCGATCGTGGTGTATGCCCAGGAACTGATGCCGGGGAAGACCGGGACGGTGGCGGGCCTGTTCTTCGGCTTCGCCTTTGGCATGGGCGGAATCGGGGCGGCCGCCCTGGGGGCCCTGGCCGACCACACCAGCATCGAATTCGTGTACCGGATCTGCGCCTGGCTGCCGGCCGTGGGCATCCTGGCGGCGCTGTTGCCCGACGTCGAATGACGATCCGGGGCTGATTAACAGGTTTTAACAATCCGGCCAGTCTGGCGGAACGCGGGCGCTTTCAGAATGGCGCTGGCGTAACCTCGGGCAGCTTCGCCTCGGGCCTTTTTGCGCCACGGCGCGACTTTGCAACGGCATGACAGATCCACTCCCCTTGCACCTCCTCTCCAGGCGCCCGCGCCCCGCAGGGCTGCGGCTGGGCTCAGGCTTGGTCGCCCTGGGCAGCGCGTTGCTGCTGGCGGGCTGCAACCTGGGGCCGCGCTATGTACGGCCGGACATCCCGGCACCGGCCGCCTGGACCCCGGTCACGACCGAATCGGCCCCGACCGGCCCCCGCGCGCCGGAAAACACCGCCTGGCCCGACGCCCAGTGGTGGCAGGCCTTCGGATCCCCGGAGCTCGACCGGCTGGTCGCGCAGGCGCAGGCGGCGAACGATGACGTCAGGGCCGCCATCGCGCGCGTGACACAGGCCGATGCCGAGGTGCGGATTGCGACCGCGCCGCTCCTGCCGTCGCTCGGGGCAGGCTTCACGCCGACCCGCGTCCGGCAGATCCTGCCCCAGCCGCCGGGCAATCCGCTGACCGCGGACACCTTCACCGCCTCACTGACGGCGGGCTACGAGCTGGACTTCTGGGGCCGCAACGCGGCCCTGCGGGCGGCCGCGGTGGCGCAGGCGAGCGGCAGCCGCTACGACCGCGAGACCGTGCAGCTGTCCACCCTCGCCGCGGTGGCCACCACCTACTTCACGGTGCTGTCGTTGCGCGATCGGGTCACCATCGCCACCAACGATCTCGCCAACGAGCGCGAGACCCTGCGCGGGCTGCAGTTCGAACAAAGCGTGGGCACCGCCACCGCACTGGACGTGGCGCAACAGCAGGCCGCGGTCGACACCGAGGATGCCATGGTGCCGGCGCTGCGCGCGCAGCTGTCGCACAACCTCGTGGCGCTCGCGATCCTGCTGGGAACCTCGGTCGATGCGCTGCACCTGGGGGATGGCACCCTCGAGCAGATCACGATTCCGGCGGTCATGACCGGCCTGCCCGCGCAGCTGCTGGCGCGCCGTCCCGATGTGGCCAGCGCCGAGGCGCAGCTGATCGCGGCGAACGCCGACGTGCGCGCCGCCCGCGCCGCGTTCTTTCCGACCATCCAGCTCACCGCGAGCGGCGGCGTCGAGAGCCTGGCGCTTAGCTCCCTGCTCGAACCGGGCAGCCGCATTTTCGACCTCGGGGCCGCCATCACCCAGCCGATTTTCGAAGGCGGCCAGATCGCCGGCGCCTACGCGCAGAGCAGGGGCCGCTACCAGGAACTGCTGGCCGACTATCACAAGGCCGTGATTTCGGCTTTCGACAACACCCAGGATTCGCTGACGCAGGTGCACCAGAGCGGCGAGCAGCTGCTGCGCCAGCAGCGCGCCACCCAGTCCGCGCGTCGCGCCTATGACTTCTCGCAGGCGCAGTTCCACGCCGGCACCATCAACATCCTCAACGTCCTCACCACCGAGACCACCTTGCTGACTGCGCAGGACACGCTGGCGCAGGTGCGGCTGGCGAACCTTTCGGCGCTGGTCGGCCTCTATCAGGCACTCGGCGGCGGCTGGGACACCCGACAGGAGCAGGCACCGTGAGCAGTGCATCATGAACAGTTCCCTCAAATGGCTGGCCCGACCACGGGTGGGACTGGCCATCGCGGCGGTGGCGGTCGCCGTGACGTTCGCGTGGCTGCACTCCCACCGTGGCGCGCAGGCCGCCGAGGACCGGTCGGCCACGAAGCCCGGCGTCGCCGTGGATGCGGTGACCGTGGCCCCGCACGACGTGCCCGGCTACCTGGAGGGCCTGGGCACGGTGCAGGCCTTCTACACCGTCAAAGTCACGGCCCGCGTCGATGGGCAGCTGGACAAGGTCGATTTCGCCGAGGGGCAGACCCTGAAGAAGGGTCAGGTGCTGGCGCAGATCGATCCGCGTCCGTTCCAGGCCGCGCTCGATGCGGCGCTGGCGCAGCGCGCGAAGGATGACGCACAGCTGGCGAACACCAAGGCGGACCTGGACCGCTACATGCTGCTCGCGCCGCAGGACCTGGCGAGCAAGCAGACCGTCGATACCGCCCGCGCAGCCGTCGCCCAGGGCGCCGCGACCCTCAAGGGCGATGACGCCGCCATCGAGAACGCCCGCACGCAGTTGAGCTACACCACCATCGTCGCGCCCATCGACGGCCGTACCGGCATCCGCCTGGTCGATCCCGGCAACATCGTGCACGCCTCGGACACCACCGGCATCGTCGTCATGACGCAGATCCAGCCGATCTCGGTGGTGTTCACGCTGCCGGAGGATGACGTGCCGCAGCTGACCGAAGCGCAGGAGGGCGGCCCGCTGGCCGTGGTGGCGCTGGCCCGGGACGATGGCGCGGTGCTCGATCAGGGCACGGTCGCGCTGCTCGACAACCAGATCGACCAGACCACGGGCACGATCCGCATCAAGGCGACGTTCCCCAACGCCCACCGGCGGCTGTGGCCGG
Source organism: Steroidobacteraceae bacterium (assembly GCA_035503515.1). GTDB lineage: Bacteria > Pseudomonadota > Gammaproteobacteria > Steroidobacterales > Steroidobacteraceae > DAIDKA01. The sequence goes on from DATJTJ010000104.1 coordinate 29,187, forward strand.
GCGAGTTCGTCAGCGCGCGGGTGCTGGTCCAGGTGCACAAGCAGGCACTGACCATTCCGGCGCCGGCGCTGCAGCGCGGCCCCGATGGCATGTTCGCCTACGTGATCGAGCCGAACTCCACGGTGTCGGTGCGCCCGCTCAAAGTGACGCTGCTGGATGAGAACACCGTGATCGTCGACAGCGGCCTGAAGGCCGGCGAGCGCGTCGTCACCAGCAACATGTACCGCCTGGAACCGGGGACCCTGGTGCGCACCAACAGTGCCGCCCAGGGCCGCACGCTGCCATGAGCATTTCCGCACCCTTCATCCGCCGGCCCATCGCGACTTCGCTGCTGATGGCCGGCGTGCTGCTGGTGGGCATCATCGCCTTCCCGCTGCTGCCCGTGGCGCCCCTGCCGCAGGTGGACTTCCCGACCATCCAGGTCACCGGGCAGCTGCCCGGCGCCAGTCCGGAAACCATGGCGTCCTCGGTTGCGCAGCCGCTGGAGACGCAGTTCGGCGCGATTCCCGGGGTCTCGCAGATGACCTCGACCAGCGTCCTGGGAACGACGACCATCGTCGTGCAGTTCGACCTCGACCGCAACATCGATGCCGCCGCGCAGGACATCCAGTCCGCCATCACGGCCGCCGGCGGGCAGCTGCCCAAGAACCTGCCCTCCCCGCCCAGCTACAAGAAGGTCAATCCGTCGGACTCGCCGATCCTGATGTATTCGGTCAGCTCCCGGGTGCTGCCGGTCACGACGGTGGACGACTTCGCCGAGAACATCCTGGCGCAGCAGATCTCGCGCATCCCGGGCGTTGCGCAGGTGGTGATCGGCGGACAGCAGAAGCCGGCGGTGCGCATCCAGGTCGATCCGGTCAAGGCCGCATCGATGGGCATCCAGCTCGAGGACATCGCCGGCGTCATCGCCAACGCCACGGTCGATGCCCCCAAGGGATCCTTCAACGGCGAGCTGCACAACTTCGCCATCTACGACAATGACCAGCTGCTGGAGGCGAAACCCTGGAACGACATCATCATCGCCTACGTGCACGGCGCGCCGGTGCGCATCCGCGACATCGGCGTGGCCGTGGACGGCCCGGAGAACGACCAGATGACGGCGTGGCAGAACGGCCACCCCGGCATCCTGCTGCAGGTCTTCAAGCAGCCCGGGGCGAACGTCATCGACACCGTCAAGCGCATCAAGGCGATGATGCCGCACGCCCTGGCCGCGGTACCCGCGTCGGTCAAGGTCGATCTGGTGATGGACCGCACCACGACCATCAATGCCTCCGTGCATGATGTCGAGATCACGCTGCTGATCACCTTCTGCCTGGTGGTGCTGGTCATCTTCCTGTTCCTGCGCAATGCCTGGGCCACCATCATCCCGGGCGTGACGGTGCCGCTGTCGCTGTTCGGCACCTGCGCCGGCATGTACCTGCTGGGATTCAGCCTCGATAACCTGTCGCTCATGGCGCTCACCATCGCGGTGGGCTTCGTGGTCGACGATGCCATCGTGATGCTGGAGAACATCTACCGGCACATCGAGGCGGGCCTGACCGCCAGGGAGGCCGCCCTCAAGGGCGCCGGCGAGATCGGCTTCACCATCCTCAGCATCAGCCTGTCGCTGATCGCGGTGTTCATCCCGCTGCTGCTGATGAGCGGCATCATCGGCCGTCTGTTCCGCGAATTCGCGATCGTGGTGACGCTCACCATCTGCGTCTCGGCCTTCGTCTCCCTGACGCTCTCGCCGATGATGTGTTCGCTGTTCCTGCGCGATGAGCGGCACGCGCGCCACGGCCGGGTCTACAACTTCGTGGAAAGGCTGTTCGACGCCGTGGTCGCGGGCTACACGCGGGGACTGGACTGGGTGCTGGGCCATCAGCGCATCACCCTCGGGGTGTTCCTGGTCACGCTGTGCAGCACCGCCGTGCTGTACGTCGTGGTGCCCAAGGGCTTCTTCCCGCAGCAGGACACGGGCCTGATCTCGGGTCTGTCGGACGCCTCGCAGGACATCTCCTTCAACCAGATGGTCAAGGTGCAGCATCGCCTGACCGACATCATCGCCAAGGATCCGGACGTCGCCTCGTACGTCGCCTCCGTCGGCGGATCGCGCCCCATCAACACCGACTTCCTGATGATGAGCCTGAAGCCCCGGGACGAGCGCAAGTCCAGTGCCGATGAGGTGATCCGCCGGCTGCGCCGCAAGTTCAGCTCCGTGACCGGCGGTACCGCCTACCTGCAGGCAGTGCAGGACATCAACATGGGCGGGCGCACCACCCGCACGCAGTACCAGTACACGCTGCAGGATTCGGACCTGGATGAACTGGACGCCTGGGCGCCGAAGCTGATGGCGGCGCTGCAGAAGCTGCCGGAGCTGTCCGATGTCGCCTCGGACCAGCAGACCAACAGCCCCAAGGTGTCCCTGGTGATCGACCGGGACCAGGCGGCGCGGTTCGGGATCCAGCCCGAGCTCATCGATGCGACGCTCTACGACGCCTTCGGGCAGCGGCAGGTGGCGCAGTTCTTCACCCAGCTCAATGCCTACCACGTGATCCTGGAGGTTCCGCCGGCGCTGCAGGGCGATCCGCACTCGATCGAGAAGCTGTACATCAAATCGCCCCTGACCGGACAGATGGTGCCGCTCTCGAGCCTCTCCCACTACGACACCTCGCACGTGACGGCGCTGTCCATCAACCACTCGGGACAGTTCCCCTCCGTGACCCTGTCGTTCAACCTGGCGCCGGGCTATGCGCTGGGCCAGGCCGTCGATGCGATCAACCGCGCCGCCGATGCCATCCGCCTGCCGCAGAGCATCACCGGCTCCTTCCAGGGCTCGGCGCAGGCCTTCCAGGATTCACTGCGCACCGAACCGCTGCTGGTGCTCGCGGCACTGGTGGTCGTGTACATCATCCTGGGGATGCTCTACGAGAGCTACATCCACCCGCTGACCATTCTCTCGACGCTGCCGTCGGCCGGTGTCGGCGCCCTGCTGATGCTGATCGCGTTCCACTTCGACCTGTCGGTGATCGCCCTGATCGGCATCATCCTGCTGATCGGCATCGTCAAGAAGAACGGCATCATGATGGTCGACTTCGCGTTGCAGGCCGAGCGCGACCGCAACCTGCCGCCCGAACAGTCGATCCGCGAGGCCTGCCTGATGCGGTTCCGTCCCATCATGATGACCACCATGGCGGCGATCCTCGGCGCCCTGCCCCTGATGCTCGGCCGCGGCACCGGCTCGGAGATGCGCGTGCCGCTCGGCTACACCATGGTCGGCGGGCTGGTGCTGAGCCAGGCGCTCACGCTGTTCACGACCCCGGTCGTCTACCTGTTCCTGGATCGCATGCGGTTACGGTTCAGCAGGACGCACCGCGAACACCCTGCGGCCGCCCTGAAAACCGTCACCTGACAAGGAGGGCGTCCCATGAAAGTGTTGCTGGTGGAGGACAATGAGCGCGTCACGCGGTTCGTGACCAAGGGTCTGCAGGAGGCCGGGCACACGGCCGACCATGCCGACAACGGTCGCGACGGGCTGTTCCTCGCCGCCAGCGAGCGCTACGACGTCATCATCATGGACCGCATGCTGCCGGGAAACATCGACGGGCTGTCGCTGATCAGCGCCCTGCGCCAGTCCGGTAACCAGACTCCGATCCTGGTCCTGAGCGCCCTCGCCGATGTCGACGAGCGCATCAAGGGGCTGCGCGCCGGGGGCGATGACTATCTGACCAAGCCGTTCGCGTTCGGGGAGCTGCTGGCGCGCCTGGACGCCCTCGGCCGGCGCACGCGCCAGGACGGCACGGTGACGACGCTCGAGGTGGCCGACCTGCGCATGGACCTGCTGTCGCGCAAGGTGGTGCGGGGCACCCGCCAGATCCTGCTGCAACCGCGTGAGTTCAAGCTCCTGGAGTACCTGATGCGGCACGCGGGCCAGGTGGTCACGCGGACCATGTTGCTGGAGAATGTCTGGGATTATCATTTCGATCCGCAGACCAACGTCGTGGACGTGCACATCAGCAAGCTGCGCCAGAAGATCGAGCCGGAACCGGAACACTCGCTGTTGCGGACGGTCCGCAACGCGGGCTACATGCTCAGCGCCGAGTAGCGCGCGTGCCCTTCTTCATCCGCTCATCGGCCACCACGCTTGCTGCAAGCTACGTGCTGCTGGGCATCCTCGCGCTGATCCTGTTCGCGCTGCCGCTGAGCTACGCCTGGCGGGCGGCCGAGAACGACACGCGCCTGCAGATCCTGGCCGAGGATTCCGAGCGCCTGGCGGCGGTGTTCCAGCGCAGGGGCCCGGCCGGGCTCGAGGCCTTCATCAACGAACGCGTCGGCCTGCAGATCGCCGGCGAGCGCATCCTGCTGCTGACGGATGCCTCGATGAGGCCGCTGGCCGGCAACGTGCCGGGCTGGCCGGCCGGAGTGCCCGCCGAGCCCGGCGGCTACACGACGCCGATCGAACTGGATCACCATCCGACCATGGTGACGCTGGTGCGCACCGACCTTCCGGGCGGCTACAAGCTGCTGGTCGGCCGCGACGTGGCGCGGCTGACGCCGGTCACGCGGCGATTCTGGCTGGGACTCGCCGTGGCGATCGCGGTGCTGCTGGTGGCCGGCGTCGTGGGTGCGATCCTGATCCGCCGGGCGCTGCTGTCGCGCATCCACAGCATCCGCCAGACGGTCTCGGCCATCATGCAGGGCGAACTGAGCCACCGGCTGCCCACCGGCAGCAGCAGCGACGAACTCAATACCCTCAGCCGCACCATCAACCGCATGCTCGAGCAGATCGAGCAGCTGGTGCATGGTGTCGCCAATGTCTCCAACGCCATCGCCCATGACCTGCGCACGCCGCTGACCGAACTGCGCTCGCGGCTGGAGGAACTGTCGCTCACGCGGCCGCCGCCATCGGAGGCCTTCGCGGAGATCGATGCCGCGGTCGCCGACGTGGACCGGGTGATCAGCATCTTCAATGCGCTGTTGCGCCTGGCCGAGATCGACACCGGCATGCGGCGCTCCGGCTTCATGGACGTGGACCTGGTGGACCTGTGCGCGCGCGCCGTGGAGTTCTACGTGCCCGCCGCGGAAATCCGCGACATCAATCTCACCTTCAAGGACGAGTCCGGGAACCTGCATGCCTCGGGTGACAAGCTGCTGCTGGCCCAGGCCGTCAACAACCTCATCGACAACGCGCTCAAGTACACACCCCCCGGGGGGACGGTGACGGTGAGCACGGTGCGTCCGCAGACCGGCACCGCCGGCATCGTGGTCGCGGACTCCGGGCCGGGCATGACGGCGGCGCAGCGCGGCCGTGCGACCGAGCGCTTCTTCCGCGGCGACGCCAGCCGCGGCACCCCGGGCGTCGGACTGGGTCTGAGCCTGGTCGACGCCGTCGCCCGGCTCCAGGGTGGCTCGCTCGAGTTCGCCGATCAGCAGCCGGGGCTGCGGGCCATCATCAATTTTCCGGCGACGGGTAGTTAACGGCCGCCCTGCAAGTGCAGAATGGGCGGATGCTGCACATCTACCCGCCGGTACCGGCCGATCCCTCCGCCGCGGTCCGCAAGCCGGTCTGGATCGACCTGCTGCGGCCGACGGCCGATGAGGAAGCGCTGATCGAAAGCGAGCACGCGATCCGCATCCCGACGCATGCCCAGCTGCAGGAGATCGAGTCCTCCAGCCGCCTGCGGGTCGAAGGCCAGACGCTGCTCATGTCGATGCCGCTGGGCGTGCAGGACGACCGGCGCGCCACCGGACCCCTGCCGCTGGGCTTCGTGCTCACCCCCGACCTGCTGATCACCATCCGCTACTGCGACATCCACGCCTTCCCGGACGTGGAGTCATCCCTGAGCCGTGCGCCCGCGATGCGTGACAGCAGCGCGGTCTTTGCCGGCCTGCTCGAGGCGATGGTCGACTTCGCCGCGGACCGGCTCGAACAGATCAGTGCCGACCTGGGCGCGGTTTCGCAGCGCATCTTCGGATCACCGGCCCAGCCGCTGCCGCCGCGGCAGCAGCTCAACAGCGCGATGCAGCAGAACCTGATCCGCGTGGGTCAGACCGGGGAGCACCTGTCGCGCATCCGGGAGAGCCTGCTCGGGCTCGTGCGCATCGCGAGTTTCACGGCGGAAACCGCAGGCTGGCTGCAGCCGGAAATCCACACGCGACTGAAAACCGTGCGGCGCGACCTCGCCTCCCTCAACGACTACGAGAACCACCTCTCGGGCAAGACGCAGTTCCTGCAGGACGCGATCCTCGGGTTCATCAACACGCAGCAGAACGAGATCTTCAAGGTCCTGACCATCGTGTCCGTGGTCGGCGTGCCGCCGACGCTCATCGCCAGCATCTATGGCATGAACTTCCACAACATTCCCGAATATGACTGGAAGTACGGCTACGAGTACGGACTGGCGCTGATCGCGGCCTCCATCGTCCTGCCCATCCTTTGGTTCAAGTGGCGCAAGTGGTGGTGAAGGCCCGGGAGCGCCGGTAGACTTCACAACTCGTGCATCCAGGGGGGAATACCACAATGACTCGAAGAATGGGGGCCGGCGCGCTGGCCGCGCTGGGCCTGGGCCTGATGATCACGGCATCGGCGGCGCCCGCGCCCGATCCGTGCAACCGGGCCTGTCTCAAGGACCTCGCCCACTCGTATCTGGCTGCGCTGGTCGCGCACGATCCGTCCAGGGTGCCGCTCGCGGCGGACGTGAAGTTCGTGGAGAACGTGACGCCGATGAAGCCCGGCGACGGACTGTGGAAGACCGCGAGCGAAGCGCCGACGACGTTCGCCCTCTATGTACCGGACCCGGTCTCGGGCCAGGTCGGCTTCATCGGCATGATGAAGCAGGATGGCAAGCCCATCGAACTGGCGCTGCGCCTGAAGGTGCGACACGGCGAGATCGTCGAAGCCGAGCACCTGATCGCCGGCAACCTGCGCGATAGCATGCTCGCGAACCTCAGGACCCCCCGGCCGGGACTGCTGGCGGAGGTCCCCCAGGACGAGCGCAGCTCGCACGCCGAACTGCTCAAGATCGGGGCGACCTACTACGAGGCGCTGGTCAAGGGCGACGGCTCGCTGTCGCCGTTCGCGGAGGACTGCGGCCGGCACGAGAACGGCATGATCACGGTGCCGACGCGGCTGCCGGGCGCACCGGCCACCTCCCCGGTCCTGGGCTGCGCCGCGCAGCTCAATACCAAGGCCATGAGCTACATCAAGCGCATCGAGCCGCGCCGGGTGTGGATCGCCGATACCGAGACCGGACTGGTCTTCGGGCTGTCCCAGTTCCGACATCCGATGAAGCAGGATCACGTCGACATCGTGGGCTATCCGGGAGTCACCACCATGCCGATGAAGTTCAAGCCGTTCGATCTGCCCGCGGCGCACATCTTCAAGGTCAGTGGCGGCAAGATCCACGAGATCGAGGCCATGGGCTTCATGGCACCGTACGACTCGAAGACGGGTTGGGAGAAGAAGTAATCGTCGACGGGCGGCCGGGCAACCCGTCGCCCGTCTTCATTCGGCATTGAATATGTCAGATCTGCCCCGCGGAAATGAATCGCGCGGCATTTCAGTGCAGGCCGTTGACGCGCCGCCCGGCGCACTTCTACCCTGAACGGCATGGCGGCCATCACCCAGATCCATCTCATCGGCGGCGAGAAAGGCGGCGTCGGCAAATCGATGGTGGCGCGGCTCCTGGCGCAATACTTCATCGACCACTCGCTGCCGTTCACGGGCTTCGATGCCGACCGCTCGCATGGGGCGCTGCTGCGCTTCTACGCCGGTTACGCGACGCCGGTCCTCGTGGATCAGTACGAGAGTCTCGATGCGATCGTGGAGGCCGCGACCACCCGGCCGGAGCATCGCATCCCGGTCGATCTGGCCGCGCAGACCGGCGAGCCGCTGATGCGCTGGATGGACGAGTCGCAGTTGCTGGCCGTGGCGCCGGAACTGAATCTGCACATCCGCTACTGGCATGTGATGGACTGCGGGCGCGATTCGGTCGAATCGCTGCGCCAGCTGTTCGAACGCTACCAGTCCCGACTCAACTACGTACTGGTCCAGAACCAGCTGCGCGGCAACGACTTCCGGATATTCAACGGCTCGGGCCTGCCCGCGCGCGCCCAGGAATACCAGGCGACCGTCATCCCCCTGCGCCGCCTGCACGAAAGCACCATGATCAAGATCGATGCGGCCAGCTGCAGCTTCTGGGCAGCTACCCAGGAGCAGGATTCGGTCACGGGTCTCGGGGTGCTCGAGCGCCGGCGGGTCAGTAGCTGGCTGCAGACCGCCTACGCGGCCCTCGCGGCCGCAGATCCCTGATCCCTACGGCAACGGCGCGGGCGCGGACTCGTAGG
>DATJTJ010000105.1:0-2210 GCA_035503515.1 Steroidobacteraceae bacterium
AAGATGAGTACAAGGGAATCAACAGCCGATGGCGAGACCCTGAGTCAGGACTGCTGTTCGAAATGCAGTTTCACACCAGGGCCAGCTTTGAGGCCAAGCAACTGACGCACGCCGCTTACGAGCGGCTCCGCAACTCACTCACACCCGACATCGAGCGGGACGAACTCCGGGAATTTCAGCGCAAAGTCTCTGCTGAGATCCCCGTCCCACCTAGGGTGGCGGACATCGAAGGCTACTCACCGGAGCAGCGTGATGGCTGATCAGATCACGTACTACGCAGTCGTTGATGATTACAGCACTAGGGCAGAGCCCGCGGGTGTCCTCCGGCGTGTCCAGCACGATGACGGCCAACGAGACGAGGCGTTCGGGCGAGACCTGCAGTGGGGGCATACTTCCATGCTCTATTCGTACGAGCGAGGGAACCGGGACAACCAGCTCTACCCGATCACCGAGGATGAGGCGATGCGGATTGTCGATCGCATCCGCCGCGAATCAGGCACATCCAGTTAACGCTGGCCAGCTACGCACCTCCTTTGGAAAGCTGACGCGACGCGCGCACTCCCAGGACCGGCTGACCGCCGCGGCCACCGCGGTACCCGGCCGCCCATGGCCAGTGCCCGCGGTCATCGGCGTGCACCAGTTGCAGCGCCCGGATCTCAGGACCGAAGATCTCCACGGCGATCGCCAGGTGCGCCGTCGGCTCGGTCACCTCGACGATCTCGATCACCGGGCCACCGCTCAGCGGAACCACTTCTCCAGGTTGTGGCGCCTCGGCGTGCAGCACGTGGGATGCAACGTCGTTTAGCAGCCGAGCGCAACGAGCAGACGACAATCCGGTCACCAGCAGCTCCGGTTTGCCATGCGCTGTCAGCCCCACCGTGTACGCCCACGGCGAGTGGCGCCGATCGCCCTCGACACATCAGGTGGCCGATTCTGGCTCGCCCTGGTTTGGATCTACGTCGACCTGCCTGGCCCGCGGTCAGAGATCGGGGAAGAGCACGCGGGTAACGTAGTCGGCCATCGCCACAGGAAGGTCGGCCCGGTGCCGCCGGGCGGCGGCCTCGCTGGCCGCGGCGAGCACTCCGGCACTGGCGCGCGCGGCGCGGCGCAGGCCGGCCGCGTCGAGACCGGCGACGGTGGACTCGATGCCTGGCGGCAGGTTATCGGGGTCGTGGTCGAGCACCTGCGACAGGCCGTGCCACGGGTACATGGCGCCCTGTGCCGCCGCCCACAGCACCCAGATGCGGTGGCGTGCCTCCTGCAGTCGGCTGTGAGCCTCCCATACCGAGCCCCGCCGCAGGTACTTATCGGCGTCGATCAGCGCGATCCAGCCGAGGAAGGCCCATTCCCTCACCTGCTCGCCAGTGACCGCGTACGCATCACGCGGCTCGCCCGCGGATGCGCCGCCATCGGCCGGCATCCGGGGATCCGACTCCGCCGAGGCCGGTGCCTGGTACAGCAAGACGAAGTCAGGCGCGCCGCCGGCGCGGCGGCGCGCCTCGATCTCGGCATCGGCCACGACCGCCAGGTCGAGCTGGGTGCGATCGGCGAACTGGGCGAAGATCCGCCGGACGTGCTGGCTGGCCGGGCCGGTCGGGTGCCGTAGCACATCGACGAGCGCGCCCAGCTCCGGGAGCGCCGCTACCACCATCGCTTCCATAGTCGTCACCCGCCCAGCACCGGCGTCGCCACGCGGGGCATCGACCCCGAGCGCACCATCGATGTCGGAAAGCTCGTCGGCCGCGCCGCGGCCAAGTGAGCAGCCGACCACCAGCGACGTCGCCAGCGGCCAGGCTTCGCATCGGTCGACGAGTCCGGTCAAGACACGCCGCTGGGCGGCGAGTTCCTCAGGCAGCGTTGCAAGCCACGCGCGTCCCTCCATCGTCAGGACCCCTCCAGCTCGCCTCTATGTACTTCGATCACGTCGCGCACCGGATATCTCAGTTCCATCTCCATTTCCGGGTCAAGCATGATGCGCCGCTCACCACGGCGGCCACATTCGCCGCATTCAAAATAGTCCCGGCCATCTTCGGTCACCTTGCGGACCTTCTCGGCACGACAGAAGCTGCAGTACTCGTGACGCTGGCCATCGTCCGGCGGCAGAGGATTCTTCATGCCGCAAACGACTGCTTTCGGGAGTTTCGCGCATGCTAAGGATCTCATGGCAGTATCGATAGCATGATCGGCCGGATACACCACGTGGTGCTCGA
>DATJTJ010000106.1:0-51068 GCA_035503515.1 Steroidobacteraceae bacterium
TTTCGGCGACTTTGGAAGCGGCACTCGCTGAGGCGGTTCAAGCGCGAAAACGCGAACAATGGCTGGCGGAGAATGCGGACAGCATTGCGGCCTACAACCGGGAAGTAGACGAACAGGGCACGTTCGGGGACAAGGTGCGCAGGTTCTGATGCCTCAGTTCGACGTTTGCAAGAATCGGGATTCTGCAACCCGGAGCCGGTTCCCCCTGCTGCTTGATGTGCAGTCCGACTTGCTCGGAATTTTGACGACGCGCGTCGTGGTTCCATTGAGTCCGGCGCCCGCTGATGACGGCGGAGTGATAAAGCAGCTGACGCCAGTCCTCACGATTGATAGCAAGCGCTACCGCATGGTCACTCCGCAGCTTGCGGGCATCTCGACACGCGAGTTAGGCCAGGTGATCACAAATGTGGCGCACCAGCGTCCGGCGATAATCGCGGCGCTCGATCTGCTGTTTACAGGAATCTAAGGCGTTTCCCTTTACATGCGTTCTGACCTTGCCCCGTCGCGCACGGTGCAATTGTAGTGGACGAGAGGTCCCGTCTCGTCCGCGTCCCTCGGTGGCGCCATGGCGTCGAATGCCGGGCCCGAGAGGCATTAAACGACTAACTCTGGCTTCAGCAGCCGCGGCCCGGACTCTGGCGTACTGTCAGCACGAAGTGTCAGATAATTCCCACAGATTGTCAGCGTTGCGCGTATGCCATGCGCAGTCTAATGTCTATGCACTTCCGCTGGCTCGCCGGTCGCGCAGGCCGGTATGTCTGCTAGTCGTGTATTTAACTACGATCAACCGACCGCGGACCGACATGAACCGAAGGAACTCCTGGCCGGATGCCCCCGGGACGCGGGCGCGTAGACGTGCCTCATGAGTGATAAAACGAAGGGCTCTGCGGATCGTTTCTCGGCCGAGGTGCGCGCTCGCTTCGGAGTCCTTCCCAACTTCTTCTGCACAGCGGCGAGCGTCCCGGGACTCATTGAGGAGCTGTGGGGATTCGCCAAGTCGGCGTATCTCGACAGCCCGTTGCCGTCACTTTTCAAAGAGCGGCTCTTCGTCCAGCTGTCGCGGTTCTGCGAGATTCGATATTGCATCATTCGTCACGTGGGGTTCTTAGTCGGCGAGGGGCGTCCCGCCGGCGACGCCAACGTTGCACCGCAGAGCATTGAGCAAGCGATGACGCTCCTGCGTCGACCCATACCCAATTCAAAGCAGTTAGAGCAGTCGCTCGCACGACTGGAAGGTGTGCAGTCTGCCGTTAGCATTCCCGAAGCGGATAGTGAGCTTGAGGGTGCGCTGTTCGATGCCCTGACCATCCTTTTTGTCAGCCCACGAGGTGCGGACCGAGCGCGCTTGGCCGTGCGGCATGCCGTCGGCGAGCCGACTTTCGAGCTACTCATCGCCTATCTCGCCTTTGTCCGCACGGCTCACTATTGGACAGAAACGCATCCCGCGCTCGAGTTCGAGAGCGATATGGTGGCTTTGATGCAAAGTCACCCCGATCTCGCAAGTCTTCTGTTGAGCACGCAGGATGCTGACTGGGCCAATTCGGCCCAGGCCCTGCGCCGTGCGCTCGTGGAACTTCGAAGCACCGCCGGCGCGCTTCGTGTTAGTGAAGAGCGCTACAGCATGCTCGTGATGACGAGCCACGACATCTTGTATCGAATGAATTGGGATTGGAGCGAGATGTGGCAGCTCAATGGGCGCAATCAGCTCGCCGACACGACCTCGCTCGATACCAACTGGATCGAGCGGTACATTCCTGAGGACGAGCGCGAGCGAGTGACCACGGCTATACGGAAAGCGGTAGCGAGCAAAGGTCCGTTCGAACTGGAACATCGCGTGCTTCGCGCCGACGGGTCGCGCGGCTGGGTGCTTTCCCGCGCGATTCCGGTCATCGATGAACAGGGCGGCATCACGGAATGGTTTGGCACCGCCATCGATCTTACCGCCCGCAAGACCGCCGAAGAAGCGCTGAAGCGCAGTTACGAGCGCCTTGAGCGGGTCATGCAGACCGAAGCCGTCGGCGTGATGTTTTGGAACTCGGAGGCGGGTGTGCTGCTGGATGCGAACTCGGCGTTTCTGGAAATGATGGGATACGAGCGCTGCGATATTGCGGATGGCCAGTTGACGTGGCAGAAACTGACACCGCCAGAATATTACGAGCTCAGCCACGCGGAGATGCAACAGTTTGCCACAACAGGCCGGATCGGCCCGTATGAGAAGGAGTACTTACGCAAGGACGGCTCGCGTCTGTGGCTGCTCTTCAGCGGAAACGCGGTGGGTAACAATGAGGCCGTGGAGTTCTGCGTCGACATCACTGCGCGAAAGACTGCCGAGCAGGCACTACACAACGCGGACCGGCGCAAGGACGAGTTTTTGGCCACGCTCGCCCATGAACTGCGCAATCCTCTGGCGCCGCTTCGAAACGGACTCCAGATCGCGCGATTGCACGGACCGCTCGATGCACCAATTGCCCGCACACTCGACATGATGGATCGCCAGGTCAACATGCTGGCGCACCTTGTCGACGACCTCCTAGATGTCAGTCGAATCACTTCGGGCAAAATTCAGCTGCGACGCGAAAACGTCAACCTGCGGGCCGTGCTTGCTGCGAGCGCGGAGGCATCGCATTCGATTGTCGACTCGCGCTCCCACCGTCTCTCTGTCGGCTCTAGCGATGAAGAAATCACCGTGAATGGCGATTTTGACAGACTCTCTCAGGTGTTCTCGAATCTTCTCTCGAATGCCGCGAAATATACACGGGATGGCGGAACAATTGAGCTAGAGCTACGCCGAGAGGGCGACGAAGCGATTGTCACAGTAACAGACTCTGGTATCGGTATCCCCGCGAGTTCCATGTCCGAAATTTTTGAGATGTTTTCCCAGGTTCGCTCGCATCAGAACCACGCGGCCGGCGGACTAGGGATTGGCCTATCTCTGGTTCGACAACTCGTTGAAATGCACGGAGGGTCAGTCAGCGCTTCGAGCCCGGGAATCGATCGGGGGAGCACCTTTACTGTCCGCCTGCCGTTAGCCACCAAAGCTGAAGTGAGAGCACCTGCTCCCCTTTCGGTTCGCTTCAGCTCCAATGGCGCGGCGCGCCGCGTTCTCATCGTGGATGACAACGCGGATGCGGCAAGTTCGCTCACCGAACTGCTGAAGCAATGGGGTCACACGGTGACGACCGCCTTCACTGGGGACGAAGGCGTGACCAGGGCCGCAAGTTTTCGCCCTGACATCGCGTTGCTAGATCTGGGTATGCCCGGGATGGATGGTTTCGAGGCGGCTCGGCGAATTCGGGCTTTACCCGGCGGCACCCAGATGATGCTGATCGCGGTGACGGGCTGGGGACAGGAACACGATCGCGAGCGCACGCGTGCGGCCGGGTTCGATCACCATCTTCTGAAGCCCATCGATTTCGACGCGCTGGAACTGATTCTCGCGGAACCGCTCCATGAACCAAGAGTCTCCGAGACTGCGCTTAAGTAAATCTTAATTCGAGTCGGTTTAAACGAGTGCTTATGTGAGTGCAGGATAGGCTATCGGCCGCTCTTTGACTCAAGCGCATGCGCCGGCCGTTTCGCGCCAATGTCCCCCACGCCATACTTTCACCGTCGTTCGCATCAGTTGCGAGCCGTAGCCTATTGACAGACTGGAATTCGCGCTCGGATCAAAACTGACGCTGTTCACGCGTGTCCGTGCACGTCTTCTGCTGTCTCAATTTGCAACTCGCTCATTGCCTCGATTCAAATGGATGCCATGGCGGGCCATCTGCACCTCTCAACCTGGATCGACGCGCAGACGAAGGCGCGCTTCGCGCTCGTGGCGGCGCGGCAGGGGTTGTCGGAGTCTTCGCTCATGCGGTGCACGGTGGAACAGTTGCGGACCGCCGCGGCCGATGCGCTGCCGGCGCCGGTCGTATTGAATGACTCGCGCAATGCTAGCCTGACCGTCCGTCTCACTCCGGAGGACTCTGCACTCCTTCGTGAGCGGTCGGCCGCGCGCGTCGCAGCTTCTGGCGGTCGTACGGGAAGATGTACTCGCCCGTCCTGCACTGTTTTTCCACAATGTCCCACGCTTCAGCGGTGTACTTGAAGCGCCGGTGATTGCCCTCGCGAGCCGTGGGGTGTTTGGCATCGGTCACCAGGCCCGTGCGATTCACCGCATCGTTTTCGCACCAGGCGAGTCGGCAGATCTCCGATTGTCGTCGGGCGGAGGCGATGGCGAACTCCATGATCGCGCACATGGGAATTTGCGAACGCCGATCGCGACGGGTGAAGTAGTCGCGCAGCCGCACGATCTCCGTGGCCGTAGGGCACCGGGATCGCTTGCGGGCCTTGCCGATCAGGCGCAGCTCCTGGCAGGCGCTACGGGCCTCCTGGGCGATTTCGGGACGCACCGGCAATTCGCGGACGTTTTTCTCCGCGCGCAGGACGACGCCAAGCCAGATGAGATCATTCATCACGGTCGCGGGTCCCGCACCGGGTGGCGGCGGTTAGGTATAGATGTTCGTATTGGCGAGAGGAAGTCGCTCCAGGAACTGCAGGTGCCCTGCTTACTGCGCTGCCACTTGGAGATCGTTTCGAAGGTCTCGATATACCAGCGGATGAGGGCGTGCAGCGCCAGCGGTGCTGGGGCGCGCAGCCGCGGCAGCCCGTGGGTCTCCAGTTGCACTTCGGCGTGCTTGGCCCAGGACAGCGCGGCCGATCGCAGCGTGAAGGTCTTGGCCTCGCTGTGGATGATCTTCTTGCCCACGCGCTTGCGCACGATGGCCGTGTACCGGACGGTGCCGTCGGCCTGCCTGCGTGCTTTAATCGTTCCCATAGGACCAATTTGGAGGAGACAAGAGGAGACAAAACGAAGCGTGTCTCCTATATGTCTCCTCCGCAACCCATAAACTCGCAGAAATGGCCAAGAATCACGCAGAAACGCCTGAGTCGGAAAAGCCTATAAATGCAGGCATTTTTACCGATTGTTCCCGGAACAAATTAGATCGACGCGTCTGTGTCGCTCCCATGATGGACTGGACCGACCGGCACTGCCGGTACTTCCTGCGCATGCTATCGCCGGACGTACTGCTGTACACCGAGATGATCACCGCCGCCGCCATCGTGCGCGGCAAACGGGAGCGGCTGCTGGCCTACGATCCGGCCGAACATCCACTGGCGCTGCAACTGGGCGGCAACGAGCCTGCGGAACTCGCCACCGCCGCGCGCATCGGCGAAGAGTTCGGCTACGACGAAATCAACCTCAATTGCGGATGTCCCAGTGACCGGGTTCACAGCGGTGCCTTCGGCGCCTGTCTGATGCTCGAACCGGGGCGAGTCGCCGACTGCGTGGCGGCCATGCGGGCCGCCGTCACCCTTCCCGTGACGGTGAAGATGCGCATCGGCGTCGTGGTGGGGCGCGGTCCGGCGGCGCACGCGGCCATTGCGCAGTACACCGAGGCGGATGCCCTGGCGCTGGCGCACTTCGTGGCGCAGGTCCAGGCGGCCGGCGCGGCGGCGGTCATCGTGCACGCGCGCAAGGCCGTGCTGGGAGGGCTGTCACCGAAGGAAAACCGTGAAGTCCCGCCGCTGCGATACGCGGTCGTCAGGGCATTGAAGGAGAAGTTCCCCTCGCTGCCCATGGTTCTCAATGGTGGATTGCGCGATGTGACGGGCGTGCTCGAGGCGCTCACCTGGTGCGACGGGGTGATGCTGGGACGCGAGGCTTACCACCGGCCGTGGTTATTGACGCAGTTGCATGCCGCCCTGGGCGGCAGCCTTGCGGCGACGGAACGGCTCGCCGTGCTGGAGCGCATGGCCGAGTACGCCGCCCGGGAGCTCGCCGCCGGGGAGCGGCTGCCGAGCATTACGCGCCATATGCTGGGTCTGTATGCCGGGGAGCCCGGCGCCCGGGAGTACCGGCGAGTGCTCAGCGAAGGCGCGCGGGCGCCGGACGCCAGCCCCGAGCTTCTGCGTCGCGCCGCAGCGGGTCTCGTGCGGCCCTAGCGGATCAGGGCGTCAAGTAGCGGCGATACCTCAGTTGCGTATAATCCCGAGCATCGGTGCCCACTGCGTTATGACACATCCGGCACGGTTCCGCCTCTGATTGGTGCATGGGAAAAGATATCGAGCTGGCCATTCTGTTCGCTGACGTCGTGGGCTCCACGCGGCTCTACGAGCTGATGGGGGACCTGCGGGCCCGGGATATGGTGGCCATCTGCATCGATGTGATGCGAACTGCCACCGAACAGAACCAGGGCACGGTCATCAAGACCATGGGCGATGAGGTCATGGCAACCTTCGCCGAAGCCGATCAGGCCCTGAATGCGGCCTCGCAGATGCAGCAGCAGATCTCACGCCATTCCCAGCTCAAGGTGGAGGGGCAGCCGGTGTCCCTGCGGATCGGCTGCCACTATGGCCCCGTGGTGCTGGAGAACCGCGACGTCTTCGGCTCGACCGTGCACACCGCCAACCGCATGACCAGTCAGGCCAAGGCCATGCAGATCATGACGACGGCCGCGGTGGTCGAACGCCTGGCGCCGCAATGGCGGGCCGCGGTGCGGCAGGTCGATATCGCGACGCTGAAGGGTCAGGGCAACGAAGTCGTGCTGTACGAGGTCCTGTGGCAGACCGAGGACGTGACCAGCATGATTCCGGCCATTGGCCTCAGCAACAGCACGTTACCGCGCCTGCGGTTGCGGCTGCAGGTCCAGGACCGGGAAATCGTGCTGGACGAGCGTCATCCGGCCGTGGCGATCGGCCGCGCGGAAGACAACGACGTCATCGTCAAGGGCAACCTGATATCGCGCCTGCATGCGCGCATCGAAATGCACCGTCACAAGTTCGTGCTCGTCGATCAGAGCACCAACGGCACCTTCGTCCAGTCCCACGACGGCGACGAGGCCTTCGTGCGCCGGGACAGCGTCCAGATCAAAGGCAAGGGGATGATCGGCCTGGGCAAGCTCCCGGACCAGGATTCGCCCCAGACCATCCGCTTCATCTGCGAAGAGGATTAGCGGCTCCCTGCAGGCGGCCGCCGGGCGCGCGTGGCCCGGCAGTCACCGTGTGGGAATTAGCTCAGGGCCTTCTCGAGCGCATCGACGTTCCGGGTCATCGCCGCCGGAACCCGCGAGCCGTACTGCGCCAGATACTTGCGGAACTCACCAACCTCGGCGCGCCACTGAGCCGGGTCCACCCGCAGCAGTTCATTGAGCGCCTCGGGCTTGATATCCAGACCCTTCGTGTTCAGGTCCTGCGGCCGTGGCAGGGCGCCGATGGCCGTATCCTCGGCACCCGCGGTGCCGGCCACCCGCTCGAGCATCCAGGCGAGCACCCGCAGGTTCTCGCCGTATCCCGGCCACAGGAACTTGCCCTGCTCATCGCGGCGGAACCAGTTGACGTGGAAGATCGCCGGCGGGTTCTTGAGCTTGGCGCCCACGTTCAGCCAGTGCTGCCAGTAGTCCGCGTAGTTGTAGCCGCAGAACGGCTGCATCGCCATCGGGTCGCGGCGCACGACGCCCACCTGGCCGGTCGCCGCGGCGGTCGTTTCGGAGGCGACCGAGGCCGCCACCAGCACGCCATGGGCCCAGTCCCGGGCCTGGTACACCAGGGGCGCGAGCGTGCGGCGGCGGCCGCCGAAGACCAGTGCCGTGATCGGCACGCCCTTCGGGTCCTCGGCGTGCGGCGAGTAGCCCGGGTTGTTGCGCGCCGAGACGGTGAAGCGTGAATTCGGATGGGCGGCGGGCCCCGAGGCCTTGTCCTTGTCGTAGGGCCGGCCCTGCCAGTCGGTCACCGGCGTGCCTTCCTTGAGTCCCTCCCACCAGGGTTGGTTGTCGGCCGTCACGGCGACGTTGGTGAACAACGTGTCATGGCGGATCATCTCGTATGCGTTGCGGTTGGTTTCCGGGTTGGTGCCGGGTGCGACGCCGAAGTAGCCGGCTTCCGGGTTGATGGCCCACAGCCGGCCGTCCGGTCCGGGATGCAGCCAGGCGATGTCATCGCCGACCGTGAACACCTTCCAGCCGGGCATGGAATCCGGCGGAATGAGCATCGCGAGGTTGGTCTTGCCGCAGGCCGACGGGAACGCCGCGGCGATGTAATGGGTCTCGCCCTTGGGGTTCTGCAGGCCCACGATCAGCATGTGCTCGGCCAGCCAGCCCTCGGTGCGGGCCTGGTAGCTGGCGATGCGCAGCGCGTGGCATTTCTTGCCCAGCAGGGCGTTGCCGCCGTAGCCGGAACCGAAGCTCTCGATGAGCAGTTCCTCGGGGAAGTGCATGATGAAGCGGCGGTTGGGATCCAGTTCGCCGGTGGAGTGCAGGCCCTTGACGAACTTCCCGGTGCGCGAAATCAGCTCGAGCGCGGGGCGACCCATGCGGGTCATGGTGTGCATGTTCAGCACGACGTAGGCGCTGTCGGTGATCTCCACGCCGTAGCGCGACAGCGGCGAATCCAGCGGCCCCATGCAGTAAGGGACCACGTACAGCGTGCGGCCCTTCATGCACCCGGCAAACAGGGCGCGCATCTTCTCGTGCGCCTCCTGCGGGGCCATCCAATTGTTGTTCGGACCGGCATCTTCCTTGTGGCGCGTGCAGACGAAGGTCAGATGCTCGACGCGTGCCACGTCGGAGGGGTTGGAGCGCGCCAGGTGGCAGCCCGGGAACTCCTTCTGGTTCAGCTCCGCGAGTTCCCCGCTCGCCTGCAGCTGCTGGGTGAGGTGCGCGATTTCCTCCGCCGACCCCTCGCACCAGTGGACGGCCGCGGGCTGGGTCAGGTTGCGGACCGATTCCACCCAGGCGGTGACTTCCGGGCAGAGTTTCGACAGCGGGAGGATCGCGTGCGGAGCGGTGGCCATGCGTTTCAGTCCTTATGAAGTCAAGGGTCGAATTCGCCGCTTCGCAACGGCTTTTTTATGGTTTGCCACAGTTATAGACGGCGTTGGGGTTGGCCGGCGAAGCGGGGAATCCATTAACCTTTCAATTATATCGACGGCCGGACGGGATCCGGCATCCCGCAATGATGCAACTTTTGCCGTGCACGTGCAGCATCCGCATAACCATTCTGTAATGTTGGTCGCAAATTTTGGTGCAAGAAGCTGATTTAGAAGATATTTTCAATGCCGGCGGTAGCCTTGCCAGGGCGTTGAAGGGGTTTGTTCCCCGCCGCCAGCAGCTGCACATGGCACAGCGCGTCGCCGATGCCCTCGGCGATCGCCGCAGCCTGGTCATCGAGGCGGGTACCGGCACCGGCAAGACCTTCGGCTACCTCGTGCCGGTGCTGCTCTCGGGCCTGCGGGTGCTGGTGTCCACCGGCACCCGGACCCTGCAGGATCAGCTCTACGACAAGGACCTGCCGCTGCTGGGCGGGGCGCTCGGAATGCCGGTCGACGTCGCGGTCCTCAAGGGCCGCGGGAATTACCTGTGCGTGCATCGCCTGGGACAGGTACAGCTGCAGCAGGCCCTGCGCAGCGGTGTCGACCCGGATGCGGGACTTCTCGAACGGATCAGGACCTGGGCCGCACGCACGGGCACGGGCGATCTGTCGGAGGTCACCGACTTTGCGGACTCGCATCCGCTGTGGCCGCAGATCACCTCCACGCGCGACAACTGCCTCGGGCCGCGCTGCCCGGAATACTCGCGCTGCCATCTGGTGAAGGCGCGTCGCGAGGCGCTCGAGGCGCAGGTGGTGATCATCAACCACCACCTGATGCTCGCCGACCTCACGCTGAAGGAGGACGGCTTTGGCGACGTGCTGGGCACCGCCGATGCCGTGGTGATCGATGAGGCGCATCAGCTGCCGGATCTTGCCATGCAGTTCTTCGGCGCCAGGTGCAGCGCGCGGGGCCTGACCCACCTGCTCGGCGCCGCGCGCACCGAGAACACGCCGGCGACAGGGCTGAAATTTGCGCTCAGCGCCGTCGATGAGGCCATGGGCGCACTCAACGCGGCAGTGCCGGCACGCACCGGCCGCACACCCTGGGAAGAGTGTCCGCCGGAGCTGACCGAACGCACGGGCGAACTCGCCCACGCCGTCGCCGCGCTTGCCGGTGAACTCGAGGCGCTGCCGGAGGACACTCCGGCCAAGGGGCTGTTGGGCCGGGTGACCGAAATGGCGGCGCAGTTGCACCGGATCGCGCAGGTGGCCGAGATCGAGGGTGCGCGCTCCGCCGAGCGCACGCCGCGGGGATTCGTGCTGCACCTGCTGCCCTTCGAGATCGCAAACCGGTTCCAGGCCCAGATGCAGGCACACCGCAGTGCCTGGATTTTCACTTCGGCCACGCTCTCCGTGGGGGAGGACTTCAGCCACTTCACCTCCCGGCTCGGCCTCGCGGAGGCCGAGACCGTACGCATCCCCAGTCCTTTCGATTTCGAACGCCAGAGTCTGCTGTGGCTGCCCGAGGGGCTGCCGGAGCCGGCGGCGAGCGAGTTCGTGCACGCGCTGCTCGAGGCGAGCCTGCCGCTGATCGACGCCGCCCGCGGCGGCGCCTTCATCCTGTTCACCAGTCATCGCGCCCTGGCGGAGGCGGCGATGCGGCTGCGCGCGCTGTGGAGCGCCGCGGGCAGGCGCTACCGGTTGTTCGTCCAGGGCGAGGCGCCCCGCGAGCAGCTGTTACGCGGCTTCCGCGACGACGGCGATGCGGTGCTGCTGGGCACTGCCAGTTTCTGGGAGGGGGTGGACGTCAAGGGAACGGCGCTGCGGCTGGTCATCATCGAAAAACTGCCCTTTGCCTCGCCCGACGACCCGATCGTGAAGGCGCGCGTGGAACATATCCAGCGCCAGGGCGGCAACCCCTTCAAGGACTACCAGCTCCAGGAGGCCGCGTTGACCCTGCGTCAGGGAGTCGGCCGGCTGATCCGGAGCGAGGCGGACTTCGGGGTCGTCATGATCGCCGACCGGCGGCTGCGCACCCGTCCCTACGGGCGCACGCTGCTTGCCGCGCTGCCGCCGATGCGCCGCGCACGGGATCTCGCGGAAGTCACGCAGTTCCTAAAGCGCCATGCGCCACGCCCGCTGCGCGAGGCGGCCTCGTGAGGATCCTCGCGCTCGATACCGCGACCGAGGCCTGCTCGGTGGCCCTGCTGCAGCAGGTTCCGCCACAGCCCCCGCAGACCTGGGTCAGGGACCTGCCGCCCGGTCCCGGCCACTCCGCCCACATTCTGTCGTTGGTGCAGGGGGTGCTCGAGGACGCCTCGACCGGGTTGCACGAGCTGGACTGCATCGCTTTCGGACGCGGCCCCGGGGGGTTCACGGGCGTGCGGCTGGCGGCCAGCGTGACCCAGGGCCTGGCATTTGGGGCACGGCTGCCGGTCATTCCGGTGTCGGACCTGCTGGCGGTGGCCCAGCAGGCGCTGGATCTGGCGCCCGCCGCCCAGGGCGTCGTGATATGCAATGACGCGCGCATGCAGGAGGTCTACTTCGGGTATGCGGCGCGCGGATCCGATGGACTGGCCGTCCCCGTGGGCGAGGAGGGGGTCGGACGGCCGGACGCCGTGAGGCTGCCGCCGGGGCTGCCCGCCCCGATCCTGGGGGCCGGTCGCGGCTTCGCGGTATGGCACGGATTGCAGGAGCGACTGGGCGCGCGGCTGTCCGCAGTCCATGACAGCCTGCTCCCCCGGGCGCAGGAAATTGCGCGGCTGGCCGTGCCAAGATGGTTTGCCGGGCAGGCGGTTAGCCCGGATCAGGCCCAGCCCGTCTATCTGCGGAACGATGTCGCCAGGCCGTCACGCAACTGACATGTTCGGGCCAACGTCATGATTCTGCAATGTTCCGCCTCTGTAATAGAGCCGTCAGGGAACAGTCACAACTCATGCCATCCAAACAAGTCCTGATCGTCGAGGACGAACGCCCGATCCGGGAAATGATCGCGTTCGGCCTCAAACGTGCCGGTTTCGAGGTGCGCGAAGCAGAAGACTGCCGCGCCGCGCGGGCGTTGCTGGCCGACCGCAGGCCGGACCTGGTGCTGGTCGACTGGATGCTGCCGGACATGAGCGGTCTCGAACTGACCCGGGCGCTCAAGCGTGACCGGGAGACCAAGGAAGTCCCGATCATCATGCTGACGGCGCGATCGGAGGAGGGCGACAAGGTCGCGGGCCTGGAAGGCGGGGCCGACGATTACGTGACCAAGCCCTTCTCGCCCCGGGAGCTGCTGGCGCGGATCAATGCCGTGTTGCGCCGCACGGGGCCGGCCGCCGAAGGCGAGCGCATCGATTTCGAGGGTCTGGCCCTGGACCAGGCCAGCCATCGCGTTCTGGTGGGCGAGATGACGGTGCCCCTGGGGCCCACGGAGTACCGCATGCTCGAGTTCTTCATGACCCATCCGGAGCGGGTCTATACCCGCGATCAGCTTCTGGATCGGATCTGGGGCGGCAACGTGTACGTCGAGGAGCGCACCATCGACGTCCACATCCGACGCCTGCGCAAGGCGCTCGAGGAATTCGGGTACGATCGGTTCATCCAGACCGTGCGCGGGTCGGGGTATCGATTCTCGGCGCGTACGGCTTAGATCTCGCGGGTGTAGCGCCGTATGTCGAGTGGCTTTCAGGTCGGCCTGTACATCGTTCTGCGGCTGCTGGCCGTGGCCGCGATGGGACTGCTGCTGGGGTGGCCCCTGGGCAGTCCCTGGGCCGGGTTGACCCTGGCCGGCGGCGCCTACCTGTGCTGGCAGCTGGTCACCCTGTTCCGCGTCGAGTGGTGGGTGCGCCACCGCGGCTTCGCCGAGCCGCCGGACATCGGCGGCGCCTGGGGCGAGATCGTCACCCAGATCGTGCGCCTGCACCGGCGCAAGCGCTATCACAAGCAGCGTTTCGTGCAGCTGTTCCGCCAGATCCAGCGCTCCACCGCGGCGCTGCCCGATGGCGTGGTGATCCTGAATGACCTGCACGAGATCGTGTGGTTCAACCGCATGGCCGGGCAGTTGCTGTTCCTGCGGCGCCCCGCGGACCTGGGGTTGCGCATCGACAATCTGCTGCGCCAGCCGGAATTCGTGCGCTACCTCAACGCCGGCCAGTTCAGCACTCCGGTCATCGTGCGCGGTGGCAAGGGGGATCACCTCTTTCTGTCGCTGCAGGTCGTGCCGTACGGAGAAGGCCAGCAGCTGCTGCTCGTGCGGGACGTTTCGCACCAGATGCGCCTGGAAGCGATGCGCAAGGATTTCGTGGCCAATGCGTCCCACGAGCTGCGCTCGCCGCTGACGGTGATTTCGGGGTACCTGGAGACCCTGAGCCAGGATCCGGCCCTGGACGCGGACCTGCAGGGGCCCATCGCCGAGATGCGCCGGCAGTCCGAACGCATGACCACCATCATCACCGAACTGCTGGAGCTGTCACGGCTGGAGGCCGCGCAGGAGGAAATCGACTCCGCGCCCGTGGATGTCACGGCGCTGATGGCGATGCTGCGCAAGGATGTGCTGGCGCGGACCGAACATCCGCAGGAGGTGCGGGTGCGGGCGGCATCGGATGCGATGCTGATGGGCAACGAATCCGAGATCCTCTCGGCCTTCTCGAACCTGGTCGACAACGCGGCGAAGTACACGCTGCCGAGCGGCTCCATCGAGATGCTCTGGAGGGTGGATGCGGAAGGTGGCCATTTCAGCGTCACCGATACCGGCATCGGCATTCATTCGGATCACATCCCGCGGCTGACCGAGCGCTTCTATCGGGTCGATGCGGGACGGGCGCGCGATACCGGGGGGTCGGGCCTGGGCCTGGCCATCGTCAAGCACGTGCTGCAACGGCATGGCGCAACGCTTGAGATCGCGAGCGTCCAGGGTCGGGGCAGCACCTTCACCTGCCATTTCCCGCCCGAGCGACTCTCTCCGGCGCGCGGCCCGCAGGTGCCGGAACTCGGTCACTCGGCCACCGCCTGAAAGAAAACGTTCGCCCCGCTGTCACATCACGGACACGGGGATCTCCGAGGCTAGCCTGCGTCGATGGGTTATGGCGGAGGAGTATGAACAGCACTGGTAAGGAGCGCCGGTTGCGGGTGCGCACGCTGTTCCTGTCCGATATCCACCTTGGCTTCAAACGCGCGCGGACCCGGGAACTGCTCGCCTTCCTGCAGGGTATCGAAGCCGAGTCGATCATCCTGGGCGGCGACATCGTCGATGCGCTCAGCCTTGCCAGGCGCTTCTACTGGACCGACGAACACACGCAGGTGCTGCGTCTGCTGCTGGCGCGCCGCAGGTCCGGGGTGCGCCTGGTGTATCTGCCGGGCAATCACGACGCGGCGCTCTCGATGCTGGTCGACATGCTTCAGGGCCAGATCGAGGTGCATCGCGAGTGGGTCTACCGCACCCGCCGCGGCGAGCGTTTCCTGGTATTGCATGGCGACCAGTTCGACGAGGCCGTGGATTGTCCGGCCTGGCTGTACTGGATCGGCGATCGGCTGTACGAGGGCACGCTGTTGTACAACCACCGGGTGAACGCGCTGCGGCACCTGTTCGGTCTGCCGTACCGTCCGCAGACTGAGCGCCTGAAGGGACGGATCGGCACCAGCGCGCGCTTCATCCGCCGATTCGAGACCATCGCGGCCGGGCAGGCCCGCGAACAGGGCTATGACGGCGTGATCTGCGGCCATATCCACCGTGCGAACCTGTGCACCATCGAAGGCACCGTCTACGCCAATACCGGGGACTGGGTCGAATCCTGCTCGGCGCTGGTGGAAACCCGGGCCGGCGACCTGCAGCTGCTGCGCTGGCCCCACGGCGCGGTGGTGTCGATGGGCGTGACGCCGCTGGTGGCCGATGCGGCCTGAGTCATCGCACGCACATTGGGCTATGATCCACCCCATGGAAACCGCAGACCTTTCGCACCACATCTCCCGCCGCTTCAATGAAGACCTGGAGCGGGTCCGCAACCGGGTGCTGGCCATGGGCGGCTTCGTCGAACAGCAGCTGCAGAAGGCCATCTCGGCGCTCGTCGAGGGCGACAGCTCGCTGGGCGAAGCGGTCGCCATGGATGATTTCAAGGTCAACAACATGGAGGTGTCCATCGACGAGGAGTGCAGCCGCATCCTCGCGACCCGCGCTCCGGCCGCCGGCGACCTGCGGGTCATCGTCGCCATCATCAAGACCATCACCGATCTGGAACGCATCGGCGATGAGGGCGAAAAGATCGGGTACATCGCCTCGCGCCTCGCGACCATGGAGCGCCCGGCGGACAAGTACCGCGAGATCAAGCATCTCGGGCGGCTGGTGCAGGACATGGTGCATAGTGCGCTGGACGCCTTTGCGCGCATGGACGCGGAGGCCGGCCTGCAGGTGGCCCGCCAGGACATCGCCGTGGACGAGGAATACGAGTCGATCCAGCGACAGACCATCACTTTCATGCTGGAGGATCCGCGCACCATCCGCCGTCATCTGGACGTGATGTGGGTGGTGCGCTCCCTGGAACGCATCGGCGATCATGCCAAGAACATCGGCGAGTACGTCATCTACATGGTTCACGGCCGTGACGTGCGCCATACCGATCTGGCCGACGTCGAACGCGAACTGCGGGGTGAGCGCACGCAGGGTCAGGCCGAGGGCAGGGGCGAGCCCGCACCCTAGCCCGGGCCGGTATCGCCTGCGGCGCCTCCTTTAGTATCATTCCCAGATGCTTGAACGCAGGCTGATCAATTTTGCGGGTGCGGTGGCGTGCGTGGCGATGTTGGGCTACGCGCTGTTCACCGAATTCGTGCAGGGCCTGCAACCGTGCCCGCTGTGCATCTTTCAGCGCATCACGGTCCTGGCGCTCGGGATCGTGTTCCTCGCCGCCGGCATCCACAACCCGCGCCGACGGGGCTGGGCCTGGGTCTACGTCACGCTGATCGCCATCGCGGCCCTGGCGACGGTCGGCATCGCCGGCCGGCACGTCTACATCCAGATGCAGCCGCCGGGCAGCATCGCCGCCTGCGGCGCGCCGCTCAACGTGCTGATGCAGATGTTCCACGTCTGGACGGTCATCGCGAAGGTGCTGCACGCCGGCGGCGAGTGCGCCGTGGTCAACTGGACCTTCCTCGGGCTGAGCATGCCCGCCTGGGTGCTGTTCTGCGCCCTGATCCTCGGCGGTACCGGCGTCATCGCCAACATTCCGCGACGGCCGCCGGCACTGCGGCTGCGGTAAGTCAGCCGAGCAGCCGCTCCAGCACTCCCACGTACATCCGGTGCAGATCGTCGATGTCGGCGGCCCGGACGTGCTCGTTGACCTTGTGGATGCTCGCGTTGATGACGCCGAGCTCGACGATCTGGGCGCCCAGTGCCGCAATGAAGCGGCCATCCGACGTGCCCCCGCCGGTGGACAGCTTCGGCGGCTTGCCCGCCACCTGTGCCACCGCCGCACAGACCGCCTGTGACAGCGGCCCTTCGGGGGTATAGAACGGCTCGCCGGACACGTACCACTCGAGCGAGAAATTCACCTGGTGCCGGCGCAGGAGGTCCTCGACGGTCTGCTTCAGTTTCTCCAGGGTCTGCACGGGCGAATAGCGCAGGTTGAACCGCGCCTTCAGTTCCCCCGGTATGACGTTCGGAGCGCCGGTCCCCGCATTGAGATTGGAGACCTGGAAGGTCGTAGGCTGGAAGTGTTCGTTGCCCTTGTCCCATTCGCGGCTGGTGAGCTCGGCGAGCGCCGGGGCCAGGGCATGGATCGGGTTCACGGCCAGGTGCGGATAGGCGATGTGACCCTGGACACCGTGTACCGTGAGTCGCCCGGACAGTGAGCCGCGGCGTCCGATCTTGACGGTGTCACCCAGTGTCGACTCGCTCGAAGGCTCACCCACGATGCACCAGTCGATCCGGTCGCCCCGGGCCAGCAGGGTCTCGACCACGCGTTTGGTGCCGTCCACCGAGGGCCCTTCCTCGTCGCTCGTGATCAGGAAGGCGATCGTGCCGCGGTGGTCCGGATGTGCCCCGACGAATGCTTCGGCGGCCGTCACCATCGCGGCGAGGCCGCTTTTCATGTCCGCCGCACCGCGGCCGAAGAGCACACCGTCCTGCACCGTCGGTTCGAAGGGCCGGGTGCGCCACTCCTCCAGCGGCCCGGTCGGAACCACGTCGGTGTGTCCCGCGAAGCACAGCACCGGCCCGGTGCTGCCGCGGCGGGCCCAGAAGTTCTCGACATTGCCGTAGTTGAGCTTCTCGACGGTGAAGCCCAGGCCGGCGAGCCGACCCGCCATGACCTCCTGGCAACCCCCGTCAGCCGGGGTCACGGAGGCGCGGGCCATCAGATCCAGTGTGAGGTCTAGTGTTCGGGACATGTGTGGACGAAAAACTTCAGGATTTCGAGGGGTTGTAATACGGATGACATCGCTTCGGTCACAGAATAGCGCAGCCAGCGTAAGCCCCGGGAAAGTCTAAGGGAACTTCGGTGCGGCGCGGTATCCGGCCGGTGTCATGTGATCGTCACAATACTGTCATGTAATGCCTGCTGCGTGGTGCGCCAAGGCCCAAGGCTGCGCCGGTTCGCCTCGTGCCGATCCGGTGCGCGCTGGATGCGATGGACTTTGCGAAATTTCATGTAGTACTCAGGAGCAGACTATGAGCCTTGCAAGTGTACAACGCGTGATGGTGGCCGCGGCCGCCGTTGCGCTCACCGGGCTGGTGCACGCCGCCGACATTTCCGGCGCCGGTGCAACTTTTCCGTATCCGATCTATTCCAAGTGGGCGGATGCATACAAGACCCAGACGGGCACCGGCCTCAACTACCAGTCCATCGGCTCCGGCGGCGGCATCAAGCAGATCAAGGCGAAGACGGTGACGTTCGGCGCCTCCGACATGCCGCTCAAGCCCGACGAACTGAAGGCCTCCGGCCTGGTGCAGTTCCCGATGATCATCGGGGGTGTCGTGCCGGTCGTGAACATCAAGGGCATCGGCCCGGGTCAGCTGACGCTGGATGGCGCGACGCTGGCCGCAATCTATCTGGGTGACATCAAGACCTGGAACGACCCTGCGATCCGCAAACTCAATCCGAAGCTGGCCCTGCCGGCGACCGCGATTGCCCCGGTGTACCGTTCCGATGGTTCGGGCACCAATTTCCTGTTCACGGACTATCTGTCCAAGCAGAGCCCGAAGTTCAAGGACAACATCGGTGCGGCCACTTCGGTGCAATGGCCGGTCGGCATCGGTGCCAAGGGCAATGAAGGTCTGGCCAATCAGGCCACGCAGACCGACGGCGCCATCGGCTATGTCGAGTTCGCGTACGCGAAGCAGAACAAGATGGCCAACGTGCTGCTGATCAACCAGGCGCACAAGGCCGTCGCCCCCAGCGCCGCCTCATTCCAGGCCGCGGCATCGAACGCGGACTGGACCCACGCGGATGGCTACTACCTGATCCTCACGGACCAGGCCGGCGCCAACAGCTGGCCAATCACCGGTGCAAGCTTTATCCTCGTATACTCGAATCCGCCAGATCCGGCCGCGACCGGCGAAGCCCTGAAGTTCTTCGCCTGGGCTTACAAGAACGGCACCCAGATGGCCGCCGACCTGGACTACGTGCCGCTGCCGCCCGCGCTGATCAAGCAGGTGGAGGCCACCTGGAAGACCTCGATCACCGCGCATGGTGCTCCGGTCTGGAAGTAACGTCTCGCGCCTGAGAGCGGGGCCCGGCGCCTGAAGGGGCGCCGGGCCATTTCAGGTTCGGTAGGAAGTAATGGACCAGGCAACTGCGTTCGTCATCGAACCGCGCCACGCGGCGCGGCAGCGTCTGGGAGAACAGATCTTCCGCGGCGCCACCCTCACCGCCGCGGTACTGGTGCTGGTACTGCTGGGCGGCGTCACGATCGCCCTCATCAAGGGTGCGTGGCCCGCACTGTCGCACTTCAAGCTTCAGTTCCTGACCCGCGAGATCTGGAACCCGGTCACCGAAAAGTTCGGGGCTCTGGCGGCGATCTACGGCACGCTCGTGACTTCGGCGATCGCCATGGCGGTGGCCATTCCGCTCAGTTTCGGCATTTCGATCTTCCTCACGGAACTGTGTCCGGCATGGCTGAAGCGTCCGGTCGGCGTCGCCGTGGAGCTGCTGGCCGCCGTCCCGAGCATCATTTTCGGCATCTGGGGTCTGTTCGTCTTCGCACCGATCCTGCAGCGGCACGTGCAGCCGTGGCTGATTGCGCACCTTGGGGTCCTGCCGGGCATTGGCGCACTGTTCCAGGGGCCACCCTTCGGAATCGGCATTCTCACCGCGTCCCTGGTGCTGGCCATCATGGTGCTGCCGTTCATCGCCTCGGTGATGCGCGATGTGTTCGAGACCGTACCGGACGTGCTGCGCGAGTCGGCCTACGGGCTGGGTGCGACCACCTGGGAGGTCATCTGGAAAGTGGTCCTGCCGTATTCGCGCACCGGCGTCGTCGGCGGCATCATGCTCGGCCTCGGCCGGGCCCTCGGTGAGACCATGGCCGTCACCTTCGTCATCGGCAACGCCCACCGGGTCAGCACCTCGCTGCTGGCGCCCGGCACCACCATCTCCGCCTCGATCGCCAACGAGTTCACCGAGGCCGTCGGCGATCTGTATACCTCCTCGCTGATCGCACTGGGAGTGCTGCTGTTCCTGATCACCTTCGCCGTGATCAGCGCGGCGCGGCTGATGCTGCGGCGTCTGGACCGCAAGGCGCTGGCATCGGTATGACACGCCGTTTCAGCCGCAAGGTCACCAATATCGTGGCGCTGGCGCTGTCCGTGGGCGCGACCGGCGTCGGACTGCTGTTCCTGGGGGCGATCCTGTATACGCTGCTCAAGAACGGCTTCGCGGGCATGTCGCTGCACCTGTTCACGCAGATGACGCCGCCACCGGGAGCGGCGGGCGGGCTGCTGAATGCGATTTTCGGCAGCGCCATGATGACCCTGATCGGCATCGCGGTCGGCGCCCCGCTGGGGGTGCTGGCGGGAACCTATCTGGCCGAGTACGGCGGCAACTCGAAGCTCTCCGCGGTGATCCGCTTCGTGAACGACGTGCTGCTGAGCGCGCCGTCGATCATCGTCGGCCTGTTCGTCTACCAGATCGTCGTGGTCCCGATGGGGCATTTTTCGGCGATCGCCGGAGCGCTGGCACTGGCCGTGATCGCAATTCCGGTGACGGTACGCACCACCGAGGACATGCTGCGCCTGGTTCCGCAGGGCATGAAGGATGCCTCCACGGCGCTCGGCGCCTATCCCTGGCGCACCACGCTCAGCGTCATCTATCCGGCGGCCCGCAGCGGCATTCTGACCGGCCTGCTGCTCGCGATCGCGCGGGTGAGCGGCGAGACCGCGCCGTTGTTGTTCACCGCCTTGAACAATCAGTTCTGGAGCAAGGATCTGAACGCGCCGATCGCGAACCTGCCGGTGGTCATCTACCAGTTCGCGCAGAGTCCGTATCCGGAGTGGCAGCAGCTGGCCTGGTCCGGCGCGCTGCTCATCACCCTGACCATCCTGGCGCTGAGCATCTTCGCGCGCATCGTGGTCTCGGCGCTGCAGCCTGCGAGGCGATCATGAGTTTGAGCGAGACAGTGACCGGCGGTGTCACGGACCGGGGCCAGACGGCTGGGCCTCCCCCGGCGGTGGCCACCGGGCCGGGCACGGCCAAAGTCGCGGTCCGCAACCTGCACTTCTACTACGGCACCGGCCATGCCCTCAAAGGCATCAACCTGGACCTTGCCGACCGCAGCATCACCGCCTTCATCGGACCCTCCGGATGCGGCAAGTCGACGCTGCTGCGGGTCCTGAACCGCATGTACGCGCTGTATCCGGGGCATCGGGCCGAAGGCCAGGTGCTGCTCGATGGCATCAACATCCTGGAACCGACCGTGGATGTCGCGGACCTGCGGTTCCGCGTGGGGATGGTTTTCCAGAAACCCACGCCGTTTCCGATGTCGATCTTCGACAACGTCGCGTTCGGTATCCGCCTGGGCGCGCGCGTTTCGCGGCGCGACCTCGCCGAGCGCGTGGAAATGGCCTTGCGCGACGCGGCCATGTGGGATGAGGTCAAGGACAAGCTGCATGAGGATGGCCGGGGTCTCTCCGGTGGCCAGCAGCAGCGCCTGTGCATCGCGCGCACCATCGCCGTGCGCCCCGAGGTGATCCTGTTCGATGAACCGACCGCCGCGCTGGATCCGATCTCCACGCTGCGCATCGAGGAGACGCTGCAGTCCCTGCGGGAGAAGTACTGCATCGCCATCGTCACCCACAACCTGCAGCAGGCGGCACGAGTTTCCAATATCACGGCCTTCATGTATCTCGGGGATCTGGTGGAGGTGGGACCTGCCGAGCAGATCTTCACCGCGCCCAAGGATCGCCGTACGGACGATTACGTGACCGGCCGGTTCGGTTGAGCGGAGCCCCCTATGAACGAATCAAGTCCCAGCATCGCCCCCACCGGTCCCGCGCCCGCCGTGGTCGCGGGAATGAACCTGCGGCCTGCGGCGCGCGCTGCGGGGCCCAGCCACCTGGAAGGTACCCCGATCGGTCAGACGATCGGCACGGTCACGGTGGTGGATCCGGTGTTCTCCTGTCGTGATGTCAACGTGCATTACGGCGCCAAGCACGCCATCAAGAACGTCAGCCTGGATGTCGGCAAGCGGCAGGTGCTGGCGATGATCGGCCCGTCCGGATGCGGCAAGTCGACCTTCCTACGCTGTCTGAACCGGATGAACGACACCATCGCCGGCGCGCGCGTGACCGGGCAGATCCTGCTCGACGGCCAGGACATCCATGATCCGCAGCGCGACGTGGTGCAGTTGCGCGCGCGTGTCGGCATGGTGTTCCAGAAGCCCAATCCCTTTCCGAAGTCCATCTACGACAATGTGGCCTTCGGTCCGCGCCTGCATGGCCTGGTGCGCAGCCGCAGCGATCTCGATGAGCTGGTCTGCACGAGCCTGCAGCGCGCCGGCCTGTGGGATGAGGTCAAGGACCGGCTCACCCAATCCGGCACCGGTCTCTCGGGTGGCCAGCAGCAGCGCCTCTGCATTGCGCGCACCATTGCCGTCAAGCCGCATGTCATTCTCATGGACGAGCCCTGTTCGGCTCTCGACCCGATCGCCACCGCCCGCATCGAGGATCTGATCGATGAACTGAAGGAGTCCTTCGCGATCGCGATCGTGACGCACTCCATGCAGCAGGCAGCGCGCGTCTCGCAGCGCACGGCGTATTTCCACATGGGATCCCTGGTGGAAGTGGGCGAGACCGACCGCATCTTCACCAACCCGCGCCACCGGCTCACCGAAGACTACATCACCGGCCGGTTCGGCTGACGAGGAGGGCGCCGGCCGCCTAAGAACCATGCTCGAAGGCCACATCAGCAAGGCATTCGACGGCGATCTGGCCGCGCTGCACATTCGCGTCCTGGAGATGGGAGGCCTGGTGCTCGACCAGGTCCGTCAGGCCGCCGCCGCCTACTCGGACTGGGATTCGCGGATTTCGCAGCTGGTTTGCGACCGGGAAGCACAGGTCCTGCGTTATGCAGGCTCCATCTACGACGATCAGGTCGCACTGATCGCGCGCCGCAATCCCGTGGCCAGCGACCTGCGGGCCATCATTGCGCTTGCCAAGGTCGGCGCGGAGCTGGACCGCGCGGGCGCGGAGGCGCGCAAGATCGCCCGTACCGTCCTGCAGCAAAGCGGTCGCCCCGGTCGCGGCACTTCAAGCGATGCGCGGCACCTCGCCAATCTCGCGATCACCCTGCTGCGCCTCGCGCTGGAAGCCTTGGACCGCCTGGATGCCGAGGAAGCCGAACAGGTCATAGACCGCGATCAGGACCTCGATGCCGAATATGCGGCGGGGCTGCGTCGACTGCTCACCCGTGCCATGGAGAATCCGGCACAGCTGGAAGTGACGGTGGAAGCCGCCTTCACCCTGAAATCCCTGGAGCGCGTCGGGGACCACGCCTGCAACATTGCCGGACAGATCTCGGCCATGGCGGTGCACCTGAGCCGCACTTCGCGCGTCCCCTGAGCGCGGCCAGGTCAGTTGAGGTTACTGGCGAGCACGCGCTGCGAGGCCGGACGTGCCAGCTCCCGCGCCAGCCGCTCGGCATGTGCCCGCAGCTCCTGTACGGCCGTGGCCTCCCAGTATGCGGCCCGCAGCATCGGACCGACGTAGTACAGCCCGCGCGTCGGCCGCCCGAACAGATTGATCAGGCCGCCGTCGGGAGCTGATTGCAGACCGGTCCCGAGGGCGTCCGGCTGGATCAACCCATTGGCCATCAGATTCGTGAGAAGCGGATCAGTCGTCCGGCTACAGCGGAAGTCCGGGCCGGTACAGTTGATGACCCGGTCAACGAGCAGCACCGAAGTCTGCCTCTGGCCACGCGGCCGCCAGAGGACGCGGACCTGCTCGCCCCGGGCTTCCAGGCGCAGGACCCTGCCAGCGTGCACGGTCAGCCGGTGGCTGGCGCGCAGTTCCTCCACCACCGCGTGGATGCGCGGCGCCAGGCGATGCCGGTGGACGTCCCAGTATGACCGGGCGTGACGCAGAAATCGTGCCCGTTCGGGCTGCGGCAGCCGTGCCCAGAGTTTCGGGGCGATACTGCGTACGAAGGTGATGGCCTCCCGCCAATCGCCACCCCTGTCTTGCGCTTCACGGCAAGCCTGGCGCACCAGGCGGAAGACCTGGCGAATGGAAACCGAGGCGGCGCGCAGCAACGGCTCGGTGTCGAATTCCTCGAATTCCGAATGAGCGGCGCTGCGGAAGGCCGTCTGGCGTGCAGGAACCAGGCCATGCCGCGATATGGCGTACACGCGCTCCGGCCGCCGCCCGTCCTGCGCGGCCGCCGCGACGATATCGGCCATCGTCAGTCCCGTACCGACCATCAGCACAGTCCCCGCCGGCGCGCTCGTGTGCGGGATGGCCCAGGGATTCTCCAGGAGCCGGCATGACCCGCGTAATGCATCCGTGCCCGGCAGTGCGGCCGGCGGCGGGTTCCCCGGTGCCAGTACCACCTCGGTCGCACGCATTTCATGTCCGTCATCAAACCCGAGGATGAAGATGTGGCCGGGCCGCCAGACTTCTATCGAGCGAACGCGCGCCCGCACCCGTTGCAGCCGCACGTTTGCGGCGGCCGCGCGTTCCGCCAGCGCCAATCGGTCCTCCAGGTACTCGCCATACAGCGAGCGGGGCAGATAGTCCTCCGCGGTGGCGCCCGGCACCGTGTGCTGTGCGAACCGCAGGAAGTCCAGCCCATCATGGGAGGAAGCCGACATGCGCCCGGCGGGCACATTCAGCAGGAAAGAGGAAGCCTGTTCAGCATAGGCCGTGCCGCGGGCATGCCGATCGCGGTCGATCAGCACGATACACAGTGGTTCCTCGTGCACCTCCCGCAGGAGGTTCATGGCCGTGACGGTACCGCAGAAGCCGGCACCCACGATTGCGATACAGCGAGTCGAGTTCGTCATATGCCCTCATGCAATCGCCCGAGGTGGTGGGGCAAAGACTAACGGACTGCGAATATCAGTGGGGTAGGGATGGGGTGACAAAGGGGTGACCGACACCCGCTTGCCGCCGAGACACGCCCGCCCGGAGAGCCTCGCGGCTTCCGGGCGGGAATGCAGTTCGAGAGGACTGCCTGAGGCGCAGCTTATTTCTGGTACGGATAGATGCGGAAGGACGCCATGCCCTCGAACATCCCCGCATCCGGAGAGCCGCCGACGCCCGTGAACAGGGTGCGCTGGATGTAACCGAGCTGCAGACCGAACTGGGCATTGCCCAGCGGACCGCGGTAGAACTTCCACCAGAAGCCGCCGGTGACCTCGTCGACCTTGCGGTTCTGGCCGGCGCAGGTGCCATTCAGGACGTAGCAGCCGCTGTTGTTCAGGTTATTGATGCCCAGACCGTAGTAGTAAGGTCCCACCGTCGCTGTGGCGTAGTCATAGACCGTGCGGCTCTGCTGCTCGCGTCCCGCATACAGATAGGTCTGCAGGCTCGGGACGGGGTTGTAGATCAGGCCCGCCAGAACCTGGTATTCCTGGACCGGAGCCAGGGAGCCATCGGGCTTCACGACCACATCGTTCAGCGATGCCGAGCCGTAGCGCGCAATGCCCTTGCCGACGAGGCCGCTGAGCTGGAAGGTCAGCACGTCTCCGGCCAGCGGGACGTAGGCGCCGGCACCGATGCCACCACCCAGGGTGGTCTGCGTGTTGGCGGCAATGGCCGAACGGAAGGCGCGGCCCAGGCCGAACAGTTCGTAGTGGCCGAAGCCCGGGTCCGCGGCGACCTTGACGACGACATCGGGCGCGATGTCAGTCGAGAAACTGGTGCCACCGACCGAGCAGGTCGTGGTGGACGTGGAGGTCAGCGTGCCGGTTCCGGTCGTGGTGGTCGTGGTCGTGGTGGTCGCCGTACAGGTGCCGCCCGAATTTCCCAATTGTCCGGTCCCGGGGAAGCCGGTGGTGGGGGAGGCGGGCAATGTGCCCTTCAGTCCGCCCGGGGCCAGGCTGGTCGTGCTCACGATGCCGGTGGCCTGCGGGCTTTCGAGGGACAGACCGGCCCAGAAGCCGTCAGCGATCTTGTCGACGAAGCGCAGCTGCGGATTGCGGGTCCAGGTGAATCCCGAGACGTACTGCGCGTCTATGGTGAGCGGCGCGTCCTCGTCGCGGGGGGACATGCCCTTCTTTTCCAGGGTCACGAGGCTCCAGTTCTGGCCTCCCATGATGTACCAGCCCGAGTCACTGATGAAGCGACCATAGAAATTGCGCATGCGCGGCTGGTAGCTGTTGCTCTCGTTCGAGTTCGCAGTGGCGGCGGCCCCGAGGAAGTCCATTTCCATATAGGACTCAGCCTTCCCGCCGGCAAAGTCCTGGGTCTGCGCGAGCAGGGAGAAGCGGCTCTGGCGGGCGCTGAAGCGGAATTCCGAGACATTGCTCTGTTCCGTGTTTGCCATCGGCACGCCGCTGAAGCTCGAACCCACGTCCGTGCTCTCGTCCTTATTGCGAAAGATCGTCGCAAGTTCGGTGAAGCCTCCGAACAGCAGGGTCACCGGTCCGGCCTGGATCGCCGGATTCGTGCTCATCGTGGGTGAAGCGGAGGTGTCGGTGGCGCTCTGCGCGCGGGCTGCCGGAGCACAAACGGCGCCGAGCACGAGCGCGACGGCGGCTGCGACATAAGAGGAGCGTGCGAAAGCCTGAGAGCGGGACGATGTCATGAGTCGGTTCCTTCCTGACCGTGGGGTTCGCGGTACGTTTCAGGGCCGCAACTGTGATTCACGCCCGTGACATCAACATTTCACCGATATGACAGTTGTGTTGCAGCGCTGCTGCGCCGCAGGGATTTAGGCTGATTGCAGCGCCGAGTAGGGGCGCAAAGCGATTGATGGTGCCCTCCCAAGAGGCACCTGTGCGAGGGCAGCCCGAGGACTGTTGCATCAAAGATACGGCTAGTTCGGATGCACCAGTCGCCGGAATGCGGCAATGATGGCGGGCTGGGGACGGCGGATGGGCGGCAGCTTCTGGTAGTGCTCCCAGCCGCCGCCCAGGCTGCGATACACGGCCACGAACTGATCGTCCGCCGTGGTCTGAGCGTCCACGTACTGGATCTGGATGTCGTAGGCGGCACGCTGGGCATCGACGACGTTCAGATAGTCCGTCAATCCCCGGTCGTAGCGCTGCTGGGACAACGTGACCGCCCGCTGGCTGGCGGTCACGGCGAGTTCAAGCTGCTGCAGCCGCGATTGCTGGGCGGCGTAGCGACTCAGGGCCGTATCCACTTCGCTCACCGCCGCCTGGATGGTCTTGCGATAGGAAACCAGCAGGGCGCGGGTCCGCAGGTCGGCAATATCCACCTGCGCATCCAGCGTGCCGAAGTCCAGCAGGGGCCACAGCACCGACGGCCCGGCGGACCAGATGTGCTGGCCGATCGCCGGATCCGTCCCCAACCCTTGCCGCTGGAAGCCGATGGCCGCAGTGACCGCAACATCCGGAAACAGGTCGGCGGTCGCAACGCCGATGCGTGCCGAGGATGCGGCCAGCTCGCGCTCGGCCTGCTGGATGTCGGGACGTTGTTTCAGCAGCTGCAGCGGCAGGCCGGCGGGAGACAGGGCCGGGACTGCCGGCACCATGCCGGGGGATGCCAGCTCGGATGCCAGGTTTTCCGGGAACGTGCCCAGCAAGGTGGCCAGCGTGTCTTCTCCCGCCGTCACCTGCGCCTCCACGGGGGCGAGCTGCGCCCGTTCGTCGGCCAGTTCCCGATCGGCCAGCGTCACGTCCAGTTCGTTGGTGATGCCACGCTGGAAGCGGATGTGGACGATGCGCTGCGATTCCCCGAGGGCCTGGATGGTGGCCTGAAGCGTGGCCAATCGCATCTGCGCTCCCCGCAGCTCGATGTAGGCGCGCGCCACATCGGCGACGACCGCGACCAGCACTCCGTCGCGTGCGGCGGCCAGGGCCTGGGTATCGGCCCGTGCTGCCTGCAGTTCCCGGCGGTATTTGCCGAACAGATCCAGCTCCCACAGCGAGTCGAAGCCCCCGATCTCATTGATGTGCTTGAGGCCCGATGCGTTGTCGCTGGACACCAGCGCCTGCGTCGCCCGCCCGCGGGTCAGGTCCGAACCGGTACCGCGTGCGGCGGCGGCGCTGCCGTCCAGATCGGGGAGGACCAGGCCGAGCATCCCGGCTTCGAACGTCCGGGCCTCCTGCAGCCGGTCGAGTGCAATCTCGATGTCAGGATTGGATCCGATCGCACGATCGATCAGGGAATCCAGCTCCGGATCCGCCAGGGAGTGCCACCAGGCCGCAAGATCGGTCGCCTGGGGAGCCTTGCCGGTCGTGGCAGCGTTCCCGGCCGGTGCACTGGCCATCGCCGCGTAGTGATCGGGCACCGGGATGTCCGGGACACGGTAGTTCGGTCCGACGGCGCAGCCGCCGAGCGCGACGCCGATTCCCGAGAGGACCAGCAGCACGGCCCGCTGCACCGGCTTCAGGGCGGGTATTCCTCCTCTCATGGCTGGCGGGCGATCTGCACCGGATCGCCGGGGGCGATCTGGCTGCTGAGGTTCAGGATGAGCCGGTCACCCGGGTGCACGCCGGAACCGAGTTCGACCATGCTGCCGTCATCGCGCGCGATGGTGACATCATGAAGCTCCACATGGCCGCTCGCGTTGACCATCGCGACTTTGGTGCCCGACGCCCGGAACAGGAGTGCGGCCGCAGGCACCTGTACCAGCCCCCGCGGCGGCAGGTCGAAACTGGCGGTGATGTACATCCCCGGCACCCACAGCCCCCGGGGATTGGGGATATCGATCTCGACCTGCAGGGTGCGGGCCTGGGCATTGAGTGCCTGGGCGGTCCGCGTCACCTTTCCGGAGTAGGTGAGCGACTGGCCGCCGCCGTTGCCCGTGATGGTCACCGGCAGCTGGTTCTGCATCAGATCGGCGGCCGCACTCTGGGGTACTTCGACGAACACCCGCATGGGGTCATTCTGGGTCATCTCGTACAGTGAGGTGGTGGCAGAGGTACTGCCGGCAGTCACCAGGTTGCCGATGTCGATCCTGCGCTGGGTGATGGTGCCATCGAATGGCGCCCGGACCTCCTTGTACGCCGACAGGGCGGCGTACTGGTCGACGCGGGCCTGGTCCTGCGCGACCTGCGCCTCGGCGGCCTGCAGTTGAGCATTGGCGCTGCCGAAGGCAGCCTGTTTTTCATCCCGCTCCTGCGCCGAGACGACCCCGTTGGGCGAGTCACGCCAGCGTTCGTAGGTGCTCTTGGCGAAGGCCGCCTCCGACTTGCGCACCAGGACCTGCGCCTGAGCCGTCTTCAGCGCGGCGCGGGCCGCATTGAGCTCCGCGTCCAGTTCAGGGGTATCGATGGTGGCCAGAACCTGGTCCGTCTTGACGTGGTCACCGATATCCACGAACCACTTCGCGACATAGCCGTTCACCCGCGCGTAGATGGTGCTGTCATGCCAGGCGGCGGTCTGGCCCGGGAGCGCAAAGTGCTGGGCGCCGCCGACCGGCGCGGCCCGGATGGTGTCCACCGTGTGTGGCGCGGTGGCGTTGGTCAGCGCCTCCTGGGAGAGGTGCCGTTCGTGAAGGTAGTCCACGACGCGGACCAGCAGCAGGGCGATGAGCAGGACGCCCACGAAAATGAGGGCCGCCTTGCGCAGGTTGTGCTGCGTGCGCGGATCGTAGGCCGTCGAGATCGAATGGGTCTCGGCTCGCAGCTCGTCGGCGGCGATTTCGTCTTCGTACTCGCTGCCCCGGACCGGTGCGTCGGGATTGCGGGGATCGGAACTATGCGTTTGCATGGGCGCCTCGTGCAGCAGGGGTCGCACTCGACTGCGGTGCCCGCCGCATCAGGCGGTACATGGTCGGTACGAAGATCAAGGTGGCGAAGGTGGCGAACAGCAGGCCGCCGATGACCGCTCTGGCGAGCGGGGCGTTCTGTTCGCCGCCCTCACCGACGCCGAGCGCCATCGGAACCATGCCCAGCATCATCGCGCCGGCGGTCATGAGTACCGGCCGCAGCCGGGTGTACCCGGCGGTCGCCGCCGCCAGCAGCGGCGAATCGCCCTCGGCCATGCGCTGATTGGCGAAACTGACGACCAGGATGCTGTTGGCCGTGGTCAGACCGATGCACATCAGC
Source organism: Steroidobacteraceae bacterium (assembly GCA_035503515.1). Taxonomy (GTDB): domain Bacteria; phylum Pseudomonadota; class Gammaproteobacteria; order Steroidobacterales; family Steroidobacteraceae; genus DAIDKA01. The sequence goes on from DATJTJ010000106.1 coordinate 29,491, forward strand.
GTGCCCATCAGCGCCGGGACCGACAGGTGGGTCTGGGACAGCAGCAGCATCCAGATGACTCCAGCGAGCGCGAAGGGCACGGCCAGCAGCACGATGAGCGGATCGATCCAGCTCTGGAAGTTGATCACCAGGAACAGGTAAACCAGGATGATGGCGAGCGCGATGCCGGAGAACAGCCCCGTATAGCTGCTGCGCATGGTTTCGACCTGTCCGCCGAGCACGACGGTCATGCCACTGGCAAGAGGCGGGCGGTTTGCGTCGAGGAGCCGATCGATGTCGCGCGCGGCTCCGTACAGATCCCGGCCCTGGACATCGGCATGCACGTCGAAAACGGGGCGGATGTTCAGCTGCGACATGACCAGCGGCACGGTGCCGCGCTGCATGGAGGACATGTTCATCAGCAACGGCGCACCGCTGCTGGCGGTGCCCGTGAGCGGCAGCGTCTGCAGGTTGTTCGTCGAGTCGATGCTGTAGGTCGGTTGCTGCACCACCAGCGGATAACTGACGCTGTTCTTCGGGTCGATCCAGAAGTTCGGATTGGATTGGGCACTGGAATTGGTCGTCACCAGCACGTTTTCGGCGGCCGAACGCTGCGAGCTGCCCAGTTCCAGCGCCTGCACCCGATCTACGTCCACCGCGAGCGAGGGCGCATTGGGAACCTGGAACACGTGGGAATCGACCACGCCCGGGATGCCATTGAGCTTGCGTGCCAGGCTCGAGGCCAGGGCGTAGGTCGCATTCGCGTCCGAGCCGGAGATGCGCACGTCGATCGGCGCAGGCTCACCGAAGTTCAGCACCTGATCGACGATGTCGGCGGGCTGGAAGAAGAAGGTGAGCTGCGGAAAGCGATGCGGCAGCTCGCGCCGCAGCAGCGCGGTGAGGTCGGCGGTCGGGGTGTGTTTCTCGTTGAGTGAAATCAGGATCTCCCCGTCCATCGGGCCCACCGTGGCGGAGTCGCTGAGCGCAATGTTGATGCCGCTGTAGGGCAGGCCGATGTTGTCCAGGATCACGCTGATCTGGCGTGGTCCGACCAGGGTGCGAATCGCGCTTTCCACCGCCGCGAAATCCTGTTGGGTGGATTCGAGCCGCGTGCCGGGCGGAGCGCGGACGTGCAGGCGCATCTGGCCGGCGTCCACCTGCGGAAAGAAGTCCCGCCCCAGCAACGGAAACAGCAGCAACGAGACCACCATCAGACCGAGGAAGGCGCCGGCGGCGTAGGCGGGGAACGCCAGGCACCACGACAGCGCGTTGCGATAGCTCTCACGCAGGCGGGAAAATCCCGATTCGAAACGGTGGTGGATCTGCGCAAACACGTTGCGGGCCGGGCCCCGCCCACCATGGCCATGCGGGGCACCATTGCTCATGCCCCGCATCAGGAAGTTGAACAGCACCGGCACCAGGGTGAACGACAGCACCAGGCTCGCCAGCAGGGAAGCGATCACCGACACCGACAACGGCGAGAACAGGTACCGTGCGGTACCTTCCAGCAGGAACACCGGCACGAAGACGATGCAGATGCAGAACGTCGAGAGCATCGTGGGCGTGCCGACCTCGCCGGCGCCGAGGATGATCGCTTCGGCGATGTTCTGGTTCATGCCCGCGTGGCGCTCGATGTTTTCGATGACCACCGTGCCGTTGTCGACCAGGATACCCACCGCCAGGGCAAAGCCGCCGAGAGTCATGGTGTTCAGCGTCTCACCGCCGGCGCCCATGCACAGGACGGCCGTCAGGATGGACAGCGGAATCGAGGCCAGGATGATCAAGGTCAGTCGCCAGTTGCCGAGGAACAGCAGGATCATGAGGGCCGTGAGGCCGGCCGCCATGCACCCGCCCATCACGACGCTGTTCAGGGCCGCCTTCACGAATACCGACTGATCGAAGATCGGCTTGATGTTCACCGAGGCGGGCACCAGCCGTTTGATCTCCGGCAGGACGCTGCGGATGCCGTTGATCACGGCGAGCGTCGAGACGCCGCCGGTATTGCGGATGGTCATCAGGGCGCCCGGAACGCCGTTGACGGACACCGAATTGGTCTGCACCTGGAAGCCGTCATGGACATGGGCCACGTCGTGCATGAACACGGTCCTGCCGTTGACCACCTTGATCGGAAAGTTGTTGATGTCGTCCAGGACGTTCGGACTGTTGTTCATGGTCATCGTGTAGTCGAGCTTGCCGATCTTCACGTCCCCGGCAGGCAGGATCACGTTCTGGGCCTGCAGCGCGGTACTCACGTCCGCCGGCGTCAGCCCGCGCGCCTCGAGGGCGTGCGGATCGAGATCGGCCATGATGACGCGGGGCTTGCCGCCGTACGGGTAGGGCACTTCGGCGCCGTGCACCACCGCCAGCGCCGGACGGATGATGTTCTGACCGAGATCGTTGAGCTTGGTATCCGGCAGGGAGTTGCTGGACAGGCTCAGCTGGATGATGGGTACGTCGGTTGCGCCGTAGCGGATCACCAGCGGCGGTGTGATGTTCGGCGGCATGTACTTGAGCACGACCAGCGCGCTGCTGGCGAGCTGCGAGATGGCACGGGTCACATCCGCGCCTTCATGCAGATAGATCTTCTCGACTCCGACGCCCTGATAGCTGGTGGCCTCGATGCGCGAGATGTCGTCCACCAGCGATGCGAGCTGACGCTCGTGCAGCGTCAGGATCCGATTCTGGATGTCCGGTGCGCTCATGCCGGCGTAGGTCCATACGACACTGACGACGGGGATGTCGATGCTCGGGAAGATGTCCACGGGCATCCGCAGGGCCTCGCCTATCGATAGCAGGGCGACCAGCAGCAGGACGGCGGCAACGGTATAGGGTTTGCCAAGGACGTATCGGACAAAGGACATCGGCTGCCGCCCGGTGGAAAGTCAGGATCGACATGATGCCGTGCCGGAGCGGCAGGCAATGTCCGATTTTTGCAGCGTAGCGTGTCGGCGTGGAGCCGCTGAAACACTCCGTTACACAATAAGCTGAGCAGCGGGCAGCACGATGTGCACGGTCAGGCCGTGGGGCTCGCGGTCCCGCAGCTCGATGGTTCCGCCGTGGCCCAGGATGATGGAACGTGCAATCGAAAGGCCGAGTCCCATGCCCTGGCGGTCCGATTCGCGTGCCTCATCGGTCCGGTAGAAGGGCTCGAAGACCTTGGTCTTCTCGGTGTCGGGAATTCCCGGACCATCGTCCTGAACCTCGATCACGAAGCCATCGGGCAGATGTTGCAGGGTGACGACGGTGTGGCCGCCGTATTTGGCGGCGTTGGCCACTACGTTGGTGAGCGCCCTGAGCATGGCTTGGGGTTTGCAGTAGTACTTGGTGCGATGCGGCGCGCCGTAAGTCACGTCACCACCGAGGTCCGACACCAGATCGCACACGGTCTGCAGCAGTGAATCCAGATCCACGACCTCGCGAGGTTCCGCATCATCGATTCCCCGGACGAACGACAGCGCCGAGGTGAGCATGATCTGCATGGCCTCGATGTCCGCCAGCATTTTCGCCTTGTCGTCGGCGCGGTCCGTCTCCACCCGCAGCCGCAGGCGGGTCAGCGGGGTTCCCAGGTCGTGACTGATGGCCCCGAGCATCAGCGTCCTGTCGGTCAGCAGACGCTGCAACCGCACCTGCATTTCATTGAAGGCACCGATTGCACGCCGCAGTTCGGGTGGCCCGTGGACGGCGAGCGGTGGTGAGTGCACGTCCACCCCCACGCGTTCGGCCGCACGCGCAAACCGATCCAGCGGGTGATTGACGGTCCAGGTCACCCAGAACCACAGTCCGGTCGTGGCCAGGACGAGGAAGATCAGGGTGGCAAATTGTTCCACCAGGCCGACCCGCACTTCCAGCCCGACCGGCGTGGTGATCTGCACTGCATCGCCGGCGGACAACCCGACACTGATCAGCTTGGTGCTCGCAAACAGGGAGGCGCTCTCGGTACTGACGCGGACCGTGCCCGATGCGGCCCCGAGCCGGCCGCGGAGCTGCGCCTCGAGCGCCTTGTCCGCTTCAGAATGAGGCCCGCCGGCGCGCGGGGCGCGGGGCACGTATTGCACCCGAAACTGAGGTTCACTGAAGAGTGCCGCGAAGGCCGGCCGCTCGGATGTCGGCACCGATTCCAGGAGGTGCGCGACCATGGCCACCTCGGTTACCGCCAGATCCGGTCGCAGTTCCCGCTGCCACTGCGGCAGCTCAACGAGGTACAGCACCCCCGCAAACACCTGCGACAGCAGCACCCCGAGCACCAGAATGGCGGCGACCTGCCCGCGGAAGCCGGCCGGCACCAGCCAGCGCAGCACCCGTTTCAAACGGCGATGACCTCTGCGGTGAAGATATAGCCTCCCGAGCGTACGGTCTGGATGAGCAACGGGTCCTTCGGATCGGCTTCTATCTTACGTCGCAGCCGGCTGACCTGGATATCGATGCTGCGGTCGAACAGGGCCGGGCTGCGACCCCGGGTGAGGTCCAGCAACTGGTCGCGCGTCAGAACGCGATTGGGTCGTTCGCAGAACGCCGCGAGCAGTTCGAATTCACCGCCGGTGAGAGGCACCTGCGCGCCATCGGCGGATGTCAGCCGCCGGGTGCCCACGTCGAGCTTCCAGCCCGCGAACTGCAGCACCGCACGCTGCCGCACCTGGGGCGCGACGGACTGGGCACGCCGCAGCAGGGCGCGGATCCGGGCCAGCAGTTCGTGAGTGCTGAAGGGCTTGGTCAGGTAGTCGTCGGCTCCAATCTCCAGCCCGACGACCCGGTCGACCTCGCTGGATCGGGCGGTGAGCATGATGATGGGAACGTTGCTGCTCGCACGGACCCTGCGGCACAGGGACAGCCCGTCTTCCTTCGGCAGCATGATGTCGAGGATCAGGAGGTCGATGCGGCTCGTAGCCAGAACGCGATCCATTTCGCGCCCGTCCTTGGCCACGCTCAACCTGTAGCCGTTGTGCTCGAGGAAGTCGGCGACCAGGCCACGGATGTCCGAATCATCCTCGACAAACAGGATATGGGGCGACTGTTCCATTTGAGGGCAAGTATTCCAGCCTGGATGCTTGCGGCGGAAGGAATTTTGTAACGGACGGCAACAGCCGGCCGGAATGGCACCGATCTGTAACCGGGGCACGACTGACCGCGTAACCGCCCCCTCCCTAAACTGCTTAAAGACGTGATTGCAGAAGAAAATCTTGAGGGAGAATTGAGTGAAGCACACCAATGGAACGCGACGGTCGATGCTGCTGCTGACCGGCATCCTGGCGGCCACCCCGGTCTTCGCGCAGCAGAAAACCGGCCCCGGTGTCCCTTCGGACGACAGTCTGACCTGGTACGGCATCACGCTGTACGGGGTCATCGATGCGGGCATCCAGTACGACACCCACAGCGCGCCGTTTTCGCCGTACCGCCCGGCGGCCAGCGGCAACATCGTGCGCTCGAACGACTATGGGTCGCCGGTGGGCATCACGCCGAGCAACATGGGCCAGTCCCGCGTGGGCCTGCAGGGCAATGAGCATCTGGTGGGCGACTTTTCCGGGGTGTTCCAGATCGAGAGCTTCTTCAATCCCCAGTCCGGACAGCTGGCCGACTCGCTCAGATCGCTGTCGGCGAACAACGGCAAGGCCGTGACCCGGCAGAACATCGGCGTCGACGGCAGTTCCGCCGGGCAGGCGTTCCAGACCGCCTTCGTCGGGTTCAAGTCACCGACGTTCGGTGCGCTGACCTTCGGCCGCCAGGTCACGTTGCTCTCGGAGGGTGCGATCCAGTACGACCCGAATTTCCTGTCAACCGCGTTCGGCGTCCTGGGTGCCTCGAATACCTATGCCGGTGCCGGCAGCAGCGAGACCAACCGGCTCGATGACACGGTGAAGTACCTGCTCAAAGTCGGGGCCGTGCACTTCGGCGCGCAGTACAAGTTCAACGATTCGAGCGGCTCGGCCCGTACCGCGTACTTCGCCAACCTGGGTGGCAGCCTCGCCGGCGCCTCCCTCGATGCCTTCTATTCAAAGATCAACGACTCCGTCACGGCCAGTGCGCTCTCGGCGGCGCAGGTCGCCGCGCTGCCCGCGCTCGGCTTTCCGGCCGGCAATTCCCTGGCGGCCACCATCGCGGACGTCACGAGCTATGCGTTCATGGCTTCCTACCGGTTCGATCCCGTGCGCGTCTTCGCCGGCTACGAACACATCAAGTACGACGATCCAGGCACGCCCCTGAGCGCGGGCTACACGGACATCGGCGACTACGTCCTGGCCTTCGTCACCAACAATGCCTATGTCGATCCAAAACAGGTGCAGGTCTACTGGACCGGTGTCCGATACACCGTGGTACGCGGGCTGGATCTCACCGCGGCGTACTACCACGTCCACCAGGACGCCTATGGCACGGGCACACAGGCAGGTTGCTCGACCACCGCGCACGGCACCTGCAGCGGCAGCCTCGAGGGCATCTCATTCGACGCGGACTACCGGTTCAACGTCCACTTCGACGTGTATGCCGGCGCCATGTACAGTGGTGTACACGATGGTATGGCGAGTGGCTATCTCTACTCCACCAACATCAATCCCACCATCGGTGCCCGCTACAAGTTCTAGCATGGTGTGGCGCCGACTTGCCTTTCCGCATCACGGCATCATGTCTGAGAGAGGGGTTCGGGATCCGCGGCGTCATTCTCCGGCACCTCCACCGCGGTGATCGGCAGCTGCTGCTTCGGAAAGCGCACCTGGAAGCAACTCCCATGGCCCAGCCGGCTCTCCACCTCGATCGTCGCCCCGTGAGCCTTGCAGATGGCCCGGACGATGGACAATCCGAGGCCCGCCCCACCGTCCTCACGCGATCGCGCGTCGTCGACCCGATAGAAGCGGTCGAACACCCGCCGGATGGCCGCCGCCGGGATTCCGACCCCGGTATCGATGACTTCAAGCACGTTGCCCTCGGCGAGGTCCGCCACGCGCAACCTCACCTTGCCGCCACCGGGCGTGAAACGGATGGCATTGTGGAGCAGATTGACGATGATCTGTTTGATGCGCCCGGAATCGCCATGGATCAGCGTGCGCGAGGGCGCCTCGATTTCCAGGGCGATGGCCCGGTCTTCGGCCATCAGGCGCATCTGCTCCGCGGTGGTGCGGGCAAGCGCCGCCAGGTCCAGCTCGACCCAGTCGCTGCGGGTCTCACCTGCGTCCAGGCGCGAGAGTGCCAGCAGGCCCGACACCAGGTGCTCCAGCCGGTCCACTTCTTCCAGCACGCTGCCGACGCGTTCGTGCAGGTCCCGTTCCGTGAGCGCTGGAGTCCGCGACAGCTCCTGAAGCTCTCCCTTGATGACGGTCAACGGTGTGCGCAGTTCGTGTGAGGCGTCCGCGAGAAAGCGCCGGGAGGTCTGAACCGCGAACCGCAGGCGCGTCAACATGTTGTTGAGCGAAATGGACAGACGTTCCAGCGCATCGCCGGATTTCAGTACGGGCAGGCGCAGAGTGAGGTTCTGCAGGCTCAACTGTTCGGCAGTCCGGGACAACCTGTCGACCGGCCGCAGGGCATGGTTGACCAGCAGATAGCCGCCGGTAGCGGCGCAGGCGATGAGCGCAGGAATGAGCAGGATCAGAAGCGCCGTGAGGTGTCCGAGGGCATCTTCCACGGTCTGCGTTCCCACGCCCATTTCGACTCTATAGGCTCCCGAGCGGGTGTGGATCCCGGTGGAACTGATCATCAGCTGACCATCCTGCAGGACGGCCGCGGGCACGGATGGGTTCGAGGCGGTCCCCAGATTCGCGCTGATCGCCAAGGGATCAAAGCTACCGTCGGCGGGGGCATGCGACAGATACCACACTCCGCCGGGGCTGCGGCTCACGCGCACGAACCGGTTGTTGATTTCGGGGGCAATGCGGGTCTCGATCTCGGAGCCGATGGCAGCCTGGCCGACGTCTGGCGGCTGGTCCTTGAGAATTTGTTCGACCTGCGCGGACCGACGCTTCAAGGTGTCGCGCAGGTTGGCGTGCAGGTAGTGCTCGAGCCCATAGTATGCGCAGGCGCCGACGGCGATGAAGGTGGCGCTCACCAGCAGCGCATACCAGGCTCCCAGCCGCACCGGCAGCGAACGCGGATTCATTCAAGCACCGCCTGGCGTGCCGCTTCCGGTTCGCGAATGCAGTATCCGACGCCGCGAATGGTGTGGATCAACCGGACAGGGAATGGCTCGTCCACCTTCTTGCGCAGGTAGCGCACATAGACGTCGACGATATTCGTTACTCCCTCGAAACTCTGGTCCCAAACGTGATTCAGGATCATCGCCCGGGAGAAGACGCGGCCGGGCGAGCACAGCAGGTATTCCAGGAGCGCGAACTCCTTGGCCGTGAGCTCGATGCGCTGGCCGCTGCGCCGGACCTGCTGCGTGAGCCGATTCAGCTCAAGATCGCCCACGCGCAGGAGATCGATCCGGTCCGCGGGGGTGCGTCGCAGCAGGGCCTTGATGCGCACCAGCAGTTCCGCAAAGTCAAATGGCTTGGTCAGATAGTCGTCTGCACCGGCCTCGAAGTGCGTGACCTTGTCCTCGACGGCATCCCGTGCGGTCACCACCAGGATAGGAAGCGACGGCCGCGCCAGGCGTGCCCGGCGCAGCAGTTCGGTACCGCTGAGTTGCGGAAGGAGCAGGTCGAGTACCAGAAGATCGTATTCGAAGGATTGCAGGAACCTCTCCCCCTCGAGCCCATTATCCGCGACATCGACCGCAAAGCGCTCCGCACGCAGGCCGCGGGCGATGAAGTCAGCGAGCTTGCGGTCATCCTCTACGATCAGTACGCGCATGGACCATCCCGTGTGGATCGATTGAATGCTGCGCGCATTAGAGGATCATTAGAGTTTCATTGGAACTGAAGCATGCTCGGGCTGACGTAAATTCTAAGGCCCTCCGGAGCACAATATCCACAATCAGTGCCGGAGGTCGTCATGAGAACGATGAAGTTGCCTGGATTCGCGATCACGACCCTTTTAGCGATCGTCTGTGCCACCGCCCCCGCATTTGCTCATGGTGGCGGGGGCGGCCACGGTGGCGGTGGATTTCATGGTGGTGGATTTCATGGCGGCGGGTTTCATGGAGGTGGATTTCACGGCGGCGGCTACCGTGGCAGGCCAGGACGGGGTGGCGGATATTACCGCGGAGGGCGTGGCGGCTGGGGCGGGGGCTACTACGGGTACGGCCTGGGCTGGCTGGGGTACGGCTTGACGCTTTCAGCCTTGCCCCTCTTCTACAGTACGTACTGGTGGGACGGCGTCCCCTACTATTATGGGGACGACAACTACTACGTCTGGGACACAGATGCCGACGCTTACGAAACGGTCGAGCCACCGGCTGGACTTGCGGCACAGGTAGCGGCATCGCCGCCGGTGCAGCCGGATACGAGCTTGGAACTCTATGCCTATCCCAGAAATGGACAATCCGCGTCGCAACAGGCGCAGGATCGGGCCGAGTGCAAGCAATGGGCTATCGGGCAGGCTGGGTCGGATCCGGCAAAGCACGCGCAGTATCTGCGTGCGGAGGAGGCCTGTCTGGTGGGCCGCGGCTACAGCGTCAGATAATGCACAAGGCCGGATCCATGTCCGATCAGATACTGCATCCGGCAGTCTCCGGAAATCGGTGGGTGACACAGATCCAACGATATCCCGTTATCGCTACCACCCACCTGCGCCTTCGTCCTTTTGTCCTGAGCGACATTTCTGCTTTGGTCAACCCGGTGACGCGGCAACGGATTGCCAGCACTACGTTGGCGGTGCCTTACCCTTTCGATACCCGGCAGGCCCGGCGCTGGATCGAATCCCATGCCAGGGCCTGGCAGGACGGCAGCGCGGCCCACTGGGCAATTTCCGCGCTGGATGACGACAGGCTGGTTGGATACGTCGGCCTGCACGACATTGACAATCGTAAGGAACGGGCAGAGCTCAGTTTGTGGGTTGCGGAACGCAGCGAACGCAAGGAGTTCGGCATCGAAGCTGCCGAAGCCGCGCTCGCGTTCGCCTTCACCGATCTGCAGCTCGGACGCGTCCAGGCGTGTCAGCTGGCTGGGAATCCTTTGCTGGCGCGCATCCTGCGTCGCATCGGCATGAAGGCGGAAATCACCGTGCTGCGGACGCTCTGCCGATGGGGCCGCAGCGATGATGGCTGGGTCTGGAGCATCGATCACGCCGACTGGATGAACTCACTACAGGCTGCGGCAGCTGAGGCAACAGACTGATACAACCTGAGCGGGCCTGAAACGCCTCCGCTTCACCAGCCGAATACGCCGCCGAAGTAGGGTCCGTATCCAGGTCCCCAGGGGCCCCATGCGCCCCAGTTCCAGGCCGGATCCGAGAACATTTGAGCCGTCGTTTGCTGTTCGTCCGCCAGATTCTTCTGTTGCATGTAACGCTGGTACGCGCCGTAGGCCTGCTGGGAACCCACATACAGGCAATCACATACCAACGGGTCCGCATACACATAATGCACGACATCTCCGTGAATGCGTTTGACAAACGTGTGCGATGGCAACTTGTCGAGCATTGCCTGGCGCTCAGGGGTGTTGGCCGGTTTGACGATGAATCCGGCTGCAGCCAGATTGTCCTCCCTTTGGGATACTTCCTGCTGCGCCGTGACGCATCCGGCGAAGCCGGCGACGCCGAGGATCGACACCAGCACGGCACCCAGCGGCGGTGCCCGTCGAGCTGGGGCGCCCGAGAATTTATGTGGAGTCATGCGGGCATTCCTTGTTGGGTCTGCAAAGACTGCGGAGGAGGTCCAAGTATCAGGTGAAGGTCCCACTGGCGAGAACCCGATTTTGTAACGGAAGGCGACGGCAGTGGTGTCCGCGCCGAGCCATGGTCCACGTCGGCACGCGCTGATTCGCTGGGCAGGGCGCGTTGCCACGGCGATTGAAGAGCGATGTAGTGCGATACGGGCGGATACAATTCTTCCCGGCCGGCGTTGGTCGAATCGAGATACGGTTCGGTAAAATTGCTGCTTGGCCAACGCTTTCGAAGGCGCGGCGGCATCATCGGACGCTCCAGGAGACGCGCCATGGCACTGAAAGATCTGCTGGTTCACATTGATCAAACTGAGCAGGCCTCGCAGCGCCTGCAACTCGCCGCCGATCTGGCCAAGCGCAACCAGAGCCGGTTGACTGCCCTATTCGTGCGCGAAATGACTCCGGCGCAGCAGCACGCGCTGAGTAGCGCGGAGCTCGGGCTCGCCTCCGCCAGCGCGATCGACGAGGAGAACCTGCGCATTCGGAACGACATGGACGCCGTCGAATCGCGGCTGGCGTCGAACCTGCAAGCGGCGGCGCGCAAGTATGGCATCGAGGTCGAATGGCGCTCGCTGCAGGGGGTTGCTTCCATTCTCGTGCCGCAACATGCGCGATTCGCCGACCTGTGCGTTGTGAGCCAGGATGTTTCCCCCGCGGATTTGAACACCGGCTACACGTTCTCGGAACAGCTGCTGTTCGTAACCGGGCGGCCCGTCGTGTTCGTGCCGCCCAGCGGCTCATTCGAGAGCCTCGGCAAACATGTGCTGGTCGCCTGGAATTCAAGTCGCGCCTGCGCCCGTTCTCTTGCCGATGCGTTGCCGATCATTGAGTGCGCCGAGCGTGTCACCGTGCTGGCGATCAACTCCGAGCAGTTCGCGAAGCGGTATGCGGCGCTGCCGCCCGGGAATATCGTCGAGAACCTGCGCCGACACGGCGCCGAAGTGGACGGCATCTCCCTCGACGGCGTCGCGACTGCGGCGATTTCAGAGACGCTGCTCACGCAGGCGCGGAGGGTGGGGGCTGATCTGATCGTGGCTGGAGCCTTCGGTCATCCGCGACTTTGGGAAAAGATGATGGGCGGGGTGACTCGGGATCTGCTTGCGCGAATGGATCGGCCGGTGCTGATGTCCTACTGATGCACCATGGCCACGTGAGTTGCCCGAAGGTAGTCGATGAACAGTTCCATGCCCCGCGTACGCGGCTTGCGCTGATGGGTCAACACGAAGAACTGCCGCCTGAGGGGCGGCAGTTCGGTCTTCAGGGCCACCAGTGCGCCGGTTGCCAGCAGGTCCTCGACGACACAGCCCGACAGGCAGGTGATTCCGAGGCCGCTGGCGGCGGCGCGCTTGATGGCCTCGGAGTTGCCGAACTCCAGGCCGCTGGGGATCTGGCGCAGATGCGGCAGCAGCAGCTGATCGATGGTCTCGCGGGTTCCGGATCCGGGTTCCCGAAGCAGCCAGGTCGCCCGCCGCAACGTGCGGATCGGCACCCGGCGACTTCGCCCCGGCGAGGCGATGGCATCATCCGCTGCGGCAACCACCATCAGTTCATCCTCCAGCCACGGTTCCACATCCAGCGACGGCTCGTGGCAGGGCCCTTCGATCAGTCCGAGGTCGAGTTCGAATGCGGCGACCTGCGCCGCGATGGTTTCGCTGTTGGCGATCCTGATCTGCGGACGCCAGGCCCGGCCCGCCGCGGTACCCATCTGCCGGCGGAACCGCGCAATGTGCCGCGGCAACAGGTAATTGCCGATCGTGGTGCTGGCGCCGATCCGCAGCGACCCCACCTGCCGGTCGCGGTCGAGCGCCCACTGCTCGAGTGACTGCGCCGCATCGAGCAGCGCCAGCGCCAGGGGCAGCGCCGCGCGCCCATTGTCGTTGAGCTGCAGCCGCTTGCCGACCCGATCGAAGAGTTGCAGCGCCAGCACCCGTTCCAATTCATTGACCGCGGCGCTGGTCGCGGACTGCGACAGTGCCAGGGCGGTCGCGGCGGCCGCCGTGGTGCCCGATTCGGCGACCCAGCGGAAGACCTGCCACTGCCGCAGGGTGGCCCGCAGTATCCCGACCTTCGCCTGCAGCTGATCAACCATGATTATCGCTTGATTATAACAGGAAAGACCGTTGGAGACGGTCAATTGCGCCAGCTATCTTCGCCGGGTGGTTACGCGGGATCAGACATGAACGCAGTCAGACGGTCGCTGACCGGAACGACGCGGGTGCTGCCCGGGATGCTGCTGAGCGCCGTGATTGCCCTGGCGGCGACCGGTTTCGGGACACTCCCCACGTTACGGTCGTACGGAGTGAGTGCGCTGACGTTGGCGATACTCGGCGGACTGCTGCTGGCGAACACCCTTTATCCGCGGATTGCGCAGGCGGCAGGACCGGGCGTGCTCTTTTCGCGGCAGACGCTGCTGCGGGCCGGCGTCGTCCTCTACGGTCTGCGACTGACGCTGCGGGACATCGCTGCGATCGGCCCGGCGGCGGTTGTGATCGATTCGCTGGTGGTGTCGAGCACCTTCCTGCTCTCGGTGTGGCTCGGGACCCGGGTATTCGGAATCGACCGGGAGACGTCGGTACTCATCGGGGCGGGCAGTGCCATCTGCGGCGCAGCCGCCGTCATGGCAACCGAACCGGTCGTGCGGGCGCGCAATGATCACGTCACGATCGCGATCTCCACGGTGGTCCTGTACGGCACGGTGGGAATGTTCGCCTATCCCGCTCTGTACGCCCTGGCGTCCCACGGCGCCGGCGCGGCCGGCATGCGCTGGTTCGGTGTCTATGCGGGTTCGACCATCCACGAGGTGGCCCAGGTGTTTGCGGCGGGCCGCTCGGTCGGCGAGAGCGCCGCCAACACGGCGGTGATCACCAAGATGGTTCGCGTCATGATGCTCGCGCCATTTCTGATGCTGCTCTCGGCCTGGATCGGCAGGGACGCGCAGGCGGTCCGTCGGCCGCGCCAGTCGCTCACCGTCCCATGGTTCGCGGTGGCATTCGTCGGCTTGGTGCTCTTCAATTCGCTCACGCTGTTGCCTGCGCGGGCGCTGGCCTTGATGTCAGGTCTCGACACTGTGCTGCTGGCGATGGCGATGGCGGCCTTGGGTCTCGGCACGCGCATCAGCGCGCTGCGCGCCGCGGGCCCACGGCCGATGCTGCTGGGGGCGGCGCTGTTCCTGTGGCTGGTGGCCGGAGGCGCGGGCATCAACGAACTGGTCAGTGCCTGGCTGCCCTGACACCCTCGCCTGCACCCTTCGCGTTTCAGTCAGCGGCGCGCAGCAGTTCGTTGATGGAGGTCTTCGCCCGCGTCTGGGCATCGACTTTCTTGACGATCACGGCGGCGTACAGCGAATAGCGGCCGTCGGCAGAAGGCAGGCTGCCGGAGACCACGACCGAGCCGGCCGGCACGCGCCCCTGCAGGATCCGGCCGGTGGTGCGGTCGTAGATACGCGTGCTCTGGCTGATGAACACGCCCATGGAGATCACCGAGCCGGCCTCGACCACCACGCCCTCGACGATCTCGGAGCGCGCGCCGATGAAGCAGTCGTCCTCGATGATGGTCGGGCTGGCCTGCAGCGGCTCGAGCACGCCGCCGATGCCCACGCCTCCGGAGAGATGCACGTTCCTGCCGATCTGCGCGCACGAACCGACCGTGACCCAGGTATCCACCATGGTGCCCGAATCGACATGGGCGCCGATGTTGACGTAGCTCGGCATCAGCACCACGTTGGATCCGACGTACGCGCCGCGGCGTACCACCGCATGCGGCACCACCCGGGTACCGTCATCACGGAACTGCCCGGCCGAATGCTCCGCGTACTTGAGGGGCACCTTGTCATGGAATTTCGTGTAGCCGGCATCGATGACGCTGTTTTCCCGCACCCGGAAATACAGCAGCACGGCCTTCTTCAGCCACTGGTTGACGATCCAGTCGTTGCCCTGCTTTTCGGCCACGCGCGCCTGGCCGCTGTCGAGCAGGCCGATGGTGGTCTCGAGCGCCTCAGAGAGCTCGCGCGAGACGTTCCGGGGCGTGATTTCCGCGCGCTTCTCGAAAGCCGCCTCGATCAGGGTCTTGAGTTCGTGGTTGTCGCTCATGGTCGTATTCAGCGGTCCTTCATGAATTCGCGGATCCGGGTCGCCGCGGCCTCGCAGTCTTCGACCGTGGCGGTCAGCGACAGGCGCACCCGCCCCTGGCCCGGATTGCCCTGTTCGGTGGCGCGTCCCAGGTAGCTGCCCGGCAGCACGGTCACATTCTGGCTGATCTGGAGCTCGCGGGTGAAGCGCTCATCATCCCCGCCAACGTCGACCCACAGGTAGAACGCTCCGTCCGGCCGTTGCACGTCGAGCACCGGTGACAGGATCGGCAGCACGCGCTCGAACTTCTCGCGGTACAGGCGGCGGTTGGCACGCACGTGAGCGTCATCGTCCCAGGCGGCGACGCTCGCGAGCTGCACCATCGGGGACATCGCGCCCCCCTGGTAGGTGCGGTACAGCAGGAAGCGGCGCATCAGTTCCGGATCGCCGGCGACGAATCCGGAGCGCAGGCCCGGAACGCTGGAGCGCTTGGAGAGGCTATGGAAGACGATGCAGCGCTGGAAGCGGTCGCGTCCGGTCTCCTGCGCCACTTCGAGCAGGCTCGGCGGCGGCGCGGCTTCGTCGGCAAAGATTTCCGCGTAGCACTCGTCCGCCGCGACGATGAAGTCGTGGCGTTCGGCCAGGTCCAGGGCGCGGGCAAGGTAGCTGCGCGACAGCACCGTTCCGGTGGGATTGCCGGGGCTGCACAGGAACAGCACCTGGGTGCGGTCCAGCACCGCCTTCGGCACCTGGTCCAGCTCCGGCGCGAAGTGGTTGCCGGCGGTGGCGTTGAGGTAGTAGGGCGTGGCGCCGGCCAGCAGCGCCGCCCCTTCATAGATCTGATAGAAGGGGTTCGGAGTGATGACCAGCGGCGCCGTGCTGGTATCCACCGCCGCCTGGACCAGCGCGAACAGCGCTTCGCGGGTGCCGTTGACCGGCAGCACCATGGTGGCCGGATCGACGCTGCCGGGGCGCAGGCCGAACCGCCGCTCCAGCCAGCGGCTGGCACTGCTGCGCAATTCCAGGGTGCCGGCGGTGGCCGGGTAGGCGCCGAGGCGATCGACTCCCTGCCGCAGGGCATCGAGCACGAACCGCGGCGGCTCGTGCTGCGGCTCGCCGATGGACAGCGCGATGTGCGGCAGGTGCGCGGGCGCGACGGCGCCGGCCAGCAGTCGGGCGAGCTTCTCGAACGGATAGGTGTGCAGGGAACCGAGCCGTGGATTCATGCGGGAGCGCGCTGATCCAGGGCCTGCACCAGCCTTTCCTTCAGGCCCTGGGCGGCCTGCTCGCTCAGCGGCCGGCGCTGCAGGTCCGTCACGTAGAAGACGTCCTCGGCGCGTTCGCCGACCGTCATGATCTTGGCGTTGCGCAATTCGATGTGCTGCTGCATCAGCACCTTGCCGACGTCGCTGAGCAGGCCCGGACGATCCCCGGCCACCAGTTCCAGCACCGATCGCCGGTTGCGGTCATCGACGCTGATGGTCACCTGGGTCGGCGTGTTGAACATGCGCGCCTGGCGCGGCGCGCGCCGCGACACCACCGGCAGGCTCGCCTCGGCGCGCTGCAGGGCGCGGACCACGGCGAACTCGATTTCATGCTGACGGTCCTGGTCGGTGATCGGCGCACCATCGTCCTCCAGGACGTGGTACAGGCCGAGCGTGAAGCCATCCTCGGTGGGCGAGACCCGCGCGTCCACGATGTTCAGGCCCAGCTGGTCCAGCACGGCGGTGGTGCGTGCGAAGCCGTGGATGCCTTCCGGCGCGAACGCAATGACCGCCGTGGTGCCGCGCACGCTGCGCGGTTCGATGGCCACCAGGGTTTCCCCCGGACCGGGCTGGCGTTCGACCAGCAGGCGCGTGTGCCAGGCGACTTCCTCCGGGGTGTACTGCAGGAAGTACATCATCGAGAAGCGGCTCCAGCACCCGGCGATGTCCTCCTCGGAGATGCCATCGCTGATGAGCAGCGCTTTTGCCGCCGCCTGCGTCTCGCGGATGAGTTCATCCTGGTCGATCGGGCTCTCCAGGCCGCGGCGCAGGGCGCGCTTCACCCGTTCGTAGAACTCGTGGAACAGCGAAGCCTTCCAGGAGTTCCACAGCTTCGGGTTGGTGCCGCGCACGTCGGCGCAGGTCAGGACATAGAGATGATCCAGGTGGGTTTCATCCCCCACCCGGCGGGCGAACGCGTTCACCACCTCCGGATCGGAGATGTCCTGCTTCTGCGCCGTGACCGACAGTTCCAGGTGATTGCGGACCAGCCAGGCGACCAGCCGCGCGTCGTAGCGCGACAGGCCCTGCTCGAGGCAGAACGCTTCGGCGTCCACGGACCCCAGTTCGGAATGGTCTCCGCCTCGGCCCTTGGCGATGTCATGGAACAGTGCCGCGAGGTAGGCGATCTCCGGCTTCGGCAGCTGCTGCATGATGCGCGACAGCTCGGGCAGCTCGTGATCGAAACGCGATATCGAAAGGCGCCTGAGATTGCTGAGCACGAACAGCGTGTGCGCATCGACGGTGTAGGCGTGGAACAGATCGTACTGCATGCGCCCGACGATGCGTCCGAAGGCCGGGATGTAGCGCCCGAGCACCTCGTAGGTGTTCATGCGGCGCAGTTCGTGGGTGACGCCCACCGGTGCCCGCAGGATGTCCATGAACAGCCGGTGGTGGCGCGGGTTCTGCCGGAACTCCTCGTCTATCAGCCACAGGTTGCGGGCGACGGCGCGCATGGTCGAGGCGCGCACGCCCTTGATCTCCGGATTCTGCTGCAGCAGCACGAACAGTTCGAGCAGCGCGGAGGGGGTGCGCGCGAAGACATCGTCGCGGCGCGCCTCGAGGGAGCCGTTGCGCACCTGGAAGCGGGCGTTCAGCGGACGGATGTCCTCCTCATTGCTCAGGATCGCCTCGCTGAACAGCTGCAGCAGCAGTTCGTTGAGCAGGCTCACGTCCATCACCGTGCGGTAATAGCGCTGCATGAACTGCTCGACGGCGAGCGTGTAGGTCGCGTCCTCGTAGCCGAAGGTCTGCGCCAGTTTCAGCTGATGGTCGAACAGCAGCCGGTCCTCGCGCCGCCCGGTGACGATATGCAGCCCGAAGCGCACCTTCCAGAGGAAGGACTGCGCCTGTTTCAGCCGGCGCAGTTCCCCGGGGGTGATGAAACCGCCCCGAGCCAGGCCATCGAGCGATTCGGCACCGAAGTGACGCTTGGCGACCCAGCCGATGGTCTGGATGTCGCGCAGGCCCCCCGGACCGGTCTTCACGTTGGGTTCCAGGTTGTAGGCGGTGTCGTTGGCCTTGAGGTGCCGTTCAACCTGTTCCTTGAGCTTGGCCTCGAAAAATTCCTTTTCCGGCCAGACGTTGGGCGGGCTCAGGGCGCTGTTCATGGCCGCCAGGAGTTCGCTGTCGCCGTGCAGCAGCCGCGATTCCAGCAGCGTCGTCATGACGCTCACGTCCGCGGCACTCTCCTGGACGCATTCGGTGACGGTGCGGACGCTGTGGCCGACTTCCAGGCCGATGTCCCACAGGAAGGTGATCAGCCCCTCGACCTGGGAGCGCTGCACGTCATCGGGCGGCTGGGCGACCAGCAGCAGGATGTCGATGTCCGAACAGGGGTGCAGCTCGCCGCGGCCGTAGCCGCCCACGGCCACCAGGGCCCAATGCCGCTCGCCCTCGCCGAAGTGCTCGAACCAGGCCTGCCGCAGGACCGCGTCGATCAGCGCCGCCCGCGCCTGGACCAGGATCTCCACGGGCTCCTCGGCCAGGAACCGGGCCTTGAGCTCCTCATGGCCCTCGCCCAGGAGTTTCCGGTACCCCTCCCGGGAACCGGGGTGGGCCGCCAGCACGGCCGGGATCCGGGCCAGCAGCGGCCACGGGGGCGGGGTCGCCGCCGCCTCGGGCATCAGCGCCTCGAGCTCTTCGAGCGGTTCAGTAGCGGGCATGGGCGCTCAATGGCGTTCCGCCGCGCCCAGGGTGAGGATGTCCACCCCGGTCGCCGTGACCAGGACGGTGTGCTCCCACTGCGCCGACAGGGAGTGATCCTTGGTGACCACGGTCCAGCCGTCCGGCAGCAGCCGCACGTGGCGCTTGCCGGCATTCACCATCGGTTCCACCGTGAAGGTCATCCCTTGCTGCAGTTCGAGACCCGTGCCGGCCTCGCCGTAGTGCAGCACCTGCGGGTCCTCGTGGTAGATCCTGCCGATGCCGTGGCCGCAGTACTCGCGGACCACCGAGAAATTCAGCGATTCGACGTATTCCTGGATGGCATGGCCGATGTCCCCGAGGCGGGTCCCGGGCCTGACCGTGCGGATGCCGCGCCACATGGCCTCGAAGCACACTTCCGTGAGCCGTTGCGCGGCCACGGGGGGCTTGCCCACGTAGTACATCCGGCTGGTATCCCCATGGAAACCATCCTTGATGACGGTCACGTCGATGTTGATGATGTCCCCGGACTTGAGCTTGCGGTCATTGGGAATGCCGTGGCACACCACGTGGTTGACCGAGGAGCAGATGGTCTTGGGAAACCCCCGGTAATTGAGATTGGCCGGGATGGTGCCCTGGACGTTGACGATGTACTCGTAGCAGCGCCGGTCGAGCTCTTCGGTGGTCACGCCCGGTACCACGTGGGGCCCGATCATGTCGAGCACGTCGGCGGCCAGGCGGCCGGCCTCGCGCATCTTGAGCTGCTCTTCGGGGGACTTGATGGTGATGTGCATTATCTGGTGTAGCTGGTGGCCCGTAAGACGTTGTTCCTGCGGGACGTTCATGGTATAAAGCGCCGCCCTCGTTGGCAACGACGAGAAATTCCATACGCGTATCACAACCTGCGTGGCTGGGTGCCCGGAAGATTAACCGTCTCCAGGTGGCCGCCAGGGATACGCGCAAGGTTCAACCCTACAGTGACGGAGTTCGTATGACCGGCGTGTCCATGAGACAGATGCTGGAAGCGGGTGTCCATTTCGGACACCAGACCCGCTTCTGGAACCCGAAGATGGCCCCCTATATCTTCGGCGAGCGCAACAAGATCCACATCATCAACCTTGAGAAGACCCAGCCCCTGTACACCCAGGCGTCGGCCTTCATCAAGAGCATTGTCGCAGACGGCGGCAAGGTGCTGTTCGTCGGCACCAAGCGTTCCGCGCGTGAGGCCGTCCAGAAGGAAGCCACCCGCAGCGGCATGCCGTACGTCAACCAGCGTTGGCTGGGGGGCATGCTCACCAATTTCAAGACCATCCGGCAGTCCATCAAGCGGCTCGCCGAGATCACCGAACTGCACAGCAGCGGTGCGCTGGACAAGCGCGGCAAGAAGGAAGCGACGCAGCTGCGGCGCGAAATGGAAAAGCTCGAGCGCAGCCTCGGTGGCATCAAGGCCATGGAGTCGCTGCCGGATGTGATGTTCGTGATCGACGTGGGTCACGAGAAGATCGCCATCCACGAGGCCAAGAAACTCGGCATCCCGGTGGTGGCCGTCGTGGACACCAACTGCAGCCCCGATGGCATCGACTATGTGATTCCGGGCAACGATGACGCCATGCGCGCCATCATGCTGTACGCCTCCGGCGTCGCCGATTCGGTGCTCGAGGGCAAGGCCTCGGTACCGCAGGTGGCCGTGGGCGAGGACGAATTCGTGGAGCTCGACGAAGCGGGTCAGCCGCGCCGCAAGACCGGCAAGCCCCGGTCGCGTCCGCAGGCCCCGGTACGCAGCAAGAAGGCTCCGGCCCGCCGCCGGCTGCCTGTCAAGGCGCCGGAGGGCGGCGATGATGCGGCCACGGATCTCGACGATCTGGACGAGGGTGCGGAACTGCCCGCGGCGGCCGCCCCGGAGTCCGCCACGCCCGCCGCGCGCGGCGGTGTGGTGCGGCGCCGTCCGCAGGCTGCCGGTGCGGTCGCCCCGACGCCCGGGGACGGCGAGGCCGGTGGTTCCGCGACCTGAGAATCCTTTGGAATTCGTATGAACATCACAGCAGATGCAGTGAAGCAGCTCCGTGAGCGCACCGGGGCCGGCATGATGGAATGCAAGAAGGCGCTGGTGGAAACCCAGGGTGACCTGGACGCCGCCGCCGAGCTGATGCGCAAGCAGGGTCTGGCCAAGGCCGACAAGAAGGCCGCCCGGGTCGCCGCCGAGGGCGTCATCGTCGTGGAGCGCGCCGCCGACGGCCGCGCCGCCGCCATGGTGGAGGTCAACTGCGAGACCGATTTCGTGGCCCGCGGAGGCGACTTCGGCACCTTCGCCAAGGCCGTCGCCGCGCAGGCGCTGGCCGCCAGGCCGGCATCGCTCGAGGCGCTGCTGGCGCTGCGGCTCGAGGGGGGTGAGACCATCGACGAGCGGCGTCGCGAACTCATCGCGAAGATCGGCGAGAACCTGAGCGTGCGCCGCCTTGCGGTGCTGACCTCCACCGGCCTGGTGAGTGCCTATGTGCACGGTACCCGGATCGGTGCACTGGTGGCCCTGGAGGGCGGGGACGCCACGGTGGCCCATGATATCGCCATGCACGTGGCCGCGAGCAATCCGAAGTACGTCAGCGTCGCCGAGGTGCCGGCGGAGGTCGTCGCCAAGGAGCGCGAGATCCTCACCGAGCAGGCCAAGGGCGAGGGCAAGCCCCCGGAGATCGTTGCGAAGATGGTCGAAGGCCGTCTGCGCAAGTCCCTGGGCGAGATCACCCTGGCCGGCCAGCCCTTCGTCAAGGATCCCGACCAGACCGTGGAGAAGCTGCTGAAGGGCGCCGGCGCGCAGGTCGCCGCGTTCGAGCGCTTCGAGGTCGGCGCGGGCATCGAGAAGAAACAGGAGGACTTCGTGG
>DATJTJ010000107.1:0-5565 GCA_035503515.1 Steroidobacteraceae bacterium
GCATACCGAATCGCAGTCGGTGAACGGCACTGCGGTGGTCAAATACTTCTTTCAACCGCAGGTGAAGCGCGAACTGGCGTTCGCGCAGATCACCGCGATTTCCCAATCGCAGCTGCAGAGCTCGCCGCCCGGCACCACACCGCCCTTCATCCTCTCCTATGACGCCTCGACGGTGCCGATCCTGCAGCTCGCGCTCTCCAGTGACACCATTCCCGAACAGGAAATATTCGATCTCGCCAACAACATCATCCGCACCCAGCTCGCGACGGTCGCGGGTGCCGCGTTGCCCTACCCGCTGGGAGGCAAGCAGCGCCAGGTGCAGGTGGACCTGGATCCGCGGGAACTGCGCGCCCACGGACTCTCCGGTGCCGATGTCGTCTCCGCGATCGCCTCACAGAACCTGATCCTGCCCGCGGGCACGGAAAAGATCGGTACCCGCGAGTATTTCGTGAAGCTGAACGCGAGTCCCACGCAGATCGACCAGATGAACGATCTGCCGGTGCGGGCCAGCAACGGCGGGATCATCTACGTACGCGATGTCGCCCACGTGCGCGACGGCTACGCTCCGCAGACGAACATTGCCCGGGTCGACGGCAAACGCGCCGTGGTCATGAATGCCCTGAAGACCGGCGATGCCTCCACCATCGATGTCATCAACGGCATCAACGGCAAACTCGCCGGCATCAAGGCGGCGCTGCCCAAGGGCCTGAAACTGGTGACCCTGAATGACCAGTCGGTATTCGTGCGCGCGGCGATCTCGGGCGTCATTCGCGAGAGCGTCATCGCCGCGCTGCTGACGGGACTCATGATCCTGCTGTTCCTCGGCAGCTGGCGCAGCACCCTGATCATCACGGTATCGATCCCGTTGTCCATCCTGGCCTCGGTGGCCTGCCTGTCGGCGCTCGGGGAAACCATCAACATCATGACGCTCGGCGGCCTGGCCCTGGCCGTCGGCATCCTGGTGGATGATGCGACCGTCACCATCGAGAACATCAACTACCAGCTCGAACAGGGCAAGGATGTCGAAACCGCCATCCTCGATGGCGCCCGGCAGATCGCTCTGCCGGCGCTGGTGTCGACCCTGTCGATCTGCATCGTGTTCGTGCCGATGTTCATGCTCTCCGGCATCGCCCGGTACCTCTTCATACCGCTCGCCGAGGCGGTCGTGTTCGCGATGCTGGCCTCATATCTGCTGTCGCGGACGCTCATCCCGACACTGGCCAACTACCTGCTGAAGAAGCACGAAGAGGCTGCCCATGCAGGCGCCCGGCGCAACTTCCTGGTCCGGTTCCAGAGAGGCTTCGAGCAACGCTTCGAGAACATGCGCCTGCGGTACCGCACCCTGCTCGGCTCGGCCGTGGAGGCCGGGGTGCGCTTTCCGGTCATCTTCCTCGCGGCCATGGCGGCGACCGCGCTCATCGCCCTGCCGCTGGGGCCGCTGCCCGGCCTCGGCCAGGACTTCTTTCCGAGCGTCGATGCGGGCTCGCTGACATTGCATTTCCGTGCGGCCTCCGGAACGCGGATCGAGCAGACGGCGGTGCTCGCCGACCAGGTCGAAAAGGCCATCCGGCAGATCATCCCGGGGAATGAGGTCACCACCATCGTGGACAACCTCGGCCTGCCCTACAGCGGCATCAATCTCGCCTATACCACGGCGGCACCGGTCGGTCCCGGCGATGCCGACATCTTCATCACGCTGGCAAAGCGACACACGGCACTGCCCAGATTGCGCACGGCGCTGCGCGAACGGCTCGGTGCTTCCTTCCCCGGCACCCAATTCTCGTTCCTGCCGGCCGACATCACCAGCCAGATCCTGAATTTCGGCAAGCCGGCGCCGATCGACGTCAAGATTTCCGGCACGGACGTGACCGCGAACGTGGCCTACGCCCGCTCGCTGTTGAAGAAAATGCAGCTCATCGCCGGTGCGGTCGACCTGCGCATCCAGCAGCCGCAGGACTATCCGCAGCTGAACATCGACGTCGATCGCAGCAAGGCGCAGCTGGTCGGACTGACGCAGCAGAACGTCGCCTCGAACGTGCTGGTGTCGCTGTCCGGGAGCTTCCAGACGACCCCCTCCTTCTGGATCGATCCGAAGACCGGCACCCAGTACGACGTGGTCTCCCAGACGCCCCAGTACCGCATGGCATCGCTCAACGATCTGGGCAACACCCCCCTGAGCCAGCCCGCGGGCGGCAATCAGCTGATCGGGACCACGGCGCAGGTGCTCTCGAACATCTCCACCTTTCACCGCAGTACCGGGCCCTCGGTGGTCTCGCATTACAACGCCCAACCCACGATCGACATCTTCGGCAGCGTCGAGAACGCGGATCTGGGCTACGTGAACAGCCAGGTCCAGAAGATCCTCAAGGACACCAGCAAGGAGGTGCCCAGGAATTCGAAGATCGAGGTCCAGGGTCAGGTGCAGACCATGCAGCAGTCCTTCCGCGGCCTGCTGCTGGGCCTGGTGGCCGCCGTGGTGCTGGTCTACATGCTCATCGTCGTGAACTTCCAGTCGCTGATCGATCCCCTGATCGTCGTTGCGGCGCTGCCGGCCGCCCTGGCGGGCATCGTGTGGATGCTGTTCCTGACCGCAACTACGGTGAGCGTGCCGGCGCTGACGGGCTCCATCATGTGCATGGGCATCGCGACCGCCAACAGCGTGCTGGTGATCAGCTTCGCCCGCGAACAGATGGCCGCGGGCAGCACTGCCGTCGAGGCGGCGATCGAAGCCGGCTTCACCCGGCTGCGCCCGGTGCTGATGACGGCGCTGGCCATGATCATCGGCATGGTGCCGATGGCACTGGGCCTGGGCGAAAGCGGCGAACAGAACGCGCCGCTCGGCCGCGCGGTCATCGGCGGTCTGGTGTTCGCGACCTTCGCGACCCTGTTCTTCGTCCCCGCGGTCTTCGGCATCGCGCACCGCCGGGCCAGGATCGGCCATGCGGGCTGAGGAGGATCCGCGAAGCCGGCAGCAGCAGCTGCATACGGTGCGCAGGGTGCTGCTGATCCTGCTGATCGTGGCGATCGTCCTCGCCATCGTGGGAGTGACGTACCGGCTGGTGGCGCGGGCGCATCTGAAGAAGCGCACGGCGGCGGATGCCGAAGTGACGGTGACGACGGTCAGGCCGACCCTATCGCAGGCCGACAGCGATCTGGTGCTGCCGGGCAACGTCGTCGCTTACATGGAGGCGCCGATCTACGCGCGCACCAGCGGCTATCTGCAGGCCTGGTACACGGACATCGGTGCACGGGTCCACAAGGGGGACCTGCTGGCGCTGATCGACACGCCCGAAGTCGACCGCCAGCTGGCCCAGGCGCGGGCGGACCTGCAGACCGCGGAGGCCAATTCGCACCTGGCGCAGACCACCAACGTCCGCTGGCAGGGACTGCTGGCGCGGCAGGCGGTATCGAAGCAGGACGCCGACGAGAAAGCCGGGGATGCGCAGGCGAAGGTCGCGGCCGAGGCCTCGGCGGGCCAGAACGTGCAGCGGCTCCAGGATCTGGAAGGTTTCCGGCGGGTGGTCGCGCCATTCGACGGCGTCGTGACCGCCCGCAACACCGATGTCGGCGCGCTCATCAACGCCGGACAGTCAAGCGGAGCGTCGCTGTTCACGCTCGCGGACATCCACATACTGCGCATCTACGCCCAGATTCCCGAACCGTACGCCGCCGCCCTCCATGCCGGGCTGTCAGCGCAGGTGCATTTCGCCGAACATCCCGAACAGCCCTTCACGGCGCAGATCGTGCGCACCGCGAATGCCCTGGATCCGGCCTCGCGGACCCTCGAGGTCGAACTGCAGCTGAATAATTCGGACGGCGAGTTGTTTCCGGGCGCCTATGCGGAAATCCATTTCAGGCTGCCCAGCAGCCACAGGACGCTGCGGGTGCCGTCCAACACCATCCTGTTCCGGGACACCGGCCTGCAGATTGCGACGGTGCAGGGCGCCGACACCATCAAGCTCAAGACCGTAGACCAGGGGCGGGACTTCGGCCAGACCCTGGAAATCCTGGGGGGTCTGAACGCCGACGACCGCGTCATCGTGAATCCTCCCGACTCGGTCGAGGATGGGATGAAGGTCCACGTGGCTGCCCCGCAGACGGCGAAGGACCAGAAGTCCGGCGGCGGCTCCGGGCAGACCTCCGTTTCCAATCCGAACAATGCATCGCGCAGTTCCAAGGCGCAGAGCCCGGAGTCGCCGCTTTGAGGACCGCGACCCTCACAGCCGGCGCCCTGGGGCTGCTGCTGGGCGCCTGCTCGTTCGCGCCGCCGTACAAGGTGCCCGAAAGCGCGCCGCCACCGGCAAGCTACCGGGAACTCGCGCAGTGGAAACCTGCCGAGCCGCGCGATCGCGCGCCCAAGGGCGACTGGTGGATCGTTTTCGGCGATACCCAGCTCAATGCCCTGGAGGAACAGGCGACGCAGGCCAACCAGACGCTGAAGGCCGCCTTCGCGCGCCTGCAGCAGGCGCGTGCGGACACGCGCATCGCGCGGGCGGATCTCTTCCCCGCCATCACGGCGCAGGCCTCGGGGCTGCGCTCGCGGGTGTCGCCCAACTCTCCGACCTACACACCGGGCAACCCGACCGAGGGCAATGACTTCAACCTCGAGGCCGACTTCTCGTACGAGGTGGACCTGTGGGGACGGGTCCGCAACGAGATCGCCGCGGCCCGCGCCAACCAGCAGGCAAGCGCCGCGGACTTCGCGGCGCTGCGGCTTTCGGTGCAGGCGGAGCTGGCCGCGGACTATTTCGGCCTGCGCAGCTACGACATGCAACAGCAGCTGCTGGACAAGACCGTCGCGGACTACCGCCGGTCGCTGGATCTAACCCAATTGCTGTTCAACGGCGGCGCGGCTGCGCTTTCCGATGTCGAACAGGCCCGCGCCCAGCTGCATTCGGCCGAGACGCAGCAGGCCGACATCCATCTGCAGCGCGCCCAGATGGAACATGCCATCGGACTGCTGGTCGGCGAGAACCCCTCGACGTTCCAGCTGCCCATCAATCCGCTGGCGCCCGATGCGACCCCGCCACCCATCGATCCGGGGATGCCCTCGGCGCTGCTGGAACGCCGGCCGGACGTGGCCGAGGCCGAGCGGCGTGTCGCCGCGGCCAACGCCCAGATCGGAGTGGCGCGCGCGGCCTATTTCCCGCAGTTCACGCTCGGCGCCAGTGGCGGCTTCAACAGCGTGAAGGCGGCCAGCTGGATCAGTGCGCCGAGCCTGTTCTGGTCCGTGGGACCGCAGCTGTCGGTACCCCTGTTCGAAGGGGGCCGGCTGGTGGCGCAGACCGCCCGGGCCAAGGCCGCCTATGAGGAACAGGTGGCGACCTACCGCAACACCGTCCTGACCGCCTACCGTGACGTGGAGGACAACCTCGCGGCGCTGCGCCAGCTGCAGATCGAAAGCAACTCCCAGGGTCAGGCCGTGGAAGCCAGCAACGTCGCGCTTGCGAAATCCCAGGACCGCTACCTGGCGGGACTCGTGACCTATCTCGAAGTGGCCTCGACCGAGACCACCGCCCTGCAGGCCCAGCTGTCGCGCATCAACATCCTGACGCGGCGCCTGCA
>DATJTJ010000108.1:0-3791 GCA_035503515.1 Steroidobacteraceae bacterium
CCGGTCCGCCGCCGTCAGCTGCGCCGAGTAGTTCGGCATCGCCCCGTATCCGTTCGTCATCACCACGAAGTAGTGGCTCAGCGGCTCGGCCAGGCGCTTGGGGTCGTGATAGTTCCCCGCCGGCTTATACCCGCGCTCGACAATCATGCCCAGCCCGTTGCCCACCCGCGAGTGGCAGGGCGTGCAGTAGATGTTGAACCGCTCCTGCCCGCGCGCCAGCACCTGCATCGTCGCCGGAAACGGCAGCGCATCCAGCTCTTTGCCGTCCATCAGCCCGGTGTAGAAATACTCATCCTCGTGCAGCTGCCCGCGCGCCACCGTGTTCAGCACCTGTGGCCGCACCGACCTCCCGTCGGGAAACATCGCCGACCCGCGCTGCGGAAACATCTTCGGCTGGTCCTGCATATCCTGCCGGCACCCGGCGGCCAGCATCAGCAGCGCCGCCGCCGGAAGCGCCAGAGCCCGGGCGAAGCGTAGCCGAGCCGAGGGACCTGTAGTTTCACTACACCCTGCACCCTGTACCCTACACCCTGTCTTAATACTCCACCTCCACCACCGAAACCGGCGCAAAGCCCTCGAGAAACTTCCGCGTATCCTCAGCCTCGAACTTCGGATCCGCCGATTCGAGGCACAGGAAAAACTTGTCGCTGGTCGCGCCGCCCCGGAAGTTCGGCGCATTGAACAGCGGGTGATACACCTGCGGCAGTCCGCACAGCGCCAGCATCCCGAAGGCCGCCGAAAGCCCGGCATACAGGATCGTCCACTCATAGGCGGGCACCACAAACGCCGGCCAGGAAAAATACGGCCGCCCGGCGATATTCAGCGGATAGCTCCACACCGAGATCCACGTCTCCAGCAGGAACATCGCTCCCAGCCCCAGCAGTCCGCCGATCAGGCACACCAGCGAAACCTCGTTCTTGTGAAAGCCGATCGCCTCCGCCGCCTCTTCCAGCGGATACGGCGTATAGCAGTCCATCCGCCGATAGCCCGCCGCGTAGGCGTTCTCCGCCGCCCGCACCAGCTGCGACGGCGTTTCGAATTCGGCCAGCAGGCCGTACGTTCCTTCGCGCACCGGCATCAGTCACCTGCCTCCATTTGCGGTTCGGCTTCCCGCCGCACCTTCGCCTGCGGCAGCATCATGCGTATCTCCGACATGGGAATCATGGGCAGGAAGCGGATAAACAGGAAGAAGAGAAACGTGAACAGCCCCAGCGTACCCGCCAGCGTCGCGTAGTCCCACTTCGTCGCCCGGTAGGTGCCCCACGACGACGGCAGGTAATCGCGCGTCAGGCTGGTCACGACAATCACGAAGCGCTCGAACCACATGCCCGTGTTCACGACCAGCGACATGAGGAAGAGCAGCAGCGGATTCTTCCGGAACTTCCTGAGCCACAACAGCTGCGGAATCGCGATGTTGCAGCTCACCAGCACCCAGTACGACCACCCCATCGGCCCGAACATGCGGTTCCACATCATGAAGTATTCCCAGTGACTCGCCGAGTAGCAGTACGACATGAAGACTTCGGTCGAGTACCCATAGGCCACGATCAGCCCCGTCGCCAGCATCACCTTGCCCATGTTGTCGAGGTGCCGGATCGTGATCAAGTCTTCCAGGTGATAGAACTTGCGGATCGGAATCGCCAGCGTGATCACCATCGCGAACCCGGAATAAATCGCGCCGGCCACAAAGTACGGCGGGAAAATTGTCGTATGCCAGCCCGGCAGCAGCGCCACCGCGAAATCGAAGCTGATCACCGTATGCACCGAGAGCACCAGCGGCGTCGCCAGGCCGGCCAGCAGCAGCGAAGCCGTCTCATACCGCATCCAGTGCCGCACCGACCCGCGCCAGCCCACCGCCAGCCATCCATAAAAGAACTGCGCATACTTCGACTTTGCCCGGTCCCTCAGCGTCGCCAGGTCGGGAATCATCCCGATGTACCAGAACACCACCGAGATCGTCGCGTACGTCGAAACCGCAAACACGTCCCACAGCAGCGGCGACCGGAACTGCGGCCACACCGTCATCGTGCTCGGATAGGGAAACAGCCAGTACCCCAGCCATGGCCGCCCGATGTGGATCAGCGGGAACAGCCCCGCGCAGATCACGGCAAAAATCGTCATCGCCTCGGCAAAGCGGTTGATCGAGTTCCGCCAGCCCTGCTTGAACAGCAGCAGAATCGCCGAGATCAG
Organism: Steroidobacteraceae bacterium; assembly: GCA_035503515.1. Classification (GTDB taxonomy): domain Bacteria; phylum Pseudomonadota; class Gammaproteobacteria; order Steroidobacterales; family Steroidobacteraceae; genus DAIDKA01. Next base: position 2,191 of record DATJTJ010000108.1, read on the forward strand.
CGTGCCCGCGTGGCCGATACCGATCCACCACACGAAGTTGATGATCGCGAACCCCCAGGCCACCGGGATCGTGACCGCCCAGATGCCCGGCCCCTTCAGGAACAGCCAGGTCACCGCCACCAGCAGCATGAGGACAAAGCCGCCCGCCAGCACAAAGCCGCCAAACCACCCCAGCGGCGTATGCGGCGTGAGCACGATGCGCGAAATCTCTTCGGTGACCGATTTGAAGCTGTGCCCCGGGGCAATAACCCGATACTCCCCGGTTCGCGGCTCGAGCATCGGGTCATTGATCTCTGGTTCTTTCGTTGCCATCGCCTTAACCTCTCAGCATCCGCCGAAAACCGGGTTGAATCGAGCCGCCCATTTCATCGATCCCTGGGTGCCCCATCCTTCGCGCAGCGAAGGGTGGGAACCCTGATCCCTGTTCCCTGATCCCTCTTCCCTCATGAAGAAAACTCTCCCCGCGCCTTGGCCAGCTCATCGTTGATATTCAGCACCTCGGCCACATACGTCGTCCTTGGCCGCGTATTGATATCCGCCAGGACCCCGTAGGTCCGCTTCTCCAGGCGCTTCAGCTTCGAAACCCGGCTGGTGCTGTCGTTGATGTTCCCGAAGACAATCGCCTCGGTCGGGCACGCCTGCTGGCACGCGGTCACAATATCCCCGTCGCGGATCAGCCGGTTCTGCTTGTCCGCCTCGATCTTCGCCGCGCTGATCCGCTGCACGCAGTAGCTGCACTTCTCCATCACCCCGCGGCTGCGCACCGTCACATCCGGATTCCGCATCAGCTTCAGGCTCTCCGTCTCGTAATCGGAATACAGCAGGAAGTTGAAGCGCCGCACCTTGTAAGGACAGTTGTTCGAGCAGTACCGCGTCCCCACGCAGCGGTTATAGATCATCATGTTCAGCCCTTCGGGGGTATGCACCGTCGCTCCCACCGGGCACACCTGCTCGCAGGGAGCGTTCTCGCAGTGCTGGCACAGCATCGGCTGGAAGTGCGCCCGCGGCGCCGCCAGATCGCCCTCGTAATACGTGTCGATGCGGATCCACTGCATGATGCGCCCGATCGTCACCTGGTGCTGGCCCACCACCGCGATGTTGTTCTCCGCATAGCAGCTCGCCACGCACGCGTTGCACCCCACGCAGGAGTTCATATCGATCGACATGCCCCAGGCATTGTGGTCGTACCGGTACGACGCGAAGATGCTCTCCGTCGGCTCGGGCACATCCTTGCCCTCGCCCACATGCGCAAATTCCGGCTCCTGCCTGTACTCCTCGAGCGTCGCCCAGCGCACGATCCCGCGGTCAATCGCCTCGTTGCCTTCGATGGAATGCGTTCCGCTGCCGTCGCCGCCCACATACGTCGCGCGATGATCCTGGTAGTGGCTCTTGGTTACCGCCAGGCCCCACTTGTCGTTCGTCTTACGAACCGTCGCGCCGGCCGCCACCAGCGGCGAGTCCGAAGGACGGATCTGGTAAGCGTTGGCGCCCACCCCGCCGGCCACGCGGCCGATCTTGCGCCCCTGCCCCAGGTGCAGTGTGATGGTGCCGTCCGCCTGCCCGGGAACCGCCAGCACCGGAGCCAGCACCTTCCGGCCGTT
>DATJTJ010000109.1:0-5293 GCA_035503515.1 Steroidobacteraceae bacterium
GTCCACAACATGAGGTCACGACATGACGACACCCAGCGGACACACGACCGCGATTCGTGCGAAGAAGGTTCTCGGCACCAGCGTCAAGGATCGCCAGGGCCACAAGATCGGTGAAATCGAAGACATCGTCCTCGACAAGCAAACCAACAACATCATGTTCGCCGTGGTGAGCTTCGGGGGATTCCTGGGCATGGGCGAGAAATATCACCCGTTGCCTTGGGCTTCCCTCGATTACGACGAAGGCGAGAACGGCTATGTCGTCGACGCGACCGAAGAACAGCTGCGGGCCGCGCCGACGGGGTCCATCGACGAGCTGACCCGCAACGACGGGAATTCGTTCCGGGACCGGACCTACTCGTACTACAAGGTCACCCCGTACTGGCACTAGGAAGCCCAACAGCCGCGGCTCCCGCCGCAGGGGGCCGCGGTACGTCATGATTTCCCGGGCCGTTTCAACGGCACGACCTTCCGCTGTCGCTCGTCCGCATTCGCAAGCTGTTGGGCGCGGACCTGGTCGCTGATCGGACCGGTCAGCCGCGGATCCGCGGGTCCTGCATGACCGCACGTCGGACATCGCACTGCGCGCAACAGGGACGAGAGCGGAAGATCCTCGAGACCCACCATGACGATGCGCTCGAGGTCGATCCTGTGCGCGTGGCCGCATTGCCAATGTCCGCACACCAGATAGTGGGCTGAGGCGAACTCACCGACCGACTGCAGTGTCTTCATCGGTTCGATGCTAGCCGGTCGATCCGCCCGCTCAGCAAGTCGAAAGGATGAGTACTGTACGAAAAGGCCCCCGCATCCTGACGACGCGGGGGCCGGAGGCAGGCTGCGGATCAATCCGGAATGACGCGCTCGGCCGTGATGGTTCCACCCCCCTGAGCGACGGGCGTCGAGTTCTCGTCGAACGGATCGGCCTCCGTCACGGCATACACTTTTTCCGTGAAGGTACCGGTGAATGCCGTCGCCGAGGGATTGAGGCTGACGACGAAATGCATGTGCACCCGCAGCCCGAAGGGTCCGCCGGGCATTCCCCAGCTCATCGCGATGTGGTTCAGCGTGAACTTGTTGCGGGCGACCTGCCGCCACACGCCCTGGCACACGTCCCCGGTTTCCGGGTTCTGGCCACCGGAGAACATGAACTCGGTGCCATCGCCATGCCAGGCCTGGGTACCGAAATCGTTCGGCACGCCCTGGCCCGTCATCTTGAACTGCCACAGTCCAACGATGCCGGGATCGTATTCGTCCATGCTGACCTTGATCAGACCCGGTGCGACGTTCGGATGGAACACGGCCGGCGTGAAGAGGCCCGGCGTGGCGAGCTTCGGAGCGACGCTATGTTGCGGCGCGTCAAAGCCGCATGCCGCGTGCGCGGCGCCGGCCGCCGCAAGCGCCAGAAGACCCAGGATGGAAGTGCCCTTGAGCGTGCGCGATACCCCTGCTGCAATGATCATCGTTGTCTCCCTACTTGAAGAGTTTGGCCGTGACCGGCTGGTCCCGGTGCCGTCAGAAGTAGCGCCGAGGGCATGAAAGCGCTTTGGATCCGCCATGAATTGTTATGAAATCGACTGATGGATGAAGCGAGTTCACCGGATTACGAGTTCGAGGGGTACCACCTCGATACCGCCATGCAGGTGCTGGTGTCACCTGGCGGGGAGACCCTGCCACTGCCCTCGCGAGCCTTCTCCGCACTGCGGTACCTGGTCGAGCGCGCCGGGGAAGTTGTGGACAAGTCTTCGTTGATGTCGGCGGTGTGGCCCAAAAGCATCGTCACCGAGAACAACCTCAACCAGTGCATCCTGGCGTTGCGCAAGGCGCTCGGGGAATCGGCATCCGACCGGCGGTTCATCCTCACGGTGCCCGGCCGGGGCTTCAAGTTCGTGGCCCCCGTCAGGGTCGTTCCACGGGGCCACGCTGCTGCGCCGGCCATCGTTCCGACCCCGGCGGCACCGGCGAAACCGGGTTCCGGAAAACGGTGGGCGCTGCTCGTTGGCGTCGTTGGGGTCGTTCTGCTGGGCGCCCTTGCGGCATCACGTTGGTTGCCCCGCGCCGGCCCGGTGACCAATCCGTCCGAGTTCGTGCAGCTGACGGATGTGGCCGACGGTGCAGTTTCGCCGGTGCTTTCACCCGACGGTCACCTGCTGGCCTTCATCCGCGGCGGTGCGCCTTTCCTGGGCACGGGACAGATCTGGCTCAAGGTGCTCCCGTCCGGCCAGCCCGTGAAACTCACCGATGCCAAGGGTCCCGTGTGGTCGCCGGCCTTCACACCGGACAGCGCGAACGTCGTTTACACGGCGATCGATCAGGAACACTCGACCTGGGATACCTGGAGCGTGCCGGTGACCGGCGGCGCGGCGCCTGCCCTGCTGCTGGCCAACGCCCAGGGTCTAAGTTACATCGGCCCCCACGAGGTGCTGTACTCGGAATTCCAGAGCGGCATCCATCTCGGCATCGTCACCTCGCGCGATGACCGGTCTCATCATCGGCAGGTCTATCTGCCGAGCCACGACCGCGGGATGGCCCACTTCTCCGCTCTCTCCCCCGACCGCTCCGCGGTGCTGATCGTCGAGATGGGACCGAGCGGTTCGTTCGGGCGCTGCCGGCTGGCCCCCTTCGATGCAAAGTCACCGAGCTACGAGGTCGGACCCGAGACGGGTTCCTGCCAGTGGACGGCATGGTCTCCGGATGGGCGGTGGATGTACTTCGCCGCCGTCACTGCGGGTGGCAGCCACCTGTGGCGGCAGCGCTTTCCGCATGGACAGCCCGAGCAGATCACCTTCGGGCCGGGGGAGGAAGAGACGGTATTCGCGGCCGCGGATGGTCATTCCCTGCTCACCTCCATCGGGCTCACCGAGACGACCCTGTGGCTGCACCAGGGGACAACGAAGCGCGCGCTCAATACCGAAGGTCGCATCGGGTATCCGCGGCTCTCGGGCGATGGGCGCCGGGTCTACTTCCTCGTGACCCGGGGCAATGACATACAACCGTCCCTGGCGCGCATGGATATCACAACCGGCCAGCAGCAGACATTGCTGCAGGGGTTCGACATCCTCAGCTTCGACATATCGGCGGATGAGACGCAGGTGGTCTTTGCAACCGGAAGCAAAGGCGAGCATCAGGTATGGATCGCCTCCCTGGACCGCCAGGTTGCACCCAGACTCCTGGCACGACGTGCCGATCAGCCCCTGTTTGGCGGCAACTACGTGTTCTTCCGCCGCATCGACGATCACGTCAACTGGCTCTATCGTATCCATCCGGACGGCAGCGCGGCAGGCAAGGTACTGCGCCATGAAATCCTCGACTTGTTCGGCGCCGCCCCGGACGGCAAGGCCGTCATCGCCGCGGAGCCAGGCACGCCACATGGCCCGGCGCAACCCGGTGTGCCGCTCGGGGATGCATGGATCGCTCCGGTGGACGCTCCGGGCGTGCCGCACATCCTGCACGCCGGTGACTCGTTCGGGATGTGGTCGCGGGATGGCCGGCACCTGTACCTCGATGTCGATGACCGGGAAGATGTGCGCCATACGGGCTGGACGACAGTGCTCGACACCGGGCCTGACGACATGCCCCTTGGCCCCCCGAGTCCCGATGGCCGCTGGATCCCGCACCCACTGCCGGATCTTGCCATCGGCAATGATCCTTCGACCTACGTGTTCGTGGAGGCAGAGCAACGGCGCAACATCTACCGCGTCCCGCTGCATTGATACGGGGTGCCTGGCTGCAATCGCGGCGTCCCGCGCCGCATCCGGATGAGGCAGGCCACGGCCACGATCCCCACACATACCAGGCTCGAGTACAGTTCGGCGGCCGTGCCGCGCTCCCACAGCATCGATAGCAGTATGGCAATGATGACCGCAATCACCAGCCACGTGAGGCCCGGATAGCCCCACATGCGGAGGGTCAGCCGCGCCGGATCGGAGGCCTGGAGCCTGCGGCGCATCCGCAACTCGGACAACGCGAGCAGCAGGTAGATGACCAGCATCAGCGCACCGGAGGCATTCACCAGGAACGCGAACACCCGCGAGGGCGACAGCACCGACGCAATGACGGCGCAGTAGCCGAAGGCGCTGCCGATGAGGATGGCCCGGACCGGGACCCGGCGCGCCGACAGCTTCACCATCGACACTGGTGCGTCACCGTGGGCGGCCAGCACGAACAGCACCCGCGAGGTCACGTACACACCGGAGTTGAGGCAGGACAGCACCGCGACCAGCACGATGAAATTCATCACCGTCGCGACACCGGGGATCGAAAGCCGGGCCAATGCCAGCGCGAAGGGTGAGAGCCCTGGCTTGATCTGGTCCCAGGGAACGATGGCCACGATCACGGCGATCGAGCAGACGTAGAAGAAGAGAATGCGGATGACGATGGTGAGGGTGAGCCGCGAGATGACTTTCGCGGGCTCCCGGGACTCCACGGCGGCGAGGGTGGCGATCTCGGCGCCGCACAGGGCGAAGATCACCGTGGTGATGCCCGACACCACGGCCATGACGCCTCTGGGAGCGAATCCGCCGTGGCTGAGGAGATTGCCGAGACCCGCACCGGGAACGGCGGGTAGGCCGAGCAGCGCCGCGGCGCCGAGCACGATGAACGCGATGATCGCCGCCACCTTGATCGAGGAGAACCAGAACTCGAACTCCCCGTACGAGCGGGCCGACATGAGATTCACGCAGGTGAGGACCAACATCAACGCGAGACCGATCTCCCAGACCGGCAGCCGGATCCATTGGCCGATGATGCCCGCGCCGGCGATGGCCTCGATGGCAATGACCACGACCCAGAAATACCAGTACAGCCAGCCGGTCACGAAGCCGGCCCAGTGACCGAGACCGAGTCGTACGTACTCCGTGAACGAATTCAGGCCCAGGTTCGCGGCCGCCATCTCGCTGATCATCCGCATGACGAACAGGATCACGAGGCCGGCGACGAAGTAGCTCACGATCACGGCCGGCCCGACCGCGGCAATCGCGGCCCCGCTGCCGACGAACAGTCCGGCGCCAATGATGCCGCCGATGGAGATCATCTGGATGTGGCGCGACCGCAGCGTCCGCGTCAGGACTTCATTCGGGGAGGCAGTCGCATCCGCGGGCGGACTCATTGCGCCTAAAATACCCGACATCGGGATGCGTTTCGCCAGTATCGGTGGGCCCGCCCCTCACCGTTAGCCCGCGCCCGGTGCTGCCCGGATCAGTTACGGATTCTGCACCAGCGTGCCACAGACGAAGTAATTCACGCCGTTGTGGTCCGTGAACTTTGCGACCACGGTCAACCTGGGAGCCGGCGTGGGGCT
>DATJTJ010000110.1:0-4923 GCA_035503515.1 Steroidobacteraceae bacterium
AGGCGGGTGGCGATGCGCGCATCGTCGCCAAGATCGAGCGTCATGAGGCCATCACCAACCTCGATGCCATCATCGAAGCCTCGGACGTCGTGATGGTGGCCCGCGGCGACCTGGGCGTGGAAATGGGCTACGCCGAGGTGACGAGCCTGCAGAAGACCATCATCCACCGCTCCCGTGCGCTGAACCGGGTGGTGATCACCGCCACCCAGATGATGGAATCGATGATCCAGAACCCGGTGCCGACCCGCGCCGAGGTCTCCGACGTGGCCAATGCGGTCATGGACGGCACCGACGCCGTCATGCTGTCCGCGGAAACCGCCACCGGCCGCTATCCGCGCCGGGCGGTGGAGGCCATGGCCGATGTGATCAAGGGCGCCGAAAAGTACCAGTTCGGTCATGCCCGCCCGCGCCAGCGCGACGACGGCAAGCTGTTCCAGGGCACCGAAGAGGCGATCGCCATGGCCGTGATGTACACGGCGAATCACATGGACGTGAAGGCCATCGTGGCGCTCACGGAAACCGGCGCCACCACGTTGTGGATGTCACGCCTGCGATCGGACATCCCGATCTACGCCTTTTCGCGCAACGAGGCGACCGGGCGCCGCGTGACCATGTACCGCGGCGTGTTCCCGGTGATGTTCGACGTGGTGGGCTGCAAGACCGCCGAGGCCCTCTACAACGCCATCTTCGCGCGGCTGCTGGAGCTGGAACTGGTGCACCAGGGGGATCTGGTCATCGTGACCAAGGGTGAACTCTCGGGTGTGCAGGGCGGCACCAATTCGATGCAGATCCTGAAGGTCATCCTCACCTGATGCGCGGGCGGCCAGTCGTCGGGCTGGTGCTCACGGGCGGCGGTGCCCGCGCCGCCTACCAGGTCGGCGTACTGCAGGCGCTGACCGAGCTGCTGCCGCGCAAAGCCAACCCTTTTCCGGTGATCGCCGGCACCTCGGCGGGCGCCGTCTCCGCCAGCGTGCTGGCCTCGCAGGCCCATCACTGGCGGGCCGCGGTCGCGGGCCTCACCGAGGTCTGGGAGAACTTCCGGGTCTCCCAGGTGTTCAAGGTGGACACGGGCCACATGCTGGTCGCCGGCGCGCGCTGGCTCACGGCGCTCGTGACCGGCGGCGTGGTCGCCACCACCCCGCATTCGATGCTCGACAACTCGCCGCTGCGGGAACTGCTGACCACGCGCATCGACTGGGCGGGCGTGCGCACCAGCATCCAGCGCGGGCACCTGCGGGGCCTGGCGCTGAGCAGCACCTGCTACCAGAGCGGCCAGTCGATCGCTTTCTTCGATGGTGTCGAGAAGATCAACAACTGGGCCCGGACGCAGCGCGCCGGCCGGCGCGAGCGCCTGAGCCTCGATCACTTGATGGCGAGCGCCGCGATCCCGGTGCTGTTTCCGCCGGTGAAACTCGGGGACACGTACTTCGGTGACGGGTCGATGCGGCAGCTCAATCCGCTCAGTCCCGCCATTCACCTGGGCGCGGACCGGCTGCTGATCATCGGCGTGCGAGCGCGCCGCGAGGCCGGCGTGACGCCCGAAAACGGGGTCGAACCGGTCCCGACGCCGGGCCAGATCTTCGGCTTCATGCTCGACACGCTGTTCACCGACTCGGTGTACGCGGACGTGGAGCAGACCGACCGCTTCAACCAGCTGGTCGACAATCTGCCGCAGGAGCCGGAGGTCCAGACCCGGGTACTGCGCCACGTCGACACCCTGATGCTCGCGCCGAGCGTGGATCCGCGCGTGATCGCCGCCCGCCATTTCAAGTCGATGCCGCGGGGGCTGCGCACGCTGCTGCACGTCATCGGCGCCAAGGATGCCGGGGGCAGCCAGCTCGCCAGCTACCTGATGTTCGAATCCAGCTTCACCCGCGAGCTGATCTCGCTGGGCTACCGCGATGCCATGCAAGCCCGCGAAACGCTGCTCGATTTCATGAGCGGCGCGCCGCTGGTGCAGCCCACGCTCGCCTCACCCCGCGCGGTGGTGTCCTGACCCCCCCGGGGTAAGATACCTGCCGCTCAACCCAGGAATCCCCAATGCAACATGCTCTTCCGGTCACCCGCGCGGGTGACTTCGCCGCCTGGTACCAGTCCGTCGTGGACCAGGCCGATCTCGCCGAGGAGTCCGGCGTCCGCGGCTGCATGATCATCCGGCCCTGGGGCTATGGTGTGTGGCAGCGCATGCAGGAGATCCTGGACCGCCGGATCCGCGACACCGGGCACGAGAACTGCTATTTCCCGCTGTTCATCCCCCTGAGCTACATCGCGCGGGAGGCCGAGCACGTGGAGGGCTTCGCCAAGGAGATGGCCGTGGTCACCCACCATCGCCTGAAGATGATCGATGGGGTGCTGAAGCCGGATCCGGACGCGAAACTCGAGGAGCCGCTGATCGTGCGGCCGACCTCGGAGACCGTCATCGGGGCGGCCTTCCATCGCTGGATCCGCTCGCACCGGGATCTGCCGCTGCTCCTGAACCAGTGGGCGAACGTCGTGCGCTGGGAGATGCGGCCACGCCTGTTCCTGCGCACCGCCGAATTTCTCTGGCAGGAGGGGCATACCGCGCACGCGAGCGCCCAGGAGGCCCGGGAGGAGACCGCGCGCATGCTGGAGGTCTACCGGACCTTCGCCGAGGACGTGCTGGCGATGCCCGTCGTCGCCGGGGAAAAGCCGGCGCACGAGCGCTTTCCGGGCGCCGACAATACCTATTCGATCGAGGCGATGATGCAGGATGGCAAGGCGCTGCAGGCCGGGACGGCGCACTACCTGGGCATCAACTTCGCCGAGGCCCAGAACATCCGCTTCCAGAGCGAGGCCGGCGAGCTGGCCTATGCGCACACCACCAGCTGGGGCGTCTCCACGCGCCTCGTCGGCGGGGTGGTGATGACCCACGGTGATGACGACGGCCTGCGCCTGCCGCCCACCATCGCGCCCCGGCAGGTGGTGCTGATTCCGATGCTGCGCGACAAACCCGAGGACGCCGGCGTGCTGGAGTTCTGCGAGGCCCTCGCCGCGGAGCTGAACCGGGCGTCGGCCTTCGGCGAACCGGTCCGGGCCCTGGTGGATCGCAAGCCCGGCCGCGCCATCGACAAGCGCTGGGCCTGGATCAAGCGCGGCGTCCCCGTGATCTGCGATATCGGGGCCCGCGACGTGGCGGCGGCCAACGTGACCTACCTGCGTCGCGACCAGCTGCGCAATGGCGAGAAGATCCAGTCGCAGGCCCTGGCGCGCCCGCAGTTCGTGGACCAGATCGGCGCCCTGCTGAGCGGCATCCACGCGGCGCTGCACGCTGCCGCGAAGCAACGCCTGGCGGACAACATCCGTACCGACATCACCGATTTCGACGCGCTCGCCGCGCATTTCAGCGCGGGCGATGATGCCGGCGCCGATTTCCGCGGCTGGGCGCAGGTCGCCTGGTCGCGACCTGAAGGCGCGGCGCTTGCGAAGGTCGAGCAGCAGCTGAAGAGCCTGAAGCTGACCGTGCGCAACGCGCCGCTGGCGCAGCCGCCGGTCAGCGCTCAGCGCTGCCTGTTCAGTGGCGAACCGGCGCGCGAGTTCGTGCTGGTGGGACGCGCCTACTGACGCTACGGCTCGCCGAGGCCGTTGTGGCGCGCGATCGCCTGGGGGAAACGTGAAGTGAAGCGCGTCAGCAGCTGCTCCACCACGTACACCGAGCGGTGCCGGCCGCCGGTGCAGCCGACGGCGATGGTCAGATAGCCGCGGCTGGTCGCCCGGTAGTCGGCGATGCGCCGCGTGACGAAGCTCTCGATGTCGTCGATCAGGCCCTGCACCGCCGCGTGCCGCTTCAGGAACTCGATCACCGCCGGATCGCGGCCCGAGAGATGGCGCAGCGCGGGCTCCCAGTACGGATTGGGCAACGTCCGCACGTCGAACACGAAGTCCGCATCGCCCGGGATGCCGCGTTTGAAGCCGAAGGACACGAAGGTGATCATGAGGGCGCCGTCCGCCTCATGACCGACGGTCCGGTGCACGAGGTGCCGCAGGTCGTGCAGGCCCATGCGCGAGGTGTCGATGATCCGGTCGGCGGCATGGGCGATGGGCGCGAGCAACTCGCGCTCCAGCTGGATGGCCTCCGGCAGTGCCCGCTGCTCGATGCTCAGCGGATGCTTGCGCCGGGTTTCGGCATAACGCCGCAGCAGTTCGTCGTCGGTCGCCTGCAGGTACACCACCTCGCAATGGATGCCGCTGCGTTTGAGCTCATCGAGCAGCGCCGGGACGGTTGCGACTTCCTGCGGGGTGTTGCGGGCGTCGAGCCCGATGGCCGTGCGCTGGTAGCTGGCCTCGGCGCTGCGCACGGTGTGCGATACGAACGGCTTGAGCAGCGCCGCCGGCATGTTGTCGATGCAGTAGTAGCCGAGGTCCTCGAGCATGTGCAGGGCGATGCTCTTGCCCGCCCCGGACAGGCCGCTGATGACGATGATGTGCACGCTGCGACACTAGCTTTGCAGCTGCGGCGGCGCAAGTGCGCCCGGGAGCCCCGGGCGCACGGTGGTGGACTAGAGACGGGCCTCGCGGCCTTCGCTGGCGCGGTGATCGCCGCGTTTTTCCTTGTGCTTGCAGACCAGGCGATCGAGTTTGTCGCTCAGGGCATCGATGGCCGCATACATGTTGGGGTCCGACGCATCGGCGTGAATGTCGCTGCCGCTCACGTGCAATGTGGCTTCAGCTCTCTGGGCAAGTTTCTCCACGGTCAGGACACAGTGAACATCGATCAGCTGATCGAAATGTCGGGTGATTCGCACCAGCTTCTTCTCCACGTAGGCGCGCAGTGCCTCCGTGATCTCGATGTGGTGACCTTTGACGTTTAGCCTCATCGGACGTCTCCTCTTCTTTGGTGACGTTGTTTACATTTACCTGGAACCTGTACGGCGGCGCTCGTTGGACGGGGCGATTCCCATGCCC
>DATJTJ010000111.1:0-6221 GCA_035503515.1 Steroidobacteraceae bacterium
TGCGATCCGCGAGACCGACAACAGAAACACCAACGAGACCGCGGCAGCGTCGACTGACGGCGAAACGGTTACCCATAACATCGACAGCTGGAAATTCAGTTCGATCTGGGACCTGAACGACTGGTTCCGGATCCGCGGCACCCGTTCGCGGGACGTTCGGGCCGCGGGCTTCCGCGAGTTGTATGAGGCCTACGCCGTGACGGCGGGCGGAGCGTTCGGCTCGATCACCAATCCTGTCACCGGCATTTCGCAGGTCGTGACGGCGCTGACCGGTGGCAACATCAACCTCGAGCCCGAAAAGGCCGACACCACGACCCTCGGCTTCGTGATCGCACCCAAGGATGGACCCCTCGAGCGGTTCCAGTTCTCGGCCGACTGGTACCGGATCGTCCTTCATGATCCGATCACAGGTCCACCGTTCGGGTTGGGCATCCAGAACATCGTGAACCTGTGCTATCAGGGGCAGGCTGCCTTCTGTGACCGAATCACGTTCGGCACGCCGGGAGACTTCAGCACCATTCAAACCATCAATAACACCGCGGCCAACCTGGGCAGCTTCGAGACGCGTGGGGTGGACTTTGAAAGCAGCTACCGTCTGCCGCTGCCCGAGCTCAGCAACAGCCTCAGCGGCAGCCTGAATTTCCGCCTGCTGACTTCGCTGCTCTATAACATGACCGTCGACGACGGTCTTGGCTCCGGCGCGGTGGACTATGCGGGACAGACGGGGCCGACGGCGGCGTTCGGCGGATTCAATACCTCGCCACGCTGGCAGTCGAATTTCTTCGTCACCTACGCCACCGGGCCGTTCACGGCGACGGCACAGCTGCGTTGGATCGGTCGGGGCACGTACGAGACACTCAGTGCCTACGGCGGCGTCGCCGTCGGACCGGGCGATGCGGGTTATTCGACCACCAACCCGAACAGCATCAGCAACAACACGGTGGCTTCCGCGACGTATCTGAACCTGTCCGGATCCTACGACCTGACGCAGAACATCTCGCTGTTCGCGTCCATCAACAATGCCCTCAACAAGAATCCGCCGGTCGCGCCGGGCGGCAATGGCTATCCGACCAATCCGGTGTATTTCGATACGTATGGACTGTTCTGGAGAGTGGGCTTCCGCGCGAAGTTCTGAGCGGTGGTCGCACAGGGCAGGCTCGCCATGATCCGGCGGGAAAAACTGGTGCTGGTGCAGACGGCACAGCCCCGCCGGCCGCTGGGGCCCGAAGACCATATCCGCATCGATTGGGGCGCGGAGTTCGCTGCGAGCTACCAGGCGGCCTTTCCGGAGCAGCCCAATGCGGTGATGTCGATCAGCCACGGTCCGCTGGCGCTGGACTATATCCTGGCGGCCGGCGGCAGCGGCTATTTCCGCGAAGGGTTCGTCAGGTCCCATGTGCGGGATGGCAGGTTGTCCCTGGTCAAGGACAGCCCGGAGTTTGGTTACTCGGCGTATGCCGTGCATTCCACCAAGGTCGATCAGGAACTCATGACGCGGGTCCGCGGAGGGCTGCGCGCCGCCGCTAACTAAGCTTGCGACGGCACTCTAGGCCTTACGCGGGAGCCGTGTTCATTGTGCCCAGGCCATACCGTCGGGCTGGTTGGTCGCGATCTGGCCGTTGACCTGCAGCGTATGCAGGTCAACGACCGCAACCTTGCCGCCCTGGGTGACTGCAACGAACGCACGGTTGCCCGAGGGGTCCATCAGAATGCCGGCGGCTCCGCCGCCCAGCGCAAAAGACTTCGTGACGCGATGGGATGCGGCATCCAGCACGATGAGATTGGTACCCTCCGCGCGCGGCGCCGGCCCGAACGCCCCCAGAGCGCTGACCAGGACATAGCGCCCATCGAGGCTGAACTTGAGGCGGTTCGCGTTCTGGACCGGGACCGGAAAGGTTTCCACGGCCTTCATGCCCGCCACGTCGATCACCGTAATGGTTCCGTCCTGGGCATTCGCGGCCCAGATCTGCCGACCATCCGGCGAAAGGTCGAATCCTTCCGAGCCGCGGCCGGAGGGGACATTCGTCACTTCCCACACCTGGCGCGGCGGTCCGGGGGGCGCTCTGGGGCCGCTGGCGCCCGGCGGCGGCGGCGCGCCCGGAGGAGGCCCGAAAGTGCGCATCTGCCCGCGGATGATGCTGATGGTGCCCGAGGACACATTGGACGTGTAAATGTGCTCCAGATCCCGGGAGACGATGACCATGTGAGTGCGGTCCTGGCCCGTCCCCAGGACCCAATCGACCCTGGCTGTCACCGGATCGTAGCGGCCGATCACCTTGTTGGTTTCGGCGGTGAAATACAGTTTGCCGCCCTGGAAATCCAGGCCATGCGCGGAATGCAGGGCGCCGAGGTCTATCGGCGGCAGGGCCCGGCGCGCGGTCAGATCGACGACTGAAATGATATTGAAGTTGCTGCCTTCACCCCCGTAATTGGAGATGTAGGCACGGGTGCCGTCGGCTGAGGCCGCCACCTCGTGAGGATCGGCTCCGGAGGGGACACGGGCGATGACCTTGAGAGAGGCGGGATCGATGATGGCGAGGGTATCGGAGCCCTTTTCCAGCACCAGCAGCGCAGCGGCCGATGCGGCGGAAGTGGTCAGCAATGCCGCGAGCCCCGCCGCCACGGTGGCGAGGATCCGTCTCAGCCTCAACCTGATGCGCATGGAGCTCCTCACTTTCAGCGGGCCGCCCTGGCGAGCATCAGATGATAGGAGCGACGTTCGCCGATCTTCTGGAAGCCGCAGGACTTGTACAGGGCGATCGCGGGATTCAGGGGGTGCACCGTGAGCGAAACCTGAAGGTGCCCATGCTCCCAGGCCTGCTGCAGAGTGCGTTTCAACAGGGCCTTGCCGAAGCCCCGGTGGCGGTATTCAGCTTCCAGAGCGATGCCCAGCTGGGGCGTGACGGCATCCACTGAGGCGAGACCGACGCCCTCGGGAAGGACGCGCATCCAGCAGGCACCTGCGTCCGTACCCCCGACCACCGCGACCAGTCCGAGATCCGTGGACCTCCCCCAGTTCTCGGCGTAGATCCGTGTCTGCGGTGCGCCCACGACCGTCAGTGGCCGCAATCCGGCCGGCGGCGGTTCCCACAGCGCCAACCGCAGCCAGTGCCAGAGCCGGTCCTGGTCGGCGGCAACGAGCCTGCGGAAGGAGGGCACCCTGGCCGTCGGTTGCACCAGTCCCGTGGCCCAGTCCGATCCGGGTATTTTCGGTCGCGCTGGCCGCTCTGCGGGGTCCGGCCATGGACCTTTGATAATTTCGCTCATCGAAGCATTAAGCTACCGTCGGGCGGGTCATGGCAAATCACGAAGCACAAGGGTGCTGCGCCGCAGCGGCGAGCGAGAATCCGCCGCGCCGGGCCTCAAGGGATGGGGAAGGGGGGGATTGAAGATGCGAATGATTGGAGCGGTGCGGTTCGTGCTCGCCTGCGTCCTGTGGATTACGGCTTTCCTCGGCACGACGGCTCCGGCCGCCACCGCGCCGGGCGCCGCACCGAGAATGGGTCCGCCGCGGACATTCGTGCAGATCAAGGATGACCTGTGGCGTGCCGGCAACGGGAACTGGTGGAGCCTCATCTATGTGACCCCGGACGGAATCCTGCTCGTCGATCCGATCAGCACCGACTTCGCCACCTGGGTGAAGTCGCAACTCGCGACCCGGTTTCCGGGCAAGCCGGTGCGCTACATCATCTACAGCCACAGCCACTGGGATCACGTCGGCGGGGCCGCCGTATTCGCCGACAGTCATCCGCATATCGTTGGCCAGGAACGCATCCTGAAGAACATGGACGGACGTTTCCCGCATATGCCCGGAAACATGATCGACCTGAATCACAACGGCAACATAGACTCCGAAGAGATCGCCATTCCCACCCTGGAGCACCCGGGGATCTGCGGCATGGGCCGTGGCTATTTCGAATCGATCGATCACGACCACACGGGCAGCCTCACGCCCGCACAGTGGTGGGCCGTCCAGGCAGTCGTACCTCCCGACATCGTGTACTCGGATCGCATGACCCTGATATTCGGCGGCCGCAGGATCGAGCTTGTGTTCCCGGGCCTGAACCACGCCGATGATGGAACGGTCGTGTACTTTCCCGCCGAACGGGTGGTGTTCTCGACGGACTTTCCGGCGGACGCGCTGGTGAGCACGTCGATGCGTTCACTGCCGAGCGGCTGCGGCATGTTCGATCATCATCCGCTCGCCGAATGGATCAAATCCTACAGGGCGATCGAGAGCCTGGACTTCGATATCCTGGCGCAGGGCCATGGCGCGGTCACCTTCACCAAGGCCGATGTCACCGAAGGGCGGCAGTATTTCGAGGATCTGCGCGCCGGTGTGCAGCAGGGCATGGCGCAGGGCAAGAGTCTGGCGGAACTCAAGAAGACCTTGCTGCTCGAGAAATACAAGGACTGGGCCTACTACGACATGCTGCGCGAAGTGGACATCGAGGCGGCCTATCTGAACCTCGAGAACTACCCGTGAAACACCGCACGATACCGACGCTCGCTGCCCTGGCCCTGTTGCAGATATCGGCCGTGGCGCGGGCCGATGAAGCACCTGCGCCTGCGCCCTCGGCCGATCAGATCAAGGCCTGCGTGAAGCAGATGGACATCGGCAACAAATGGCGCTTCGACTGGAAGTTGCTCGAGGTCGGGGCAGCGCGTCATCCGCGTAACAGCTACGAAGCGTTGTACGCGCCCCCGGGACCCTCCTGGGCGAGTCTGTACGGATATCCCGTTCATGTGGTGTTCAGCGTGGACGGGCACGCGACCATTGACAGCGTCTATTGGCTGATCCGCGACGCCCGAGGTCATTGGCAGATTCCTGCCATTTGCAGCATGCCAAAAGGAGGATGACATGGCTCACAAGAACACGATCTGTCTGTGGTACGAGGGGACGGCCCTCGAGGCGGCCCGATTCTATGCGGCGACGTTTCCCGATAGCGCCGTCGGGGCGATCATGCGCGCCCCGGCAGACTATCCCGACGGCCGGCAAGGCGATGTGTTGACCGTCGAATTCACGGTGCTCGGCATCCCCTGCGTCGGGCTCAATGGGGGTCCCACCTTCAGGCACACCGAGGCATTCTCCTTTCAGGTCGCGACCGACGACCAGGCCGAAACCGACCGGCTCTGGAATGCCATCGTGGGCAACGGTGGCCAGGAAAACCAGTGTGGCTGGTGCAAGGACCGGTGGGGCATATCCTGGCAGATCACGCCGCGGGTCCTCCTGGCCGCAGTATCGGACCCGGATCGGGCGGCGGCCGGCCGAGCCTTCGCGGCGATGATGTCGATGAAAAAGATCGACATCGCCGCCATCGAGGCAGCCCGTCGCGGCCACCGCTGAGCGCAGCGTCCGGCTAGGGTCCCGCGCCGGGTTCGAACATCGGCCGCACCTCCGATTCGCCTTCGAACTGCGGCCAGTGCCTGCGATGCAGTTCCATGAACTCGCGGGCAATCCCCAAGGCCTCGTCCCTGGAGTTCGCCCGCAGGATGGCCCAGCCGCCGATGACCTCCTTGGTTTCCGAAAACGGTCCGTCGGTCACCGTGATTGCGCCGTTGGCCAGACGCACGCGGAAGCCGTCCTTGCTCGGCAACAATCCGCCGGTGTCCACGAGCGAGCCATCCTGCAGCGACCTTTGGACGAACTGGCCCATCGCCTCCATCAGCGCCGGCGGAGGTCCCGCCTCACGGTGGGCTTCGGAATGGCGGATAAATGCAAGGTATTTCATCACAGCTCCTGATAGCGGAAAAACGCGTCGACTGCCGGTATGACGAACCAGCGCCCTTAAAATCGACATCCTCCTGCGGCATCCGGGATATCAGGGACTTATTGCGCGCTGTCGGTTCTTTGAGACGTACGCAATTACCCACAGTTTGCCAACGGACCACCGGCGGGTAAGGATGCGCGCCGTCACCTTCGGTGACAGGCAAATGCGGCTTCTTTCAGCAGTCGGAGACTTCGATGTACGAACTGATCCTGACGGTGGTGGTCACCTTTACCCAGCCCGTGCTGGTTCTCAATGGCCATGGCGTGAGCATGGTGACGCGCCGGTACGAAGTGGCGGTACAGAATTTCACCAGCAAGGATCAGTGCATGAACTTTGCCGGCTATACCGATCTGGAAAATTCCCTGACGGACACCTTCGGTGCCAGCACCAAGGTCGTTCCGCAGGAGACGGCGCCGGTGTGCCGGCTCCAGTCCAAGTCCGCAACCTGAA
>DATJTJ010000112.1:0-20119 GCA_035503515.1 Steroidobacteraceae bacterium
CTGCGCGCAACCGTCGGGGTGGGCGCCGTCGGCGCCGCCTTCACCGCCGTGCCCTTCATCCGCTCCTGGCTGCCCTCGGAACGCGCCCGCGCCCTGGGCGGTCCGACCGAGGTGGACGTGTCCAAGATCGAGCCCGGACAGATGATCATCACCATCTGGCGCCGGCAGCCCATCTACGTGACCCACCGTACGCCGGAGATGATGAAGCTGCTGGGCAACCATGACGACCGCCTCAAGGATCCGAACTCGCTGGAGTCCAACCAGCCGGCATACTGCAAGAACCCGATCCGGGCGCGAACCGCGGAATACCTGGTGCTGATTGGCATCTGCACCCACCTGGGCTGTCTGCCGAAGCAGTTCTTCGATGCCGGGGACCCGGTGATCGGCGCAGACTGGCCGGGCGGCTGGCGCTGTCCCTGTCACGGTTCCCGGTTCGATATGGCCGGCCGGGTCTTCGACGGCTCGCCGGCCTCGATCAACTTGAACATTCCCCCCTACTCATATCCGAGCCCCGGCAAGCTCGTCATCGCCGAAGACACCACCGCCAGCGAGTCTGCCTCAAGCTGACCGGCGCTGCGCCAGCCACTGTTCGGCGATCTGCACCGCGTTCAGGGCGGCACCCTTGAGCAGCTGATCGCCTGCACAGAACAGGCTGATGGAGCGGTTCGAAGGGTCGCTCACATCCTGGCGGATGCGCCCGACCAGCACGTCATCCTGTCCCGAGGCGTCCTTGGGCATGGGGAAGTAGTTGTTGGGCACGTCATCGACGATCCGCACCCCGGGGGCGTCGGCGAGCAGCTGACGCACCCGCTCCGGGCTGATCGGATCACGGCATTCGAAGGTCAGCGCGACGCAGTGGGCGCGCAGTACGGGCACGCGCACGCAGGTGGCGCTGATGCGCAGACCGGGTTCGCCGAAGATCTTGCGCGCCTCCTGCATGACCTTGGTCTCCTCCTCGTTGTAGCCGGTCGCCGGATCGATCCTGGTGTTGTGGCTGAAGACGTTGAAGGCGTACGGGTGGGGCAGCACGGTGTGCCGGTACTCGCGCCCCTCCAGGTGCGCCCGGGTGGCCTCCCGCAGCTCTTCCATCGCCGCTGCACCGGCGCCCGAGGCGGCCTGGTAGGTCGCAAGCTGCAGTCGCTGGATCGGATTCTTCCGGTGCACCGGCCACAGCGGCAGGATCGAGATGATGGCCGCGCAGTTGGGGTTGGCGATGATGCCCTGGTGCTTGCCGATCTCCCCCGCGTTGATCTCCGGGACGACGAGCGGCACGTCCTCGCGCATGCGAAACGCCGAGGAGTTGTCGATGACGAGGGCGCCGGCGCGTGCCGCAAGCGGTGCGAAGCGCTTGGAAATCCCGCCGCCCGCGGAAAACAGCGCGATGTCCACGCCGGCGAAGCTGTCCTCGCTCAGCTCCTGCACCTTAAGATCCCGCCCCCGGAATTTCTGGGTCTTGCCCACCGAGCGGGCCGAGGCCAGCAGCCGCAGTTCGGACACGGGAAAATTGCGCTGCTCGAGGCAACGCGCCATTTCGACCCCTACCGCGCCGGTAGCGCCGACGACGGCGACGACGAAGGACGGGGAGGTCGGGGTGGAGGACATCGGCATTGGGAAACTCCGGTTTTGAATCAGAACCGCCGGCTCGCGGGGTCCCTGAAATGAAAAGGCCCCGTCATCTTGCGGCGGGGCCTTTGCTTTAGGAACGTTGCGATGGATCCGCGACTACCCGAAGCACCCCGCTGGGGGCGCTTTGGAGGTCTTCAGGGAGGTGACAACCCGGGATCTCATGAGCCAAACCTAGCCTAAGGCCGACCTGCGTGTAAAGGACGCAGGCCGCTCAGGCGCTGGAGCGGGCGGTGGCGCCGGCCTCGGGCGCAGGTATCTGCACCCGGCCGCGGCGCAGACGCGGTGTCGCGGCGATCTTGGTGACGTTGCCGCTGTTGGGCGGCGAGATGACCATCTGGAATGTAATCGCGGTACTGCCGCAGGCCGGACAGCGGTTGGCCCAGGAGGGGCACTCGCGATCGCAGGCTCCACAAACCCTTGCGTGCTGGATTGCCATGGCCGGAAAACCATCGGGTGGTTTTGAAGGGCCGCAAGTGTAGCGGATCAGGTGCTCCGCGACGAGCCTCACCGCGAGCCTCAGCGGACGAAAACAATCAAGAGTCTGCACTATTTTGGGGCGGGGGCGAAACCGTACCGGGCGAAAATGGCCTGGGCGGTCGGGGACACCAGGAATTTGACAAAATCCTCGGCCCCCGCTGCCGCATGCACGGTGGCGGCGGCGGGGTAGGTGATGGGCCCGTGGGAACTGGCCGGGAATTCGGCCACGATGCGCACGTTCTTTTCCACCAGGGCATCGGTGCGGTAGACGATGCCCAGCGGCGCCTCGCCCCGGGCCACGAGCGCCAGCGCCGCCCGGACATTGTCGGCCGCGGCGATCCTGCCCGAAATCCCGCTCCACACGCCCAGATTCGTCAGGGCCTCCCTGGCGTACTTGCCGACCGGGACCGAGTCCGGGTTGCCGGTGGCGAGCCTGCCGTCGCCCAGCAGTTTCGCGAGCGCAAAGTGCGGCGCGATCCTGATGTGCACCGTACTGTCGGCGGGGCTGATGAGCACCAGCCGGTTGCCCACGACGTTACGGCGGGTGCCGGTCGCGATGAGGTTGTGGGTCTGCAGATAGTCCATCCAGTCCGTGTCCGCGGACATGAAGACATCGGCCGGGGCGCCGCCCTCGATCTGCCGCGCCAGCGCGGAACTGGCGGCATAGGAGAGTTTCACGCCCCGGTGGGTCGCCTGGGTGAAGGCCGGACCGATTTCGTTCAGGGCGTCGGTGAGGGAAGAGGCGGCAAGCACGATCAGATCCGGTGCCGGACCGGCGGCAGGGGCCTGCGCCCTGCCGACCAGGGGCACGAGCAGCGGCAGCGCGCACAGGAGGACGATCAGGCGTCTGCGTCTCATGGGGCTCATCCTGGCTATATTGCAACGGACACAACGATAGGGGACCCCTGCGGCAGGCGCAAGCGGCCTAGAATAAAGCCATGACTCAAACGCCTTTGACCATCGGGGTGCGCCTGCGCATCGATCTTGGCCCGGAGTGTTCCATCGGGCCGGGCAAGATCGCGCTGCTGGAACAGATCGAACGCAGCGGCTCGCTGTCGAAGGCCGCGCGCACGCTGAAGATGAGCTACCGCAGGGCGTGGCTGCTGCTGGAGGATCTCAACAGGACGCTGGCGCAGCCGGTGACGACTGCCAGTGTCGGCGGCGCCGGAGGCGGCGGTGCGCATATCACGCCCTTCGGCCAGCACGTCGTTGCCGCCTTCCGGGAAACCGAACGCGCGGCCCTCGGCTCGGCCAGCCAGCAGCTGGACTGGCTGCTGCAGGCCGGCGTCGCGCCTGCGCCCGAGCCGGTCGCGCCCCGGCGTGCCGTCACGCGCTCCCTGGACCGGAAAAAACGTGGCCGCGAAGTGAAACAGCCTTGATGAGCACCCACACGCGCTGACCCGCGGCGAGCGCGAGCGCGCGCCGCGCGTCATCGGTGACACGTACCATGGCCAGCGCGCCGCCGATATCGGTGAACGCCAGCCAGGCCCGCTCGCCATCGGGTTCCATGCGGGCAATGGTGCCGGGGAGGATGTTGCGGACACTGAGGCTGCCAGGTTCCGCGGTCGCCAGGATCAGATCGCGCGCCAGCAGCTGCACCCGCACCCGCTGTCCCGGACGCAGCGCCGCCGCTTCGACCCGCAGCTGGCCGCGGCCCACCTGGATCTGCGTCAGGCCGCTCGCCGCATCGAGCGCGCCGGCAATCCCTTCGACGACCGTGCCCAGCGACTCGGTACCGACAATGGCGCGCAGCGCCGTTGACTGGCTCATGCTGACCACATCGCCGTGATCGGCCACCCGGCCGTCGTCGATCACGACCACGTGGTTGGCGAGGCGCAGCACCTCCTCGAACTGATGGCTCACGAACACCATGGGAAGGCTCAGGCGATCGCGAAGTCCCTCGAGGTACGGCAGCAGTTCCGCCCGCCGCGGTGCATCCAGGGCGGCCAGCGGTTCATCCAGCAGCAGCAGCCGCGGCTGGGCCAGCAGCGCGCGTCCGATGGCAACACGTTGCCGTTCGCCGCCGGAGAGGCCTGCCGGACGCCGCTGCAGAAGCGTCGCGAGCCCCAGCAGGCCCACCACATCATCGAACTTCAGCCGGTGCGGACGCCTGCGCGCGCGCCGCTCGCCGTAGCGCAGGTTGTCGCGCACGCGCAGGTGCGGGAAGAGTCGCGAGTCCTGGAACACGTAACCGATGCCGCGCTCCTCGGCCGCGAGGTCCACGCCCTGCGCGGCATCGAACAGCACGGTGCCATCGATGCTGATGCGGCCGCGGTCCGGCCGCAGCAGCCCCGCGAGCATGTTGATGGTCGTGGTCTTGCCGCAGCCCGAACGGCCGAACAGCGCCGTGACGCCCGGCGTCGCGCTGCTGAAGGCGACTTCGCTCACGAATGCGCCGCGCTGCTTGCGTACGTCGACGTCGAGCATTTTTCAGGTGATCCCGCGACCGAGCTGCCGGCGCAGGGTGCGCGCCAGCCACTCGGAGAGCACCAGGCCGATCAGCCCGAGCGCGAACGAGGTCATCGCCAGCCGGGCCGCGGTGGCATCGCCATTGGGGGTCTGCAGTGCGGTGTACAGCGCCAGCGGCAGGGTTCGTGTGACTCCCGGGATGTTTGAGACGAAGGTGATCACGGCGCCGAATTCGCCCAGCCCGGCGGCAAAGGCGGTGACGGCACCGGCGAGGATGCCCGGCAGCATCAGTGGCAGGGTGATGCTGGTGAAGCGATCGAACGCGCGCGCGCCCAGCGTCCGCGCCGCCTCCTCCAGTCCCGCGTCCACGCCCTCGAGCGTCAGCCGGATGGCGCGCACCATCAATGGAAAGGTCATCACGGCCACGGCGAGCACGGTGCCCGCGGTGGTGAAGATCAGGTGCACGCCGAAGACGCGCTGCAGCCACCCGCCGATGGGCCCGCGGGTGCCGAACAGCACCAGCAGGATGTAGCCGGTGAGCACCGGCGGCAGTACCAGGGGCAGGTGCACGAAGGCATCGAGCAGGGTGCGCCCGGGGAACCGCCGCCGCACCAGCAGCCAGGCCACGGCCGTGGCCACCGGCAGGTTCCACAGGAGGCTCCACAGGGCCACCTCGAGGCTCAGGCGCAGGGCCTGCCATTCATCAGGATTGAGCAGCATTGGGTCTGTGGAGGACCATGCAGGTAGCATGAAGGTTTGGTCGCGGGATGAACAGGTGGAAGCTGCAGCATTCGAAGCCACCGCGGTGCGCCTGGCGGTGGCCGCGGGCGAGCGGATCACGACCGCCGTCAATGGCGCGCTCGACGTGCACTTCAAGGAGACCCGTCCGGAGTGGGCGCCGAACTCCAATCCCGTGAGCGACGTCGATCGGTCCGTGGAGCACTTCATCCGCGCGGAGATCGCCGCCGCCCATCCGCAGGACGCCATCATCGGCGAGGAGCACGGCCCCGGCGGACCGCCGGGGGCGCCCGTAAGCTGGGTCATCGATCCGGTGGACGGCACCTGCAATTTCATCAACGGCGTGCCGCTGTATGCGTGCTCCATCGGCGTGCTGCGCGAGGGCTGGCCGGTCGCCGGCGCCATCTGGTGTGCCGCGACCCACGCCGTCGGCGCGGGTGTCTACCACGCCCACGCCGGGGGGCCGCTGCACTTCAATGGCCGGCCCCTGGCGCGCCGCCGGCCGGGGGCCTGGCGGGGCCTCGCCGCCGAGCACGGACGCACCTCGCGCTATGCGGGCAGCTGGGATATCCGGGTCCTGGGGACTTCGGCCGTGGAGTTTGCCTGGGTGGCCTGTGGTGTGCTGCGCCTGGCGCACATGCCGCGCCCGGGATTGTGGGACGCGGCCGCGGGACTGGCACTGTTGAATGCCGCGGGGTGCCAGGCCCTGACCTGGGAACGGGGACAGTGGACGCCGCTGGTGCGCTTCAATCCGGCCGCCGGGAAGCTCGCGGCATGGAAACAGCCCATCCTGATCGGCGCCGCGGAGGATGTCGCAGCCGCATTGCAGGATGCACGCACCCCCTGAGGGATCGGGCGGTCAGTCGCGGCAGCACCCGTTGAGCAGGTCGTGGGCATCGTAGTCCAGCAGCTCCCCGATGCGCTCGACGCTGACATCGGCCGGGGCGAATCCCGCCAGGGCCGCGGTGTCATGCGCGTAGTGTCCCTGGCGCGCAAAGACGGTCGTGACCCGGTCCTGCCACTGGGTGCGCAAGGAATCCAGGATCCGCAGCTTGTCGTCGATCATGACGTAATGCCGCGCGGGATAGCGCTGTTCCACGGACTTGAGCATCTGCTCCTTGTGGACATAGATCAGTACCCTGCCGTCCACCGCGTCCCAGATGCCCGAGCGCTGCACCTTGCGCGGCTGGAACACCACGTCGCCGTCGGAGAGGATCACGGTCTCGCCCATGCCCTGCAGGTGCCGCAGCACGCCGAGCGCGTGCGGATAGAGTCGCTCGGCAAAGGGATAGTCGATGAGGAAGCTGGACATGCCGAGCAGTTCGGGCACGTCCAGGTGCTCGAGCCGGTACTGCTGCAGGGCGCCCAGGTAATCGACGTATCCCAACCGCCCCCGCACCTCTTCGAGGATCTGCGAGTAGCGGTCGCGGCTGGCCGCCCCGTACTGTTGCGCGATGTGGTCCATCAGGTCAGCGATCAGCCGGTCGTTGTCGAGCAGGGTGTTGTCGACATCGACCAGGAACACGATGTCGGTGGCGGCGCCGGTGGCGGCTGAGGCGGCCATGGCTTATCCGTAGACCGGATTCGACAGCAGCCAGCGCGAGAATTCCGCGCGGGTCTCATCGATGGGCTCATCGGGGATCGAACCCAGCAGCAGCCTGCTGCGCGCGGTGAGCACGTCGCGGAACTCCGGGTGGCTGATGATGAACAGCCGGTCGTGACGGATCCCCTCCAGCACGTACCCGGCCGCGGTGAGAGGATCCATGGCGTGCTGCATGAACGGCGGCGGTGGCGCGCCCGGTTCGTGCGGCGGTGGCGCGTACCCGGATTCGGCCAGTTCGGCGGGCCGGCTGCGCCCGCTGTCTGCGATATTGGACTTGACCAGTCCCGGACAGTACACCGATACCCCGATGCCGCGGCCGGCGAGGTCGCTGCGCAGCGCCTCCGAAAGTCCCACCACCGCGAACTTGGAAGTCGCGTACACACCGGCCGAGCCCAACGCGGCAAGTCCGCCGATCGAGGACACGTTGACGATGTGGCCCGGCAGGCCCGAGGCCAGCATGCGCGGCAGGAACGTCATCACCCCATTGATGACGCCGCCCACGTTCACGCCCATGACCCAGTCCCAGTCGGCATAGGTAGCCTGTTCCATGGGTCCCAGCACACCCACGCCGGCATTGTTGATCAGCACCTGCACCGGACCACCGAGCGCCCGTTGCGCTTCGTCCGCCGCGGCGGCAAACGCCGCGCGGTCGGTCACGTCCAGCCGGATGGCGTGGATCATGCCCTCGGTGTGCGCCGCAAACTGCGCCAGCGCCTGGTCCCGGTGCTGCGCCTGCCGATAGGTGAAGGCGACCTTCATGCCGGCGGCGGCCAGCGCCTTGACCAGCCCGAGTCCAATGCCGCTGCTGCCGCCGGTCACGAACGCGATCCTGCCCGCCAGATCCTGCATAACGTCTGCCATCCCCGATGTCGGTATTGGTCGTCGGCGAAGCTTCGCGCCTTGGGATGTGGGTGGCAAGAACGTCCGCGCCCTCCACAGACCGATCCGTGACCGGTCAGTGGTCATGTCAACTGCGACACAGTTCAACAAACCGTTGCGGCAGCTGTCCGCAGCCCTTATCGGATGGCGTAAAGGTTCATGCGGCGGCGCGAAAAGTCGTGTTTGTGCGACGGGACTGTGAACCGCGACCACCGGCGGCCGTGCCCGGGCCGGTAAGCTCCCGCACATAACCGGATCCAGCTGAGACATATTCTGGGCCATGGACGGAACCGCCCCAACCGCCGAAGAGACAGGGTCGAACCAAAGGATGTCTGTAAACTCCAGCCAGCCTGCCCTCCGGTCCGTGCTGCTCGTCGATGACAGCTCGGCGCAGCGGGCCTACGCGGTTGCGTTGTGCGCTGAGCTCGGCATCACCGAGGTACTCCAGGCCAGCAACGGCCAGGAGGCCCTGGCGATGCTGGCGAATCTGCCGGTGGCACCGGATCTGCTGATCGTCGATCTGGAGATGCCGACCATGGATGGCCCGGAACTGCTGACCCGGCTGGGTGAGCGGGGTCTGGAGTCACCCATCATCGTGGCTTCCTCCCGTGAACGCTCGCTGCTGCATTCGGTGCAGGACATGGGCGGTGGCATGGGACTGTGCATTCTCGGTGCGCTGCAGAAGCCGCTCAAACTGGAGAGTCTGAGCGAGATCCTGCGCAACTGGGACAGCGTGGCGGACAAACGCAAGCAGGCCGCCCGCAAGGAGCCGCTCGATCCGGAGGCGCTGCGCGCCGGAATCGATCGTGGCGAGATCGTCATCCATTACCAGCCGCAGATCAAGGTACACACCGGCGACGTGCACGGCGTGGAAGCGCTGGCACGCTGGAACCATCCGACCCTCGGGCTCGTGAGCCCGGACCAGTTCATCCCCCTCGCCGAACAGCATGGCCTGATCCACAAACTCACCCTGCAGGTGATGAACCAGGCGATGCTGCAGACCTCGCTGTGGAACGGGCAGGGCATGGACCTGTCCGTCGCCATCAACCTCTCGCCGCTGCTGCTGGAAAGCCCGGAGCTGCTCCAGGAGATCTCGAGCCTGCAGCAATGCTATGACCTCAGGGCCGACAAAATCGTGCTGGAGATCACCGAGACCTCGCTGATGCGCGACCTGTCGGTCGCCCTCTCGGTGCTGACCCGGCTGCGCCTGCGCGGCTTCGGGCTGTCGCTGGACGACTATGGCACCGGCTTCTCCTCCATGCAGCAGCTGGCCCGCATCCCGTTCACGGAACTGAAGATCGACCGTTCCTTCGTCCATGGCGTCCACGAGCGCGAGAGCGTCCAGGTGATGCTGCGTTCGGCCCTGGAGATGGCGAACCGCCTCGGCCTGAACACGGTCGCCGAGGGTGTCGAATCCGTGGAGGACTGGTGGCTGCTGCAGGAGTACGGCTGCACGTTCGTCCAGGGCTGGCTGATGGCCAAGGCGATGCCCGCCGACGCGGTCATCGACTGGATGCAGACCCATGAGAAGCGCAAGGAAGAATTGCGTCCGCAGGCCGAGATCGTTCTGAGCACCCCGTCGGCCTAGGGTTCAGCACCCCGCCAGATTTAATTATCGCCGGCGCCCAAAACCATTTGGGCGCGGCGGCGCCACTCACGTGCGAAATGTGCATCGTGTTCAAGGCGGCAGCAGTGGCGCTGGCCGCGGCACTGCTCACCGGCTGCGTGGGCAGTGGCGCCGGTCTGGACGCCAACGGCAATCCCATCGGCTCGGCGCCGGCCTCCCCGCCACCCCTGACGCCGGATTTCCAGTCCATCCAGGACAACGTCTTCACGCCCATCTGCACGCGCTGCCACAGCGGCGCCGATGCGCCCGAAGGGCTGCAGCTGGATGCCGCGCACAGCTACGCGCTGCTGGTCGGAGTACCCAGCGCCGAGGTGCCCGCGCAACTGCGCGTCAAGCCCGGTGATCCCGGCGACAGTTACCTGATCCAGAAACTGCAGGGCAGCGGCGGCATCGTCGGCGCGCAGACGCCCTTCGGCGGACCCTATCTGCCGCAATCGACCATCGATGTCATCGCGCAGTGGATCAGCGCAGGGGCCGCGCCGCCGGCAGGCGCGGCCGCGCCGGGCATGCTGGCCGTGACCGCGACCATGCCCATGGACCGATCGGCGATGAATGCGCCCCTGACTACCATCGCCGTGGCGCTCAATCAGCCGCCTGACGTCTCCTATCTGAACGCGGCCGTGCGGCTGCAGAGCCTCGGCGATTCAACCTCCGGCATCGCGGTCGCGATCGCTCCGGCCGAGGGCAATGCCAACACGGTGCTGCTGACGCCCGTGGCGCCGCTGCCGCCGGGCAGCTATCGGGTGACGCTGCGCGGCGGCGACGCCTGGGCCCTGACGGCGGTCGGTGGGGATGCGTTGCCGGCCGATTACTCCTTCACCTTCAACGTGGATGCGCCCTAGATGAACCGATGGCCGATGCCGTGGCTGCCGAGGTGCGCGCTGCTGGGGATGGGTCTGCTGGGCGGCCGCTGTCTTGCCGAGCCCTATCTCGCCCTC
Source organism: Steroidobacteraceae bacterium (assembly GCA_035503515.1). Taxonomy (GTDB): domain Bacteria; phylum Pseudomonadota; class Gammaproteobacteria; order Steroidobacterales; family Steroidobacteraceae; genus DAIDKA01. The sequence continues at coordinate 10,298 of DATJTJ010000112.1, forward strand.
CAGAGCGGCCTCAAATGCAGCCAGTGCCACGTCAATCCGACCGGCGGCGGCCTGCGCGGGCCGTACGGTGACGTGTTCGCACAGACGGCGATGCCGGCGAGCCACCTGGATGCCGGCCCGGAAACGTGGACCGGGAACCTGAACGGGTTCCTGCGCATCGGCGGCGACCTGCGCGCCGCGGCGCTGGCAACCGAAGTCCCGCATGCGAAGACCATCTCGCAGTTCGAACTCGAACAGGCGCGCCTCTACCTCGAGGCCGAGGTCGTACCCGAGCGACTGCTGGTCTACGTGGACGAGCAGGTGGCGCCCGGCGGCGCGTTGAACCGCGAGGCCTACGTGCTGTACTGGTCGGGAGGTCACGACTGGTATCTGAAGGCGGGACAGATGTACCTGCCCTTCGGCTGGCGGCTGCAGGACCAGAGCGCCTTCGTGCAGCAGGCGAGCGGCATCGACATGACCACCCCCGACCAGGGGATCGAATTCGGCTGGCTGCGCGGCCACTGGGACGCGCAGCTCGACGTGACCAACGGCACCGCGAGCGGTCCGGTGGATGATTCGCGCAAGCAGTACAGCAGCCAGGTCATCTATGTGGAGTCGTCGTGGCGGCTGGGCGCGGCCGCCAACTACAACGACAAGCTCGGGGGCGCGCGCAGTGCCTACGGGCTCTTCGGTGGCCTGCGCACCGGACCCGTGTCCTGGCTGGCCGAGGCCGACATCGTGGATGACAGGAGTCTTGGGGTGGACCAGGGACGAATGCTGGCGACGCTGCTGGAAGCCGACTGGCTGATCACGCGCGGCAACAATCTCAAGGTCACCAGCGAGTACCTGGATCCGGACCGCAGCGTCCGCAACAACGGCGAAATGCGCTGGAGCGTGGTCTACGAGCTCACTCCCATCCAGTTCCTGCAGCTGCGCGCGGGCGTTCGCTACTACGACGGCATTCCGCAGGATGACGCCCAGCACACGCGGCTGTACTTCATCGAGCTGCACGGGTTCTTCTGAGCGGGAGCGAAAAATGCTAGCTTCGATTGCATGGCGCCCGGCCACAGGAGTGTGCTGCTCAGCATCAGCGTGTTCGCTGCACCCGTGGTATCGGCCGGCGTCGCGCCGGATGACCTCGGCGGCTCCCTGGCATTGACCAGCGACTACATCTATCACGGCATCTCCCAGACCTGCGGGGATCCGGCGACCTCTATCACCGCCGCCTGGCCCGTTTCCTGATGCGCCTGACGGCGCGGTACGAGCTGGCCGAGGAAATCATCAACGACACGTTCTGGGTGGTCTGGCAGCACGCCGCGGACTTCCGCGGCGCCTCGAAGGTCTCCACCTGGATCTTCGGCATCGGCTACCGCCGGGCGCTGAAGACCCTGAAACGCGTGCGGCCGGAGCTGATGGCGGAGGAAGGCGAGGCACCCGAACAGATCGAGGAACCCTGGGAGCAGGCCGAGCTGCGTGAATGGCTGGGTGTGGCCCTGGAGAAGTTACCGCACGAGCAGCGCGTGGTGCTGGAACTCGCCTATCACGTCGGTCATTCCTGCGAGGAGATCGCAGCGATCATGCAGTGCCCGGTCAACACGGTGAAGACGCGCATGTTTCACGCGCGACGCAAGCTCAAGGGCCTGCTGACGCCCCTGGCCGGCGCACTCTAGCGGAGGAACCCATTTGAACCCCGAACTCATCGAAGCCACCGCCCACGAACTCGCCGCCGAGCAGATTCCATGGTTCGTGAACGGCACCCTGGAGAAGGGCGCCGCGGCGGCACTCGCCGCGCATCTTTCACAGTGTGGGCAGTGCCGGTCCGACCACGAAGCGCACGTGCGCCTGTACGAGGCCATGCAGGCGGAAGGCTCCCTGGTTTTTGCCGCCGAGGCGTCGTTCCAGAAGTTGATGGGCCGCATCGATGATGTCGCGGACGACGATGCGCTGCTCAACAGCTCGATACCGGCCGCACCGACGGTGATGGCGCCGCGCCGACGGCGGCCGCCGCTGGGCATTGTGCAGTGGCTGGCCGCGGCCGTGCTGCTGGAGGCGGCAGGCCTGGGCTACGGCGCCTGGGCCTGGCACGCCCACACTGCGTCCCCGGGATCGTACGTCACGTTGAGCTCCGCGGAACCATCCTACCGCCACAGCGCACGCATCCGCGTCGTCTTTCGTTCCGGACTTTCGGTGGCAGGCCTCGGCACCCTGCTGCTGCAGCAGGGTGCGCACATCATCGACGGGCCGACGGCCGCCAATGTCTATACGCTGGGGTTCGCCGACGCCGCCATCACACCAGAGGTCGCCGCGCGCCGCGCCGCGGCGCTGCGCGCCCATCCGGACGTGCTGTTCGCCGAACCCCAGGACGGTGCCGGGAATGCCGCGGGTGCCGGTGGCGGATGAAGCGCGGGCTGCGCACTGCTGGCCTCGGCGTACTGGTGAGCATGCTGCTGGGCGGCTGCGCGACTCTCGTGCCGCCCCGGGCGCCGCCCATTCCGCAGCAGGCGCGGGGCGACCCTGCCGGCTACATCGTCGTGACACTGCGCGACGAGTCGCGCGCCCAGGCTGAACATCCCGGCTCCACCCCCCGCGGCTATGATTCGGCGGGGCACTACGGCGTGACCGGCAGGGCCAATAGTCAGGCCCGGGCCCTCGAGCGCGACTACGGCCTGCGACAGGTCTCGGCCTGGCCGATCGCGACGCTCCATGTCCAGTGCATCATGTTCCAGCTGCCGGGTGCGGATTCACGCTCCACGCTCATGGCGCAGCTGAAAAGGTGACCGGCGGGTCGAATCGGTCCAGGCGCTGAACGAATTCAGCACCGAGTCCGCCCCCGAGGATCTGCCCGCGACCGCCGCGGTGGGCACGGTGAACACTCCTTACAACGATCCGTACGCGCGCCTGCAGGTGGCACTGCGCGAGATGGCCGTCATCGACGCGCAGCGCCGGACCCGCGGCGCCGGCGTACAGGTGGCCGTCATCGACACGGGAGTGGATTTCGAACATCCCGACCTGAGGGGGCAGGTCGTCGTGCGGCGCAATTTCGTGGATGGGGACTTCGGCCGTTTCGCGCATGACACGCACGGCACCGAGGTGTCGGGTGTCATCGCGGCCCTTGCCGACAACGGCATCGGCATCGTCGGCATCGCGCCCCAGGCGCGGATCATCGCGCTGAAGGCCTGCTGGCAGACCTCGGCAGGTGCAGCGGCCGCCTGCAACAGCTTCACGCTGGCGCAGGCCCTCGAGGCCGCCATCGTCGCGCGCGCCGCGATCGTCAACATGAGTCTGGCGGGACCGCCCGACCCGTTGCTGAGCCGGCTCATCGAGCAAGGCGCGGCACAGGGCACGATTTTCGTCGGCGCGGCGGCCCATACCCCCGCCGGCAGTTTTCCCGCAGATCTGCCCCAGGTCCTGGCGGTGGACGCCGCGGAGGAAACATCCGGCAAACCGCATCATCTGCAGGCGCCGGGGCACGACGTGCTGACGCTGGTGTCGGGGGGACACTACGACTTCGCGTCCGGAAGCTCGCTGGCCGCCGCCGAGGTTTCTGGCATCGTTGCACTGTTGCTGACCCAGGACCCGCATCTGGGGGCCCCGCAAATACGCTCCCTGCTGTTGCACAGCGCGCGCCGCGTCGCCTCGCCGGGCGGTGAGATCTCGGTGGTGGATGCCTGTTCGGCGCTCGCGGAGGTCGTGCACGGCCCGGGCTGCGCGCGGCGCTGACGGGGAGCGGCGCGTTTTGACATGTGTCCCGGATTGTTGCGTCGCAGCATAATATCCGCCCCGCGAATGTGATCCGGCGCACAGCGCTGATCTTTATTGGCGCAGCTGGATCACGGATTGTGCGCACCGTGAACACAACCACAGTCCCGCAGACCCGCCTCTGCGAAAACAGGCCGTTGTTCTTGCGGCCGTGGATTCCCGATGTCAGTCAGCAATCCTGCACCGATACCCGACAGCCCAGCTCACGCGGGCGAAGTTCCGCAGCACGGCCGGCGGCGCACCGATGTCGTCCTAGTCGGCCTTGCAGATGAATCCCTGATCGAGGTCGGACCCGCGCTGGGCGATGACTATCGCAGCTTCAGCGCCGATTCCGCCGCCGACCTTCCCGGCATCGCCGCCACCGAATGGATCGGCTTCTATGACGCGACGGTGGGCGCCGATGCGCGCAGCCGCTTCGCCCAGCTCGAGCAGCAGTACCACCGGCATCCCTGGATCGTGCTGTGTGCCGATGAGGACCGGTCCAACTGGCAATCCGCCCTGTCGCGCGGCAGCGCCTGCGCAGTCATATCCCGCGCCGAGATCGGCGTGGAGAGCATCAACACCGCCCTCGAACAGGCCAAGCGGCGTCTCAGCGTGCCGGCTGCGGCCGCGCCGCCGCCGGCCAATCCGGTACTGGCGCAGCGCCGCGGACCGATGATCGCCGGCGCGGTCGCCATTGCGGTAGCGGCGGCGGCCACGACCTGGTGGTGGCAGCATCGGCATGCCGCGCCACCCACCGCGGTCGCTGCCGCCCACGCGCGACCCGCGTCGGACAATGTCGCCGCCAAATCGACGGCGGCGGCAGGCGTAGCCCAGAAAGCTCCGACCGCCAGCATCGAGGATCTGCTGTCGATGGCGCGCATCGCCTTCCGCGATCCGGCCACCCAGTTACCCAAGGCGGACGCCCCGCTGCAGGGAACCTCCGCGCTGGAACTGTATGGCGCGGTCCTGGAGCAGGATCCGAAAAACGGCGAGGCCCTGGATGGCGTGCGCCGGCTGCAGTCGGTGGCGCGGCTGCGCGTGCAGAATGCGCTGCAGGCCGGGGAGGCGGACACCGCCGGGCGGTTGCTCGCAGTCCTGCAGCACTCGGACATCGCGCCCGAGGAACTGCGTGCACTCGGCGCGGCCGTCGCCGCCGCCAGACCCAAGCAGCTCGCGGCGCAGGCCCGCAGCGCGATGGCGGCCGGCAATCTGCAGGCGGCTCATCAGTTCATCGACCAGCTCGCGGCCCTCGCCGGGGAGCATGCACCGGTTCCGGAACTGCGCAAGGAACTCGATGCGCTCAACCTGGATACCGAACTGGCCGCGGATGCCCAGCGGGTGCATGCCGCGATTGCCGCCGACCAGCTGCTGGACCCGGCGGCGGACAATGCCCGGACGCGCTTCCTCGCCATGCGCGAGCTGGCCCGCAATAACCCGCAGACCGTGTCCGCCGGACATGAACTCCTCGGCGCCCTGCTGCGCCGGGCGCGCGCGGCGATCGGTCGCCAGGACTTCGCGGGTGCCCAGCAGGTGCTGACCGTGGCGCAGGACCTGGGGAGCCCCGCGGACCTTGCCGAGACGCGCACGGCGCTGGATGCCGCCGTGGCGGCCAAGAAGGCGGGTGATGAGGCGGCCGCCGCGGCCAAATTGGTCCGTTCGAGCGCACCGCCGACGCCGGCCAAGGCAGCCGTCGACGCCATTCTTTCGCCCAAACCCGCGCGCGCCCTGCAGGTCGACTTCCCGAAACTCGCTCTGGAACAGAACATCCAGGGCTATGTGACCGTGGAATTCACGCTCAATCCGGATGGCAGCACGTCGGCCGCCAGCGTGGTCGAGTCCTCGCCGCACGGCACCTTCGACGGCTCGGCGCTCGCGGCGATCAAACATGCGAGCTTCCAGACCCGCGATCTGGCCGACCCTCACAAGCCGCAGCGTGCGCGCTTCAGGATCGCCTACACCCTCGATGATGCAGGGCCCGCCGGCGCGACGACCGTCTCCAAGGCGGCCGCCATCAGCCCCGCGGCGCCCGCGAGTGCGCCGGCGGCCGAGCTGCCGGTGCTGTCGCCCAGACCGTCGCGGCCGCTGCAGGTGGACTATCCGGACACGGCGCTGGTGCGGCGGGTCCAGGGCTATGTGGTCGTGGAGTTCATGCTCAATCCGGACGGCTCGGCGAGTTCGCTCTCGGTCGTGGATTCAATGCCGGCGCATGTCTTTGACCGCCAGGCGCTGATGGCCGTCAAAGGCGCGAAGTTCGCGACCACGGGGCTTGCCGATCCCACCAGGCCCCAGCGCGCGCGCTTCAAGATCAATTTCAAGCCCGCGGAGTAGCGTCAATGGCGAAGGCTTCCGTCTGGTCCCGCGTCTCCATCTGGCCGCTGCTCACCGCGTCGCTGTCCGCCGCGGCGCTCACGGCGCTGCTGCTCTATGGCATGCAGTCGGCGCGTACGCTGCAGGCCGCATCTACCGCGCTGCAGCGGGCCTCCGAGCTCTCCGGGGAACCGCAGGTCAGCCATTCGCTGCTGTCACTGATCCAGCGCAGCCTCGAGAACCGTACCTTCGTGGGAGACAGTCTGCAGGTGCTGGAGACGGACCGGCAGCGCGACAATGCCACGCTCGCCGCGCTGCGCGCCGCGGTTGGGAGCGCGGGCCTCGCCCACGATCCGGACATCTCGGCCAAGGTCGCCGGCATCGATTCGCAGTGGGCGACGCGTGATCGCACGCTGCAGCGCCTGACCAGATTCGATGCCGAGGACCTCTATGTGGATACGGCTTCCGGCTCCGGATATTCCGCCAGCGGCGCAGCCTTCAAGCGCGCGGTGGACGGGCTGGTGCGTGAGCAGGCGCAGAGCGGCCGCCGGCTCACCGAGGATCTGACGGCACTGTCCACGTTGCTGCGCCAGTCGGTCGGTGCGGACGGCGAGCAGCTGCGCAAGAATCTGATCGGCGGCACCGCCCTGGCCGCGGTGCTGCTGGGCCTGATGCTGTACTTCGCCTGGTCCGCCCGCCGCGGCGCGCTGCGGGCGTTGCAGGCCGAACAGCAGATCGCGAACATCCTGGGCACCGTGCGCGAGGGGCTGTTCCTGGTCGACAGGAAGGGCCGTATCGGCGCCACGCACTCGGATTCCCTGAAGACGCTGCTGCGGCAGAATTCCATCGCCGGGGGCACCCTGGAGGAGCTGCTGCGGCCGCTGGTCGATGCCAAGACACTGCACGCCGCCACGAAGTATCTGGGGTTGCTGTGGATGGACAAGGTCCACGAGGACCTGATCGAGTCGGTCAATCCGCTCAGCCAGATCGAAGTGGCCTTCACGGGCGCGCGGGGCCGGGAACTGCGCTACCTGTCCTTCTCGTTCCGGCGTGCGCGCGATCCGGGGGAGTCCCAGGCCTTCATCTTCGGCGCGGTGGCGGACGTGACCGACCGGGTGTTGCTGCAGCGTGAAGTGGCCCACGTGAAGGCCGACAGCGACGCCCAGGCGGCGGCCCTGCTCGAACTGCTGAAGGCCGATCCGCGCCAGCTCGATGCCTTCATGCAATCCGCCGACATCGCGGTGCGCAAGGCCAATGCCATGCTCGGCAGCCCCGGCAAGGATCCGCAGACCCTGCGGACCAAGGTCGACGGCGTGTTCCGGGAGATGCATGCGCTCAAGGGCGAGGCGATGGCGCTGGGTTTCAGCGCCTTCGGCCGGCATATCCATGCGATCGAGGATCTGCTGGCGGCGCTGCGCGATCGCGGCGAGCTCACCGGCGATGATTTCATCCCGGCGGTCGTCAAGCTCGGCGAGCTCATGGACTACCGCACCCAGATGAGCGAGCTGCGCAGCCGGATCTCCCAGTTCCAGTCGGTTGCACCCGCGGCGGCGCCGGAGGAGGACAACGATGTCGGGATCAACACGGACGTGCTGCTGGCCGGCAACGATGCCCTGCCCCGCGTTCCCGCCACGCTCGCCAACCTGCTTACCAGCCTGGCCGACACCGTTGCGGCCGACTACCGGCGGCCGGTGCGGCTGCTGACCTCGGGTCTCGAGGCGGTGCCCGCCGCGCACGCGGCGCGCGTGCGGGACGTGTGCGTGCAGATGATCCGCAACGCCATCGTGCACGGCGTCGAGGAGGGCGCCGAGCGTCTGCGCGCCGGCAAGCCGTCCGTCGCCACCATCAACGTCGCCTTCGAGGCCACGGAGGCCGAGCACTATGTGCTGCGCGTCGAGGACGACGGCCGCGGGCTCAACTACGAGGAAGTGCTCGATCGCGCGCTGCGCCAGGGACTGGTGACGCCGGATCAGGCCGCGACCATGAAGCCCGAGGCGGTATTCAAGCTGATCCTCGAGCCTGGGTTCACCACCGCCGATGCCGTCACCATCCATGCCGGTCGTGGCGTCGGCCTGAACGTCGTGACCGACTCGCTGCGCGAATGCGACGGACGGCTGGCCATTTCCACCAAGCCCGGCACCTTCACGCGCTTCGTCGTGCGTCTGCCCAAAGCCGCGGGCCGCGGCCGACAATCGTCGGTGGCCTGAAGGGGTACCCATGCCAGCCACGCAGGCCCATCGTCTCATGGTCGTCGATGACTCGAACGTCATCCGGCGCCGCATCGAGCGTTCCCAGGAACTCAACGTGCAGTTCGTCGGCGCCGCCCGCAACGGCCGGGAGGCGCTGGAAATGCACGCCGCGCTGCGGCCCACGCTCGTGACCATGGATCTGACGATGCCGGAGATGGATGGCACCGAGTGCGTGGAGCGGCTGATCGAACGCGATCCGCAGCTGCGGATCCTGGTGGTCTCCGCGCTTGCGGACAAACTGACCGCCATCGAGGCTCTGGAAAAGGGAGCCCGCGGCTTCCTGTGCAAGCCGTTCACGGACCGGCAATTGAATGATGCGCTGTTGAAACTCATCAGCGCCGAGAGCCCATCTTGAGCACCGAAGCGGAGGTCAGCGTCTTTCTCGAGGCGGTGATGAATTACTTCAACACCTCCGTGCAGCAGGCTGCCGTCTGCGGCACACCGTTCCTCGCCATCGACAGGATCCCCGAACTGTCCGATTTCACCGGCACCATCAAGATCAGCGGCAAGTACACCGGCGTCGTTGCCTTCACGGCACCGAAGAACATGCTGTGCGTGATGCTGATGCGCATGCAGGAAACGGACATGTGCCAGGAGAACCTGTGCGACCTCGTCGGTGAGATCGCCAATACCCTCTCAGGCAACGCGCGCCGCGACTTCGGCCATCAGTTCAACATATCCGTGCCCACCGTGACCGTCGGTCGCAAGAACAAGCTCGAGCTTCCCGACGGCGCGCGGCCGATCGTGATTCCGATCGGCTGGCGCAACTACTCGAGCACGCTGATGGTGCACCTGCAGTAGCACGGCCCGGTCCCGCCTGCACTACAATGCGCCTCCCGGGAAGGTGCACGAATGAAAACGAAGAACGTTGCGAGCGTGAAGTCCTTCCGTTTTGCGGAAGATCTGCAGGAAAAGTTATCGGCCCGCTTTGCACGCAACGCGAAGGGGTCGCGATTCATCGGCGACCTGCAGCGTGTCGTGGATGAGCACCTGAGGACGAGGATGAGGGTGGGGCAGGCCGCAGTCCCCCCGATGCCGGTCATCCGCGCCAATGCGAGCGCGATCCAGAGGGATGCAAGGGAACTGGCGAAGCGCATCGCGCTGCTGACGGCGCGCGAGAAGGACATGCTCGGCCAGCTGATGTGGACCGTCGACAAGCAACACTACTACCCCAGGGGCTTTTCGGTCGAGCGCCTGCAGGGATCCATCCAGGTACTCGAGCAGGCGGCCCGCAGGATCAACCGGGGTGCAGGTGCGGGCGGTCTGCCACGCCTGCAGCTGGACTCGCTGATCCGTGACGTGCACGCCGCGTACGCCGTGCGATTCAACCAGCAGCCGCAAATAACCATGGCCAGGGACAATGACTTCATGTTTGCGCTGAAGGTGTGCCTGGCGGCACTGGGTGAGAGACCCCGGCGCCTGCTTCAGGCAGCGCGCGAGGCGCTGCAGGGGTGAGCACCGGAAGGGCGGCCTCTTGATCCGGCCGCGCCCCAGTATCCGCTGTAAGCTATTGATTCCGCTGGCGCTCCCTACGGGATTCGAACCC
>DATJTJ010000113.1:0-2875 GCA_035503515.1 Steroidobacteraceae bacterium
CAGGTCCAGCAACAGGTTCACCACCTGCGCCTGAATGGACACGTCAAGCGCGGACACCGGCTCGTCGGCGACCAGCAGCTCCGGCTCCGAGGCCAAGGCGCGGGCGATGCCGATGCGCTGGCGTTGGCCGCCGGAAAATTCGTGTGGGTATCGGCCCATGGCATCCGTCGGCAGGCCCACGAGACGCAGCAGCGCCGCCACGCGCTGCCGCCGGTCGGCGCGATTCGGTGCCAGCCGCTGGACCAGCAGCGGTTCGCTGACCGTCTGCGCCACGGTCATGCGCGGATTGAGCGAGCCGAACGGATCCTGGAAGACGAGCTGCATCCGCCGTCGGTACGGCGCAAGGGCACGGGCGGGCAGGTGCGCGATGTCAGTGCCGTCGAGCTCGATGCGGCCCTCGTCCGGTTCCAGCACGCGGAGCAAGGTTCGCCCGACCGTCGTCTTGCCGGAGCCCGACTCTCCGACCAACCCAAGCACCTCGCCGCGGTCGATCGCGAAGGAGACGCCGGCGACCGCGGCCAGGTGCGCCGGCGGGCGACCAAACCAACCGGGGCGACCGACGGCGAAGGACTTCCGCAACCCCTCGACCTGGAGCAGCGGGATCACGCTTTCAGTTCCTTCCCATCGTCACGGCCGGGCGCTTGCAATGCAAACGTTGTTCATAGACCGACTACAGCACACGTTACCCAGAGTGGCAGCAAATCCTCGATCATAAAGGCAATGACCGGGGAAAGCCTGTGCAACGTGAGCGCATCGACGCGGCGGGGCGGAGCGGGGCGGAATCATGAGCCGTTCAGGAAGCCAATCAGCAAATCAGCCACCCGCGATGCCTGCTCCTGCTGCACCCAATGACCTGCGCCATCGACCAGATGCCGATCTTGCATCCGGGTGCACGCAACTTCAGCCATTGCCTCGAACGCACCGGGCCTTTGATAAACTCCCCAGTCGCTTGCACCGGCGATGAACAATGATGGCACGTCGATGGTACGGCCTGAGAAATTCTGCAAATCCGATGTCTCGCTCCCGGCGGTTCCAGAGCGGTACCAGTTCAGCCCGCCCTGAAACCCGGTGCGTTGATACTCGCCACTATAGACCGCCAGCTCGGAATCCGGCAGCCACGGGCATGCGGCGATCGCGCTGGCATGGGGCATGTGCGGCGCCACCGTCGTCGCCATGGTTTCATTCAGATCCATGATATAGTAGGTCGGCATCTTCGCCAGCTCGGTGGCCGTCCAGCCGGCGAGGCGGAACGGCCGGTTCCCGGTCCAGTCGGCGCTCTTGTGGTGATAATATGCACGCAGAAAATCGTGCACGCCCTGCTTGCAGTGCATCAGATCCGAATTGGCCGGCCGGGTGGAATAGTACCACTGATAATGCTTGCGCGGCGGGTCCAGCGCCGCCAGAGCATCGTGAATCGATTGCTGCGGCGGCGGTGACCCGGGGTTGCAGTCGGTATCGAAAGGCAGTTCAGGAGGGCCGGCAAAAGGTGCGCTCATCAGCACGACCGAGCGGAACACATCGGGCCTTACCAAAGCGCACCAGGCAGCGACCGGAGACCCGAAATCGTGCCCAACGACCCCGGCGACCGACCGATATCCCAGCGCGAACACCAGGCCCAATGCATCGCGCACGGCATTGAGCAAACGGAACGGACGCAAGTCGGCGTCGTAGTCCGTGTCCCAGCCCGTGGTGCGGCCGTAACCGCGCAGGTCGGGCGCGATCACGTGGAAACCTGCCGCGGCCAGCGGCGGCATGACCTTGCGCCAGGAATACGCCAACTCGGGAAAGCCGTGCAGAAGCAGCAGGCATGGACGCTGCGGTGTCTCGAACCCGGCTTCCAGGATGTGGACGCGCAGGCCGTTGATCCCTTCGACAAAGCGGGACCGAATACCTGGCGGCAGCATCGTGGGGTCCAATGGCGGAAGCTGGGTCATGCGTTTCCTCGCGGGCATCAAAGGAGGCGCGCTTCGCCGCCGGGTGCGTCAGGCTGCCGAGCGCAGGTCAGTCTTGGGAAAATCGTCTCCCTTGAACAGCAGCGGCAGGTTACGATGCCTGGCGAGTGCGTAGGACGCGCAGTCGCCAAGATTTAGGCCAGCGGGGTGACGCCCTTTGCCGTAGCGTAGGAAAGCCCCCCGGGCGGCTTCCGTGAGTTCGGTATCTTGCGCCACCACGTACATCCCTGCCCGGGCGATCAGGGCGTCCAGTTCCTTCCATGCCGTTGCGTCACCGGTAGATCCGGCCAACACCATGCTAATTTCCAGCAAGCTGACCGAGGACAACAAGCAGCGCTCCGATTGGCTGATGATCCGCAGGAAGCTGTCTGCCTCCGGCTCTCGGCGTAGGATCGCCATCAGCGCCGAGGTGTCGACGACGATCACGCCGGCAGGCCATTCTCGTCGTACAGATCGGCATCGGTCGGCAACGCGCGCCCTTGCAGCCGGGCGGCGCTGCGCAGGCTGATCGCGCGCAGATCGTCGTAGAGGATGCGTGCGTCGGGTCGGACGACAGCACGACGGCGCACCCCATCGGCGACGAATTCTACCCCAGCCTGTTCCAGGGCGGCACGAACGCCCGCCACGGTGCTCAACGCCACCCGCTCGCTCCCACGCCCGCCCTCGAGACGGCGGATGGTAACCACCGACACGTGGGCGCGGTCAGCGAGTTCTGCTTGCTCGAGACGCAAGAGCGCGCGGGCGGCTCGGATCTGTTCCGGGGTGATCTCCATGGGCGAAAGATATCTTTCTGAGCGCTATAGTTCAAGCGCCAGCATCGGCCAGCCTCACTCCCCCGGCGAGGCAGCCGGCGCTCGCCCGCTCCGCCCAAACCGGGCCTTCGCCCGTTCGCGCAGCGACTGGAACACCACGTAAAGCATCGG
>DATJTJ010000114.1:0-29244 GCA_035503515.1 Steroidobacteraceae bacterium
TCCAGGTCACAACGGCCCTCGCCGCAAGAATTTCACGTGGCACTCCCGCCGTGCGCCCGCGCGCGAAGACGACGGTTCGCGGCCACCAGCTGGCCGATGAGCCGTGACTGACCGGCCTTCGGGTTGGTGAGCACCCTGGCAAGCCGGGTGCCGATTGGAGATCCGAGGCCCGTGCAGGGGTCGGGGCCCTGGCCTGCGCGGTAGGTGCCGTTGTCGCCTTGCGTAATATCATTGAAACAGACCTGGTTCTGCCACAGCTCCGGCGTCACCCAGCCGAGCTTGCGGCCGAATGCGGCGAACAGGCCCGCATACAGCGGTGCGACGGCACTGGTGCCTCCCACGATCGCGCCCTTGCCGCGAACGATGATGTTGTAGCCGGTATTCGGATCCGCATTGGCGGCGACGTCCGGAACCATGCGCCCGGGGCCCTGCGGCGCGCCCACCTGCCAGTCGGGCAGCGGCTGGAAAATGGTCGAAAAACCCCCTCCCGTGCCCTCGCCGTCCGGATTGCCGGGATTGTCGTTCCAGACGGTCTCGGAGGTTGCCGTCTTGCGGGTACCGCCGCAACCGATGACATGCGGGCAGGAGGCCGGCAGGTCGACGTTGGCCGGATTGCTGCCGCCGTCGGCGGCATCATTGTCGCCGGAGGCGGCAAAGACGACCATGCCACGATCGGTCGCCGCCGCGGCCACCTGCTCCATCTGCTGGCCTGCCGTGTCGCCCCAGTTCGCCTCATCCGAGCCCCAGGAGATCGAGCACACATCGCAGCCATCTGCCGCCGCGGCCTGCACTCCCGAGGCGATATCGTTGGTCCAGTACATGCGGATTTCGGCAGGATGCCCCGTCGCGACGTAGTAGGCGGCCGCGGCCACCTGGATGTCCAGGGCGACTTCCGTATCCGAATCCAGATCCTGGCCCGGGGAGTTCGTGACGCCACCGAGGGAAACGTCGACGGGTTTCGTTGCCGATCCCGCTCCTATTCCCTTGAAGAATTCATCGAGGTCGGATTGCAGCCAGCCGCCGCCCAGTTCGACGATGGCGATCACGCCGCCGCCGGCCAGATTCCGGGGCCAGTCGTAGGCGGCGCACAGCTTCGGGACATCCCAGGCGCCTGATACCTTGGCGTCCGGATGAGGACGCTTGATGTACGGGGGGTGGGTTGGCATGGGTCTGGCCTCCTGCTATTGCCTCGTCAGCCGCAGAAACCCGATGTCGTGTCGGGTCTTCCCGTCCGGCCCGGCCAGATCAGCCAGGATTTCCCCGATGACGCTACAGAATTTGTAGCCATGTCCGGAGCACGGTGAGGCAAGAATGACCTGGGGATGTTGTGGGTGGAAGTCGACGATGAAATGCTCATCCGGCGTGTTCGTAAAGAAACAGGATCGAAGGCCCATCGTCGGTCCGCTGCCTTTGGGAAAATATTTCTCGGCGAAAGCACGTAACAGCCTCTCGTCGGCGAGATCGGGGTCCCTGCGAATGGTTTCGACAGCGCCACGCTCGCCGAGGTGATGGTACCGACCGAACTTGAATCCGGGGACATCATATATCGGCAGGCCGTAATAGCGGCCTTCGTCGACCTGCAGATTGAACACCGGGAACCGGGCCGGCGTGAACAGCTCGGGCTCGCGCGGCTGCAGCCACGCCAGGACCTGTCGCTCGGGAACCGCCCTGGCTTCGAGCAGCGGCTCGAGCTCACCCATCCAGGCGCCCGCGCACAGGATCAGTGTCGCCGCCTCGTAGCGTCCATGATCGGTACTCACGACCACGCCATCGCCATCCGGCGCGGCTTCCCAGGCCACCACGGTCTCGCGGGCGTGGATCTGCGCCCCGAGGGCAAGGGCCGCATTGACGTGGGCGACGATGGCCTTTTCCGATGCCACGAGGCCTCCCATGGGCTGGTACACCGCCGCATGTCCGGTGGGAATCCGGTACCCTGCGAAGCGCGCGTTGACCTCGCTTCCGCTCAGCACTTCATGGGCGAGGCCGTGCAGACGTGCGGAGTTGAGCGCGCCCTGGAACAGGGCATCGGACTCCGCGCTGGCGTCGATCGAGCCGGTAATGAGCAGCAGCTCAATGCCGGAGGCCGCCTCGATTTCCCGCCACAGTTCATAGGCACGGTGAAGCAGCGGTACATACGCGGGTGACTCGGAGTACGGGAGCCGGATGATGCGCGTGATGCCATGGGAGGAGCCCATCGCATGCGGTATGTCGAAACGCTCCAGACCCAAGATCCGCTTGCCGCGCCGGGCGAGTTGCCAGGCCGCAGCGCTTCCCATGCCACCGATACCGACCACGATCGTGTCGTAAACCATCGCAACTCCCGGGACCGGAAATCCTGCGGCCGCGCAACTCGCAGGAGGATTCGAGCTAAAGGCGCAACCCACTCAACAACACATCATCACTGAGTGTGGCGAGGGGCTGGCCGGAGCGCATGCCGACGGGTGGAATATACGGTTGCGCCAGGCCGGTGAGGTCCAGGAACGGACGGTCCATCCCGAACCCTACCACCGGCGGCAGCGCCGGCGCCGGGGCAGCGAATCCGGGCCGCCGGGGAACGAGGGTGGTGGCGCCGATGATGGCAAGGCCGCCCTCGACGAAGGCGCGCCGCGACACCGAGCCCGCGCTCAAGCGGACTGCCCCGCGGGGAAGGACAGCGGATCCCCCGCCAGCCAGTTGCCGTGCACCTGCGAGCCGAGCCGGAACGGCAGGATCACCCGGGCGATATCCCCTGCCTCGAGCTTCATGGCATCGGCAATGATCAGCTCCGAGCGCATTTCGGCAAGATTGTTGGCGATGCCGATGAGGTAGCCGTCGCCTTCGGCGCCGTGAATCGTGCGAGGCACGAAGACGGGCTCGCCGAGGGAGTGGGTGTCGCCCGCGAAGTAACTGCTCATGGCGTGGCCGTGCAGATCGAATCGGGCGTAACAGTTGGTGACGCGACCCTTGAGGTTGCCGGCCCGCGCCTCATCGAACGGACGGGCCGGGTCCGTGAACTGGGTAAAGACATAGCGGTTGTCGAGGGAGATGTACCGGTCGTCGATGCGCCCGAAGGCACCGATCGGCTGGCTGTAGAGGATCTCCTCCGAATAGCCGTCGTCCTTCGAGCCGAGATCAAAGACCAGGCGACGCACCCGCCAACCCCGCTGCGCGTTGGGTGGGTCCTCATTGCCCGGATCGGCCGGGAAAAATGGGAAAGGGTTGGACTCCCCCACAGGAGCTTCCAGGATCACCTTGTTGCCCTCGGTGCGGGCGTTGAAGGTGTGCACCATCTCCCGCAGCGGTCCCTTGAACCAGCGCAGGTCCCGCGCGCTCCCGCCGCGTGGCAGGATGCCGATGTAGGTGGGCAATTTCGCATTCCACGCCCAGTGGATCTTGCCCGCCTTCAGCCGCGCGAGACTGGTCTCGTAGCCGAAGACCGGAATGACGATGTGCTTCTGGGTGATCGCGATGTCGTGGATCATGCTCACGTAGGGCGCGGTCAACCGCACTTCGCTCGTCACCTGGCCCGCGCGGTCCACGGTATAGAGGAAGATCGCATTGCTCGCGAGCCCCGTGGCCTCGTACCCGTAGCAGATCATCTCCCCGGATACGGGATCGATTTTCGGATGCGCGCTGAAGGTCTGGCTGGCGTATTTTCCGCCGAACGTCATCGGCCCCCGGGTGTCGAGCGTTTGCGGATCGAGCTCATACGGTGGACCATCCTCCTTCATCGCAAAGAGCTTGCCCCCGTGGGTGAGGACATTGGTGTTGGCGAGCGTGCGCAGGTATGGCTTTTCGATCGTCTCCTCGCGGATGCTCGGATCGTCGGTGAACGGATTGCGGTATAGGCCATAGAGCTGGCGATGGGCCGCCTGGTCGTTGCGCCAGCGGGTCGTGTGTACCCAGCGTTCGGCGAAGTCGACGATGCCGTTCCTGAACCTGAATTGCCCGACGAGCCCATCCGCATTGAATATCGAGTCGTGGGCGTACCGGGCCGGATAGAACCATTCGGTCGCGACGCGCACGAAGGCGCCGTTCAGGTCCTTGGGAATCTCCCCCGTCACCTCGCAGTCGTAGACCCGGGCCTCGAATCGGTCCGGTGCGAAGAAGCCCCGCGCCGTCGGGTCTTTCGAGAAATCAACCACAGGTCTCCTCCTTCAGCCCCCGCCCTGGACCCACGGGGATGGCATGTAGTACGGCACGCCGATGAATACCGCTTCGATCCTGAAAATGCTGCCGTTGCGGATCTTGAACAGCTCGAGCGCGCACCAGGTATACGGCGACTTGATGGATGATACCCGCTTCTCGCCGTTCGTCAGGGTGTAGTCGGTGAGGACGCCGGCATGGTCGATGAACATGCGGGTCATGACCAGTCCGCGTTCCTCGTCGATGAGCAGGAATCCCCGGTCGCGAACCCGGGTATCCCAGCGGTAGATTCCGAGCTTGAATTGCTCCCCGCAGGAGGTCCTGTTGGCCGGATTCTTCTCGCGGGGATTGCCGGCGCCCTGCCAGCCGTTCTCCCATCGCTCGCAATGATCGTCGAACTGGGTGAAGATCTTCCCGTCGTTGAGCTGCAGCGTGCTGAAGTATCCGTCGGCAAGATCGACCATGCGGCCGCGCGGCGTGCGCTCGGCAATGGGGAGCGTGCCGAAGAAACCCGGATCCTGCCTGAAGGTCGCCGGGTCCCCGGCCGGCCCGGGCTCCTGCCGGTGGACGATGGTTTCCACCTCCGAGATCTTCCGGTTCTGGACCCTGAGCCGCAAGGCGATGAACGCCGGCACACCGTGTTCCTCGACCACCCCGTAGTAGCCCACCTCGCCCGTCTCCGGATCGGCGAACTTGAGGTCGGCGTCGTGCCGGATGCCGCTCACCGTGCCCCACAGGCCATCGCCTATCCGCAGGCTCACGTTGTTTTCGGTGAACTTGACCCGATCGGCGAAAGGTACCCGCGCCGGGTCGTGCCCCACCAGGCCCGTCAGATACTGGTCGAGAATGCCGGTCAGACAGCCGCGGTCGCAGTGCGGACCGACGGCATTGAAATCGGAAGCCGGATCGCCGGCCGCCGCGACGGTGGCCAGACAGACCGCGGCCAGGGCAACTCCGGTTCCGGCCCGCAACAAGCGATAGGTCCCTCATGGACAGGAAGGGCGAGTATGTGCGCCTTCGCCTCCGCCTGCTGTAGGTGCCGCGCGGGAGCGGGTGTCAGTATCGGTGCACCGGCCCTGCGACCCCCAAGCGTATGCTCAAACCTGACGTTCCGGGCGTATCTGCAGCCAGTTGAGCACGCGCTCGGACTTGTGCTCCTCATTCACGTCCCGGAGGCGCGCCTCGAGCACCTGGTCCGTGGCCATCACGCTCACCACCTGCCGCACGTTAGCGCGACTGACGATCGGCACGCTCGAAACCTCGCGCGCGGCCATCAGGTTGGCCAGTTCGCGAAGCGTCATGTCCGGATAGCCGACGACGACTTCTCCCACCATCAACTCCTCGATGCTGGCATTCGGGTTCGAGGCCAGCCTCAGTGCCGAACTGAGCAGTTGCTGGCGGGTGACGACCCCGGCGAGATCCCCGTTTTGCTCGAGGATCGGATAGAGGCGTTGCACCTGCGCCAGTTTCTGCCTGCCGGCCGTCGGCCAGGTCGCTTCCGCCGCTTGCAACGCCGCCGCAAGGCTCGTCCCGCGCCGGAAGCACACGCAGCTGTCGGGCATGATCTCACCGACGAGGAAGATCTCGAGCGGATCGACCGAGTACTCGCGCGTCACGTGGGTTCCCTTGCGAACGACCTTTTCCGTGAGCACGGAGCGCTTGAGTATCAGCACCGACAGCAGGTACGCGACGGTCGATGCGATCACGAGCGGCATCACCGCGTCCCACTGATGGGTGAGCTCCATGGCGAACACCACGCCGGTCAGGGGGCTGCGCATCACGCCGCCGACCACTGCCGCGAGGCTCATCAGCGCCCAGAAGCCCGGGGCGACGGGTGGAAACACGTAGGCGAGCAGCGACCCCAGCGCCGCGCCGATCATGAACACCGGCGCCAACACGCCGCCGGAGGTGCCGGACCCCAGTGACAGGCTCCAGATCAGCGTCTTGACGATGAGGATGCCGATGATCAGTGAGAGCGTCGCGTGGCCCGCCAGCAGGGTGCCGATCACGTCGTAACCGACGCCGAGCGCGCGCGGCTCGAACAGGCCTCCCACCCCGATGATGAGGCCTCCGATCGCCGGCCACCACATCCAGTGGAGGGGCAATTTCCGGAACGTGTCCTCGGAGAGGTAGACGAGCAGGCTCGCGAACCAGGCGACGAACCCCCCGACGACACCCGCGGTGGCGCACAGGAGCAGATCCAGGGGCGACAGGGCCGGCAGTACGGTGTGCGTCGGGAAGATCGGCGCGCCGCCGAGCAGTACCCAGCGCAGCGCCGTCGCGACCACCACCGAGATCGACACCGGTACGAAGGAGCGTGGCCGGAATTCGAACAGTAGCAGCTCGACGGCCAACAGGATCGACGCCAGCGGCGCGTTGAAGGTCGCGGACATGCCCGCGGCGGCGCCCGCGACCAGCAGCGTCTTGCGCTCATCGGCCGTCAGGGACAGTGTCTGGGCCATCATCGATCCGAAGGCGCCACCGGTCATGATGATCGGACCTTCGGCACCGAACGGCCCGCCGGTGCCGATGGTGATCGCGGCGGACACCGGCTTCAGCAGCGCGATGCGGGGCTTGATCTTGCTGCCGCCGCGCAGGATCGCCTCGATCGCTTCGGGCATGCCATGGCCGCGTATGGCCTCGGAGCCGTACCGTGCCATGACGCCGACGATGAGTCCGCCCATGATCGGTGCACCGACGATGAGGGACCAGTGATGCACGCCTGCCCCCGGGGCGACGAGCCCCGTCGCGAGGCGCTGATAGAAGACCAGATTCGTGATCAGCCCGATCAGTTTCAGCAGGCCATCGGCCACCACGGCCGAGACCGCGCCCACCAGCAGCGCGAGGGCGCTGATCATGAGGATTCGTGGATTGAAGGTGTAGTCGCCGAGGCGCGAGGGGACCCGCGGCAGCGGCTGGACGCATTGCGGTTGCATCAGGAACCTTTCGAAATCGGGAAATTATATCACAGTGTGCTATGTTTCCCGAATCGGCTTCGGGGCACGGTTTTATGGCACTTCGGATCAACTACCGGGAACTGAGCAAGCAGGATTTCGAGGCGATTTCCGAATTGCGGTACCAGATCCGCCGCTTCCTGCGATCCAGCGAACGGGCGGTTCGCCAGGCGCGGATCACACCCCTGCAATACCTGCTGCTGCTCCACCTTCGCGGGTTCCCGGGCCGGGACTGGGCCACGATCGCGGAACTGGCGGAACGGCTGCAGGCGCAGCACCACGGGGTCGTGGCCCTGGTCTCGCGCTGCGAGGCACTCGGCCTGGTGAGCAAGCGACGTGGCCGCGCCGACCGCCGTCAGGTGCTGGTCAGGCTCGCACCGAAGGGCGCGCGGATCCTGCATCGCCTGGTGCTCCTGCACCGCACCGAGTTACGCGCGTTGCACCGCACGTTCGCGGTCACGCAGCTCGCGGCATTCAACGATGAGGAGACCTGAGCCGAAGCCCTAGTGCTGGGAGGTCGGGCCGCTGGACAGGTTCATTTTCTGGCTGTCGCTGTCGGATTCCTCGCGATTGTCTTCGCAGACATACTCGAGGATCTTGTAGCCCTTTTCGCGCTTGTAGTGCCAGGTGAAGGACCACGGTCCGGTGAGGTAGACCGGGTCGGTCACGGTGATCGCATCCTTGAACGTGTCCGGTGTCAGCAGCTCGATCTTTTCATCGATCTGCATCTGGTCGCTGTGCGGGACGCCCTCCACCCGCACCTCCTCCCGGATTCCGACGGTATTGACCCGCAGGGTATTGCCTT
Source organism: Steroidobacteraceae bacterium (assembly GCA_035503515.1). GTDB lineage: Bacteria > Pseudomonadota > Gammaproteobacteria > Steroidobacterales > Steroidobacteraceae > DAIDKA01. The sequence continues at coordinate 7,885 of DATJTJ010000114.1, forward strand.
CCCAATGGCCGACGGAGTGACCCCAGAAGCCCGGCTCGGCATCCGTGATGGGGGTGATCTGCTTCTGGTTGAGGTAGATGTGCCGTATCTGGCGATAGGCTTCCTCGAGGATGGTGATGTCGCCCGGCGCCTGCAGCACTTCCATCGGGAACATGCCCTGCATCATGGTCGGCATGCCATCGGGCAGGCAGTGTGAATAACCGGTGGCGAGCGGCTGGCCGCGCTCATCGGCCTCGTGGGAGCGTTTGATGAAATCCACCCACTGCGTCATGTACTGGGGCTTCAGGGGCGGCAGCTCGGCGAGAATGACGACCGGCGAAGCGCGTGTATCCTTGGATTCCTTGTTCAGGTGCAGCAGGTCCGCAGTGACCGCGCTCACGTGCTCCCGGTCACCCGGCTCCCGGACCCGATTCCACGTGCCCAGAAGCATGCTGTGGTCGAGCGGCGCCGTGGCACCGGCCGCGGGGGGATCCGAGGCCTGGGCGAAGCACCCGTACGACAGCAACAGGATGGCCGCGGAACCTGAAAGCACTGAGCGCATGTGGAATCTCTCCTGTAGGGCAGCACTGGCCGCTGCGATCATATTCCACATCGGTCAATTTGGCTTCGTGGCGCCGGCCTGCGCCGCCAGGTCTGCGGCATCCTTGAGGGTCTGGATGAGACTGGCGCGCAGTGGTTCGCCCCGACCGTCCGCGGCCCTGAGGATCGCCGCCGGATGATAGGTCACGAGGATCCGCGCGCCGCTGGCGTGATGCAGGGTCATGCGGCCTGCGGTTTCGATCGACTCCGTAAGTCCGCACAAGGCCTTCAGGGCCGTGGCGCCCAGGGCCAGGATCACCGTCGGCTGAACGTCCTGGATCTCAGCCTGCAGCCAGTCGTTGCAGGCGCGGATTTCCAGCGCCCCCGGTCGCGCATGGAGCCGGCGCTTGCCACGCCGCTCCCATTTGAAATGCTTGACCGCATTGGTGACGAAGAGATCCTCGGCCCGCAGGCCCGCCTGTTCGAGCGCTTCGCGCAACACCCTGCCGGCCGGCCCGACGAAGGGCTCGCCGCGCAGGTCCTCCTCCTCACCGGGTTGCTCGCCGACCAGCATGATGGCGGCTGCCACCGGTCCGCGCCCGGCGACGGCCTGGGTGGCATGCTTCCACAGATCGCAGCGCCGGCAGGCCTGCAGCCCCCCGGGTTGCGGCGGCAGTGCCTGCAAGGCCCGTTGCACCGCCCGCGCGGCGCTGAACCGTTCGTGATCGCCGCGCTGCGGACGGGCGGCGAACTGGGCCTGCCCGTCCTGCAGCAGTGAAGAGATGGCGGCGGCCTCGGGGAGGTGGCGCCAGTATCGCTGTGGCATCTCGCGCTGCATCGCGGTCGGGTTGATGCGGCCGACGTTGCAGATGGAACGGTAATAGGTGCGCCAGAGGTCCTCATGCCCGTCCTGCCTCGGGCGCCGATGGAGCGGCGGGGATGCCAGGATCTGCAGCGAGTGCCGGTCCCATACGGCGGCGCCATCCGGGGTGCCGATCGTCCAGTGCATGTTCGGAAAGCGCCGGACGAAGAATCGGGCGCCCGGCCGCAGGATTTCATGCTGCGGCTCGAACCAGGCGAAAAATCCGGGTTCTCCGCCCTGCCCGCCCAGTTCCCGGAAGCGCACGAACGCGTGCATCTTGTGCAGGTCGCGCCGCACGGCCTTGTCCATCGACACGGCATGGGCCACGTCCGGATCTGCCGCATCCTGCAGCAGCTGCGCGTTCTCGAACAGCGTCCGCCAGCACAGCCGGTACATCAGTTCCCAGCGCCCGTCGTGGCGGAAACAGGCCAGATTCTCCAGCAGCGCCATCATCGGGCGCGAGAAGCGGACCGCGACCGGGGTCTTCCGGTTCGCGGCCTGCCCGGTTCCGGGCCCGAACACCTGAGCGGGAGGCCTGCCGGCCGCCAGCTGCGGTCGAACGGCGTCCCGCCACGACTCGAACGTCAACGTTTCACCCACGCCCACCATCGCTTCAGAACAGCGACTGCTGCGCCCCCATCGGGGCAAGCTCCGCGGGCAATGACTGGCGATCGACGTTCGCGGGCGAGTAGTCGGCGGCGATGATGAAGTGCCGGGCGCGCTTGAGGGTGGCGCCGAGGCGCTTGAGGTCCTCCAAGCGCAGGCGCCGGTGTCGGCGCGAGGCAACGATCCGGCTGACCACCCGCACCCCGAGTCCGGGAACCCGCAGCAGGAGTTCCCGCGGTGCCGTGTTCACGTCGACCGGAAAACGGGCGCGGTTGGCGAGCGCCCAGGAGGTCTTCGGATCGATGTCGAGGCTCAGCGCGCCGCCGGGCAGGGCCTGCGACAGGTCAGCCACCGAAAACCCGTAGAAACGCAGCAGCCAGTCCGCCTGATAGAGCCGGTGCTCGCGCCGCAGCGGCGGCGCCCGGTTCGGCAAGCGGATGGACGAGTGCGGGATGGGACTGTATGCCGAGTAATAGACACGGCGCAGGCGATAGGATCGGTAGAGCGTATCCGCGGTCTCGAGCACCGTCATATCCGTGGAAGGCTCCGCGCCGACGATCATCTGGGTGCTTTGGCCCGCCGGGGCAAAACGCGGGGCCCGCGGTCCTTCGGCGCTGGCCTCCTCGGCCTTCAGGCGAATGGAGCCCATTGCCTTTTTGATGGACAGGGCGGACTTCTCGGGCGCCAGCGCACTCAGGGCATCGCTGCTCGGCAGTTCGATATTGACGCTCAGGCGATCCGCATAGCGCCCCGCCGCGGCGATCAGTTCGGCACTGGCCTCGGGAATGGTCTTCAGATGGATGTAGCCCATGAAGCCCTCGTCGACCCGCAACCGGCGGGCCACCTCCACCAGCTGTTCCATGGTGTAGTCGGCCGAGCGGATGATGCCGGAACTCAGGAACAGGCCTTCGATGTAGTTGCGCCGGTAGAACGAGAGCGTCAGGTCCACGACCTCGGAGATGCTGAAACGCGCCCGCGGCACATCGCTCGAGCGCCGGTTCACGCAGTAGACACAGTCGTAGAGGCAGAAGTTCGTCAGCAGGATCTTGAGCAGCGACACGCAGCGGCCATCCGGCGTATAGCTATGGCAGATCCCCATGCCCGTGGTCGATCCCATGCCCACGCCCGGCGCGGCGGAGCGCTTCGGCCCACCGCTGCTGGCGCAGGAGGCATCGTACTTGGCGGCATCGGCGAGGATCGCCAGTTTGCGCTCCAATTCCATACTGTCATTGTAGACAGCTGTGCAGCCTTCGCGTGTGGGAACCGCAGCGCAGGGCGCACCGTCGTCGCTTCATACAGTGTGCGTACGTGCGCCGTACTGGATAGGGCTGGGAAAGACCTTGAGCCGGGTGAACGATGCGAAGAGCGCTCACCGCCGGATTTGTTGCGTAAAAAATACGCTCTTTCATGGAGTTGCCCCCTCTTTCATAGGCCAAATCTGACATCGCTTTTGCCCTCATTCTCATGTCAGGGCTTGGCGGAAAGTTGTACAAGTCTTGACAGTGCAACGCCCTCCGCAGTCATCATGAAAACCCACGTCCGCGTCGACCCCTACGATCGATCGTATGCGCCCGCTCCGAGAGGACTGCGCGGACCACCACGAACCGAGGACTGCCGCTATCTGGAATGGCGGGAATGGGAGCGAAAACCCGGACCCCGACTCCCCGCGCCGGCGAGGACGTCGCCTGAGGGCCGGCGCTGACCGCAACCGCGGCTCGCGAGCAAGGCGTGCACGCGGTACCGTGGACAGGGCAGCTGTGCATGGGAAGCCTGCATGTCCCCAAGAATGATCCCGGTGACCGTCCTTTTGATCGCATGGGCCACCGGCAGTGCGGCCGCACCCGTGTCCGCGGGCTGCAGTCGGTCGTGCCTGGAAGGCATCATGAATGCCTACCTCGACCGGCTCCCGCATCATTCAACGGCGGGCCTGCCCCTCGCCCCGCAGGTCAACGCCCGCGAGAATGCGAAAGCCGTCGCGTCCGGTGGCGGCTTGTGGAAGATCGCGAACAGCATCAAGAGTCGGGATACGTTCGCGGATCCGGTGACCGGCCAGGTGGTGAGCTTCGGGGCCGCAGACACCGACAACGGCGTCGGGGCTTTCTTCGTCCGCCTGAAGGTCGTGAACCACACCATCACGGAGTCCGAGACCGGCTTCAACGGCAACGACAGCGCCTTCTCCCATCCGGAAAACCTTCTGCACCCGGACATCCTCTACGATGCCCCCGTGCCGAAGGATCGCAGACGCTCACGCGGCGAGCTGCTGAAGCTGGTCGAAAGCTACCTTGACGGCATCAGCCATCACGATGGGTCCCGGGTTCCTTTCAATTACCGGTGTGACCGCTATGCCAGCGGCGCCAAGGTCACCAACTCTCCGGACCATCCCGCCGAGCGGGAAGGCGGCACCTGTGCCGGCAGCTTCCAGCATCTCACCGGTCAACCGGTGGTCAATCGTCGCTTCCCGGTCATCGACGCCGATCGGGGCATCGTGGTGGCGATGTACATCATTCCGCACGGCGAGCGCACCCCGCCCGGCGCCACCAACGCCGGCGAGTGTTTCAAGATCGTCGACGGACAGATCCGGTCGATAGAGGAATTCTCCTTCGGCGGGGGCTGGCCTCCGGATTCGGGTTACGAAAGCGACCCGGCCTCGGAGGGCCCGCCGCCCTGATGCGAGGACGGCTTCACCTGGCCTGGGTCGTGGTATCGCTGCTGGCGGCCGGTGGCGCGGTCGGTGGGGCGCTCGGGGCCCAGCCGGGGGAACCGCCGCCCTTGCACAGCGGAACCCAGAAAATCCTGATGCCGCAGCGCGTGCTCGGTATCCGGCGCAGCTATTACGTCCACGTCCCCGCGGTAGACCGCACCACCCCGCTGCCGATCGTCGTCGCCCTCCATGGAGCCTTCAGCACCGGCCGCGAATTCGAACGGCTGAGCGGTTTCAGCGCCCTGGCGGATCGCGAGGGATTCATCGTCGTCTATCCGCAGGGCATCGGACTCGGGAACCTGTTCCGACATTGGAACTCGGGCCACTGCTGCGGGAGAGCGCGGAAGATGAATCTGGATGACGTGGGTTTCGTACTCGCCTCGGTCGAGGACGCCGCGCGCAGGACCCCGGTGGATCGCTCACGACTCTACGTGACCGGATTCTCGAATGGCGGAATGCTGGCCTACCGCATCGCCGCCGAACACCCCGACATCGTGGCCGCAGTGGCCGTCGTTTCCGGCACGATCGGCGGCAGGCCCGCGGCGAACGAACCGGAATGGTCCCTCCCGCGGCCGCGGCAGCCGGTGGCCGTGCTCGCGATGCACGGCCGTGCCGATGCCAACGTCCCCTACGACGGCGGACGCGGAGCGCAAAGCCACGGCACGACCACGGCGATTTCGGTAGCGCGCTCGATCGGACTGTGGGTGGACGTGGATGGCTGCAACGCCGACCCCCAGCTTAAGTGGCTCGCACAGGGCCGTATCGAGCGGCGGGTGTGGTCAGGATGTCGACGCGACACGCAGGTGGTGCTGTATTCCCTGAAGGATTGGGGGCACCAATGGCCGGATGCGAAGTCGCTCGACGGCTTCGATGCCGCCAGCCAGATCTGGCAGTTTTTCGCGCAGCATGGAACTGCGCCTTGACCGGCACTAACGGCAGGTGAAGCTCTTCTCGCTCTTCGGATCCCCGCCCGCGTAGCGGGCGATCCGGGGATACGGGCAAAGGGGACGGGTCACACCGGGGAACGTCTTACCCCGCGCGACGACACGATCAGGGGCATGACCCTCCTCCACCCAGGACTGAATCGTCGTCAGCATGTCGAACTGGTCCGTGGCCGGACCGCCGCCACAATGCGTCATGCCGGGAACGAGGAACAATCGAGCCCAGTCCTGGGTATGACCGCCCGTCGTGCCCTGCAACCGCTCGTACCAGGCCGCCGTATCCAGCGGCGAGAGCCCCTGGTCGCTCATGCCATGGTAGAGGATCAGCTTGCCGTGTGAGGCGAAGCTCTCAAGGTAAGCCGCATCCGCGTCATCCAGCTTCGATGTCTCCAGGATCCGCGGCGTATCCCGATCAAAATCGAAATGCATCGGATCAAACCCGGGATCCGGAGGGGTCATCGAGTAATAGCGCAGGGAATCGAAGCCCAGCGTCGCATCGGCCGAGTTGTTGGTCGAAGTGCCGGATGTTCCCAGGTGCATGTGCTGGTAGGCCGGGTCGGCGATTCCCGTATCGTAGGGGAAGGCGGCATAGAGGGCCCTGCCCTGCGAATCATGAGGGCCTGCCATCAGCGCCCTGAGCGCCGTGACCTGCACAGGTGCCAGGCACGTATCGGTTTTCGGCCCGGCGCAGGACAGTATCGCAGGGTCGAAATGGCAGGCGCGATAGTCATTGATCATCCCATCCGCCAGCCCGTCCAGGGCGTCGCACTGTTGCCGGACGGACGTGGCGACCAGCTTCAGATCGCTCGCCGAGAGCGCCTGGCTGACGATGGGTTGGCCCTGGGCGTCCTTGGGCGCTGCCCGTGCAAGGACGATCTCGTTCCAGGCCTGGTCAACGTTGGTCCATGCGAGCCGGAAGGTGGGGTCTCCCGCAACGATGCCATCGAATTCGAGCGGCAGGCGCTGAGCGACGATCAGGCCCTGCCGGCCGCCGTTGGAGCAGCCGATGAAGTAGGAGTGCTGGGGCCTTTTTCCGTAGAAGCGCGCCATGAGCATCTTGGCGATCAGGGTCGTCTTGTCGACCGCGTTGTAGGCATAGTCGATGCGGGCCTGCTGGTCGAGGCCGAAATGTGCATCGGCCATGGACGCACTGCGGTGACCGCCATCCGTTGACACCACCGCGAAGCCCCGTGCCAGCGCCGGCGGGCTGATCGTGCCCCACACCGAGCCATAGCTTTGGCGCTGGATCCCATCGAGTCCGCCCCCGCCCTCGAAGGCAAAGCGGCCATTCCAGTGGGTGGGAAGCCGCATCTCGATCCCGATGCCGAACCTCTCGCCATGCGGGCCGGTGCGGGGATTCAGCGTTGCGCGGAACAGGCAGTGTTCCGGCATCATCGTGCCGGCGGCCGGAGCGCCCGCGGCATCCGGCGGCTGTTCGACGGGCCCCGCGGCAACGATTTTCGTCTCCTGGATGACGAGCCCCGGCACGGCGAGTGATCTCAAGGAGTCACATGCCGAAACGGGTGACCCCTGGGCCCGTACCTGAGGGCCCAGGATGCCCATCGCCAGCGTCACGACAATTGCGCTAAACGGTCGCATCGGTCATGCCCCCTGACTACTTCGGTGATCGCCAGCCCTTGAAATCCTTGACGGACGCGCAGTTGGGTCCGCCGTCGCGCCCCGTGCCGGGCACGCGCGCCTCGAGCACTCCGGCCCTTTCTATCATTGGCGCCGTAATTCCTGCGAGAGGTATTTTCAGGCGGCGGCTCCACTGCGTGTCGGCCTGACCGGCATAGGTTCCGATGTCCAGGTAAACGAATCGCGCGTGAGGCGGACCCTGCACGAACGGGCCAGCCAGCGACACGCCGTCGGCGGTACTCCTGATCGCGGGCTGAAATTCGAAAATGAGGTCGCCTCCCTTCGAGCGCTGTTTCTGGACCGGCTCGTAGGCACCGCCTTTGCCCTTTTGCAAAGCGAAATCGACGCCGGCGGGCGGCTTCTCGAGAACGATGCGGAGGGTGAGTCCCTGAGTCATGCAGGTCCGGATCGCGGCCGGCAGATCACATAGAAGACCGGGGTGAAGAACAGGCCGAACAGCGTCACCCCGATCATGCCGAAGAATACCGCAGTGCCCAGCGCCTGGCGCATCTCGGCCCCGGCCCCGGAAGCAAATGCCAAGGGCGTGACCCCGGCAATGAAGGCGAACGAGGTCATCAGGATGGGCCGCAGCCGGGTCCGCGCGGCATGCGCCGCCGCTGCGGCCGGGGCCATTTTCAGCCGCTCCTCGGCCTGGCGCGCGAACTCCACGATCAGGATCGCATTCTTGGCGGCAAGCCCGATCAGCACGACCATGCCGATCTGGGTCAGGATGTTGTTGTCCGTGCCGCGCAGGTTGACGCCCAGGATCGCCGCCAGCAGGCACATCGGAACGATGAGGATGACGGCCAGCGGCAGCGTCAGGCTTTCGTACAGCGCCGCGAGGAAGATGAACACGAAGACGACGGCGAGCGCAAAGCTCACTCCGGCCGCATTGCCGGCCAGTTGCTGCTGGTAGGCCATGTCCGTCCACTCGAACGCATAGCCCGGGGGCAGGCGCGCGCGCGCCAGTCGCTCCATGGCATCGATCGCCTGGCCGGCCGAGGCGCCGCGGGCAGCCTCCCCCTGCAGGTCCGCGGCCGGATACAGGTTGTAGCGCATCACTTTGTAGGGTCCCGTGGCCGGCGAGAAGTTGACGAGCGCGCTCAGCGGCACCATGGATCCGGAGCTGGACCGGGTCTGCAGCAGCCCCACGGACGCGTCGTCCTGACGATAGCGGGTGTCCGCCATGGCAATGACCTGGAAGGTATGCCCCAGCAGGTTGATGTTGTTGATGTAGGTGCCGGCGAGGTAGGTCTGCAGCGTGGCGAACACGTTGCTCGAGGGCACGCCCAGGATTTCGGCCTTGTCACGGTCGACATCGGCATTGAGCCTCGGACTGTGACTGTTGAGGCCGACGAAGGTGTTGGCGATGACCGGATCCCGGGCCGCCTGCTCGGCCAGGTCCCGGGTCTCGGCCTCCAGGGCCGCGTACCCGAAGCCCCCGCGATCCTCGACCATCATCCGGAAACCCCCTGCAGATCCCAGTCCCAGGACCGGCGCGGGCTGCGTGATGCGGATGTCGGCCGCCGTGAGCACACCCAGCCGTCGGCGCAGGTCCGCGGTGATGCGCGCCGCCGTGAGTCCCTTCTTCAGCCGCTGCTTGAAGGGCTCGAACACCGCCCACAGCTGCCCGGAACTGGATTGGTTGTTGAATCCATTGCCGTCGATGCCGGCATAGACCGAGGCGGAGGAGACCCCGGGAGTGGCCAGCACGATGGCAATGACCTGCTGGGTCACCGCGTCCGTGCGGGCGAGCGTCGCGCCCGGCGGCAATTGCACGGATATGGACACATCTCCCTGGTCCTGCTGGGGGATGAAACCTCGCGGGGTCTCCACCAGGCGCCAGCCGGCGATCAGGATCAGGGCCACGTAGACCCCCAGTGCCGGCCGCCACCAGCCGATCACCTGTAGTGCCCGCCGGCCGTAGCCCAGGCTCAGGCGATCGAAGCCGCGGGTCAGGACGCGGCCCAGGCGTGACAGCGCGCCCCGCAGCCCGCCCGCGGAGCCCTCCTCAGAATGCGGCTTCAGGATCAGGGCCGCCAGTGCCGGGGACAGGGTCAGCGACACCACCAGGGAAATGAGCGTGGCGGTCGCGATGGTGAGCGCGAACTGCTTGTAGAACTGGCCGGTGATGCCCCCCATGAACGCCGTGGGCACGAACACGGCAATGAGCACCAGGGCAATCCCCAGGAGCGCCGCGCCGACTTCGTCCATGGTGGTGTGAGCCGCCTCCCGCGGGCTCATGCCGGAGCCGATATGCCGCTCGATATTCTCCACCACCACGATCGCGTCATCGACGACGATGCCGATGGAGAGCACCAGCCCGAACATCGACAGATTGTTGAGTGAAAACCCGAACAGCGACAGCACGGCGCCGGTGCCGATCAGGGCGATGGGAATGGCCAGGACCGGAATGATCGTGGTGCGCCAGCGCTGCAGGAACAGCAGCACCACGACCACGACCAGCAGGGTGGCATTGATCAGGGTCCGCCAGACCTCATCGACCGAGGCCTGGATGTAGGTACTGGGGTTGTAGATGATTTCGTAGGTGATGCCCTGCGGGAAATCCGACCTGAGCTCGCGCATGGCGACCTGCACCGCATTGGCGACCTCCAGCGCATTGCTCCCGGGGGCCTGGGTCACGCTCAGCGCCACCGCACGCTCGGCGCTCTTGTACGCATTGACGCCATAGTTCTGCGCCCCGAGCTCCACCCGGCCGATGTCGCTGACGCGGGTGAGCCGGCCCTCGCCGTCGCGCTTGACGATGATCTGGGCGAACTCCTCGCTCGTCGTCAGCTTGCCCCGCGTCTGGACGTTCACCTGCTGGGCGGCCGGACTGTCCGTGAACGGCGGGCCGCCGAGGGCGCCCGCGGCCACCTGCAGGTTGTTGTTGCGCAGGGCATCGACGATTTCCGAGACGGTCAGGTCGCGCGCGGCGGCCTTGTCGGGATCGATCCAGATGCGGATGGAGTAGTCGCGGGCGCCATTGACGCCGACGTCCCCCACCCCCGGCACGCGCAGCAGGCGATCCCGCACCTGGAGGCTGGCGTAGTTGGCGAGGAACTTGCGATCCATGGTCGGATCGCTGGAGTACATGTGAACGATCAGCAGCGTATCGCCACTGCCCTTGCGCACCGTGACCCCGAGATCCTGCACCTCCTGGGGCAGCTGCGGCAGCGCGGTCTGCACGCGGTTCTGCACCTTGACCTGCGCGATATCCGGATCGGTCCCGAGCTTGAAGGTCACCGTGATGCTGCTGCGCCCCTCCCCGATGGACTGCGAGGACATGTAGAGCATGTCGTCGACGCCATTGATCTGCTGCTCCAGGGGTGCCGCCACCTCGTTCGCCATGACCTCGGCCGAGGCGCCGGGGTACGTTGCCGAAATGGTCACCGTGGGCGGGGCGATGTGCGGGTACTGGTCGACGGCGAGCTTCGGGTAGGCGATCGCCCCGAGCAGCGTGATGACGAGCGAGATCGCGGCGGCGAACACCGGCCGGTCGATGAAGAAATGGATGACCTTCACGGCAGCTTCAGCTGACCGTTCTCGCCGACCGAGACCCCCGAGGGGAACGCGCTCATCCGGCCCGGTTTCGCATCGACCTTGCGGCCCGGGTGGGCCCGCTGGACGCCGTCGATGATGACCCTGTCGGTGGCCGCCAGCCCGCCGCGTATTTCGCGCAGGCCATGGATGAGCTGGCCGACCTCCAGGGTGCGCTGCGCCACCGTGCCATCGGTACCGACGACATAGGCGATCTGCCGGGTCTGGTCGTTCACCACGGCCTGATCGGGTATCAGCATGGCGGCGGTGGGACGTGCCGCAAACACACGCAGATGACCGAACATGCCGGGCGTCAGAAATCCCGCGGGATTCTCGACCAGGGCCCGGCCGCGGATGGTTCCGGAGGCATTGTCCAGGGCGTTGTCCAGGAACTCCATGTGCCCGCTCCAGCGATAGTCGGTCTCATCCTGGAGCCGGATGTCGACGCGGTTGCCGATCAGGGCACCGCCGGCTTCGCGCTTGTACTTGAGCAACGCCGACTCCGGGGCATCGAACACGAACCGGATCGGATTCAGGGTCACGATGGTCGTGAGCACCGTGCTTTCGGCGGTCACGAGGTTCCCCGGCGCCAGGCGGTGATACGAGATCTTGCCCGTGAGCGGCGCCACGACCCGCGTGAACTCGAGGTTCAGGGCGCTGGCATCCACGTTCGCCTGGGCGGCGGCGACATCGGCGCCGGCCTGCTGCTCGGCCGCCGACAGGGTGTCGAAGTCGGACTGACTGATGGTGTGGCTCGCGATCAGCGCCCGCCCGCGCCGGAGTTGCGCGTCGGCGTTGACCAGGGTGGCCTTGGCGCGCAGCAGCTGCGCCCGGGACTGTTCCAGCTGCGCGGCGATGGGCCGCGGATCGAGGGTGAAGAGCACCTGACCCTTGGCAACGGTCTGGCCGTCCCGGAACTCCACGGACCGGAGCATCCCGGAGACTCGCGGCCGTACGTCCACGGACTCGACGGCCTCGAAGCGTCCCACGTACTCGTCCCATTCGGTCACCTGCTGCTGCAGCGGCGCGGACACCATCACCACGGGTGGCGCCTCGGGAGGGAGCGCGTTGCGCGAACAGCCGCAACTCGCGGCCAGAGCGATGCACAGGCCGATACATGCGGCGTTGTTCTTCGGCGTCACGTCAGCAACTCTTCGATTCCCCGGTATTGTCCGGGTGGTGCCCCAGCGCCCTCTTGCGGGGCATCAGTGCTTCAACCATAGCTTGCGCGGACACGTCGCGCTCGAAAATTGTGGGCGCGGTCCGTCAGGAGAAAGTTGCCGTAAGAGCAGCCCCATTTATAATCAGCCACTTAGCGCACATGAGGATGCCCCGTGGAGCAGTTCCTGACGAGCGCAGAGATTCTGGAGAATGCCACGGCGCTGGTCCCCGAGATTCAGCGGCGGGCCGCCGAGACGGCGGCACTGCGCCGCATCCCGGCCGACCTGGTGGAGAAGCTGCGGGCCGCCGGCGTCTTTCGCGTCATGTTCTCAAAATCCTGGGGCGGACCGGAGATGCCGCTGCCGCAGCAGGTGCAGCTGATGGAAACGCTCGCCTACGGTGACCCCTCGGTCGCCTGGGCGGTCAAGATCGGAACCGACAGCGGCTATTTCTGCGCGTTCCTGGACACCGGCGCCGCGCGCGAACTGTATCCCTCCATCGACTTTGCAACGGCCGGCCAGGCGCCCCCCAACGGGCGGGCCGTGCGGGTGCCCGGGGGCTATCGTGTGACCGGGCGCTGGGGATTCGCGTCCGGATGCACGCACGCGGACGTCATGGTGGCGGGGTGTCTCACGCTCGAGGCCGAAACGGCGCCACCCACGGGCATGGTATTCATACTCGCGCCGGCGTCCGCGTTCGAAATCGAGGACACCTGGCATTCCATGGGCCTGGCCGGCAGCGGCAGCCATCACTATCGGGCCACCAATCTCTTCGTTCCCGAGCGCCACACCTTCAGCCTCGCAGGCCCTGCGAGGATCGCGGGCCCGCTGTACGCCGACGCCGGTTCGGCCACCGTATTCATCCCCATGGCCGGAACGCCCCTCGGGCTCATGCGCCGGGTGATCGACGTGACCGTCGGGCTCGCCGGAGAAAGGGTGATCAGCCTGCCGCCACCGGCCACCCCGATGCGCCACCTGCCGCGGGTGAAGTTCGCCCTCGCCCGCGCGCAGATGCTCTACGGTGCGGCGCGGGCGGCGGTATACGAGAGCGTCAATCGCTACTGGGCCGAACTCCTGGCGGACGGACATGGCTCACTGCAGGCGCGGCGTGACATGGGGCTGGCGCGCATCCACGCTCACCGCACGGCGCGCGAGGTTGCACAACTCATGTTCGATACGGTGGGTGCGCCGGCCGTCTACGAGACCCTGCCGCTCGGACCGCTGCTGCGGGATGCCATCGTGATCAACGAGCATCTCGGCCTCAACGACGGCGTCGTCGAACGCCTGGGTGGCATGATGCTGGGGGACTCCCACGAAGGTGCCTTCGTGTAGCGGAGTTCAGGACGGGGCTGGTGCAGTGCAGGAGCCTTGCGATTGGCAACGGCGACCCGTGAGTCCACACTGATCGGCACCGGCCGCATGGAGAGCCTGACCAGGGCCCGCAAAGGGGGAAATCGATGAGCCTGCCACCGGGAGTCCGCCGGGCCGACCTGGAAGATGCCGTGCGCCAGTGGAAGTCGGCCGTGGGGGCCGAGTGGGTGTTCACCAGCGCGGAAGACGTCGCGCTGTACCGGGATGCCTATTCCCCGTTCTGGGGCGAGGCGGAGGACCGTGTCGCCGCCGCCGCCGTCGCACCTCATTCCGTGGAGGAGGTGCAGGCGGTCGTGCGTACGGCCCACGAGCACGGCATACCGCTGTATCCCATCTCGACGGGCCGGAATCTGGGTTATGGAGGATCGGCGCCCGTGCTCTCCGGTTCGGTCGTGCTCGACCTCAAGCGGATGAACCGGGTGCTGGAAGTCAACGAGAACAATGCCTCTGCCCTGGTCGAGCCCGGCGTCAACTATTTCGACCTCTACCGGTACATTCAGGAACGCGACCTCAAGGTGTGGATCGACCCGCCGGACCCGGGCTGGGGGAGCGTCATGGGCAATGCCCTGGACGGGGGCGGCGGCTGGACGGCCTCCCCGTTCCGCGATCACTTCGGCTCCCACTGCGGCCTCGAGGTCGTGCTCGCCAATGGCGAGCTGATGCGCACGGGCATGGGTGCGCTGCCGAACGCAAAGTCATGGCAGCAGCACAAGTGGGGCTTCGGGCCCTGGGTCGATGGACTGTTCCGTCAGTCGAACATGGGCGTCGTGACCAAGATGGGCTTCTGGCTCATGCCGCGGCCCCAGGCCTACCTCTCGGGCACCGCCAGTGTCTACCGCCACCGGGACATCATCCCGCTCATCGAGACGCTGAACCTGATGGAGAACGAGCAGGTCGTGAACGGTTCGACCAACGTCGGAAATCCGATCGCCGGCGGCTTCGGGGTCCGCGACCCGGACCTGCAGGCGCTGCTGCGCCGCCCGGGAGGTGCAACGCCAGAGGCGCTCGAAGCCCTCGCGGTCGCGAAGCAGATTCCGTATTGGACGTGCACGCTGCCCATCTACGGACCGGAGAAAGTGGTGCTGGCCAAGATGGAGTACGTCAGGGAGCGCTTCGCCGCGATCCCCGGCTCGACCTTCACCCAAACCGAGCTGCTTCGCATACCGCTCAGTCCCGAGCAGCTGGAACGGGCCCACAAGGTCGATTTCGGCGTACCCAATCTGTCGACGTTCTCCATCGGCGCCCGGAGCGCCGCGAACCCGAATCCCACGGACGGCCATGTGTGGTTCTCGCCCATCGTGCCGCGCAACGGCGAATCGATTCTCGAGTTCCAGCGCTTCTACGCCGAAAATCTTCAAGAGATCACCGCGGGGGAGAACCTGGGCTTTCTGGGTCCGATCTCCCTGACCAACTGGGAGCGGGCCCTGGTCATGATGATCATGTTCCCCATCAGCCACGATCCGAACCAGAACCGCAAGATCAGGGACGCCTTCCGGCGCTGGGTCAGGCTGGCAGCCGAGCGTGGCTGGGGCGAATATCGGACCGCCCCCAGCTTCATGGACGAGGTTGCGGAAACCTATTCGTTCAATAACGGTGCCCTGCGGCGTTTCCATGAGACGATCAAGGACGCCGTGGATCCCAAAGGGATCCTCGCGGCCGGTCGCTACGGCATCTGGCCCCGGCACCTGAGGAAGGCCTGACATGAGGGCCTCGGCACGGTGGATCGCCGTCGGAGTCGCGCTGACCCTCATCGGATCAGGGGCGTGGGCCCAGGACCGTGCCGCGCCCCCTGTCGCCGCATCGCCGGCGCGCGGCGAGCAGGTCTTCGGCTACTGGTGTGCCCCGTGTCATTCGGCCGGGCCGGGGATGCCGGGGACGCAGGCACTGCAGGCAAAGTACGGCGGCAAACTGCCTGCGCTGCTGCTGCAGCGTTCTGATCTCACGCCCCAGATCGTCGCCTACTTCGTGCGCAATGGCATATCGGTGATGCCCCCGTTCCGCAAGACCGAAATCGGTGATGCGGATCTGCGGGCGCTGGCGGTCTACATCGTGGCAACGGCCCAGGCCAAACGATGAAGCGACGCGACTTCGTCGCAGGCTGCGTGGCCAGTGCCGGTGTGGCCGCGGTGCCGGCGCCTTACGCCCGGGCCGCAGCCGATCACTCTCCAGTACGATTGGCGCTTTTCGACACCCGCTATCCCGCAGCCGTCGCATTTTCGGGGACCTTCAACCGCCGTGGCGTGGCATTGGCTCCTTTTGCCGGCGACGTGACGGCCGTATGGTACGAACAGCTCGATCCCGTGTGGCGACGCGAACCGATCAGCGTCGCCGGAATGACGACTCCTGCGACCCTCTTCTGCCTCGAGCAGCTGGGCTGGGACCATGGGCTGCGGGTCACCTTCCGGGGCACCCACGATCCAGCCCCGGGCGGCGGCGTGGCGCATGTCTTTGAAGTCGCACAACACCGACCGCAGCACCTTTTGAGGAGCTTCAGTGAGGAGCGCCCCTGGGGCGTCCAGGTCGCCGATCACATGGCCTCGATTCGCAAGCCAGCCCCGGCCTTCCCCTCCGAACCGGAAGCGCGCAGTGCATGCCAGTTGCGTACGCCAGCCAGTCGGTACGATCCCGGAACAAGACTGGTGTCCTGGCTCATTGCACCCAAGGGCCCTTTGAAGTCGGCATAACCTGGAGCGCCCGTCGCATGCCGTAGTGCATGTCGCCGAGCTCCGCGTTGAGGTCCTGATCCAGGTTCGCGCCGTACAGCCCTTTCAGGTGTGCAATGTCAGCGGTCGTAATCGTCGCCGGAACGGATGCGCAGTGGGAGGCGAGAAGATTGACAATGCTCGTCAGGTCGCTGCAGCTGTCCGCGATCACAAGGACGTGCAGGAATTCGCCTCGGATCCCATGACTGAAGTGATGGACCGCGCTGCCCGTGGCACCGAATCCTCCCGGTCCGCCTGCGGTTTCATCCGAGTCGACCTGCAGCCCGGTGATGAAGGGCGTCGTGGCCGTCGGAAATCCCGCCTTTCCCATGCCATCATTCGGCGGCGTACATCCGAGGCTGCACCTGAGGGGCGGCAGATAGCCCAGAGACCGCGTTCCGGTCATGTACCACGCTTGAATGGGGTGGTTGAACGTGACGCCCTGCTTGTGCTCGGAGGCCCGGAAGAAACCCAACAGGGGGCGGTACTTATCGGCGATGTGATCAAGCAGCTGCTGTGGCGATGGGGTGAATATCACCTCGCCATTCGCAACGCATTTCCTGCCGGCGTTCGGGACCGGAGCACCTACCGTGCGTGCCACGTCCAGCATCCGGCTGGAGACGAATTGTTCGGCCGCGCCCTGCAGGCCAGTTATCCCAGGGCAGATGGCCTCGTGCCAGCGGCCCACCTGCCCGATCATCGCACTGGGTGCGGCATGCGCCTGCACGAACTGCCTGATTTCGCGATTCAGGGTATGCGCGTCCAGCTTGCCGATGACCGTGACTTCCTGCAGTGGCGGGGAAGTGTCGACCGGAGGCGCGGCGGCGGCAGTAGCCGCGAGGATTACAGAGCTGAAACCGACTGCCGGCCGAATAAGGCCATATCGCCGCTTGGTGCAACCGTGCATAACGTTCGTCCTATGGGCGCTCGGCGCCAAAGTTGGCGGGGCCGCCTCAACAAACGCTTCGATCGCCTGCAGCTTATCAGCACGCGGTGACGTTAACCATTGGACATCTTTGCACGCATGCCAAGATCTGCAATCGGCACCAGTATCCGAGAACGCGGAATTCACAATTGCGCATGCGGTGTACTGTAAAGTCAATGTCATGGATCCCTCGTCGCCGATTGACTACCTGCATCCCAACTTACCGGCGGGCCTTCCAAGCATCGTCATGCCGGTTGTCGAGGCCACGAAGGGTGCACTCAAAGACTATGGCCATCTGGTCGACGATCCCAAGGATTGCCAAGTCGAGATCGTTCGCTGGCCCGCCGCCGGGAGACGGCCGGTGGATGTGGACTCAGGAGACCAAGGTGGCACCACCGAAGGCGTATTCGTCAGCGAGTGGCGCGGCGATGTTCTTTACGGGCGCAACGAAGCGGTCGATGGCCATTACATCCTGGCCTACGCGCAGGCACCGGAGTCTGCGCGCCTCGATCACAGCGAGCCGCCGCAGCGTATGCTGCTGTGGCATGCGAACTACCACCCGGACGGCGGCCAGCTCTTCTTTCCGATGCAGCGGCAACCCTTTTATGTGCCGCTGGCATTGCCCGGCGACGATGTGACACCGGAGAGATTCATCTGCTTCCGGTTTGATGGCCGACAGGGCCTGTACATTCATCCGAACGTGTGGCACGAGGGCGTGTTCGGACTCAGTGGCACGCAGCGCTTTTTCGATCAGCAAGGTGCCGTGCACGCCCGGATCTCAGTGGATTTTGCCCGTGAGTTTGGCTGCCTGCTCGAAGCGCCGATTCTGTTGCCTGCACAGCCCTCCCCGCGAGTTCGCTCTTCACGATAGCGAGGTTGCCATTTTATGGTGACCCTCGGGTAACGAGCGAAGTCAGGCACCGCGCGTCTGCCGCCCAGCTCGGCGCTCCTCGGGAAGCCTACCCATACTGTCGTTTATCGGCCGTCGCAAATGCCTATTGCCTCACCGATCTAATCGTTCCGATCATCCGGCCATTGAACACCTGATTCGTTAAGCTCATTCAGCAAGTCTGCGGTTACCGGCTGACCTCGACGCTGGTTCCACCGCCAAAGCCGCCAGCGCCGCCGCCACCGGCAGGGAGACCGGCTGAGACAACCTTGACCCAGAGTGCATCCTTGTCCTTGAAGTACGCGGTGTCCTTAGCCTTGCGCAGCCCATCCAGGCTGTTTTCCTGCGTACCCGAGGCTGCGGTGGTGAATCCCGGCAGGTCGAAGATGACCCAGGCGCCCTTATCCAGCTGCCGCAGGCTGATGGAGACCTTCGGCCTTTCGGTCGCCACCTTGATCTCGGTATCGGCTGGGACCGTGGTTTCCCCGGTCATGGTGAAGTCCCTGCCATTGTGGCTGAGAACGACGGGTGGTTGATTGCCGCCGCCGCCAAAACCACCGAAGGCACCGCGTCGACCACCCGGCACGCCAGGACCAGAGGGTCGGCCCCCGGCAGGCGCCGCGCCCGGACCGGCAGCTGCTACTGTGGCAGGACCTGCGCCAGGAACACCACCAAAACCGCGACGGCCGGGACTGCCAACATTCATTCGCCCGACATCGCCCTTGCACACCGCAGCGTTCCAGGTCGGTTTGATCTCACAGGCGTCGGAGCCATCCGCAATTCCGTTGTCGATGACAATGTAGGAATTAGGAATACCGCCGACCGACCCGTCTATGTCGTGGAATACTGCGCCCTTATAGCCTGTACTGCCGAAATTATCACTGCCCCACTTACGCTCCATCGGTGGGAAATACACCGGCTTGGCGTTGATGAATTTCGCGTGCTCGACGGAGTTTTCGGGGTTAATCCCGAAGCTGGTATACATCAGGTAAGAGATCGCTCCCGTTTTGCGAGTGGCATTGTCCTGGAAATTCCGGAAGGTGACATTGTCCACGTGATGAAGGTAATCGTAGAATTCGAAGCCGCGGATCGGAAAATCCGCGAGTTCAGGCTTCGGCAAGCTGCGGCCGTACGCCATTTCCGACGCAGTTCTGGGAGTGCCGATGTTGTCGGTTTCGCCCACGAACAGCGAGTCAATGACCTTTGAGGTAAAGGCGCCGCCGCCGGGGGCAAGGCCGGGATACGCGTGGGTATAGCCGATAGCGTTGTCGGCCAACTTCAAGTTCTTGAATAGGTGCAGCTCACCGCGGGCCCAAATACCGCTATTTTGGTTCTTGTAGCCGGTGAAATCCTCGATGACGGATACCAGCGGCCCGCTCTTCTTTTCGGGATCGGCGTAGGCCATATTCGTGTTGCCGCCAACATTGAAATGGCCCTTCGGATCCTGCCCGCGGTCGAAAATCAAACCATCGTAGTTCGAGTGGGCGACGTTGCCCTTGAACTCGCGTATCTTAGTCCGACGTGGCCAGGTTTTCGCACTGACATCTGTGCCTTCGAATGCACCCGTCGGGTGCTCCGGCAATGCGATCCAGAAGCCTACCTGTTCGGAACCGGCGGCCACGTTATCCCGGTAGACATTGTCCGGGTTAGTGATCCAGAAAGTCGACGCCGTGTTGTCGGATGGGATCAGGACGTCCTTGGCATTCTGGCCATTCACTCCCGTACGGGTCTCTCCGTCTGCGGCGAGGTTTGTCGGGATACACGGCGCGACCGGATGGCACTTGGTCAGTATTCCCAGGTTGTGGACAAACTGGTTGCCGTGCTCTATGCCGTCTTCGAGGAAGAAGCAGTGACCAATGGTGTTGTAGGTCACATTGTTTTCAACGCGCACGTCGTTGGTCCCGTGGATCGTCACGCAACGACTGTAGGTGTCGTGAATCGAGGAGTTCTGAATGTACTGGCCTTTCGCATCACCGATGAGATGCCAGTGGATTGGATACCGGGCCAGATGCATGTTCTGCCCCATCCGATTGAACTCGACGCCGGAGACATACATCTTGCTCGTGACCATGGCCATCACGTGCCCGCCGAAGAGTGTCTTATCTGCATCCGGTGAAGCCTGGATGAGGATATTGCGCGTCAGCATGCCGACTTCGCCGCGTTCATCCACGCCGTCGGTGATCCTGCCAAAGTGCATGTAGTCCAACTTCTGGTCGAGCGTGATCGCATTGCCCTTTATGGCAGCAATGGTTCGCCGCTCTGCCTGGTGGGCATCGAAATCCGTTGATGCGAGAACGATCACGTCACCGACCCGCCAGCCCGCGGCGTTCAGGACCTGAATCGAGGTAGTGCCGGCTTCGGCGGTCCTGGCGAGCTTGGTCCAGGAGTTTTTCCGGTTACCGTGCAGGCTCAGGATTCCACCCTCCACCATGATCCCGCGGTCACCCATTCCCTCGATCTCTTCATTGGGGACATTATCGGTGAGGGTGATGGTTGCTTCGCGTGTGTGGGGATTGGCTTCGCTGCCGATATCCAGTTCCCCGCGTACCAGAATCCACTCGCTGGTCAGTTCGATGTCGGCCTTGTTCGAGAAGCTGAGTGTGCCATCGACAGTCAAACCGTGCAGCGCCGGCGGACTCACGTCGAGCACCACGTCCTTGCCTTTTTCAATGGTGACCTTGTCCCCTGCCGCGGGCACTTTGCCGTCCGGCCAGGTGGCAGGATCAGACCAGAGGGCCTGCTTGCCTTCTTTGGCCTGCGCGACGGCGAATGCGCTGCAGAGAAGGACTAATGGCAGGATCGACACAACCAGCACTGAGCGACTTTTCTTGCTCATGACATCAATCCCCCGTACCCGAATGTGGCCCGGTAATCGTGCCGCGCAGCGAGCGCAGCCGTATCGAGATACCACCTCGAATGATGCGACGCTGCCGCGGTCGGCGCAATTGGCGATGAGAAAGACACTGCTGCCCTAACGTCATTCGAACATATCCGCTGGGCAGACCCGCCGCGCCGCAGGAGCACACTTTCTTACATTTATCAGGCCAGCGCTAACGGTCACATCGCAATTGCGTCGTCTCGACCCTCATCAGGACTGTGCAATCTGATAGATGGAAGGAGTAAGCCCGCCCACGGCGCCGTGATTCGAGGCGTTCCGCCAACAACGCGAATGCGCAGTCGTGCTTCGTTGCGCCCGATGTGGCTGCCCCGCCAGTGGATCGCGACCGTCGTCCGGCGAAGTGCCGAATGACCTTGTCTGCGTGCACGATGGCGGCGCTTTGGGCACAGCTTGATTGGTGCAACCTTCACTGTAGTGGCACCTTGAGATCAGGTCTGATCCGTTTAATTCTAGACATCAATTCTCGAATGTCTTCGCGCGAAAATGCTTGGCGGAAACGTCGATCACCGCATCCTTCCTAAGGCTTGATGTAACCACGATTTTCCTGAAGGGCCGTTGCATCTCAGCGGTACTCGCAAGAATAGGCGGCGATATTCCAGTAACCCAC
>DATJTJ010000115.1:0-4481 GCA_035503515.1 Steroidobacteraceae bacterium
CGCCGATCATTGTCGCTGCCTACATTACCCAGTGCCCTGGCCCTGAGGCCAAGCGCGAGGCCATGCTGGCACAGATCGGGAGCTTCGTAGCGGCGTTGTGAGGCCGGCTCACGGCGTAAGAGCCAACAGCTCGCAGGGCGCCCGCGCGATTCGAGTCGCGGTCGACGCACTGACACCCGCCACTGCCGCGAGCTCGGTGCCTGAGCGGAGCTGAGGTCGCTCCACCGCGCCATCACGTCGCGTTTGAGCATTCCGCTGCGGGCCGGCCGGCGATACTGCCGGGATGAGCTTTCTCGATCCCGCATCGGTCGCCGGTAAAGTGCCGCCGATCGATTTGACCACTGACCTGCTCATCATCGGCGCCGGCCCCGCCGGGATGTCCGCAGCTCTCACAGCCGCGGGCCGTGGGGTGCGTGTAACGCTCGTCGATGAGAACCCCATCCCCCTGAAAACGATGGGCGAGGACGTACCGCTGCACTTCGGCGGCCGTATGGCGCCGACACTGGCCAATCAGAACGCTGTCCTGGTGCGGGTGGTCGAGGCGAATCCTCAACTGCTTCAGGCGATGGATGCAGGCGTGGACGTGCGACTGGGCACTGCGGTATGGGGCCTCTTTCCGCAACATCCGACCGCGGCATGGCTGGGTGGTCCTGTTGCAGGTCTTGCTGATATCGAAAGCGTCTATCTCATGCGCTTCAAACAGGTGATCGTGGCCACCGGCCGACAGGATATGGGACTGGCTTTCGCGGGCTGGCAGCGCCCCGGCGTGATGGGTGTCAGCGCAGCGTATCGGCTCGCCAGTACCTACAACGCGTTGGACGCGAAAGTCGCTGTCCTGGTCGGAAGTGACACGGAGGCACTACAAGCCGCCAACGCCCTTGCTGAGACCGGTGTTCGCATCGAGGCGATCATCGAGCAATCGGCGCAGATCACCGGGTCACCCCGGCTTCTGGCGAGTCTGACTTCGAGAGGTACCCGGGTATTCACAGGTCATGTCATTCAGGAAGCCCGTGGGGACCATACCGGAGTGACCTCCACCAGGATTGTTGAGATCGACGCAACGGGACGTCATCTGTCCGAGCGAACGCAGACACTGACATGTGACACCCTGCTGTTGGGAATCGGTGCTGTGCCGACGATCGAGCTCGTCGAAGCCGGCGGGTGCGCCATCAGTTTTCAGGCCGAGCGGGGCGGACATGTGCCGCGGATCGACGCCTCGCAGCGGACCTCGCTCCCATGCGTTTACGTCGCGGGAGACTGCGCCGGTATCTGGCCCTCCAAGACCCTTTCCGAGACAATCGCCACCCAGGAAGGCAGAATCGCCGCCAATGCTGCGCTGAGTGCCCTGGGCGTACCGTCTCAAAAGGAAGCGCCCGTTACACCAGATACCCCCACGCGCGATCTTTCAGCCGACCGGCTCGCCTGGGTCCGTGCCTCTGTCATAAGCTCCTCCGCCGATCCGTTGGTCTGTCAATGCGAGGAGGTCACTGCTTCGGAAGTGCTGTCACTCAAGGCGCCGCGCTACCTTGGCTGGACTTCCAAGACATCCTGCCGGCATCAGCACGAGCTGCCACCCAACCCCGACGCCGTGAAACGACTGACTCGCGCCGGGATGGGGCCCTGTCAAGGCCGCCGCTGCCGTGAGCAGATCGCAGCCCTGATCGCGCTCGATTCAAAGCTGACCTTGGCGGATATCCCGCCGGCGACTTATCGGCCTCCGGTCCGTCCGCTGACGCTCGAGCAGATGGCCCGTTTGCCGGAATCAGCAGCGCTGGCGCCGCACTGGGACAGTTGGTTCGGCATGCCGACCCAGTGGATCCCTTTCTGGCGGGTGCAACCTGACTACACCGCCGCGACCCGCAACTCGAACGAGCCGGCGGGGGGCGAATGAACATTGCGCAACAGAGCGCTGCGGTCATTGTCATCGGCGCAGGTGTAACCGGTCTGAGTGCTGCCTGGTGGCTGGCCCGAGACGGCGTGGACGTCCTCGTCATCGATGCGGGGCCGATCGGATGGGCGGCATCCGGGCGCAACGGCGGCGGGTGCAGTCATCACCATAGCCCTCTGTTCAAAGAGGAACAGCGCCTATGGCCCTTGATGGACGAGCTCCTTGGCTATCCGACCGAATTCCAACCCAACCGGATCCGTATCGCCCTCACGGAGTCGCAGATGAGACTCTTTCGGCGTGCCCTGGACAACGCCGCTCAGCAAGGCTTCCGCACCGACATCCTTGATCCCCAACAGGTCCGTGATCTCGTGCCGCTCGCCGGCGAGAACGTCTACGGCGGCTACTTCCATCACTTCGGCGGCCATGCCAACCCACATCGCACCGTGCAAGCGTACGCCTGGGCGCTTCAGGATCACGGCGGCCGGATCATGCAGCATACAATCGTCGAGGGCTTCAACACACAGGGCAACCGGGTCGCCGGTGTGATCACCAACCGGGGCCTGTTTTCGGGTGATCACGTCGTCATCGCCGCCGGGCCCGCTACGAGCACCTTGGCGGCCCAGCTCGGCATAACAGTGCCGCTCATGACAGCCCGGGCTGAGATGATAGTGACCGAGCCGCTGCCCTTGATGCCGACAGGGGGTGTGGATGGCAATGGACTTTATGGCCGCCAGACACTAAGGGGAAATCTCGCCTATGGTGGAGGCCCGCACGAATGGGTGCTGACACCCAACACCTCCCCGGTGCGTCCCCATTCGACAGTCCTCCAGGCCAGCATCGCACGGCGCTTGTCTGAATTGCTGCCCAAAGCCGCCCACGCCCGGGTCATCCGCAGCTGGGCGGGGTTCATCGAAAATACGCCCGACGGCCGCCCGGTCATCGATCGCCCGGCAGGCTTCGAGAATCTCACTGTTGCGACTTTGTCCAGTGTCGGTTTCGGCTTGTCGCCCGCCGCGGGCCGGGCGATCCGCGATCTGGTAGTCACCGGCGCCTGTACGTTTGCCGATCTGTCGATCTTCAAGCTGGACCGGTTTGCAGCGCTAGAGGCGGACTGGCAGCTCCGGCAAGGTTGGTTGCCCGCTGCCCTTGGAGCCTGACGGGCGCTCGTGGGTCGGCGGAATTCCATACACGCGCTTGTAGGCATGGCAGAAGTGCGAGGTTGATTCGAATCCGCAGTCCAGGGCAATCATGCGTAGGGGCGTCAGCGTGTAACGCAATAGCGTCCGCGCTCGTGCCAGGCGCAGCCGTCGATAGAAAGCCTGCGGGGAGGTGTCCAGGTGGGCACGGAAAAGCCGCTCCACCTGCCGCATGGAAAGGCTGGTTCGACGGGCGACCTCGGCGATATCCAGTGGCTCATCCAGACTGCCCTCCATCAGCGCGATCGCCTGGATGAGCTTCGGGTTGTCGATCCCGTAACGCGCGTGCAGGTCACGCCGCTGATGGTCCTCCTGCTCGCGGATCTGGGTATGGATGAACTGCTCGGCGACGCGGAGCGCGAGTTGTGCTCCGGCTTTCTGCTTCACGAAATGCAACATCATGTCCAGCGCAGCGGTGCCGCCGGAGCACGTGAAGACATCGTGATCAATGACATAAAGGTCTTGCGTGACCTGCAATTGCGGATAGCGCGCGCGGAATGCGTCAGCATATTCCCAGTGCACCGTGCAGCGCCGTCCGTTCAGCAGACCGGCTTCCGCCAGGACGAACGGTCCGGTGCTGATCGCACCAACCAACACGCCGTGGCGACTCAACCGGCGCAGCACGGGGTAGACGCAGGGGTAGTCGGGAGTATCGAGGCCGGCGCACACAATGACCATGTCGAGTTTGGCGGTTGCCGGCTTGCCATCGGGCGCCTTGGCGCCGGTGGCTACTTCATCGAGGGTGCCGCCGACGCCGATCGGAATCCCGTTGCTGGCGGTCACCGGGGCGCCATCAGCGCAGGCCAGTACCCATTCGAACAGGGGGCGCCCGGCGGCTCTATTGGCTGATCGCAAAGGCTCGATGGCCGCCGCAAAGCTCATCATGGAGAACTGCGGCACCAGGAAGAAAGCGATCCGAACCGGCTGGCCCATGGATCCTGTATAGCACGAAGCGCAGCAATGTCGCAGTTCAGCATTGCCAGGTCGGATTTGCGCACGCGCGGCAGCAGGGATCGACCGACGATGCGTCCATGCGAAAACTGGCGGTTCTGGCCCTTATGTTCGGTGTCGTGGCTGGTCCTGTCGCCGGCGCCCGATCCGCTCGCCCACTTGCGGTATCCGCGCTTCTCGCTGGTAGTGCGGGCAGTGCTCCAGTTGCCAACTCCGCGTTCTATCCCGGAAAGGATGCACTAGCGGCACCTCCGTTCGCCGGCGTCCTGCATATCCAGCAGTCCGCCCTGCAAACCAACCCGGTGCTGGCAAAACCGGTACAGGACGGCCGCGACGCCAGGCTATTCCCCGGAATCTCCCTGGAGCTCTTCACCGTCGATGGCCGGCTCATTCCGGTCCAGATGGGCGAAATGGTGACTGAAAGCGCTCCCGGGCACGTGCGCAGC
>DATJTJ010000116.1:0-2190 GCA_035503515.1 Steroidobacteraceae bacterium
GCCGGTACCCGCGTCCTGAGCCGCAACATCGTCTTCGGCGATCAGATCTTCAGCGCCGGGGACGAGGTCAGTTCGGCGCTGCAGTGGCGCGTGATGGGCCTGCGGTATACCTACGCGTTCATCCAGAACGACCGGTTCGAACTCGGCGCCGGCCTCGGCCTGCACCTCATGGACCTGGATCTGCGGGGCAGTGACCCGATCCGCTTCGCCAGCTACGAGACTTCCATCGCCGGCGTGCTGCCCACGCCGGTGCTCGAATCGGCCTGGCGGATCACGCGCCGGATCTCCCTGACCGCCCGCGCCGAGTACCTGCGCGGCGCGCTCAACGGCACCGCAGGAGCCATCGGTGATTTCCGCGCCGACGCCCAATACCGGATCGTGCCGAATCTGAGCGTGGGAGCAGGGTACTCGCTGGTGGAACTCAGGCTCGATTCGACCACGCGCGACAACCCGGGCCTGGCCAACATCCGGGTGCGCGGACCGGTGGTGTTCGTGCGCGCGAGCTTCTAGCGTTCGCGGGCGACGGCGCGGTAGCCGATGTCGCGCCGATACTGCATTCCGGTCCAGTCGATGACCTGCGCCAGCGTGTAGGCCTGGCGCTGCGCGGCGCCGACGCTGTCTCCCAGGCCCACCGCGCACAGCACCCGGCCCCCGGTCGTGACGATGCTCCCGTGTGCGGTGCACGTTGCCGCATGGAAGACCTTGCCCGGCAGTGCAGCCGCAGCCTCGAGTCCGTCGATGGCATCGCCGGTGCGCACCGTGCCCGGATAGCCGGCGGCGGCCAGGACGACGCCCAATGCGGCGCGCGGATCCCATTCGGTCCGCATCTCTGCCAGTCGGCCGGCCAGCGCCGCCAGGCATAGTCCGGTCAGGTCCGAGCGCAGTCGCGACAGCACCGGCTGGGTTTCCGGATCACCGAAGCGGCAGTTGTACTCCAGCACGTTGGGCGTGCCGTCCTTCGCGATCATCAGCCCGGCATACAGGAACCCGGTGTACGGCGTGCCGTCGTCGGCAAGTCCGCGCAGCGTGGGATGGATGACCTCATCCATGATCCGCGCGTGCAGCGCCTGCGTCACGATCGGTGCGGGTGAATACGCGCCCATGCCGCCGGTGTTGGGTCCGGCATCGCCGTCCAGCAGGCACTTGTGATCCTGGGAGGTCGCGAGCGGCAGCACCTGCGTGCCCGCTGCCATGACGATGAAACTGACTTCCTCCCCTTCCAGGAAATCCTCGATGACCACTTCGGCGCCGGCCGCGCCGAACTGGCCGCCGAACATGTCCTGCGCCGCCTGCAGCGCCTGCTTGTGGGATCCGGCAATGACCACGCCCTTGCCGGCGGCGAGGCCGCTGGCCTTGACGACCAGCGGCAGCGGTCGCGAGCGCACGTAGCCCTCATCGAAGGTGGCCCGCGTGAAGGTGCGGTGGGCTGCGGTCGGGATCCGGTGGCGCTGCAGGAATTCCTTGCAGAACGACTTGGAACCCTCCAGGCGGGCCGCCAGGCGCGACGGCCCAAAACACTTGAGGCCCGCGGCGTTGAAGGCGTCCACGATGCCGGCGACCAGCGGGCCCTCGGGACCGACGATGGTCAGGTCGACGCCTTCGGCGAGCGCCAGGCCGACCAGCCCCGGCAGATCGTCCGCGGCGACGGCGACGTTGCGCACCCGCGGCTCGCCGGCGGTTCCGGCATTGCCGGGGGCGACCAGGACCTCGGTGACGCCGGGTTCGCCGGCGCACTTCCACGCCAGTGCGTGTTCGCGGCCGCCTCCGCCGATGATCAGGACTTTCATCGCGGTCATCCTCAGTGCCGGAAGTGGCGTTCGCCCGTGAAGACCATGGCGACGCCATGCTCGTCGGCGGCCGCGATCACCTCGGCATCGCGCCGCGAACCGCCGGGCTGGATGACCGCGCGGATGCCCAGCTGCGCGGCGGCATCGAGGCCGTCCCGGAACGGGAAGTACGCATCGGAGGCCATCACCGAGCCGGCGACGGCGAGCTGCGCATCGCCTGCCTTGAGGGCCGCGATGCGCGTCGAGTAGACGCGGCTCATCTGACCGGCGCCGACGCCGATGGTGGCACCGTCGCGGGCGAACACGATGGCATTGGACTTCACGAACCTGCAGACCCGCCAGGCGAAGTCGAGATCGGCGAGTTCCTGGGCCGTCGGCGCGCGCCGCGTCACCACCGTCAGCT
>DATJTJ010000117.1:0-41539 GCA_035503515.1 Steroidobacteraceae bacterium
GATGTAGTCGGCGCGGGTCAGGTCCGCCCGGTAGAGGTGCGAGGTGACGCTTTGCACTTCGCCGATCACCGTCACTTCCTGCTGGTAGCGCGGCACGATCAGGGTATCGCCATTGCGCAACACCACGTCGTCCTCGGATCCCATGGGCTCGCTGATGACGCGCGGCAGATCGATCACGAGGCGTCCCACGGCCTTGGCCGCCTTCAGCTGCGTCAGCAGCGTCTGGCCGATGGCCAGCGAGGCGGTCGGATTGCCGCCCTGCCCGTTCAGCTGCGAGGCGGCGGAGGCCTGCAACGCCATGGTCGCGATGTCGGTCTGCATGCGCTGGCCCAGGAAATCGAGCTGCTGTTGTTCGCGCTGCTGCAGTTCGGTGCGCGTGAATACACTGCCCTCGGGGAAGGCATATTCGGTCAGCCCTCCGGCCCGGGCCAGCACCGACTTCAGGGTTTCACCATGTTTGATCGCATAGGTCCCCGGGAATCGCACCTGCCCTTCCAGGACCACCTGTTCCTGCTCGCCCCACAGCGAGATTTCCTTCACGGACAGCGAATCGAAGGGTTGCAGCTGCAGATTGGCGCCAGGATCGCCGCGCAGCACGGCAGTCAGATCGACATCGATGATCTTCGTCTGCCGCGACTGGCCGTCCACGATCTGATAGCGCGCCAGTTCCGCAAGACCGCCATAGGCCGAGTCGGAGAGGCTGCCGCCGGCGCGGATCAGGTCGCTGATCCGCATCCCGGGCTCGAGCGGATACTCGCCGGGCACCTTGACGCGGCCGTCCACCCGGACCACCGAACTGGGCTGGCTGATGCCCGCCTGCAGCCGCAGGTCATCCAGCAGCGGCTGGATGATGCGGTCGCGCCCTGACTGCAGGTCGAACACCGTGATCTGGTCACGCGCCATCAGCGGTATGTTTGCGGCGGAGGCCGGTTGCGCCAGCGCCGCCGCCAGATCAGCCGACACGGCTTCGATGTGTCGATCGGGCGGCACTTCACGGCGAATCAGCACATAGTGCAGGTCCGCATCGGGCCGCAGGTCATCCACGGAGTGCAGCGCGTCCGTGAGCCTCATACCCGGACGCCATGCCACCGCACCGGGCGTGAACACGTAACCCTGGATCCGGACGCCGGCGTCCAGGGTCGGGATCAGGCGGGTCACCCGCAGGAAATCTCCGTTGCGCAACGCCTGGGCACTGCTCGCCGGCGCATTCACCGAAATGACGCGCCGCTCCCCCTGTTGGTCGATGCGGGTGAGCTGGCCAAGACCGTTCTCGGCCTCCGGCGTCATGCCGCCGGCGAGCTCGATCAGCTTCGACACGGTCGTCCCGGCTCGGATTTCGTAGATCGCGGGTCGTTTGACCTCGCCCTCCACGCTGGCCGTCTCCCCCAGCGGCGGAATGAATACCACATCACCGGGAAGCAGCTTCGCATCATCGGTGGTATCGCCACGGATCAGCAGGTCATAAAGATCCAGATGACGGATGACGGAACCTTCGCGCTTCAGCTGGATGTCGCGCAGCGACCCTATCCGCTTGACCCCGCCGGCCGCGTACAGCGCCGAGACCATCGTTCCCAGAGCGCTGATGGTGTAGGAGCCGGGCACCTGCGCCTCGCCGAGGACGAATACGCGGATGGCCCGGGTATCACCCATGCTCACGCTGGCCTTGACCCCGATCATCTGCCGGGCCACGCGCTGCTCGAGTTCATCCTTGACGTCGGAGAAGCGCTGGCCGGCGACGTTGATGGGTCCCAGTTCCGGGAAATTCACACGCCCGTCGCGGTCGACCTCGAGGAAGAAGGTCCGGTTCTGATTGCCGTAGAGCTGGACCTGCAGCCGGTCGCCGGCACCCAGTACGTAGTCCGCGGGCACCGGTATGTTCGTGACCGGGGAAAAAGTCGACGGGTCGTGGTCGAAGAGGTCGTAGCCGTAGGGTTTCAGGCCTTCGAGGCCCATCTTGCGCAGCGGCAACCGGGTCATGCGGAAATGCAGCCCCTGCAGCATCGGATCGACCTCGAGGCGCAATGTCGCCTGCATCTCGGTCAACCCGGCGAGGGGAATGCCCGAAAGCCCCGGCAGGGTCAGCACGCCTTCGCGGGACAGCTGGTAGGGATTCTTCGATCGGATCAGCGTGACCAGCTTGTCCAGCCGGACCTTATCCATGTCGGAGAGCTGGGAGGTTTCATCCTGCGACTGCTGCAGGGCCTGTCCCTGGGCCGTCTGCTGCGCCTGCAGGTTCTGGTACTGCTGCGCCTGCAGCTGCGCCTGCGCGAGTTGCTGCGCCTGCTGCATCTGCAGCTGCGCGCTGTAGCTGCTCGCCGCCGCCGCCGAGAAGGTATCGATCTGTCGCGGCTTGAGCGGATGGGTATCGACCTCCACCACCACCGAATCCTGGCCCTTGAACAGGGGTGGGCCGGCGTTGGGTCCCTGAGGCCCGTTCTCCTCGGTCTGCTCCTCGCGGTCCTCGTCGCGACGGGTGCGGCGGGCATTCTCCTGATCCGTCGTCGCCTGTTGCTGGCCGTTGCTGGTGCCGTTGCCGGAGGTGCCCAGGGCACCCGAAACGCCACTGCCGCCGAGCCGCTGCAGAATCTGCTGCTGCTGGTCGGCTGAAAGTCCCTGGAAGATTCCCAGCGCATCGGTGCCTGAACCCGAGCCACTGCTCGTCTGAGCCAGCAACGTCTGTCCCGCGAGGGCGGCGCACATCGCAGCCACGATGCATACGCCTGCCCGTCGCAATGCGTTGTGACGGCCGACCCTGACCCCGCCCGTCATCCTTGCCTCGAGATTGCTCATTATCGTCAGCGTCCCCGCCACTGGGTGATCAGCGCCAGCGCGCCTTTCACGCCAGGACTCTGCTTCTTGCCCTGCGCCGGATCCTCGACCAGCGGCACGAGCGACTCGGCCAGCTTCTTGCCGAGCTCGACGCCCCACTGGTCGAAACTGTTGATTCCCCAGATCACGCCCTGGGTGAAGACCTTGTGTTCGTACAGCGCCACGAGCTTGCCCAGGGTCGCAGGATCGAGGCGGCTGAACAGGATCAGCGTGCTCGGCCGGTCGCCGATGTGCACCTTGTGCGGCGCCACCTGGTCGATGCGCTCCGGCGGCATCCCCTGCCGCTGCAGGTCGGCCCGGACCGTTTCCTCGGACTGCCCGTTCATGAACGCCTCGGCCTGCGCCAGGCAGTTGGCGAGCGCCAGGTTCTGATGGCGCTGGTCGCCGCAGGAGGAATTCACCGGCGCGATGAAGTCCAGCGCGGCGCGCATGGTGCCCTGGTGCAGCAGCTGGAAGAACGAATGCTGCGCGTTGCTGCCCGGTTCGCCCCAGATCACCGCGGCGGTCTCCCACGTAATGCGCTCGCCCTCCTGGGTGACCGACTTGCCGTTGCTCTCCATTTCCAGCTGCTGCATGTAGGCCGGCAGGCGCTTGAGCCGGTCGTCATACGGCAGCACGGCAAGCGTGGGGAGTCTGCGGAAATTGATGTTCCAGACGCCCACCAGCGCCATCAGCACCGGCAGGTTCTGGGCCCACTCGGTGCTGCGGAAGTGCTCGTCCATGGCGTGGGCGCCGGCCAGGAACTGTTCGAAGTTCAACTTGCCGATCGCGATCGCCAGGGCGACACCGATCGAGGACCACATCGAATAGCGGCCCCCGACCCAGTCCCACATCTGGAACCGGTAGTCCTTGTGGACACCGAAGGCGTCCATCGCCTGGTGGTTGGTCGACACGGCCGCGAAATGCTGGGTCACCACGCCTTCGCCGAGCTTGCCCACGAGCCAGGCGCGGGCGGTCTTGGCATTCGTCAGCGTTTCGAGCGTCGTGAAGGTCTTGGAGGCGACGATGAACAGGGTGGTCGCCGGGTCCGCGGTCTTGAGCACATCGTGCAGATGGCAGCCATCGACGTTCGAGACGAATTCGACCCGGCGGGCGCCGCTGGTGTACTGCTGCAGGGCCAGTACCGCCATCGCCGGACCCAGGTCCGAGCCGCCGATTCCGATGTTGATGATCAGGGTGAAGGGCCGGCCGGCGCTGCCGACGATGCGGCCATCGCGCACGTCTTCGGCGAATTTGAGCATGCGGTCGCGCTCGGCGAAGACCTCGGCGGCAATCGACTTGCCGCCGATCGCCGCCCCCCGCGGCTGCCGCAGGGCGACGTGCAGCACCGCCCGATCCTCGGTGCGGTTGATGTGCTCGCCCCGGAACATGCCCTCGATGCGATCGCGCAGGTTCACGTAGTCGGCCAGCGCATACAGCTTGTACAGCGCTTCCTGGTCGATGCGCTGGCGCGAAAAGTCCATCGACAGCCCGAGTGCGTTGCGCGAGAAGCGGCCGTAGCGGTCCGCGTCCTGCTCGAACAGCGCCCGCGTGTGCAGGGCGCTCAGGCGCGATTCGTGGGCCGCGATTTCGCCCCAGATCGGCAACAGGGGTCCGGGAGTGGCTGTCATGTGGGTTTACTCTTAGCCGTAGAAGCGCGCGATGCTGTCGACGACGTACTGCAGTTGTTCGGGAACCAGCTCCGGGTATATCGGCAGCGCCACGGTTTCGCGCGCGGCACCTTCCGAGTGCGGAAAGGCGCCCGGCGCGTGACCGAGGTAGGCGAAGCACTGCTGCAGATGCAGCGGCACCGGATAGTAGATCTCGGACCCGACCTTGAGTTCCGCGAGGTGCTGGCGCAGCCGGTCACGGTCGCGCGCACGGATCACGTACTGGTTGTAGATGTGCCGGGCGCCGGGGACGGCCTGCGGGGTCTGCACGGCGCTGGCGAGCCGGACAGCGGCGAACGCCCTGTCATAGAACGCCGCATTGCGCTGCCGGGCCGCGCTCCAGGCATCCAGGTGCGGCAGCTTTACGTTCAGCACGGCGGCCTGCAGCTCATCGATCCGGAAGTTGCCGCCGATGAGGGAGTGGTAATACTTGGGCTTGCCGCCGTGCACCCGCAGCACGGCCATGCGCTCGGCCAGCTCCGGATCCTGGGTGACGCACATGCCGGCGTCGCCGAAGGCGCCGAGGTTCTTGGTGGGGAAGAACGACAGGCAGCCGATATCGCCGAAACTGCAGGCGCGCCGTCCCGCCGCATCGGCGGCACCGATGGCCTGGGCGGCATCCTCGATCACCCTGAGCCCGTGACGGCGGGCCAGTTCCAGCAGCGGCGGCATGTCGGCGACCTGCCCGTACAGGTGCACGGGCATCAGGGCCTTGATGGTGCCGCCGGTCGCCTTGTTCACCAGCGCTCCGCCGCGCCGTTCGCACGCCGCATCCAGAAAGGTCGCGACGGCCCTCGGGTCGAGGTTGAAGGTCGCCGGATCGATGTCGCAGAACACCGGCCGTGCGCCGGTACGGGCGATCGTGCCGGCGGTGGCGAAGAAGGTATAGGGGCTGGTGATGACCTCGTGACCCGGACCGATGTCCAGCGCCATCAGCGCCAGCAGCAGTGCGTCGGTGCCCGAGGACACGCCGATGCCGAAACTGCACTGGCTGTAGGCTGCGATGTCCTTTTCGAGCCTGTGTACTTCGGCCCCGAGGATGAACCCCTGGCTGTCGCAGACCCGTGCGATGGCCGCCAGGGCCTGCTCCTTCAGGGTCGCGTACTGGGGCTTCAGATCCAGGAGCGGTACTTGGGTCGTGGGCATCGTCATCGCCGTGGCAAACCAGTGCGCAAGTCTAATCGACTCGCACCCGCTTCACACACCAGTCGCGCTCGCCGCAGCCTCCATCTGCGCCCACAGGCACTGTCCCTTGCTGGACGTGCCGATGAGCTGCAGGAAGGCCTGGTGGGCCTGCTCTTCGTCCTGCGTGGCGCCGATCACCCGCAGGGTCGCGGCCGGCCGCACCAGCGGCCGCACGTTCAGGATTTCCTCGCCGCGCGTGGCACCGCTGTCGCCCAGCCGCAGGGCCACCTGGCCGCCGGTCATGGCGAGGTACACTTCGCCCAGCAACTGCGCGTCCAGCAGCGCGCCGTGCAGCTGCCGGCCCGAATTGTCGATGTTGTAGCGCTTGCACAGCGCATCGAGGCTGTTGCGCTGGCCGGGGTGCATCTGCCGCGCCAGCGCCAGGGAGTCCACCACGGCGCACAGCGAAGCCACGCTGACCGGCTCCCCGGGCAGCTGCGCGAACTCGGCATCCAGGAAGGCCACATCGAACGCGGCGTTGTGGATCACGAGTTCGGCGCCCCGCAGGAACTCCACCAGTTCGGCGGCGATCTGCGCGAATTTCGGCTCCGCCTCGAGCCGGGCCCGGGTAATGCCGTGCACCGCCAGCGCGCCCTCGTCAATGTCGCGCTCGGGATTGAGGTAGCGGTGGAAATGGCGCCCCGTGGCCCGACGGCTGACGAGTTCCACGCAGCCGATTTCGATAATCCGGTGGTTCTGCGCGGCCTCGAGGCCGGTGGTTTCCGTATCGAGTATGACCTGACGCATCGTTTATCCCGCCGACTGCCGCAGTGCGGCCTGCATGGCGTCGATGGCGAGATTCGCCAGCTCATCGACGCGCTCGTTGCCCGGATCGCCCGAATGCCCCCGCACCCAGGCCCACCGCAGGGTATGCGCAGCGGCGAGTTCATCGAGTTTCTGCCACAGGTCCTGGTTCTTGACCGGCTTGCGGTCCGCAGTGCGCCAGCCACGCGCCTTCCAGGAGGGCACCCACTCGGTAATGCCCTTGATGACGTACTGCGAGTCCGTGAGCACCGTGGCCGTGGAGGGGCGCTTCAGGGCACCGAGGCCCATGATGGCGGCCGTCAGCTCCATGCGGTTGTTGGTGGTCGCGGGCTCCGCGCCCGAGAGCTCCTTCGCGGTGCCGTTCCAGCACAGCAGCACGCCCCACCCTCCCGGTCCCGGATTGCCGCGGCAGGCGCCGTCGGTGTGAATGGTCAGTTCCGGCATCGCTACTGGGGCTGGCGCGTGGTCGGCTTGACCAGCTGGCCGATGACCGCCGGCTGCTTTTCGCGCAGCCGCGGCCGGATCGGGGTCAGGGCGCGGATCCGCTTGCGGGCCTTGAGCATCCAGGCCCCGGCCGGCAGTGGATTGAACCAGGTGCGGCGCAGCAGCGGCGAATGATCGGTGGTCTCGGCCGGTCCGCTGCCCCAGGGCGTGCAGTGCAGGTAGGCGCGGGTCGCCACGACCTCGTATCCCAGCAGCACCAGCCATTCGCGCACCCGGCCCGCGGAGAGGATGCGGCGCATGCCCGGCGGAAAGCCGGCCCGGGAACTGCGGGCGCGCATGCCCCACAGGCTCAGGGGCTGGAATCCGAGGACGACCAGCTGGCCATCCCCGGAGAGGACCCGGTCGACCTCGCGCACGATGGCATACGGGTCCGAGGCGAACTCCAGGGTATGCGGCAGCAGCACCGCGTCCACGCTGTCGCGGGCGACCGGCAGCGCCGAGGGCCGCGCGATGATGTCCGCGCCACCGCCGGCATCGCTGGGCGCCACCACGATCTTGCGGCGGGTGCGGCAGCCGGCCAGCAGTTCGCGACCCTCGCCCCAGGCCCCGACCTGCAGGAACTCCCAGCCGAACACGTCCTCCAGGGCCTCCCCCAGAAGCTGGGCCTCGGCGGTCAGCAAGGCCCTACCGAGCAGGGTCTGCCAGAACGCACGCAGGGCGGTATATCGGTCGGGCACGGCGCTCCCAGGGACTGTCACGGGGCCTGCGCCCCTGAAGATGTCGGGTCGATCAAGTATCGGTGAGTTATGTGAGCTTGCACAAGAAAAGGCTAGGCATTCTGTGAAATTACCAGTTACAGTCCGGCCCAGAAATACGTATGTTTCGAGTCTCCAGCGTCCTGTACCCCTCGCTGGCTGCCTGATGACTTTGCCATCCGCTTCCTGAGGGACCGGACATTGACTTCGAAAGTACTGCGCCGCCTATCCGAAGCCCTGTTCGCCGGCGCCCTCCTGACCCTTGCCGCCTGCGCCAGCGCGCCGGTCGTGCAACCCGAACTGCCTCCGCAACCCATCGACCTGCAGCCGGTGGCGATTGTACCGGCCACGACGGTCGATGATGCCGGCAGCGCGTCCGCCGCCACGGTCGGCGGCACCCAGCGCGCGGCCGACGTCAGCATCGTCGGGGTCGTAAAGCCCGAACTGCGGCCGGCCGATTACGGCGACCTCTTCGACCGCATCCGCGCCGGTTTCAAGCTGCCGGATTCGGATCACCCCGCCATCGACCGCGAGCTGGAATGGTACGCGGGCAATCCCGAATACCTGGGCCGTGCCTTCGGCCGGGCCGATCTGTACCTGTATCACATCGTCACGGAGCTCGAGGCCCGGGGCATGCCGCTGGAGCTGGCACTGCTGCCGGTGGTCGAGAGCGCCTTCGAGCCCTATGCCTACTCGCCCGCGCGCGCCTCGGGACTGTGGCAGTTCATCCCGGATACCGGCTCGCGGTACAACCTCAAGCAGGACTGGTGGTACGACGGCCGTCGCGACGTGATCGAGTCCACCCGCGCGGCGCTGGACTACCTGCAGGCGCTGAACACCGAATTCAACGGCGACTGGCTGCTCGCGATCGCCGCCTACAACTGCGGCGAAGTGAACGTCGAGCGCGCCATTGCCCGCAACCAGGCCGCCGGCCTGCCGACGGATTTCTGGAATCTGAAACTGCCGGCGGAGACCCGGGCCTATGTTCCGAAGCTGCTCGCCATGGGCCGCGTGGTGGCCCATCCGGAGCGCTACGGCCTCTCCTTCAACAAGATCCCGAACCAGCCGTACTTCGCCAAGGTCGACACCCAGAGCCAGATCTCGATGCACGTGGCCGCCGAGATCGCAGGTCTCACCGATGCGGAACTGTACGAACTGAACCCGGCCTTCCACCGCTGGGCGACCGATCCCACCGGGCCCTTCTACCTGCTCGTGCCGGCGGACACCGCCGAAGCCTTCCGCACCAGCGTGGTCCAGCTGACCGCGGACCAGCGGCTGAACGTGCGGCCCTACGAGGTGCGCCGGGGCGACACCATGAACCTGGTGGCGAAGCGCTTCCACACCAATCCGCAGGAGCTGCGCGAACTGAACGACCTGCCGCCCAAGGGCCGGCTGCTGGTGGGCTCGGCGCTGAAGGTCCCCTCCGACTCGAACCTGCTGCCGGCGAAGGCCCTGCGGGCCGCGGCCCTCGTCGACGGGCGCGCGCATCGCTCGCGCCGCGAGCGCTCCCGTGTGGTGGTGCGCCGTGGTGAGACGCTCTGGGCCATCGCCCACAAGCACGGCGTGGATGTGAACGCGCTGGCGCTGATGAACGGCATGCAGCCCAACACCGTGCTGCGCACGGGCCAGCGGCTGCGGCTCTCGACCGCCTCCGGAACCGCCAACATCAGCGTCGATGACGAGGAAGCCGGCCGCGGCGGCAGCGCCGAGGGGTCCGACACCCGCAAGCTGACCCACGTCGTGCGTGCCGGGGATACGCTGTTCCATGTCGCCCAGGAATACCACGTGAGCGTGGCGCAGGTGGCCAGCTGGAACCGCCTGAGCCGCACGAAGCTGGTGCCGGGCCAGAAGCTCATCATCCGCCAGTCCGCCCGCTGACGATCCCGTAGAATGGCCCCCTGATCTCGTCTTTCGGGGAGGCATCATGGGTTTTCTCTCGGGCAAGCGCGCGCTCATCGTCGGCGTCGCCACCGACCGCTCTCTCGCCTGGGGTATCGCCCAGGCCATGCACCGCGAAGGCGCCCAGCTCGCCCTCTCCTACGCCAACGACAAGTTCAAGGAACGCGTCGTGCCGCTCGCCCAGGGCCTCGAGGCGCTGACCCTGCCGCTGGATGTTTCCCGTGACGCCGAGATCACCACCGCCTTCGACCTCCTGCGTCGCGAGTGGGGCTCGCTCGACATCCTGGTGCACGCCGTGGCGTTCGCGCCGCGGGAGGCCCTCACGGGCAGCTTCATGGACAACACTTCCCGTGAGGCCTTCCAGATCGCCCACGACATCTCCAGCTACAGCCTCACCGCCCTGACGCGGGCCGCGGCGCCGCTGATGGCCGGCCGTGCGGGCGCGGTGCTGACGCTGTCCTACCTGGGTGCGGTACGTACCCT
Source organism: Steroidobacteraceae bacterium (assembly GCA_035503515.1). Taxonomy (GTDB): domain Bacteria; phylum Pseudomonadota; class Gammaproteobacteria; order Steroidobacterales; family Steroidobacteraceae; genus DAIDKA01. Next base: position 10,010 of record DATJTJ010000117.1, read on the forward strand.
GCCGAGCTACAACGTCATGGGGCTGGCGAAGGCAAGCCTGGAAGCGAACGTGCGCTTCCTGGCCGCCGATCTGGGTCCGCGGGGCATCCGCGTGAACGGCATCTCCGCAGGGCCGGTGAAGACCCTGGCGGCCGCCGGCATCGCCGGCTTTCGCAAGATGCTCAGCCGCGTGGCCGAGGTCGCGCCCTTGCGGCGCAATGTGACCCTGGAGGATGTCGGCAATGCCGCCGCCTTCCTGTGCTCGGATCTGGCGGCGGGCATCACCGCAGAGATCACCTACGTGGACGCCGGCTTCAACACCGTGGGCATGAGCTTCCCCGAGGCCGACGCCGCCGAGTGAGGGGCTGCCGACCTACTGCTGGTCGAAGATCCCGATGTTCTTCTGCACCTTGGCGGACTTACGCGCCTGCTCGATATAGGCGCGCACGTCATCGTCGGCGTACTCGGCATCGAGGTCATGCACCATCGAGGAGACCTGCTGCTGATCGGTCGGCGCCGCGCCGGTCCGCACGGCGCTGATGGCGAGCACCACCGCACCGCCATCGGGCTGTGCCAGGGCCTCGTAGGTCGCATGCTGCGCGGCAGGCTTGGGCGCCTTGAAGGCCGCCTCCCGGATCTGCGCCGGCACTGAGGGGTCCTGGCGGCCCACGAAGCGGGCGGCATCGGCACTCACGCCCAGCTGCTTGGCGACGGCATCGAAATCCTGGCCCGACCGCAGGCTCTTCACGGCGCCCTGCGCCGCCGCGAGCGCCGCCTTGCTGCCGGATTCCTGGCGCAGCGTCGCCACGATCTGGTCGCGGACCGTTGCCAGGGGCTTCGGCTGCGGCAGCTGGTGCGAGAGGTCCTTGACCAGCACCAGCTTGTCGTTGTCCAGAAGCAGCGGCCCGCCGGTCTTGTGCTCGCCGAGCACGGCGTCACTGAAAATGAGCGATTGCAGGTCCCGGGAGCTGCCCAGGTCGCCGCCGCCGGTGCCCTTGAGGTAGGCCGGGATGTCCCCCAGGGTCAGGCCGAATTCCTTGGCCAGCGCGGGCAGCGACTCCTGATCCACCTTCTGCTCGATCTGTTCCTGAATGTCGCCGAACCGGTCGGCCGCGCGATCGTGCTTGAGCTGGGTGAGCACATCGGCGCGCGCTTCGGCCAGGGTCTTGCCGCGGGCCGGCACGATGTCGTCGAGCCGGATGATGTGATACCCGAACCGGGTGCGCACCGGGGCACTGATCTGCCCGGGCTTCATCGAAAACAGAGCATCGCCGAACGGTCCTTCGAGGCTGCCGCGTTCGGACAGGCCGAGGTCGCCACCCTGCGCGGCCGAACCGCTGTCGTCGGAGTACTGCCTGGCAAGGGCCTCGAAGTTGGCGCCGGCTTTGAGCTTGGCCTCGATGTCCTGCGCCTTCTTCAGGGCCGCCGCGGCATCGACCTTGTCGTTCACCGCGATCAGGATGTGGTGCGCGTGGCGCTGTTCGGTCGAGATGTACCGGGTCTTGTTCTTGTTGTAGTAGTCCTGGATGTCGGCATCCGAGACGGTGGTCTGGTCGGTCACCTGCTGCAGGGTGAGCTGCGCGTACTGCAGGTGCACGGATTCGGGCGTCATGAACTGCGCCCGGTGGCTGTCATAGTAGGCCTGGATGCCCGCATCGGTCACCTGCGCGGCAGCCGCGTACTTCGCGAGCGGCACCAGCGCGTAACGGATCTGCCGTTCCTCATCCGTGAGGTCGCGCAGGCGCGCCAGTTCCACGGGCGTGACGAACTGCGACAGCTGCATCCCTTCCTCGAGCTGCCGGCGCTCGAGGTCGCTGCTCAGGTCGTTCGCGAACTGGTCCTCGGTGATGCCGGCGCTCTGCAGGCGCGACTTGGCGAGATCCGCGTTGTACTTGCCATCCAGCTGGAACGCCGGCTCGTTGCGGATGGCCTCGGTGAGCTGGTCCGGCGGCACGCGGTAGCCGAGATCGTGGGCACGATCGACGATGAGGGTGTTGCGCACCGCCGATTCGAGCAGCTGATCCTGCAGGATCGAGCGCTCGCCGGCGGGCATTTCCCCGCCGAAGCGCTGCTGCCACTCGTTCTGCTGGCGCTGCCAGGCGCTTTTCACGTCCTCGTAGGGAATGGTATGGCCGTTGACCTTGGCCGCGTACGAGGACGTACCGAAGCTCAGGTTCGCAACGCCATACGCGCCCCACGCCGCAAAGATCAGCGCCAGGGCGCCGAACACCACGTACGTGAGCCACTTGTGGCCCTTCAGGCTGTCACCAATTTGCTGCAGCATCACTTCGGGTCTTGAAGTTGGCGGAGCGGACGGGACTCGAATAATCGCTTAACCCAATGATTTTATTAGGTTACCTTCCGGATCGGCCGCCGCATACCCCCCGAAATACCCCCACCCATTGAGCGCTTGGCGCTCATCCGCAGGCAGGGGTTCAGCTCCCACCATTATAGCAAACCCTTAAAGCCTGAATCAGGTGCCAGGTGAGGATCCCAGCGCTGACGAAAGCGGCAATCGGTCTTGTCAGCGGCGCTACTCAGCAGGCACCCATTGCGATTGGCACTACGAAACGCAACTGTGGAACAATGAAATGCGTTGGACTTTGGAGAACTTCGTGGCGAGCCTCCTTGAAAGTAAGCGAACGGAGCTGGAACGCATCTGCCACCACTGGGGGGTGCGGCGGCTGGAGCTATTCGGCTCGGCAGCCCGTCAAGATTTCGGACCTTCAAGTGACTTGGACTTCCTCGTGGAGTTCACCGGCAACCCGTCGCTGGATGACTATCTGGGGCTTCGGGAAGACCTGAAGTCCCTGTTCGACCGAGGCGTGGACTTGGTGATGCCCAAGGCCATCCGCAACCCTTACATTCGCGCCGCCATCGCGCGTGACCGCCAGCTTCTGTATGCGGCGTGAACCGGCGGCCTTTCTCTGGGACGTCCATGAAGCGGCGTTGCGAATACACGAGGTGCTGGTACAGTCCGCTGTCGAGCGGCAGTTTGAAATCATCGGCGAGGCTTTGAACCAGCTCTCGAAGGTCTCCCCGGACATTGCCTCGAGAATCCCCGACTGCGATCAGATCATTGCATTTCGCAATATCCTGATTCACGGGTATGCCGTTTTGGATATCGCTATTGTCTGGAAGGTGATTCAACAGCATCTGCCAGTTATGGAAGAGGCAGTAATGCGCCTTTTAGATGCCGAACCGCCGCCGGACGTGGCTTCAACCAATTGATATTGGCGTTCTGCAGCAAACCTGAATGCCGGACCGGCCCTCACTGGTCGAGGTCGTGGGTTGCCTACCAATGCCCATGTTGACCAAGAAAAGCTCCGAGCTGACCCTGTTCGACACACTTTCGCGTCTGACGTTCCTCCAAGCCGCGACACTACTCGGTGCCGACGGCAAACGGCTCATCACTGAGGGCGGCAAGTACGATATCGACGTGGCGACGCAGGTTAGATTTGATCAAAATGCGTTTCGTCTCGCCATTGACTCCAGCACCGTCACGCTCGCCCTCAGTCCGGCGAGGCGTGGCCGGCTCAAATGGCGCTGCGATACCTGTCACGTGCCGTGCGAACACGCCGCAGCGGCCTTCTCCTTGATCCTGGAAGACAAGCTCTCCTTGGGTCTGGCTGACGCCCCACCGGAGCGCGCGCCCGTGGAAGGCCTGAGCGAGGAGGCGCTCATCGCACAGGCCCTGCTGGAGCGCGAGGAGCGCGCACGCACCGAGAAGATGCGGCTCGCATCCGTGAACCCGAAGGAGATCTGGACCGACTACACGCTGACAAACGCAGCTTCCGGCAAGTCCTATAGGGTCGCGCTGCGTGGGTGGCGGCCGGGCGAGTCGTACTGCTCGTGCCCGGATTTCCGCAAGAACTCTCTGGGCACCTGTAAGCACATCCTCCATGCGCTGGAGAAGCTCCGCCGACGGTTCCCTGACTCCGTGCGCGACAGGCCGTACCGGCAGCGTGGTATCTGCGTGCATCTTTCGTACGGCAGAACGCTGGAACTGCGGATCCTACTGCCAGCCCGCCTCGACGAAGAGGCAAGCGCCCTCGTCCGCTCGATCCGCGACCGACCCATCACCGATCTACCGGACCTGCTCAAGCGCATCCGGCGGCTCGAGGCACAAGGCTTCCCCGTCACAGTGTATCCGGATGCCGAAGAGTACATTCAGACCCGGCTTCAGCAGCAGCGCATCGCCGCCACGGTCGCTGCCATCCGGCGCGATCCGAAAGGGCACCCCCTGCGGGCCACCCTGCTGAAGGTTGAGCTTCTACCATACCAACTGGATGGCATTGCCTTTGTGGCCGGCGCGGGGCGAGCAATCCTTGCCGATGACATGGGACTGGGCAAGACGATTCAGGGCATCGGCATGGCGGAACTGCTCGCGCGGGAAGCGGGCATCCGCAAGGTCCTGGTTGTCTGCCCTGCCTCGGTCAAGTCCCAATGGCGCACCGAGATTCTGCGCTTCTCGGCCCGGAATTGTCAGATCGTGCTCGGCGGAGCCGCAGAGCGCGCCGTGCAGTACGAGAGCAACTTCTTCTTCACCATCTGCAACTACGAGCAGGTGCTGCGCGACGTTCTGGCAATCGAGCGTGCGAAGTGGGATCTGATCGTCCTGGATGAAGGCCAACGAATCAAGAACTGGGAGGCGAAGACGGCCCAGACCATGAAGAGTTTGCGTTCGCCGTTCGCCCTCGTGCTCTCCGGTACACCGCTCGAGAACCGGCTCGACGATCTATTTTCCGTCGTCGAATTTATCGACGACCGACGGCTCGGTCCTGCGTTCCGGTTTTTCAACCGGCACCGCGTGATGGATGAGAAAGGCAAGGTCCTCGGGTACAAGGATCTCGACTTACTGCGTGAAAGCCTGAAGCCAGTGTTACTGCGCCGAACGCGAAGCACCGTCATGAAGGATCTACCCCCACGCACGACACAGGTCGTGCGCATTGCGCCCACGGCTGAACAACTCGAGATCGATGGCGCGCAGATGCGCATTGTCAGCTCGATCGTCGGCAAGAAGTACATCTCCGAGATGGATCTTCTGCGGCTGCAGAAGGCACTGCTGGTCGCGCGCATGAATGCGGACAGCACCTACCTCGTGGACAAACACGCGCCCGGCTACTCGAGCAAGCTCGATCGGCTCGAGGAACTTTTCGAAGAGCTGGCCGCGGAGTCAGAGCGCAAGATCGTGCTCTTCTCCGAATGGACGACGATGCTCGACCTCATCGAGCGGCGGATCAAGCCGTTCAATCTCGATTGTGTTCGCCTCGACGGGTCCGTACCGCAGAAGAAACGACAGCAGCTGGTTCACCGGTTTCAGCGTGATCCGGCGTGCCGCCTGTTTCTTTCGACCAACGCTGGTTCTACCGGGCTTAACCTCCAGGCGGCGAATACGGTCATCAACGTGGATCTGCCGTGGAATCCGGCCGTGCTGGAACAACGCATCGCGCGCGCCCATCGCATGGGACAAAAGAACCCGGTTCAGGTCTATCTATTGGTGACGGAAGAGACAATCGAGGAAAAGCTGCTGACGACGCTTTCAGCCAAGCATGATCTGGCCCTCGCCGCGCTCGATATGGGATCCGACGTGCGGGAGGTTTCGCTCGCATCGGGCATCGAGGAACTGAAGCGCCGACTTGAAGTGCTGCTAGGAGCAAAACCGCACGCCGCCTTGGATGAGTCGGAGAAGCAGCGGCAACTGCAAGAAGCGCAGCGACTCGCCCGCCGGTCGCGCGTGGCAGAGGCCGGCGGGCAGTTGCTCACCGCGGCATTCACGTTCTTGGGCGAGATGGTCCCGCAGCGAGAGCAGACGGAAGGGAGGGCGCGGATGGCGCAGGAGCTCAAGGCACGTCTCGATGATTGTCTAGAGCGCGACGAACAGGGTCGAGCACGGCTCACCGTCACGCTGCCAAACGATGCCGCGCTCGACAATCTCGCCAAGTCACTGGCAGCGCTGCTCGCTTGAGGGCACTCTTGCACTTTCACCGACGACCGATGCGCATACTCGGTCCCCCACATGATTTCTTGTTCGGGGGTACGCTCGCTACGCGTCCGCGCCATAACCCCAAAAATACCCCCAGCGAGTGCTTGATACCCTCGCGAAACTCGCGGAGCGTGTCTGAAGGAACTAAAGGATTTCCGGGAAATGCCGCGTATAAGTCACAATTTAGAAGGAACTATCGGCATGAGTTCGAGCCCAGCGGCGGGCTCGCAACCTGCTGAATTCATTATTGTCTTGCGAACTGGCGGAGCGGACGGGACTCGAACCCGCGACCCCCGGCGTGACAGGCCGGTATTCTAACCAGCTGAACTACCGCTCCAGCTTTAGGGGAGCGGGATTGTACAGGCATGGGCCTATCGCTGCCAGCCCCCGCCGAGCGCCTTGAAGACACCGATCTGGTCCTGGGCCAGCGCCCCGTCGGATGCCGCCACTGCGGCCTCCGCGCTCACCAGCGTGACCTCCGCGTTCAGCAGGTCAAGGTTGCTGATGGCCCCGGCCACGAACTGGTCGTGGGCCATGGTGAAAGCCTGCCGGGCCCGGTCCCGTGCGGTGAGCAGTTCCGCATGGCGCGAGAGCTCGGCGGCATATGTCGCAAGGGACTGATCCGTTTCCTTCAGGGCCTGCAGCACCACGCCATCGAAGCCGGCGAGCGCGGCCTGCGTGCCGGCGCGCGCCTGATGGATCCGCGCCCGGGCCGCGGACTGGTTCGGGAAGCTCCAGCTGATGCTCGGGCCGAGGCCCCAGGTGAGACCGGTGCTCCTGAACACCTCACCCGGCTCCACGGCGATGCCGCCGTACGTGCCCAGCAGGGACACCCGCGGGTACAGCTCGGCGGTGGCGACGCCGATGCGCGCCGTCGCGGCGGCGAGATGCCGCTCGGCCTGACGCACGTCCGGCCGCCGCGCCAGCAGCGATGCGCCATCGCCCACGGGTATCAATGCCTTGAGCGTCGGCGGCTGCTCGCAGTCCTGTGCGCTGCGCGGGGTATCGGCCGGCGGCCGCCCCAGCAGCTGCGCCAGCTGGAACAGCGCCGACTGCCGCTGCCCGATGAGCGCGGGGAGCGACGAGCGCACCTGCGCCGTCAGCGCCTGCGCGCGCACCACGTCGAAGTCGGCCGCGGCACCGGCATCGCGCCGGTCCGCCGTGATGCGCTCCTCGTGCGCGACCACGTCGATCGAGCGGCGGTTGACCGCGATCGCCTCGCCGAGCGCGCACACCTGCGCGTAGGCGCGCGTGGTCTCGGCGGCGACGGTGATGGCGACGATGTCGCGTGCGGCGACCGCCGCGTCCGCATCGGCATGGGCGGCCTCGATGCCGCGCCTGACGTGGCCGAACAGGTCGACCTCATAGGACACATCCAGCAGCGCATCATAGAACCACAGTGTCTGCGGCTTGTGGCCGTCGATCTCCAGGATCTCATCGGTGACCGCATCGCGACCGCGCTCGGTGCCGGCGGCAAGCTGCGTCTGGGGGTAGCGGTTCGCGCGGGCGGCTTCCAGGGAAGCGCGCGCCGCGGACAGATTGGCCGCGGCGACGGCGAGATCGGTGTTGGCGCGAAAGGCTTCCGCGACCAGCGCATCGAGCGCGGGATCCCGGTACAGCTGCCACCAGTTCGGCGGCGGCTCGGCGGGACTCGCCTGCGCCTCTGCCGTACCGAGCAGGGGTCCCGGGCTGCCCGCCGGCGGCACGGGAGCATGGTAGTCCGGCCCGACGGCGCAGCTTTCCAGGCACGCCGCGCCCAGCATCCCGGCCATGATCAGGAGCCGTGGACTCATGGCACCGGGGCCGTGCGGCGGGCGAAGAACGGTACGTGCGACGCGGGTCCGCGCGGTGCAGCCCTGCGGGTCACGACCAGCATGACGGTGATGGCGGTTGCGGCCGCCAGCACCACGAACGCATCCATGATCCCCTGGGTGATCGAGGTCGCGTGCACGACATTGTTCAGGATCGCCGCGCCGCGGCTCGGCGCCGAGGCCGGATCGCCTGCCTGCGCCGTCGCGGCGCCGTAGATCTGCAGGCGCTGCAGCACCTGAGCGTCCCCGATCTGCACATGCTGGCCGATCAGATTCGAGGCGACCTGCCCGCGGACCCGCAGGAAGGTCGTGACGAAAGCGAGGCCGATCTCCCCACCCATCAGCCGCGCCGTCTGCACGGCCGCACCGAAGGTCAGGGCATCCGGCGGGCGCAGATGCAGGATGGCAAAGAATACCGTTCCGGAGAGCGCGAAACTCTGGCCGACGGCCTGCAGCAGCTGGGACGGCAGGAACTGGTCCGTGCCCCAGGCCGGGGTCAGGCCGTGCGCCACCATCAGGCAGCCGGCACAGATCAGGATGAATCCGCACGAGGCCACGAAGCGCGGATCCATGCGTCGCATGATGTAGCCGGCGATCAGGCAGATGCCCAGTTGCGGCACCGCCAGCCAGATCAGGGTCTGACCCACCTCGAGCGAGCGGTAGCCGCGCACGGTGATCAGGAACTGCGGGATCAGGTAGGCGGTCGACAGGATGGTCAGCCGCAGGAAGCCGACCAGGAGCAGCAGCCTCGGCAGTGGAGCGGTGAAGGCAACCTTGAGATTGACGCCCGGGTTCTTCGAGAGGCGCTCGTTGACGAAGAACGCGACCAGCAGCACCACCGCCGAACACATCAGGGCCCAGACCAGGCCCGAGTTCTGCCAGTCCAGCCGGTTGCCCTGATCGAGCGCGGCGTAGACCAGCCCCAGGCCGATGCCGCCGCTGAGCAGTCCGAACCAGTCCGGCGGCGGATGCGCCGCATTGACCGCCTCGGGTCGTGTCCCGACCCACAGGCAGTACCACATGCCGATGGCGAGCGGCACGTTCTGCCAGAGGATCCATCGCCAGGACAGATGCTGGATGTACCAGTCCTCGAGCGACGCGGAGATGTTCAGCGACACCTCGAGGTTCAGTGCGTACAGCGCGATGCCGTAGGCCCAGACCCTCGGCGGCATGTTGCGCAGGATGAACCCCAGCGTGAGCGGGATGAAGAACCCGGACGCGAGCCCCCCGACGAACTGCAGTGCCAGCAGCGTCTGGACGTTGGGAGCATACGGCTCGATCAGGCACACCACCGCAAAGGCCGCGGCGGCCTCCATCAGTACCTTGCGCGTGCCGTAGATGCCGCCCAGCCACAGCGCCGCCGGCGCGATCAGCATCTGCGCGACGGCCTGCGCGGTGGTGATCCACGCGCCCTCATCGAAGCTGGCATGCACCGCGCCGCGGATGTCCGCCAGACCGAAGCTGGAGAGCCGGCCGTTGAGCGTGGAGATGAAGGCCCCGAGCAGCACCGCGGTCAGCCCCAGCCACGGAATGCGCGGTGTGGCGGGGACCGCTTCGGTCATTGCCGCCGGCCGTCCGTGTTCACCATCGCCACCACCGACATCCCCGGCCGCAGCACGTCGGTCAGGCCGTCGGCATCGTCGATCGCGATCTTCACGCCCACCCGCTGCACGACCTTGGTGAAGTTGCCGGTGGCGTTATCCGGCGGCAGCAGCGCGAACTGCGAGCCGGCGCCCGGCGCGAAGGCCAGCACGTGGCCGCGCAGCGTGTGCCCGGGAAAGGTGTCGACCGCGATGCGGGCCGCTGCGCCCACGCGCATGCGGGTGAGCTGGGTCTCCTTGTAGTTCGCGATGACCCAGATGCGCGGCAGCGGCGTCAGGGTCGTGATCTGTCCGCCGACGCTCACCAGCTGACCCGGCTTCACCTGCCGCTGGCCGATGAAGCCATCCTCGGGGGCCGTGATCCGGGTGTATCCCAGATTGATGCGCGCCAGATCCAGCGCCGCCTGCTGGGCGGCCAGGGTGGCCTCGGCCTGGACCCGCTGCGCATCGAGCACCAGCAGCTGGTGCTGGGCGCCGCTCAGCTGCGCTTTGGACTGTTCGAGTTGGGCGCTGAGCTGGGCGGCGAGGGTCCTGAGTTTCTCGCCGGCTTCCGTCGATGAGGAGCCCGTGCTCATAAGCTTCTGCTGGCGCGCCAGATCCCGGGCGTTCTGCTCGAGGCTGGCCTGTACGGCGGCGACCCCGGCCCGGGCGGCCTGGACGGTGGAATCCTGCAGCGACCGCTGTGCCTTGAGGGTGCCGATCTGCGCGCTCGCCGCGGCGACGCTCGCCGTCAGCTGCGCGACGCTGGCCCGATAGTCATCATCCGCGAGCTGCGCCAGCAGCTGTCCCTTGTGGACATGCTCGAAGTCCTGCACCGGCATGTCGCGCACATACCCGGACACCCGGGCCGAGATCGGCGTGAGATCCGACTGCAGGTAGGCATCGTCGGTGCTCTGGCTCGAGGCGTCGGTCTCCCACACGCGCCAGCGCGTGGTGATCAGCAGCAGTACGCCCAGCGCCAGCAGAAAAATGAGGGCACGCCAGATCCAGTCCGGGGCTGCCCTGAACGCGGCGAAGGGGTCTCGTCCGGCCATCCGCAATGCTCCCGTCCCGGCACGCCCAACCGTCCAGTACCCGCTTGACGATAGCGAGGCAGCTTTGCGTAATCAATACAGCGAGTGAGGTGTGGTGGGTGCTGACGGGATCGAACCGCCGACATTCGCCGTGTAAAGGCGACGCTCTACCAGCTGAGCTAAGCACCCGCCGGAGCGGAATGTAACAGACCTAGGCCAGGAAGTTCGTCAAAGCGACGATGGTGCCGGTGATCGCCGCCAGGCCGCCGATCACGGGAAACAGCCTCTGGCGCGCCAGGAAGAACAGGGAAGTCAGCACCAGACCCAACTCCAGGAAGCCCTCTCCGAGGTCCAGGCGCAGCCCGCGGGCCTCCTCGCGGTGACTTTCGGCCTCGAAGGACTTGGCATCGTCCTGGATCTTCGCGGCATCCTTCGCATAACCGTCGCGGGCCTTGGCATAGGCGGCCGCGAGGGCCTGCGCCTTCTGCGGCTGCGCCGCCTGCACCACCCCGAGCACGCCTGCGGTCACGTCCATCAGGTGTTCGCGTTCCTTCTTGGCCTCGTAGAAGGACCATTGGTCGTTCGCCTCGGTGCGATGGATGACCGCGGCCGTATGGGCGCGATGGGAGGCGATGGTCACGAACGCCAATACGATGCCGATCACGCCGACCATCACGCTGACGGTCCTGGTGAAGGCATCGCCGCCGTGTTCGTGCGAGGTATGGATCTCGACTTCAGCCATGGGGTGCTCCGAAGGGATAGCCGGCGACGTCCTGGAGCGAGTCGAGCACGATGTGTCCCAGGGCGCGCAGGTCCGCAGTGGGCTGGGTCATGTCGGGAACCTGGATCACCGTCATCCCGGCCGCATGGGCCGCCCGGACGCCGTATTCGGAATCCTCGAGTGCGAGACAGCCCCGGGGGTCGACGCCCAGGCGTTCGGCCGCCGTGAGGTAGATCTCGGGGTCGGGCTTGGGCCGCTGTACCTGGTCCGCACCGATCACCGTGCGGAAGTGTGGCAGCACGCCGGCCCTGTCGAGCTTTTCCAGGGCATGGGCGGTCCGGGAGGAGGTGGCGACGGCCATCGGCAGCCCGAGCTGCCCCACGGCATCCAGGAGCGCCAGGGCGCCCTCCTTCAGCGCCGCGGGCGTCGTCGCGCTGTCGGCTTCGAAATTGCGGCTCCAGGCGGCGAAGAAGGCGTCGACGTCCACAGTAGGCCCATAGCCCTCGCGGATCACCGCCCGGGCGATGGATCCGGCCGCGCCGACGCACCGCAGCAACAGGTCCAGGCGCGCCGGGACGGCGAGTTCGGCGCAGGTGCTCAGGAAGGCCTCCTGGGCGACACGTTCGGTGTCGAGCAGGGTGCCATCCATGTCGAAGATGACGGCGTCGAAGTGCTTCATGCAGTCAACGATGGGCCGGCGCATCCTTGCGGGGATACGCCGGCCGGAGGTCCAGGCGGCAGGTCGGGGCCGGTCCTTACTAGTGGGCGGAAGGCGACTTGAGGCTCCGGCGGCTGCTGCGCCGCGCCGGCTTCGATTCCACGGGCGCAACCGGGGTGGCCACGGCCAGCGGCACCGGCTGGCTCACCAGCGCGATCTGCAGCACCTCATCGATCCATTTCACCGGCTTGATGTTGAGGTTGCCCTTGATGTTGTCCGGGATCTCGGCCAGGTCCTTCACGTTCTCATCCGGGATCAGCACGGTCTTGATGCCCCCGCGGTGCGCCGCGAGCAGCTTCTCCTTCAGGCCGCCGATGGGCAGCACTTCGCCGCGCAGCGTGATCTCACCGGTCATCGCGACGTCCGACTTGACCGGAATGCGGGTCAGGGCCGACACCAGCGCCGTGCACATCCCGACGCCGGCGCTCGGACCGTCCTTGGGCGTCGCGCCCTCGGGCATGTGCAGGTGGATATCGTTCTTCTGATAGAAGTCCTGCTCCAGGCCCAGTACCTGGCTGCGGCTGCGGACGACGGTCATGGCCGCCTGGATCGACTCCTGCATCACCTCGCCGAGATGTCCGGTGTGCTGCAGCTTGCCCTTGCCCGGGACGATGGCCGCCTCGATGGTCAGCAGTTCGCCGCCGACCTCGGTCCAGGCGAGGCCCGTGACCTGGCCGATGCGGTCGCTGTCCTCGGCCTTGCCGTACCGGAAGCGCTTCACGCCGAGGAACTTCTCGAGGTTGCGCGGCGTGACCGCGATCGGCTTCTGTTCCTTGTCTTCCAGCAGCAGCTGCTTGACGGCCTTGCGGCCGATCTTGGCGATCTCGCGCTCGAAATTGCGCACCCCCGCCTCGCGGGTGTAGTGGCGCACGATGTCCAGCAGCGCCGGATCCGAGACCTTCAGTTCATCTTCCTTCAGCCCATTGGCCTTCATCTGCTTGGGCACGAGGTAGCGTCGCCCGATGTTCATCTTCTCGTCCTCGGTGTACCCGGGCAGACGGATGACTTCCATGCGATCGAGCAGCGGCCCCGGAATGTTCAGCGAATTCGCCGTGCACACGAACATCACCTCGGAGAGGTCCAGGTCGACCTCCAGGTAATGATCGTTGAACGTCGCGTTCTGCTCCGGATCCAGCACCTCCAGCAGCGCCGAGGAGGGATCGCCGCGGAAATCCATGGACATCTTGTCCACTTCGTCGAGCAGGAACAGCGGGTTGTGCACGCCGGCCTTCGACATGTTCTGGACGATCTTGCCGGGCATGGAGCCGATGTAGGTGCGGCGGTGCCCGCGGATCTCCGCCTCGTCGCGCACCCCGCCCAGGGACATGCGCACGAACTTGCGGTTGGTCGCGCGGGCGATGCTCTGCCCGAGCGAGGTCTTGCCGACGCCCGGGGGGCCGACGAGGCACAGGATGGGACCGCGCAGCTTGTCGACGCGATGCTGGACGGCGAGGTACTCGACGATGCGCTCCTTGACCTTCTCCAGGCCAAAGTGGTCCTCGTCGAGGACGTGCTCGGCCTTGGCGATGTCCTTGAGGATCTTGGTGCGCTTCTTCCAGGGCACCTTCACCAGCCAGTCGATGTAGTTGCGGACGACGGTGGCCTCGGCCGACATCGGCGACATCATCTTGAGCTTGTTCAGTTCGGCGGCGGCCTTCTCGCGGGCTTCCTTGGGCATGCCGGCCTTGGCGATCTTCTGCTCGAGTTCGGTAAGTTCATTGCCGCCCTCGTCCATCTCGCCGAGTTCCTTCTGGATGGCCTTCATCTGCTCATTCAGGTAGTACTCGCGCTGGGATTTCTCCATCTGCGCCTTGACCCGGCCGCGGATGCGCTTCTCGATCTGCAGCACGTCCATCTCGCCCTCGATGGCGACCAGGATGTGTTCCAGGCGCTTGCGCACGTCCAGGATCTCCAGCACCTTCTGCTTCTCGCCCAGCTTCAGCGACATGTGCGCGGCGACCGTGTCGGCGAGGCGGCCGGCATGATCGATGCCCGCCAGTGCCGTGAGCACCTCCGGGGGCACCTTCTTGTTCAGCTTCACGTACTGCTCGAACTGCGAGATGACCGAGCGGCCGAGGACATCCATCTCGCGCTCGTCATAGGCTTCGCCGTCGGACTGCAGCGTGACATCGGCGCTGTAGTAGTCACCGGCCTCGAGGCGGTCGATGCGGGCGCGGTCGACGCCCTCGACCAGCACCTTCACGGTGCCGTCGGGCAGCTTCAGCAGCTGCAGGATGGTGGCGATGGTCCCGATGCGGTACAGGTCCTCGACCTTCGGATCATCGACATCGGCCTGCTTCTGCGCGATCAGCATGATGCGCTTGTCGCCGTGCATGGCGATATCCAGCGCCTGGATCGATTTCTCGCGGCCGACGAACAGCGGAATGACCATGTGCGGGTAGACGACTACGTCCCGCAGCGGCAGCACCGGCACGTTCTGGGCCGTCGCTGCCTTGGAGCTCGTGGAGACCGGTTCGGACATGGCGTCTTCCTCGCTGAAGCAAAGGTTAAGGCATGCACGCGGGCGGCACCCGGCGCATACCTGTCACGTGACTAATATAACGGGGATTTGGGGACCCGCCACCGCGTTTCAACGGAGCGGGTCCACAGATTTGGAGGACGGACGCGTCAGGCCCAGGGAGCGTGGCTGCCTGGGCCGAAGCGGGCGCACACCGTCAGTGTGCGCTGCCGGAGGCGCGACGCGGCTCGTCTTCAGTGCGGTACACCACGTAGGGCTTGGACTGCCCCTCGATCACGGTCTCGTCCACCACCACTTTCTGCACGTTGCGCATGGCAGGCAGGTCGTACATGGTGTCCAGCAGCGCCGTCTCGAGGATGGTGCGCAGGCCACGAGCGCCGGTCTTGCGCTGCATCGCCCGATGGGCCACTGCCCGCAGGGCCTCCTCCCGGAACTCCAGCTCCGCGCCTTCCATTTCGAACAGGCGTCGGTACTGCTTGGTCAAAGCATTGCGCGGCTCGGTGAGGATGGAAATCAGCGCCACCTCGTCCAGCTCATCCAGGGTCGCGACCACCGGCAGGCGGCCCACGAACTCCGGGATCAGTCCGAACTTGATCAGATCCTCGGGTTCCACGTCGTGGAACAGGTCGCTGCCGTGCGGCCGGCTGCTGACATCGCGCACTTCCGAAGTGAAGCCGATGCCGCCCTTCTGGGTGCGGTTCTGGATGATCTTTTCCAGGCCGGCAAAAGCACCGCCCACGATGAACAGGATGTTGGTCGTGTCCACCTGCAGGAATTCCTGCTGCGGATGCTTGCGGCCGCCCTGCGGCGGTACCGAGGCGACCGTGCCCTCGATCAGTTTCAGCAGCGCCTGCTGCACGCCCTCGCCCGACACGTCGCGGGTGATGGAGGGGTTGTCGGACTTGCGGGAGATCTTGTCGATTTCGTCGATGTAGACGATGCCCGTCTGGGCCTTCTCCACATCGTAATCGCACTTCTGCAGCAGTTTCTGGATGATGTTCTCGACATCTTCGCCGACGTAGCCCGCCTCGGTGAGGGTGGTCGCATCGGCGATGGTGAACGGAACGTTCAGCAACCGCGCCAGCGTCTCCGCCAGCAGCGTCTTGCCGCAGCCGGTCGGGCCGATCAGCAGGATGTTGCTCTTGGTGATCTCGACGTCGTCCTTGCGCACGGTGCCCGTGCGGCTCTGCAGGCGCTTGTAATGGTTGTAGACGGACACGGACAGCACCTTCTTGGCGCGGTCCTGGCCGATGACGTACTCGTCAAGGACCTTCTTGATCTCGTGCGGCTTCGGCAGCTTGTCGCGGGCGCGCTCGGCGCGGTCCTCGAGCTCCTCGCGGATGATGTCATTGCACAGCTCCACGCATTCGTCGCAGACGAACACGGACGGCCCGGCAATGAGCTTGCGCACCTCGTGCTGGCTCTTCCCGCAGAATGAGCAGTACAACAGTTTGCCGTCGTCGTGACGGCCGCGGGAGTCTTCAGTCATCTAGCCCTCGTGCTGCATTTGCGCCGCAGGACAACCCCCAAAGACAGGGGCAAATTCCTTATAGCACGCACCTGAGGCCACAGGCAAAGCAGTGGCCTGCCATGGGCCTCACGATGTGCTGTCGCTCTCAGAATTGGTGCCGGAATCACTTGTCCGCACTGGAACTGGGCGGCGTCTGCCCCCGTTTTTCCAGAACCTTGTCGATCAGACCGTACTCCACCGCATCGGTCGCGGAGAGGAAGTTGTCCCGGTCCGTATCCTGCTTGATCTTGTCCACACTCTGACCGGTGTGCTTGGCCAGGATTCTGTTCAGCCGGTCACGCACCCCTAAGGTCTCCCGGACATGGATCTCCATGTCGCTGGCCTGGCCCTGCACCCCGCCCAGGGGCTGGTGGATCATCACCCGCGCATGGGGCAGGCAGTAGCGCTTGCCCGCGGCGCCGGCCGCCAGCAGTACCGCACCCATGCTGGCCGCCTGGCCGGTGCAGATGGTGCTGACATCGGGCTTGATGAACTGCATGGTGTCATAGATCGCAAGCCCCGCCGTCACCACTCCGCCGGGGGAGTTGATGTAGAGGTTGATCTCTTTTTCCGGATTCTCCGACTCCAGGAACAGCATCTGGGCCACCACGATGTTGGCCATGTAGTCGTCGATCGGGCCGACGACGAAAATCAGCCGGTCCTTGAGCAACCGCGAGTAGATGTCATAGGCACGTTCGCCGCGAGCCGTCTGCTCGACGACCATCGGCACCAGGTTCAGGGCTCGCTCGTTCATGTCGCCTCTACTTAAGTTAGGTGGCTTCATTCTGACCAAAGCCGGTCAGCTCCCGGAACGTGGAGGGCTGTTCGGTGACCGTGGCCCTCTCCACTATGGCATCGATTGCCTGATCTTCAAGGACCGCCGACTCAATTTGCCGCATGGCGTCCGGATTCGACAGGTACGAGCGGCGGGTTTCCTCCGGATCGGGGAAGGAAGCGACCAGGTCATCCAGCCGCGCCTGCACCCGCCCGCGATCCAGGGTCAGCGACTGGCTGCGGACGATTTCGCCCATGATCATCCCCAGGGCCACCCGCTGTCGCGCCGCTTCCACGAACTGGTCGCGCGCCGGCAACTGGCTGACATCCCGTGCCCCGGCCCGGCGCCCGGCATCCAGCTGCATCTGCTGGGTGGCATCCTCGACCAGGGTCCGCGGGACTTCGAGGGGATTGTTGCGGTACAGGGCATCCATGACCTGGTTGCGCACCCGGCCGCGGATCACCGAATTCATCTCCCGTTCCATGCTGGCGCGCACTTCGGCACGCAGCGCCTCGATGCCGCCCTCCTCGACGCCATAGGCGCGGCAGAAGGACTCGTCGACCTCGGGCAGGGATTGCGCCTCGATCTTCTTGACCGTAAGCGTGAACTGGGCAGTCTTGCCGGCGAGGAGCTTGGATCCGTGGTTCTCCGGGTAGCTGATGGCAACCTGGCGGGTATCACCCACCGCGGCGCCCGTGGCCGCCGCGTCGAACTCCGGGAGCACCTGGCCCGCGCCGATGACGAACGGCACATCGCGCCCCTGCCCCCCCTCGAACGGCTCCCCGCCGAGCGCGCCGTCGTAGTCCACCGTCACCCGGTCGGTCGCCTGCGCGGCGCGCTCCACGACGGCGAAGTCCGGACGCTGGCGGCGCATGGATTCGATCATGGCGTCCACGTCCGCCTCGGTGACCTGGGCGGCCGGGCGCTGCACCTGGATGGCATCGAAGGGCGCCACCTTCACTTCCGGCATGACTTCAAAGACCGCCGCGTACTTGAGGTCCGCGCCGGGGTCCATGGCGATGGGCTCGATCCGGGGGCCCGCGGCGGGCGTCAGCTGCTCCTTGGATACCGCCTCGGCGAAGGACTTGCGCATCAGGTCGTTGACGACCTCCGCGCGCACCTGATCGCCGAACTGCTTGCGCACCACGGGCAAGGGCGCCTTGCCGGGGCGGAACCCCTTGAGTCGGGCCGTGCGGGCGAGCTGCTTCAGCCGGGTTTCGATTTCGCTGCTCACCGCCTGGGCGGGAACGGCGACTTCCAGGCGGCGCTCAAGCCCACCAGTTGCGGTCACGGATACCTGCATACCAAAAAATCCTGTTGTGAATTCATACCGGTCTGGTGCGAAAGGAGGGACTCGAACCCTCACGGGTTACCCCACTGGAACCTAAATCCAGCGCGTCTACCAGTTCCGCCACTCTCGCCCTCTCGCCCTTGAGGTCTTGCGCGTCAGCCAGATCGGCCAGTCCGGGCCGCCCAGTATAGCGGAAGCCCGCCGCCCATAGGTCTGCACGCCGGTCGGCCCCGCCACGCGCCCGGGGTCATTATGACAGCCGACCACGGGGGTGCGGTGAAGCCGTCGCGCCGCCACGAGCGCTCACGATACGGCACTGCCGTACCAGGCGGCGGCCGGCTCACTGCGCCAGGGCGGCCAGGACCTGGGCCAGCTGCCGCGGCTGGGACAGGAACGGCGAATGACTGCTGTCCAGCGTGACGATCTGCCTTGCGCGCGGCGCATAGATCTCGCGCTGGATGCGCGGATCGAGGGCCCGATCCCCGGTGCACTGCACATAGGTGCAGCGGTGGCGCTGCCAGGCCGGCATCGCGATCGGCTCGCCGAGCACCCCGGCCCAGTGGGGCCGCAGCTGTGTCACGGCCCAGTTCCGGGTTGCGTCCGGACAGTCATGGTAGAAGAGGTCGGCGGCGCGCCGTGCATCCACCCGGCAGCGTCCATCGGGCAGAGGCCGCGCCCAGTGCCCGGGCCGGCGCTCACCGGCATCGCGCAGCGAGGTCTCCAGGGACTGCCCGGGCGCGGTCATGTAGGCGCACAGATACACCAGCGCGCGTACGTCCGCCCGTTCGGTGTCGGTGGCCGAGATGACCATGCCCCCATAGGAGTGGCCGCACAGCACCACGGGTCCGCTCACGCGGCGTAGCACCTCGCGCACCCGGCTGGCATCGGCCGCCAGGTCTGCCGGCACGGGCCCGGCGCTGGGCAGCGCCGGGCACTGCACTCCCAGCCCCTCGGCCTCGAGGTAAGGCCGCAGCAGCTCCCAGCACCAGGGACCGTGCCAGGCACCGTGCACCAGGACCACCGTGGCACGCGGACCGGGCGCCACGGTTCACGCCGGAGCTTTGGGCTGCAGGAACCGCCACGGATCGCTCTCGGAATCCCGCGGCACCGGTACTTCGATCAGCCAGGGCTCCCCCGTCGCCAGGGCGCGGGACAGGGACTTGCGCAGACCCTCCGGCGTCGCGACCCGCTCGGACCGCACCCCGAAGGCTTCCGCAAGCTTCATGAAATCAGGGTTGCGCAGATCCGAACCGAGCACCCGGCCCGCGAAGCGCTCGCGCTGGTCACGGCGCACGTTGCCGTAGGCGTCATTGTTGAACACCAGCGTCACGACGCCGATGCCGTACTGGACGGCCGTGGCCAGCTCCTGCACGGCGAACATGAAGCCGCCATCACCGCACATCGCCACCACGGGTTTGTCCGGGTGCGCGACCTTCACGCCCAGGGCCGTCGGAAATCCCGATCCGAGCGTCCCCTGGTAACCCGAGGAAATGAAGGTCCGCGGCCGATAGACCGGGAACCCGTACCAGGACGTGAAGCCCATCTGCGAGATCTCATCCGTGATCAGCCCGTCCTCGGGGAGCACCTCGCGGATGGCCCGCAGGAACGCTACCTGCGGCTGGATGGACTGGATGTCCGCCTCGGCCGCATCCCGCGCCTCGCGGATGGCGGCGCGGCGGTCGCCGCGCTGCACCGTGAGCCTGCGCAGGGCCGCGAGCAGCGCGCGGGCGCCGGCATCGGCATCCGCCACCAGCGCGATGTCGGGCGGCGCGCGCCGCATCTCCACCGGATCGATGTCCAGGCGGATGCTCTGCTGTCCGGCCGGCCGCCACGGCCAGCGCCAGCCCGGAACCTCCAGGCGCGTGCCGATGCCGATCACGAGGTCGGTCTTCGGCCACAGCCGCCACGCGGCGGCGATGTTCGCTCCCAGCGCGTGCGAGTCGCCCACCACGCCGCGACCACTGCGGAAACCCACCACCGGCGCATCGAGCAGCTCTGCGAGTTCACGGATGGATTCGGCGGCATCCTGGGCCCCGCCGCCGACGAAAATCATGGGGAAGCGGCTGCCGGCGATGAGACGCGCCGCCGCCGCCGCGACGTCGCTGTCCGGTGGCGGCGCCAGCGGCCCATCGTAGGGTGCGACCGGCAGCACGGCCGCGCGCTGCGTGAACACATCCCAGGGCATTTCGAGCAGCGCCGGTCCCGGCCGCCCCTGGCGCATCTGCCGGAAGGCCTCGGCGACCAGGCCCGGCGCGAGCGCGGGATGCTCGATGCGGGCCACCGACTTGGTGAATCCGGCGGCCGTGCCGAGCTGGTCGGCCATTTCGTGCAGGTGACCACGGCCCCGATCCAGGAACGCCGTGGGCACCTGCCCCGTCAGGCACAGCACCCGCTCATTGGCGCCCCAGGCCGTGAGCAGTCCGGCGCCGGCGTTCAGGATGCCGGGGCCCGGGACGACCGTGCACACCGCCGGGCGTCCGGTCGAGCGGGCGTGGCCGAAGGCCATGTAACTGCAGGCCTGCTCATGGCGCGCGCCCACCGTGCGCATGGCCGGCTGGGCCCGGTGCAGGGCATCGAACAGGCCGTAGGTCTGCGCGCCGGGCAAACCGAATACGGTATCCACGCCGTGCGCCTGGAGCGCATCGACCAGCGCCTCGCCACCGGTGCGGTGGCCCGCCTCGACGCCACTCACCGCGGAACGGTCCAGAGCACGCGCACGACGCCGAACAGGGCGCCCAGCAGCAGCACGGTCACCGAAAGGAACGAGAGTCCGGCCCCGATTTCACGCTTTTCCGGCGCGCGGATGTAGCCGATGGCGTACACCGCGCGGCCCACCAGGAACACCACGCCGATGATCGCGCCCCAGCGCGGATTCAGGTACAGCCCGAACAGCCAGATCGCGGGGATGAACACCACCAGCAGCTCCAGCGTGTTGTAGTGCACGCGAAAGGCGCGTTCGAACAGCGGATGTCCGGTCGTCGCCGGCGCTGCGATCTTGTGACGCGCCCGGGCGCTGCCGACCAGCATGCCGAACACCATGTATTCGACCAGCGCCAGCAGTATCACCAATGCGATCCACAGCATGGTCACGAGCATGGGCAACCCTCCCTTAGAACATCGATATCGGATTCGGCGAATGGGCCGGCACGTCCTGGACACAATCCCAATGCTCGGCAATCATGCCGTTGGCGAGCCGGAAGATGTCCATGACCACGAATCCCCGATCCTCGGGGTCCTTCATGACATGGTAGTGCAGGATGACGTGATCGCCATCGGCGAAGGCACGCAGCAGCCTCTGGCTCGAGTTCGGACTCACCGAGCGCACGGTCCGCAGGAACGCCTTGAGGCTCTCGCGGCCGGGAGCCGCCATCGGGCTGTGCTGGATGTAGTCCGGAGAGATGTACCGGTCGACCTGATCCGCATCCAGCGGCTGCAGCACGTCCCGGAACATCCCCAGCACGTGCTCGAGGTTGCGCTGCTCCTCGGCGGTGCGCGCACCCGGGGCGCTCTCGTTTAGGGCGTTCATGCCGGCAAGGCGCTGCGGGTGGCCTCGTAGACCTGCCGCAACGAGCGGGCCGGCCGCCCGGTCAGCAGTTTGACGTGATGCGAAGCCACGGCGAAGTAACCCTCACGGATGCCGCGCTCGTAGGACATCATCTCCTCACTTCCCCAGGCCCCGGCCGCCTTGTGTACCGTGCCCTCGATGTGCCGGCGGGGCACGCCCGCCGCGTCGAACCGCGCCTGCATGGTCTCGTGCGGCACGTTGACGAAGCGGATCGGCTTGCCGGTGACCTCGGCGGCGACGCGCGCGCAGTCCTTGAAGCTCAGCAGCTCCGGTCCCGTGATCTCGTACACGGCCCCCTCGTGCCCCGGGGTAGTGAGGACCGCCACCGCCGAGTCGACGCAGTCCTGCTTGGAGACGAAGGCCATGCAGCCATCGCCGGCACTGGAGACCCACTCCCCGCTCGCCACCGCCGGCGGCGCGATCATGGTGGTGATCACTTCGGCGTACTGCGCGTCACGCATGAACGTGAACTGCAGGCCGCTGCCGCGCAGGGCCTGTTCGGTGAACAGGTGGTCCTGAATCACGAAGGCGGGGCTGCGCGGGTGGATCCCCACGCTGGAGGTGTAGATGACATGGCGCACGCCGGCCGCGACGGCGGCATCGACCGCGTTCTGGTGCTGGCGGCGGCGGCGCTCGCCCACATCGAGGGTGCTGATGAGCAGCAGCTGGTCGGCCCGCGAGAACGCCGCGCGCAGCGACTGCGGCTGATCGAAGTCTCCGAACCGGACCTGGGCGCCGCGTTTCTCGAAATCAGCGAGGGCGGCCGGCGTGCGGGTCACCAGCACCAGTTCGGAAGGTTCGACCTTGGCCAGCAGCCGCTCGGTGGCCATGCGCCCGAAGGCTCCCGAGGCGCCGGTGATCACGATGCTCATGTGTGTTCCTCAGTTCTTGTTCTTGCGTCGGATGACGAGTTCCGGCGGCCGCTTGCGCGCGATGCGCTCGCCGCGGCCGGGGAACCGCGCCAGGATCGGTCCGTCCCACAGCCGGATGATGCGTTCGCGGAACAGCCACTCGCCTTCCACCTTGACCACCGAATCCTCGTAGTAGCCGGTGAAGCGGATGTTGTAGGGCGGCTCGCCACGGCATTCGGTCACGAAGGCGAAGGAGCGCACCTGGCAGCGCTGCGCATCGCCCTCGACCTGCGTCTGGGTGACATGGTGCTGCCGTCCCGGGAAGCCTGCGGAGTTGCTGTAGTGCTCGATGAGTTCGCGGATGCCCTCATGACCCTTCCAGACATCCGGATCCTCGAAGACTTCCTCGATCAGCACCGCATCGGGAGTGAAGCACGCGACGAAGCTTTCGACATCGCCGGTGTCCAGCGCCCAGCAGTAACGGGCGATGAGGTCCTGGATGGCGACCCGGTCCTCGAGAGGCGGCCTGGGGGTTCGTGACATGATCTCTCCCTAAAAACTGGCGGCGCCGCCATCCACCAGGAAATCGATCCCGGTGACGAAGGCGGACTCGCCGCTGGCCAGGAACAGCACGGCGGCCGCCACTTCCTCGGGCGTGCCCATGCGGTGCATCGGTGTGTTGCGGATCATCTGTTCGCGCAGCGCCGGGATGGCCTGCGGCGGCAGGCCTGCCGTGCGCCCGATGATCGGGGTCTCGGTGGGACCGGGACTGACGACGTTCACGCGGATGCCCCGCGCCACCAGCTCGGCGGCGAAACAGCGCCCCAGCGCCCGCAGGCCAGCCTTGCTTGCGGCGTACACGGACCCGGTCGGGATGCCCTTCAGGGCGCCGATCGATCCGGTGAGCACGATGGAGGAACCCTTGCGCAGCAGCGGCAGGGCCTTCTGGACACAGAAGAACACCCCCTTGAGGTTGATGTCGTGGATGCGGTCCCAGTCCTCTTCGGTCACCTTCTCGATCGGCTGGAACGCACCGATACCGGCGTTGACGAACAGCACATCGATATGTCCGAGCCGGGAGGCGAGCTGGGCGAAGAGCTCGCCGGTCTGGGCCACATCGGCGATGTCGGAGCGCACGGCCAGGGCTCCATGCCCGATGTCCCGCGCGGCACTCTCGAGCGTCTCCGGGGCGCGCCCGCTGATGACGACCCGTGCGCCCTCCTGCGCAAAAGCGCGCGCCGCGCTCAATCCGATGCCGCTGTTGCCGCCGATGACGACCACATGCTTGTCGCTGAAACGAGCAGTCACTTGATGCTTCTCCCGCGTGGCCCGCTCATAGTGTAAGAACAATCCGATCCCGACCGGTCATACGATCGCGCACACGGCGCGCCGGAACTTGCCCGCCTCCAGGTGATAGTGGATGAACTGCGGGATCACGAGGGGGGCGCCGGGCGGCGGCATCATGAGTCCCTCGAAGCCGGCGGCCTTCGCGGCGCCGGGCTCGGGCGCCTTCAGGCCGGTGAGCTGGACGCGGGCCTCCAGGGCCACGGTGCGCTCGTCGCCCACGAACCGGTCGACGAAAATCTCCTCGCGCAGATACTCGTGCAGGAAGCGGTAGAACGCCTTCACTTCGGTCCGGCTGCTCAGGCAGTGGCCCGCAAAGCGGATTTCGAACTGCGGTGCGAACCAATCGAGGAGGCCCTCGTAGTCGCGTGCATTGAACAGGCGCAGATACGCATCGTAGGTCTGACGGTCCATGGCCCCCCGCTGGCGGTAGATCGTTTGGCGGCCGGGGAGTATGCGCAATCGGGCAGGTGCCTTGCAGTGCGCCCCGCATGCTAGTATTGGGAATACCACTTAGGGCCGCGCGTCCATGAATCAGACCCTGCAGCGTTCCCAGCTTTCCGAGTTCCTGCGCAGCTGCCGCGCCCGGCGGGAGCCCGCCTCCCTGGGACTGAGGCCGGCGGCGCGGCGGCGCAGCAAGGGCCTGAGGCGCGAAGACGTCGCCGCGCTGGCCGGACTTTCGGCGACTTGGTACACGTGGCTGGAACAGGGCCGCAACGTGCATCCCTCGGAGCAGATCCTGGAGCGCCTCAGCGCCGCCCTGGGCCTGTCCGCCGCCGAGCGCGACTACCTGTTCATGCTGGCCCAGCGGCGACCCCCGCCGCTCGCGCCTGCCCTGGCCAGACCGCTGCGTCCGGCGGTGCAGCGCATGCTCGACGGCGTCAATGTGCCGGCGCTGGTGCATACGCGGCGCTGGGACGTGGTGGCCTGGAATCCGGTGTGGTCGCGCTGCTTTCCGGATTTTGCGAAGCGTCCGGCCGGCAGCCGCAACCTGCTGCGCATCCTGCTCACGGAACCCGATTTCCAGAGAGACCCCGGCGAGCAGGAGGAGATCGCCCGCCGCATCCTCCCCACGGTGCGGCTCGACTACAGCCAGGCGGGAGATGATCCGGCCTTCGATGCCCTGCTCGCGGAGCTGTCCATGCACTGCCCGGTTTTCGACCGGCTCTGGCACAGCCCCGAGATCAGCCATTTCCAGGAAGGTATCTACGCCACTGTCTATCCCGGCATCGGCACCATCCGCTTCGAGCACACCGCCTATGCGGTCGCCTCCGATGCGAATCTGCGGCTGCTCATGTTCAGTCCCGCCGAAGCCGACAGTGCCGACAGGTTCGCCCGGCTGATGCGGGAGCACAGGGACTGAAGCGTCAGGCCAGTCTGATTTCGGCGTTGGGGCAGCGGCTGCGCAACTGCTGTTGCAGCACTGCGAGCTCCTCGGCGCCGACTGCGGCGGGGATCAGGACGTTCTGGGTGACGGTGCCGGTGACCGGCGCCCCATAGGCCCCGGTCACCCTGCGGGTGAACACGAAACACACGCTGCGCGGCGGACGCCAGTCGATCTGTGCGGAGCTGAGATGGACATGGCTGTCGATCCAGACATAGAAGTGCCCATCGCACACCATACCGTCGTGACCGAACCACACCTCCGGCGGCGCGGCCTTCAGTCGCCGCGCCAGGCGGGCCGGGGCACGGCGCTCTTCGGCCGCCGCAAGTTCGATGAACAGGCCCAAGAGCAGGCAGCAGAAAAATCCCCAGCCCAGCCGCCCGAACCCGGTGCCGGGCGTGAGCACCAGGCCTGGGATCACCAGCGCCGCGCACAGGGCGAGGAGCCTGAGCCAGTCACGCCTGAGAATGAATGTCGGCGGTTTGAGCCTGAGACGCTCAACCTGCGCCCGGCACCACACGGCGCGGGCATCGGTCGGGTACTGCCAGTGCAGCCAGGGATGCAGCTCCAGCGCCGTGACGGCCCGGTCCATGCGCCGCGCGGTCACGTACCCTGCCGGCAGCGTGATGGCGCAGAGCAAGGCGCCGATGCCCGCCAGCACCTGCGCCATCGTGCCCACCGGATCCGGCGCCAGCGCAAACAGGGCGCAGATTGCGAAATAGATCACGGCCACGTGCACCCAGCGGGTCACCCGTCTGCGGTGCAGCCGGACCACCGGCGCCGACGGCGGTAATGGGGTCTGCAGCCGGGCCACCCGCGGCGCGGTTGCGGCACTGATCCCAAACACCAGGCCGAGGGTGCAGATCACGATCCCCACCAGCAGCGCACCCAGCTGCACCGCCACCGAGCGATGCGCCGTCAGGATCGCCGTCAGGGTGAGAACGGCAGCGGTGACCGCGAGCATGGCGGCGATCTTCGCCAGCAGCCACAGCCCGGAGCGCGGCGAATACAGCGGATTGTGGCGCCAGGCCTGCCAGGCACTGAAGCAGCCGAGCAGCGCGAGTGCCGCGGTCATGCGACCCGCCGCACCGTCACAGAATGGGTCAAAGGCGACTCCCCGTCAGAACGCGATCGTGTTCCTGAAGGAAGGCGTCAGATGCCCCCGGATTGACTCATCGCAGGTCCAGGTCCGGGGCAGCTAGGGTTCGGTGCGGTTCAGGCGCTCGAACATCCAGCCACGCACGAAGCGCAGTTCGCGATCCACGGTCGCCTTGGACACCACCAGCAGCTGCGCGGTTTCCTCGGCGGAGAAACCCAGGAAGAACCGCAGTTCGGCGATCTGGCACTTGCGCGGATCGAGGCCGTCGAGTTCATCCAGGGCCCGATCCAGGTCGAGCAGGTCGACGTCCTCGGCTTCGATCCACGCCAGGCGCTCATCGAGCGGCACGGCCTGGCCCCCCTGGCGCTTCTGGCTGCGACGGGCCCGCGCATGATCGATCAGGACCCGCCGCATGAGCCGTGCCGACAGGTTGTAGAAATGTTCCCGGTCCTCGAAGCGCAGCGAACGCTGCTGCACCAGTTTCAGGAACAGCTCGTTGACCACGCTGGTGGGCTGCAGGACGCGCTCGAGGGACTCGCCGCGGAACAGCGCATGGGCGATCTCGCGCAGCCTGGGATAGACCGCTTCGAACAGCCGCTCGACGGCCTGGGGTTTGCCGTCCCGCCACTCGCGCAAAAGTATCGTGATCTCGCCGTCCGCCATGTGCATGAACCTATCAACGGGCCGCCCGCCATGCCAAGACCGACACCGTAGCACCGCGCGTTGCGCAGTGCATCAGCGGGTAGTGCATGTCAAATGAGTGCAGCCGCGGTCGCATTGGCAATCTTCTGACACTATCGCTGACTGCAATGCCGGAGGGCGCTGCGCTACACTTTCCGCGGCAAGGCATTCATTCCGTCCCGCAAACGAGGACCCCGGCCATGAAGCGCGTGTCGCGGATCAGCTGCCTGACGCTCTCGTCGGTGGGCTTCGACGCAGCCAGACACAGACCATCGCCGGCACCGTCAAGGAGTTCGACCTGATCAATCCCCATGGCTGGCTGCGGGTCATGGTGCCCAATGCCCGCGGCGTGCAAAGCGAATGGTCGCTGGAACTCGGGGGCGCAGGCCAGCTGCAGCGGTTCGGGTGGACAGCCGATGCGGTTCGTCCCGGCGACAGGGTCACCGTGCAGCTGCATCCGCTTCGGGACGGCTCCTACGGAGGGCAGCTGGTCTCGGTGACGTTGCCGAACGGCAAGGTGCTGGAGCAGCGCCCGCCCATTGCCGAGCCTTGATGAGCTGGACCGACCTCTGCCGGAGCATGTGAATGAAGCTGATTGCCGCGATCTCGCTGGCCGGAGTGCTGATGCCGATCGTGGCATTGGCACAGGAATGGAAGGCCTATTCCTACCCTGACCCCGGATTTGCCGTGCAGTTTCCGGCGACGCCCACGGTGACCCGAGGCACGGTCAGGACCGCCACTGGCGTTTCCCTGCCGGTGACGCGCTATTCGGTGCGGCAGGATCGCATCGTCTACACGGTCAGCGTCACCGACTACTCGAGCATCAACGCCGATTCCCTGACGACCATCGCCGAGACGGAGCGGGCGATGGGCGCAACGGGCAAGGTGACGGTCGCCACCGGCGCGCGGGTCAATCGCTCCTTCGGGCGCGAATTGAGCCTCAGCGGCAATGATGGCAGCCGCTCCGCCGTCGCCATCTTTTTCGTCGACAAGCACCTGTACACCCTGGAAGGCAGGGCGCTGCCGCCCAATGCCATCGAAATGTCGGGCGATGCGATCCGCTTCCAGGAATCGCTGCAGTTCATCGGGGCCAACGGTGGTTTCGGTGGTTTCGGTGGCTTCGCCGGACTCTTCGGGGGCGGCGGTGGTGGGGGCGGCGGCGCTGGCGGTGGTGGGGGCGGTGGTCACGGCGAGGGCCGGCCGCGGGGCGCGTTCAATCCGCAGGCACAGGCCGCGTGCGCAGGCAAGGCTCCGGGCGATGCCGTGCAGCTGGACACCCCGCAGGGGCCGGTCGCGGCCACCTGCACGCTGGTCGCACGGCCGAACGTGCCGCCGAATGCGCCGCCCAGCGCTGCCCCGGCCCCGCAGACTCCCGAAAACCGGCCCAATACAGCACCTTAGCGTGCGCCTGCGTTCGTCGGCGCCGGCTGCGCCGTGATCATATGCACCTGACCTATGCATATGAGCAAGAAGTCTATTTGGGCTATTGAGCTACCCTGGTACCCGGCCTATGATCGCCCGCTCTCGCCATGGGGAGGTCCCGTTTGGACCTTCCGGACATGGCGCCCCACCCCCAAAAGCAACCGGTACTTTTCACATTGGCTAGCTGGAAGGAACGCCTCGCAGACCGCATGCCGGCCGAGCTCGCGCGCGAAATTGACACTTTCGAAGGCCAGATCGAGCTCAAGAAACAGGGTCGCATCGACGACAAGGTGTTCGCCGAAACCCGGCTGCGCAGGGGCGCCTATGGCCAGCGTTACGACAACGGTCAGCGCCATGATGGGTTCGCCCAGCGCACCCTGGCATTTCCCAATCCCGCGACCAAGGGCGTGGACACCGTCTGGGATGCGCCGGGCATGCAGCGCATCAAGATTCCGTTCGGCGGACTGAACCCGGACCAGATGGACGTGCTCGCCGATGTCGCCGAGGAATACTCGGACGCCATCTGCCACATCACCACCCGCCAGGACGTGCAGCTGCACTACGTGCACATGGATGATGCGCCGGATCTGATGCGGCGGCTGGCCTCGGTGAACATCACCAGCCGCGAGGCCTGCGGCAACTCGGTGCGCAACGTCACCGCCTGCCCGCTCTCCGGCGTGTGCCGCTGCGAGGCGTTCGACACCACGCCCTATGCCAAGGCCCTGGCCTACCACCTCCTGGGGCACCCCGATACCCAGGAGATGGGACGCAAGTTCAAGGTTGCCTTCTCGGGGTGCAAGACCAGCAGCTGCGGTCTGACCAACATCCACGATCTGGGCTTCATCGCCAAGACCTGGCAGGTCGATGGCGTGACGCATCGCGGCTTCGAAGTGGTGGTCGGCGGCGGCCTGGGCGCGGTGCCCTACGATGCGAAGCTGTTCGACGCGACCGTCCCCGAGGAAGAGATCCTGCCGCTCGCCCAGGCGACCTGCCGCGTGTTCGCGCGGCTGGGCGAGAAGCGCAATCGCGGCCGGGCGCGCATGAAGTTCCTGATCGAAAAGCTCGGCTTCGAGGAGTTCCGGCGCCTGGTGATCGAAGAGCGCAAGATCCTGCGACCCGACCCGCGCTGGACGCAGTACCTGAAGGACGTCGAGCGCCACCACGAGCAGTCCGTGCGACCGGCTTCAACCCTGGGTTCGGAACCTGCCGACCCCGGCTTCAAGGCCTGGCGCGCGACCAATGTCTACGCCCAGCGCCAGGCAGGCTACGTCGTCGCAACGGTCACCCTGCCCCTGGGCGACCTGACATCCTGGCAGATGCGCCAGCTCGCCAACGTCGCGCGCGAGTACGTGGGCGACAATGTCCGCACCACGGTCGAGCAGAACATCGTTCTGCGCTGGGTGGCCGAAGGCGATCTGCCGGCGCTCTATGCCGCGCTCAGGGAGCTGAACCTGGCCATGCCCGGCGCGGGCAAGATCGAGGATGTGGTCACCTGCCCCGGCACCGACACCTGCAAGCTCGGCATCGCGGCCTCCCGGGGACTGGGCGCCGTCGTCCACGAGACGATGGTGGCACGCCAGAAGCAGGGTGCGATCGATCCGGCCGTGCGCGACCTGCACATCAAGATGTCCGGTTGCTTCAACTCCTGCGGGCAGCACCATCTGGCCGATATCGGTTTCTACGGCGTATCTCGCAAGGTCGGTGGGGTCGCCGTGCCCCACTTCCGGGTGCTGCTCGGCGGGGAGTGGGAAAACAATGGCGCGACCTACGGCCTGACCATCGGCGCCGTGCCGTCGAAGCGCATTCCCGAGTTCATCGACCACGTGACGGCCCGTTTCCAGGCCGAGCGCACGGACGGTGAACGCTTCAAGGACTACGTCGGCCGCATCGGCAAGAAGGCCCTGAAGGAAATGGTCGATGCCTTCGCCGCCGTGCCGCCCTACGCCGTGGACCGCAGTTTCTATTCGGACTGGCGCGATCCGCGCGAGTTCACGATCGCCGACATCACCACCGGTGAGTGCGCCGGCGAGGTCGTCCCGCAGATCGAGTTCGACCTGCAGGCGGCCGAGCAGCGCAACTTCGAGGCCCAGATCCACCTCGAGCAGAACGATCTGAAGAAGGCGGATGAGGCGGCCTATCAGTCGATGCTGATCGCCGCCCAGGGTCTGGTGAAGACCCAGATGCGCGATCTGACCGAGGATCCGGACCAGATCGTCAGCGAGTTCAAGAAGCGCTTCTACGACACGCAGCTGTTCCAGTCTCCGGATGCCGGCCAGTATGCCGGCGGCAAGTTCGCCCTGTACCTGCTGAACCGCCACGCGGACAAGGACCCCGCGATCACCCTCGATCGGGTGCGGCACCTGATCGAGGAGGCACAGCTGTTCATCGAGGCAGCCTACAGCTGCCACCATCGCCTCACCGAGCAGCGCGCCAAGGCGATGGCAGCGTTCAACCTGCCCGCAGCGGCCGAAGCGACGGTTTAAACGTGGATCTGCACAAGTTCGGCATCAAGCTCTTCGCACAGGATGCGCAGGGCCTCGATCTCCTCAAGCTCATTCCGATGTACCACCGCTGGATCCAGCAGAACGCGCTGCAGGACCTGCTCATCGATGTGGCGGATTACAGCCACGTCCCGGCGGGGCCCGGCGTCATGCTGATCGCACACGAAGGCAACTACGCGCTGGATGAGACCGGCCACGAACGCGGTGTCCTGTACTACAGCAAGCATCCGCTCCCGGGCGCACTGCCCGAGCGCCTGGCGCACGTCGCGCGCAGGACGCTGCAGGCTGCAAAGCTGATGGCGGCGGATGCCGAACTCGGCGGCGCCCTCAGGATCCCGGGCAATGACCTGCAGTTTTTCGCCAACGACCGGCTGGTCGCACCGAACACGGATGCGGCGTACGCCGCGCTTGAACCGGCGCTCAGGACCTTCCTCGACCGCCTCTACGCCGGTGCGACCTACAGCACCTCGCGCGAGACGGATCCGAAGGAACGGCTCACCGTGCGGGTGCGCGCCACCGGCGCCGTGCCGCTGGCGATCCTGCTCTCGCGCCTCGGCTAGCAACCAAACGGGGACGCAGGTGCGGCCTCAGGACGGCCCTGGATCGCCTCCAGCAATCGAGGCAAGGGGACGCTCGCAAGGCCACCGCCTTTGAGCTCCAGAGAGCTTGAGCGCAATGCCGCGCTGGGCAGTTTGATATCGCTACCGCTGATCGAGCCGATTTCAATATAGCGAATCGGCACGCCATCCGGAGCTGCCTTGGCTGCCGCGATCCTGAGCGTCTCGGCACTCATTCCCCA
>DATJTJ010000118.1:0-7222 GCA_035503515.1 Steroidobacteraceae bacterium
TCGGGGCCAGCTGCGAGAAACGATCGAGCACGCCGCGGGTGCCGAAGTCCGGGCCACAGCTGGTCCAGATGGCACCGATGCTGGTGGTGGCCAGCATGGCGATGATGGCGTGCGGAGAGTTCGGCAGGTAGGCAGCGACCCGGTCGCCGGGCACCACCCCCAGGCGTCGCAGCTGGGTCGCCAGGATGCGCACCGAACCTCCGAGTTCGTCCCAGCTCATCGCGCGCAGCGGCGTGCGCTCGTTGAAGTGGAACAGTGCCGTGGCACCGGGGCGTTCGAAGCGCATCGCGTGTTCGGCGTAGTTCAGCCGCGCACCGGGGAACCAGTCCGCACCGGGCATCTCGCCACGACCCAGGACCCGCTCGTAGGGGGTGGAGGCCTGGATGTCGCAGTATTCCCAAAGCGCACCCCAGAATGCTTCGATATCCGTGCTCGACCAGCGCCACAGATCTGCATAATCGGTGAAGCTCAGCCCGCGGTGCTCCTTCAGCCAGTTCATGAAGTGCACCAGATTGGAGCTCGCCACCCACTCCGGGCCAGGCGTCCACAGCAGATCACCCTCTTTAACCATTTACCGCAGTACTCTTGGCAGTGGCCGGGACGGCCAGTCGCCAAGCATAAGGCGTCAGGGCGTGCCCGCGCTACGTGGAGGAATCGTGATGCGGACGGCCGGTTTCGGGGTACCGGTCACCGCGGCCTGCGGCGCCGGAAATGCGAGCGCTCCGGGAGGCTGCGACGTTTCAGTTCGTAAATCCCAAGGCCTGCCTCATCGCGCTCACGGCCGCGATCCTGTTCCTGCCTTCCCGGAGTTCGCCAGGTGCGGCGCTGGCGGCGACCGGTATCATGATGGTGAGACAAGCCCGCTCAGCAAAGTCATCAACCCGCATGCCAATCCATCTGCCGCCCGCCACCCGGAATCTGCTGCTCGCCAACGTATGCGTGTTCGTGCTGCAGCAGGTCCTCGACCCACGACTGGTGGCCTGGTTCTACCTGTGGCCGCCGGGAACGCATTTCCAGCCCTGGCAGCTGATCAGCTACGGTTTTCTGCATGAAGGATTCCTGCATATCTTCGTCAATATGTTTGCTCTGTTCATGTTCGGAACACCCATGGAGCGGTACTTGGGCACCGGCCGGTTCGTCGTGTACTACTTCGTGTGTCTGCTGACGGCGGGTTTGACGCAACTGACGGTGTCGGCTCTTGCCAATTCCTCCGCCCCGACGCTGGGCGCTTCGGGCGCCATCTTCGGGCTGCTGCTGGCGTTCGCCATGTATTTCCCGCGCCAGCGCGTCACGCTGCTGTTCCCGCCGATCCCGATGCCGGCGTGGGCCTTCGTGACGATCTATGGCCTGTTCGAGCTGTTCATGGGAGTGACCGGCAGCGAAGGCAGCGTCGCACACTTCGCGCATCTGGGCGGAATGCTCGGTGGAGCGGCGATGATTCTGATATGGCGGGTCAAAGACGGCGCGCCCGGACCGCAACGATGAACGTTGCCGTCGGGACGCGGAATGTCGCATCATTCCGCACCCGCGGGCGGTGGGGAACTTTCACCACGACTTGCCTGTCTAGATGGGCCATTCATGATCAAGACTGACGCACTCACGAAGCGGTACGGCGCGCTGACGGCGGTCGATGCCGTCAGCTTCAGTGCCTCCCCGGGCGAGGTGCTGGGCTTCCTCGGCCCCAACGGCGCCGGCAAGACCACGACCATGCGGATGCTGGCGGGCTTCATCAGCGCCACCTCCGGGCGCGCCAGCATCTGCGGCCACGATGTGGACAGCGAATCGCTCGCTGCGCGCAACAGCCTGGGTTATCTGCCCGAGGGTGCACCCGCGTACGGCGAGATGACGGTTCGTGACTTCCTGGACTTCATCGCGGACCTGCGCCACCTGCGCGGTGCGGCCCGCGCGCGCGTGGCCTCCGTCATCGAAAGACTGCAGCTGCAAAGCGTCCTGGGCCAGACCATCGAGACCCTTTCGAAGGGCTTCCGCCGTCGCGTCGGCCTCGCGCAGGCCATCATCCATGACCCGCCGGTGCTGATTCTCGATGAGCCCACGGACGGACTCGATCCCAACCAGAAGCACGAGGTCCGCGCCCTCATCAACGACATGGCACCGGACAAGACGGTGATCATCTCCACCCACATCCTCGAGGAAGTCGACGCGGTGTGCACGCGGGCCATCATCATCTCCCGCGGCCGCATCGTCGCCGACGACACCCCGCAGGGCCTCGCGGCACGCTCTCGGTATCACAATGCCGTATCGCTGAGCCTCGCGCGGCCCGAGCAGCTGCCGGCGGCCGAGGCTGCCGTGACGGCCCTGCCCGCCGTCGCGGGGGTCGAGGTCGACGCGGCGCAAGCCCGGCTTACCGCCCTGCCGCGCGACGGCGCGCCGCTGTTCGCGGCGCTGTCGCAGCTCACCGCCGCGCAGGGCATCGCGCTCAAGGAGCTGCACCTGGAGTCGGGGCGGCTCGATGAAGTCTTCCGGAACATCACGGCCTAGGCGGCACACCATGGGCAACGTCGGCATCATCCTGCGCCGGGAACTGGCCAGCTACTTCGCCACCCCGCTGGCCTATGTGTTCCTGCTGATCTTCCTGGTGCTCGCCAACCTCTTCACGTTCTATCTCGGCGGTTTTTTCGAGCGCGGCCAGGCCGACCTCAACCCGTTCTTCAGCTATCACCCGTGGCTGTTCCTGTTCCTGATCCCGGCGGTGTCGATGCGCCTGTGGTCGGAGGAACGCCGCTCCGGCAGCATCGAACTGCTCATGACGCTGCCGGTCACGCTGTGGCAGGCGGTCGTCGGCAAGTTCCTGGCGGCCTGGGTGTTCACGATCCTGGCGCTGGCGCTGACCTTCCCGCTGTGGATCACGGTGAACTACCTGGGCAGCCCCGACAATGGCGCGATCCTCGCCGCCTACATCGGCAGCGCGCTGCTCGCCGCCGGATTCCTCAGCATCGGTTCACTGGCCTCGGCGCTGACGCGCAATCCGGTGGTGGCCTTCATCGTCGGGGTCGCCGCCTGCTTCGTGTTCCTGGTGGCGGGCTATCCGCTGGTGCTGGACGCCTTCCGCAGCTGGGCGCCCCAGTTCCTGGTCGACGCGGTGAGCTCGCTGGGCTTTCTGACGCACTACGAGGCGATCTCCAAGGGCGTCATCGACGTGCGCGACCTGATTTACTTCGCGCTGCTGATTGCCTGGTTCCTGCTCGCGACCGTCGTCGTGCTCGACGTGCGCAAGTCGCAATGATTTCCGGGACGACACGATGAAACGTTCAACCCTCGGCGGCGGCACCCTGATTGCGCTGGCGCTGCTGTTCGCCGGCATCACGCTGGTGAGCGGCTATGCGCTGCGCAGCTGGCGGATCGATCTCACCCAGAACCGGCTGTACACGACGACGCCCGGCACCGAGCGCATCCTCAAGGGGCTCAAGGAGCCCATCAATCTGTACCTGTTCTACAGCGCCGCCACCGGCAGCCAGTATCCGCAGGTCGCAAGCTACGCCAACCGCGTGCGCGACCTGCTGCGCGAATTCGCGGCCCGCTCCCATGGCCACATCCATCTGCACTTCGTGGATCCGCAGCCGTTCTCCGCCGATGAGGATCGCGCCGCGGAACTGGGCGTGCGCTCGATCAATGTCGGCGGCAATACCGGCAACGCGCTGTACTTCGGCCTCGCCGGCACCAATTCGACGGACGGCCACGCCGCCATCGACTTCTTCGACCCCAACAAGGCGGAGTTCCTGGAATACGATCTGGCGAAGCTGGTGTACCAGCTGAGCGGCGCCCCGAAGCCGGTCATCGGCTGGCTGTCCGAGCTGCCGATGTCGGGCGGTTTCGACCCGGCGAGCGGTCAGCCGCGCTCCGCCTGGGTGGTGCTCGAACAGCTGCAGCAGGTCATGGACGTGCGCATGCTGGACACCAACGTGGCCAGCATCGACCCCGCGATCAGCGTACTGGTGATGGTGCATCCCAAGCATCTGTCGGCCGCGACCCAGTTCGCCATCGATCAGTTCGCGCTGCGCGGCGGCCACATCCTGGCGTTCGTGGATCCGCTCGCGGATCAGGATTCCGCCGGCGCCGACCCCTCCAATCCCGCGGCGGCCCTGACGGCGGACCGTTCCTCGCACCTGCCGGAACTGCTCAACGCCTGGGGCGTGGACTTCGACCCGCACCAGATCGTCGCCGACTCGCGTTATGCGATGAGCGTCACGGCCCGCCAGGGCGAGGAGCCGGTGCGGCACCTGGGCGTGCTGGGCCTGGATGCCGCGGCGATGAATTCCAAGGACGTGGTGATGGCCGGGATTTCGAATCTCAATCTCGCCACGGCGGGGCAGCTCACGGCGCGCAAGGGTGCAACCACGACCTTCGAACCGCTGCTGTGGTCGAGCGATCAGGCGCAGCTGATGCCGGTGTCGCGTTTCCTGGTGCTGCAGGATCCGGCCACGCTGTTCGATGGCTTCCATCCGACCGGCATCCACTACACGCTCGCCGCCCGGGTCAGCGGCAACGTCAAGACCGCCTTTCCCGGCGGCCTGCCCCAGGGTGCGACCCTCAGTCCGGGCGCGACGCTGCTGAATCATTCGCTCAAGCCCCTGGAACTGATCATCGTCGCCGACACCGACATGCTGTCGGATTACCTGTGGGTGCGCTCGCAGGAACTGGCCGGACAGCGGATCGCCGAGCCCTTCGCCAACAACGGCGACTTCGTCGCCAACGCGCTGGACAACCTCGCCGGCAGCGATGATCTGATCTCCATCCGGGGACGGGCCACGTACCAGCGCCCGTTCACGCGCGTCGAGGCGCTGCGCGCAAGGGCCGATGACCGCTTCCGCGACAAGGAACAGGAACTGGAGAAGCAGCTGCGGGCCACCGAGGATCAGCTGTCGGCCCTGCAGTCGCAGCGCGCCGACCGGGGCGCGGTGATCCTCACGCCCGACCAGGAACAGGCCCTGAACCGCTTCCAGGCCGAGAAGCTGCGCATCCGCAAGGAACTGCGTGACGTGCGCCTGGGGCTCGATCAGGAAATCACCCACCTGGGCGACTGGCTCAAGTTCATCAATATCGTGCTGGCGCCGGTGGTGTTCGCCGTCGTCGCGGTGCTCATAGGCCTGCTGCTGCGCCGCCGCCGCGGGGGTCACGCCCCATGATCCGGCCGGCGCAGCTGCTGTCGCTGGTCGTCGCCGGCGCCGTTCTGGTCGGTGCGGGCCTGTGGCTGGCTTCCCGCCAGGGCGCGGGCGGCAGTGCCGAGGATGCGCAGGGCGCCGTGCTGCCGCTGCATCAGACCGATCTCAATGCCGTGACCCGGCTTCGAATCTTCAAGGGCGACGGCAGCCATGCGACTCTGGTACGCGCGGCCGACCGCTGGCTGGTCGGCGAGCGCGGCTACCCGGCCGATACCGGCCAGGTGCGCAAGCTGCTGCTGGACCTGTCCTCGCTGCAGGTCGAGGAACAGAAGACCGACGATCCGGCCTTGTATCCGAAACTCGGCGTCGAGGAGCCGAAGGGCGCCAAGTCCACCAGCACCGGGCTGACCATCGACCTCAACGGCAGGACGCTCGGACTGATCATCGGGCATCCTTCCGGAACCCGTTCGGTGTACCTGCGGGTTGCCGGTCAGGCGCGCAGCGTACTCGCCACGCCGCAGCTGGCCCCGGATGCGGACCCGCGCCATTGGCTCGACCGCACGCTGCTCGATATCGCCCCGGACCGGGTCACGCAGGTGGACCTGAAGCCCCAGAGCGGACCTGAATACACCCTCAAACGCGCTGCGGCCGCTGGGCCGGGCGGCGGCGAATACACCGTGACGCCGCTTCCCAAGGGCCGTGAGCTGAGCGATCCGCAAGCCCCGGCATCGCAGGCGGGCGCGCTCGCGGGTCTGCAGCTGGATGATGTGCGCAAGGCCGGCACCGCCGCCGCCACCGCCCATGCCACGTTCCGGACCAGCGACGGTCTCTCGATCGCCCTCGCCGGCATCCCGGAGGCCGAGCAGCGCTACATCACCATCGCCGTCACCGGATCCTCGCCCGCCGCCCAGTCGCAGGCGCACGACCTCAATGCCCGGCTGGCGGGCTGGGAGTTCCAGATTCCCGGCTACCGCTACGACTCCCTGTTCCGGCCCCTGGAGCAGCTGCTGAAGCCCAAACCGGTCAAGGCCGCACCCGGCTCGAGCGCGCCTGTGTCACGGGCACCGGCTGCGAAACGGGCCCGGTTGCCCTTCGGTCCGCAGTCGGGAGCGGCCGATCAGGACAAGGTCACGCCGCAGCAGAGCCACTGAGGCCCGGCGCCATGTACCTGGCAGTCCGGGATGGCTATATTGAGCCCCCCTTTTTGCCAACCCGCATCCTTCGGAGAGTCCCATTAGCAAGCATGTCGCAGTGCGCGAGATCGCACGACCGGACCCGGCCGTCTGCAAGGCGCTGGGAACTTATGGCGTGGCCACGGTCCATGAGGCGCAGGGCCGCATCGGCCTGCTCGCCTCCTAC
Organism: Steroidobacteraceae bacterium; assembly: GCA_035503515.1. Classification (GTDB taxonomy): domain Bacteria; phylum Pseudomonadota; class Gammaproteobacteria; order Steroidobacterales; family Steroidobacteraceae; genus DAIDKA01. Next base: position 6,480 of record DATJTJ010000118.1, read on the forward strand.
ATGCGGCCGATCTATGCGGGTAAGTCCATCGCGGGACCCGCGGTCACGGTGTCATCGCCGCCGGGGGACAACTGGATGATCCATGTGGCCGTGGAGCTGTGCAAACCCGGCGACATCCTGGTCGTCGCGCCGACCTCGCCCTGCGAGGATGGCTACTTCGGCGACCTGCTGGCGACCTCGCTCCAGGCCCATGGCGTGCAGGCACTCGTCATCGATGCCGGTGTGCGCGATGTCGCAACGCTCAAGCAGATGGATTTTCCGGTCTGGAGCAAGGCCATTCATGCCCAGGGCACCATCAAGGCGAGCCTGGGTTCGGTGAACGTCCCGGTCATCTGCGCCGCGCAGCTCATCAATCCCGGCGACGTCGTGGTGGCGGACGATGATGGCGTATGCGTGGTCCGCGGCGGCGATGCCGCCAAGGTGGCCGAGGGCGCGGCGAAGCGGGTGGCCGCCGAGGAGGACAAGCGCAAGCGCCTGGCCGCGGGCGAGTTCGGAATGGACATCTACAAATTCCGCGAGAAGCTCGCGGCCCTGGGACTGGAATACAAGTGATGCCCCGGGGGGCTGCTGCCGCGGCGCTGGCACGCGGCAACAGCCACTTCATCGGCCTTGCTTCGGGCTAGCCGCGCCCTTCCTTCTTGGCGCGCTTGGCGGCGCGCTTTTCCTCCAGCGTCCGTGTCGGCTTCTTCTTCTCTTCCTTCTTGCGATCCATGCCCTTGCTCATGGGGTGCTCCTGTATTGGC
>DATJTJ010000119.1:0-51070 GCA_035503515.1 Steroidobacteraceae bacterium
CGGCAACCTCTGCAGCCGTTCATACCCTCGGACGAGGTGCCGGGCCGTGGCAGTGGCCACGGCGACGGCGGTCGCGACCATCACTCCGAATGTCGCGATCGGCAGCCGCCAGTGCGTGCCGAATGCGGCGTTGATGGCATCGGTAAGGTATGGAAATGACATTGCCGAGGTCCCCTGCGGCGTCGCATCACAAGCGCTTCGCAATCATAGCGCCAAACGTCTATAGTCGTGGCAACTCGCCGAAGAGGACAGACCCCTCTGAGAGGCTCCCCGAAACGGAAGCGCCGCGCAGGCCCTAGTAGGGGCAGACGTCTGGCTACGAAACAGCCGTGAGCGAGAGCCGACGGTTCACGTCGGAAGCTGGATGGCACCGCCACGCAAGTGGTTCCGGCAGATGTTTTTCCGTGCAACGGAGGTATCTGCCAATGACCATCTCATCCCTGACCCGGGTTTTCGCGGCCTCGGCAGCGCAGCATCCGGACCAACGCATCCTGGTTCGCGGCTGGGTATTTCGGCTGCGGTCCCTCGCGAGCACGACTTTCATCGTCGTCCGTGACTGCACCGGAGAAGTGCAGTGCGTGATCGCAACTGCAGGATTCAGGGATCATCATTTGAAACTCGACGACGCAGTCGAGGTGAGCGGCCGGATCCGGCTGGAGCCGCGCGCGAAGTCGGGTTGCGAACTGGATATCGAGGTACTGCGGGTCGTCAATCCCGCGAGCCACAAGCTGCCCTTCAACTCGAGCAGCAAGCTCAAGGGCGTGGGTCCGGAGGCGCGGATCGAATACCGTCCGCTGGCCTGTCGTAACGCCGAAGTCGGCGACATCTTCCGGATTCAGGCGGCGGTGCTGAAATACTTCCGCATCTACCTCCAAGGCCAGCACTTCCAGGAGATCATCACCTCCAAGATCGTAGGCTCGGGCACGGAAGGAGGCAGCAACCTCTTCGCGATCAGGTATTTCGAGCGAACCGCCTACCTCGCGCAGAGCCCGCAGTTCTACAAGGAGCACGGCGTTGCCGCCTTCGAGCGTGTCTTCGAAACGGGCCACGTCTATCGAGCAGAGCCGCACGCGAGCAGCCGGCATCTCACCGAGTACTACTCGCTGGACCTGGAATTCGGGTTCATCGACGGTCCCGAGGATGTCATTGAACTCGAAAGACGCCTCCTTACATACATCTTCGAGGAACTGAACCGGCATTGCTCCGATACCCTGCGTCGCTATCGGTCCACGCCCTTGCCGTCCATGCTCGCGGTGCCGGTGTGGGACTTCCGGGAATGCCTCGAGCGGCTTGCGAGTGCCCACGGCACCGCGCATCTCAGCGACGACCTGGATCCGGAGGCGGAGCGCCGCCTGTGTGCTCTGGCGAAAGCACAGACGGGAGTGCCGGCCGTGTTCGTCCTCGGCTTCCCGGCCGCAAACCGCCCCTTCTATTCCGCGCCGCGGGGCGATTCAGGGGCAGCGCAGAGCTTCGACCTGCTGCTGGACGGCCTCGAAATCACGACCGGCGGCCAGCGTCTGCACGAGCGGGCGGCTCTGGAGGCCGCAATAGCCAGTCGCGGGATGGACTGCGGGGCGTTCGAGCAGCACCTGCGCATGTTCGAACTTGGAATGCCACCTCACGGCGGTCTCGCCATTGGACTCGAACGTTTGACTGCCCAGATTCTCGGCCTGTCCAACGTCCGGGAGGCGGTGCTGTATCCCCGGGATCGCTACCATCTGAGTCCATGAGCATGGAGGCCGGCAAGGATCTGATCCGCCGCTGGCTGAAAATGGGTGAAGGCGGCTTTACCGGCGATTTCAGCGAATACTTCACCCAGGACTACCAGGGTCATCTGAGTGGCGAGGCGCCACAGTCGCTCGAGGATCTCATGACATTGGAGCGTGGCTTTGCCGCGGCCTTCTCCAACATCACCTATAACGTCGAGGACCTGCTGGCCGTTGACAGCAAGGTCATACTCAGGGTTCGGACACGTGCGACCCATACGGGCGAATTCCACGGGCTCCAACCTACGCATCGGCAAATCACGCTCACCGGGATCGTGATCTACAGGATCGTCGAGGGTCGGATCGCGGAATCGTGGGGCGAACTGGATCTCATGGGTCTGTTCCGACAGCTCAGGGCCCCGTAGGTCGGCCACATTCCATAACGCCGCCCGTCTCGAGTCGGGGTTGTGTGTCAACCATGGATCAATGTTGGCGTTTGTATCGAGTAACTGAGGCTTGCTTCTCGAGCTCCTCAGCGATCCGGCAAAGCCGGAAGACGCGACACACCCTTTTCTGGAGATCCCTATGAACAAGCCCAGACTCATCTGCACCGCCATCGCCGCAGCGGCATTGATCGGCTCGACCGGTGGCGCCTTCGCACAGAGCGCGCCGAATGTGTCGGACCCAGGCCATCCGCGCATCAACGAAGTCCAGCAGCGCATCGACAACCAGGAAAACCGGGTCGACCGGGGCATTTCGGATGGTCAGATCAATGCCAAGCAGGCCACGCACGACGATGCGAAGATTGCCCGCGAGCAGAACAGCCTCAACAAGGATGAGGCCAAGAACGGCGGCCACATCACCAAGCGTGAGCAGCGCAATCTGAACAGGCGCCTGAACAGGGGCAGCCGACAGATCCATCGCCAGCGCAAGAACGGCTGAGCGCCGCACTCGTCTGGGCTTACGGCCGGTCCGGGCCACCCGGATCGGTCGTAGTGTCGGCAGCGGATGCTTCAGTCTGTGAATACGACCAGCTTGCGATACTTGATCAGCCAGTGACCGTCGCGCTTGACGAGGTGATCTTCCGAGCGCCCGAAGCCACCGGCGATGTAGCGATTCTCCGTTCCCTTGCGCAGCGTCTGCCAGTAGCTCTGGTAGAGGGCTTCCGTCGGACTTGTGAATGCGATCCGCTCGTTGCTGATCACATGGTACAGGTTGCCGGGGGGCTTGCCTGCCGCCCGGTTCCTGGCCTGAAGCTCCTGGAGCGAAGTCACGACTTTGCGGATTTCGTCATGTCCCTTGTGGACGTCGCCGTTGGCGTCGATCACGGCATCTTCCGTGAACACGGAGACGTAGCCCTCGGCATCGAGGGAGTCGACGCTCCAGATGTACTTCTGCATCACTTCGGTGATGGCCGCGCGGTCGGCGAGCTGGCGCAGGTCATCCGGCTCCCGCGCCTGGGCCGAAGCGCAGATCAGCAGTACCAAGAGGGCGGCGACGAGCATTCGCATGATTGATCTCCCCGTTGCGTGTGGTGAACGTATCCGTCGGTGCTAGAGATTCGTCTGCTGAAGTGCTGCAAGGGTCCAGGCGAGGTCCTGGGCCAGGGTGCGTCCGCACCAGACCTCCTCGGGGGCATGTCCGTGACGGAGGGCCAGAAAACCAATCGCGGCGATGGCATTCAGCGCACGCACGCGGCGGCGGTCGATGACGACGCCGGTTGCAGCCTCGTACGTTGCCAGTGCGCCATCCAGCATGGCATCGCGGCCGGGCGGGAACACCATGTAGGCGAAGTCCTGGTGCCGGTCGCCGCAGGCTGCGCCCCCGTAGTCGATGAGTCCCACGACCGGTGGTCTGCGGGATCGACGACCATGTTGTGTAAGCCGACGTCGGCGTGGACCTGGACCTTCCGGGTGGGCCTACGACCCCAGGCACCAGGGTCCGCAGGTCCCATCCGCTTTCATCTTCGTAGAGCACGCGTGGTGCCGGAAATCCGCAGTATCGCTGCAGCAGCCGCAGGACGCGGCGCTCCTTTGCCAGGGAGCGACGGCCTTCCTCATGGGTCGCAAACCAGGCCATGCGGTCGGAAGCGAGCCGCGCGGCGATGCGCCCGGCTCTGGAATGCAGTTCCAGGGAAGACGGATCATGCGCAATACCCGCCCTATCCAGTGCAGCGCTGATTTGTTCCCGTGAAGGTGTCGTCTGCGCCATCCATCCCAATCTATCAGTGAAGCGACAGCGTGTCCCGCCTCCAGATCGCATCCTGGCAGCGGAAGTCACGCAACAGGGCCGGGGAACTGGCCTGCCTGACGGTCACCAGATCCGTGAACCGCAGCTCCTCGAAACTGCGATGCAGGCGGCCGCGGACCTTCACCTCGCGAACGATCAGCAGGTGGTCCGTGGCGGACGCGTAGCCTGCGTACTCGATGTAACCCAGGTCCGGATCGTCGTAGCCGGGCGGAAGCACATCGACCACCCAGGCGCCGCCGCGCTTGTGGAAAATCCACAGTTCGCGCCAGGTCGGCAGCGGTTGCACCGCAAGAACGACGGCCTGGCCCTGCGCAATCGCCTGGGCCGAGGCCATCCAGGGAATCCCATAGGTACAGCGCTGTACGAGGGGCGCCGCGGCGCGCTGCGGGGCCTGCAGGCTGATGCAGGTCTGACCCGGATCGCCCGCCGTCACGGTCAATGCAGGACGGCCAGAGGTGGACGGGGTGGCGGCCGCCCAGCGGCTCGCGCTCACCCGCGCCAGTGCATCGAGATATTCGGCGCGGCCGTCGCTGCCCAGATCGTTTGGCGCCACATCCAGTATTTCGGAGAGAGCACGCTGGCCGGCCATCTGGCTGGACCCCCCGTGACGGGCCTGCTCGAAGGCGAGGGCGGCCCAGACCGCCGCCCGCCGGGCATGCAGGCGGCTGCGCGTCAGCGCGGTCAGGTCGCGGTCCGCGATGCCGTCCAGCACAGCGGCGCGCTGCCGGTCGAGCTCCCCACGCAGCGTGGGGCTCATGGACGGGTCGATGCAGTCGGGCCGGGTAAGGCTCAAGGCGGCGAGCGCGCGTTGCTCGCTGCCGGCACCGGGCATGGTCATCACGCGCTGGAACAGCGCACCGTCATAGCAGACCTGGATGTGGCCGTCGTGCTCGAAGCTGCGCATGCGGATCCCGGATTGGGCGGCGACATCCAGATGCGCGCCGATGTCACCCGTCGCCGTGCCGTTACCCGAGGCACTGTCGGCGAGCCGCTCGGCCATGCGGGCGATGGTCAGGAGCGGCTCGGCCGTCAGTGCCGGCGCCGGGACGGCCTGGATGTAGGCGGCGCCGTAACTGATGCCCAGGGCTTCGGAACCGCGGGTCTCGCCGAGGAACCGCAGCACGGCCAGAAGGTCCGGCGCATCGTGCTCGTTCAGGCTCAGCGGCCGCACGGCATCGTCGCGCAGGTAGCCGCCGCGCTCGCGCCGATAGTTGTAGACCTGCAGGTAGCCGGCCCGCTCGCCGCGGATCTCGAGCACGTCCCCCTGCGACAGGGTCGTAAGTTCGGTCGCGGTCGACTGCGCGCCCGCGCGCAGTGCCGTGTGGTCCTGGACGACGATGGCCAGGGCGGCGGCGATGGCAGGCATCACGGCCGCGTCTCCTGCGGGGTGGTCGACGCGGTCGCGGCCTTCACTGCGCCGGTGAGGGTCTCATCCCCGACGATGCTCGAGCCGATGAAGTGGCCGGCCGCGGGCGTCGGCGCGATGATGACCTGTACTTTGTCCGAAAGCTTGTCGGCGAGGGTCTTCTGGATCAGGAGCGGATAGTGCGTGATCAGCACTCCTTCGCGCTCCATCTGGCCGGCGTTCGCCTTGCCGACCAGATCGAGCCGGTAGGCCTCCGCATCTGCGAGCTTCTGCCGCGAATCCGCCTCGCCCCGGGCTTCGATGCGGCGCGCCTCGGCCGCGCCCTCCGCCGTTCGGATCCGGGCCACCTTTTCGGCCTCCGCCTCCAGCTGCCGCTGCTCGATCTGCTTCTGCTTTAAAGGCAGGATGTGCTTCATGGTCTCTTCCTGCGCCCGTGCCGCAATGACCTGCTCTTGCCCCGCCGCTTCGGCCGCGTACTCCCGCCGCACCTTTTCCGCCTCGGACTCGAGCTGCATCTGTTTGACCGCGGCTTCCTTCAGCTGCAGCGTGTAGCGGATCTTCTCGGTCTCCAGTTCCTGCGCCAGCAGCTTCTCCATGCCTGCGCGATAGTCCGCCGGCAGATCAACCTGGCCCATGCTCGCGTTGCGCAGCTGCAGGCCCATCGCGGCCAGCCGCGGGGCGAGTTCGCGGGTGAGTTCGCCCTGGATTTCGGCGCGCCGCGCCGCAAAGATGTCGCGCACGGTATAGCGCGCGAACAGCGGATAGGCGATTGCCTGCAGGGCGGGACGTACCAGGTCCGCCTCCAGGTCATCGGGAAAATCCTTCGACATCTGGGCAACGCGACGGCGGTCGATGGCCCAGCGCACCGTCAGGTCCACTCCGATCGAGAGGCCTTCGTTCGACTGGAACGGTGCCGGGCCGGTCGCGCTGGCCCCCTCGCCCAGCCGGTACACCTGATCACGAATGGAGTAGCGGCGGACCTGGTGGATGCCCGGCAGCACCAGCACGGTGCCCCCCGTATAGGTGCCTACGGCGCCGTTGAGGGCGTTCGTCCGGACCAGCACTTCGCTGCCGGTCGCGCTCGCGAAGGGCGGATGCCGGTAGGCGGCAAAGGCCACCAGCGCCAGGACGGCGATGAGCGCCAATCGCCAGCGAAAGCGCGCCAGGGCGAGGCCGAGCGCCCGTAGCCCCGCGCCCAGGGCCTGACCCAGATGCCCCAGGGGTTCAACGATGACCCGCCGCAAGACCTCGAGCACCGCATCCACGCGCCTAGACATTGTTGCCACTCCCGCGGTTTGAAGTACCGCGCTTGAGGGGCAGTGTCGCGGGCAGTTGTGGCCGGGCGATGCGGCAATCGTGGCAAGTTGTGGCGCTGTCGGGCCTTACGAGAGGGTGCGTGTGCGTCCGCGCACGGATTCCAGGACGTCCCCGAGGGGCACCGTCTTGCCGGTGGCCCGGATTCTGGCCTTGCCGGTGTTCGGGAAGCAGGCGATGTCATCCGGATGATTGTCGCCGATGGTCATGAATACGCAGTTTTCCCGCGTATGGTTCCGCAGATGGTGTCCGGCCTGCTGGCCTGCCGGAAAACAGCAATAATCCCTTTCTCCCATGACGTAGGTTCTGCTACCGAGAACCAGCGTCGCACTGCCCTTGAGAATGAATACGTGTTCCTCCTCCCGCAGGTGATAGTGGAACCGGTTGGAGGTCTGCCCAGGTTTGAGGATGTCCAGGCCCACGCCGACCTGCGAGCCCCCACCGAAGCGCCCGAGCCGCTTGAATGCCGTTGATCCCGGGAGGCGGTTCCAGGGCACGGCGTCGATGTTGAACGGCTCGAAGAAACCTTCGTCGTTCGTGGTTGTCTGTCGGTGTTTGGCTGATTCGACCGATTTTTTCCCGGGCACGATCCGTACCTCGCAACACATGGCCGCTGGGCGCCAGCCCCTGTAAATTAGCACCCCAGCTGGCAGGGGCGGCGGCCGTCTTTCAAGGGATGACGTGATGCGAGGGTCTTCGAAACTCTGGTGCGCCCTGTTGGCGGTGCCGTTGACATCCGGTGCCTGGGCGGTTGACACCACGGCCGCGGAAGACCTCAGCCGCCTGTCGCTGCAGGAGCTGGCGAACGTGCAGATCACCTCGGTCTCCAAGTCGCCCGAACCGCTGCGGCGCGCGCCGGCGAACGTCTATGTGATAACGCACGATGACATTGTCCGTTCCGGCGCGACCAGCATTGCGGAGGTGCTGCGGCTCGCCCCGAACCTGCAGGTGACGCAGCTCACCGCCAGCAGCTATCAATTCGGCGCGGGCGGTTTCGGCGGACAGCAGCAGGCCCAGAACTTTGCGAACAAGCTGTTGATCCTGGTCGATGGCCGCAGCGTCTACTCTCCGTTGTATTCAGGCGTATATGCCGACACGGTGGACCTGATGCTGGAGGACGTGGACCGCATCGAGGTCATCAGTGGCCCGGGGGGCACGCTCTGGGGCGCGAACGCGATGCAGGGCGTCATCAACATCATCACGCGGGCCAGCTACCTGACCCGCGGGACGCTGGTCAGCGCGGGTGCCGGGAACGAGGAGCAGATCGGCAGCGCGCGCTACGGGGACAAGCTGGGGCAGGATGGCTCGTTCCGCGTCTACGGCATGAGCTTCCATCGCGGCGCCGACGAAACGGCGGATCACTCGAGTGCGCATGACGGCTGGTCCAAGGGCCAGGGCGGATTCCGGGCCGACTGGACGCTGCCTGAGGATGAAATCACGTTCCAGGGCGATGCGTACCGCGGCACGGAGAACCAGCCGGGGACCCTCGATACCACCATCGTGGGCGCCAACCTGCTCACCCGCTGGCGGCATCAATGGGGTCGCGCCGACCTGCAGGTGCAGGCCTACTACGATGATTCCGAGCGCTACGGGCCGGCAGGTGGCGGCGGGTTCCTGCTACGCACCTATGATCTCGAGGTGCAGCAGAACTGGCTGATCGGTTCCCTCCAGCACCTGGTATGGGGCGCCGGCGAACGCCTCAACGACTATGAAATCACCAATGCCCAGTCGCTGCTGTTCGTGCCCGCGAGCCGCAAGCTCACCCTCGGCGACGTGTTTGCGCAGGACACGGTCTCGATCGGCAAGTCGGTGCAGGTAGGACTGGGGTTGAAGTTCGAGGACGATCCGTATTCGGGATGGACCGCGTTGCCCGATCTGCGGGTTTCCTGGGACCTGGGGGCGGCAGGGGTGCTGTGGGCGGCCGCCGCCAAGGGCGTGCGCTCGCCGACGCCCTTCGATGTGGACGTGCAGGAGAAGATCGGTCCCCTCGTCTATCTGACGGGTAACCCCGGTTTCACCGCGGAGCGGGTGAAATCCTACGAACTCGGCTACCGCGTGCAGCCGGCCTCGTTCGTCTCGTTCTCGATCTCGCCGTACTACAACGTCTACGACGATCTGCGCACCATCGAGTTCGGTTCGACCGCCGACCCGCTGCCCCTGCACTGGGGCAACCTGATGAGCGGCGCTACCTACGGGGTGAGCGCCTGGGGAAATATCCAGGTCATGGACTGGTGGCGGTTGTCACCGAGTTTCAGTGTACTGCACAAGAACCTGCGGTTCGATGCCGGGGCCAGCGGCATCCTCGGTCTCGGGCAGGCGGGGGATGATCCGCGGTCGCAGGCCGGGCTGACTTCCTCCATGAACATCAGTCCGAAACTGACCTTCGATGCGTCGCTGCGCTACGTGGGGTCGCTGCCAGACCCGGGCCTGCCGGCCTACACGGAGCTCACGGCGCGCCTCGGTTGGCAGGTGGCGAGGACCCTTGAATTGTCGCTGAGCGGCACCAATCTGCTGCGCGCCTATCACGAAGAGTATCCCGCGCCGGCGGGAGCGGAGATCGGGCGCGGCGTCATGGTCGGGGCCAGGTGGACGCCGCAGTGATGTGTCCAGGCAGGTGCTGACGAACGTGTATCGGCTGTTGCACAAGGCGATCCTCCTCGGAGCACTGTATGCGTGCATCGGCGGCGGCTGGCTGGCCCACTCGGCCGAGCCCGGCGAGGAGGAGGTCGAGGCTGCGTTCCTCTATCGTTTCGCCGGCTACGTGGAATGGCCGGCGGAAGCGCTCTCGGCCCCGCTGTTCACCATCGCGGTCCTCGGGGCCGACGGGGTGGCGCAGGACCTGCAGCAGATGCTGCCCGAGCACCAGCTGAAGAACCATCCGGCGCAGCTGCGCCGCATCCGGCGCATCGAGGACCTGGGGAACGCCCAGATCCTGTTCGTCGGTCCCCAGTACAACGACGAACTGCGGCGCATCATCGCGCAGGTCGCCGACCGGCCGGTCCTGATCGTGACCGCGAGTGATCACGGGCTCGAGGCCGGCAGTTGCGTCAACTTCCTGCTCATCGACCGGCGGCTGCGGTTCGAGGTTTCCACGATCGCTGCCGAGCACGCGGGGCTCAAGATCAGTGCTGAACTGCTGTCCGTGGCGGTTCGCGTTCAGGGCCACGGCACCGGGGTGCCGCTCGCGACGGGAGGTCTGAGATGAGCCTGACTCGGCAACAGGCGCTCCCCGGCGGAATCTCGAGATTGCTGCCGCGGCCGCACTCGGTGCGGGCGAAACTGATCCGCATCGTCCTGTCGACGACGGCGATCGCGCTCATCGTTGCGGCCATCGCCATGCTGACCTACGACCTCACGAATTACCGGCAGTCGGTGGTTTCGGGGCTCGCCGCGGAGGCTGGCATCCTGGCGCTGTCGACCGCGCCGGCGCTGGCCTTCGATGACCTTAACGTCGCCGAGCGCAACCTGACCGCGACCCAGGCGCGCGCGACGATCCGGGTTGCCGCCGTGTACGGACCCGGCGGTAAGCTCTACGCCTTCTACACGCGGCCCGGTGAACGGCCTCCACCGCAGACGCTGCCGGTGTCGCGGACGGGCGCGCGCCTGCAAGGTGACCAGATCGAGTATGTGCAGCCGATCCTGCAAAGTGGCGAACGCCTCGGCAGCGTGTACCTGCGCGCCACCTATGGCTTCATCGGCCGCGTGTGGGCATACCTGGAAATATTCGTGCTGGTGATCCTGCTGGGCATGGCGGTCGCACTGGTCTCATCCACGGCGCTGCAGAAGGTCATCACCGAACCGCTGGATGCGATGGCAAGAGTGGCCCACGAGGTGATCGATCGGCGCGATTATTCGCTGCGCGCCGGGGCATTCGGTCGCGACGAGATCGGGATGGTGGTCGCGGCCTTCAACAATATGCTCGATGAGGTGGAGAACCGGGAAAAGGCGCTGCAGTCGAGCAACTCGGCGCTGAGCGCCGAGATCCGGGTCCGGGAGGCGGCCGAGGCCGCGCTGCGCGAGGCGGACCGACGCAAGGACGAATTCCTCGCTACCCTCGCGCACGAACTGCGCAATCCACTGGCGCCCATACGCCATGCCGTGAAGATTCTCGAGGCGCCCGGTGCGACCGAGCAGCAACGGGACTGGGGGCGCAAGGTCATCTCGCGACAGGTGCAGCATATGGCGCTGCTGCTGGACGATCTGCTGGACGTTTCACGCATCACCCGCGGCCGGCTGGAGTTGCGCAAGGACTACGTGGACCTGCAGTCGCTGATCGCGGCGGCCATAGAGCCGGCGCGGCCGCTGATCGAGGCCAAGCGGCACACCCTGCAGGTCGCATTGCCGGCAGAACCCATCGAGCTGGAAGTGGATCCGCTGCGCATGTCGCAGGCGCTGACCAATCTGCTCACCAACGCCGCCAAGTACACCGATGCCGGTGGCACGATCAGGGTGAGCGCGGCACTGGAAGCCTCCGGTTTGGTGATCCGGGTCGCGGACAACGGCATCGGCTTGAGTGCTGCGGCCATTCCCAACCTCTTCGAGATGTTCTCGCAGGTGGATTCGGCCATCGACCGTGCCGAGGGCGGACTGGGCATTGGGCTGTCGCTGGTGAAGGGACTGCTGGCGTTGCATGGCGGCAGCGTCGAGGCAAGCAGCGCCGGCATCGGCCTGGGGAGCGAATTCGTGATACGGCTGCCGCGCTCCGCGCTCGTCGGCCGGACTGCGACGATGGTGTCCGGAACTCCGGCGCCGCCGCCGTCAGTGGGGCCGCAGGGCAGGATTCTCGTGGTGGACGACAACCGCGATGCCGCCGAGACGCTGGCCCTGGTCCTTAAGATGTCCGGCCATGAACTGCTGTTGGCGCATTCGGGCAGGGAGGCGCTGGAACTGGGTTCGCGCGAACGCCCCGATGTGATCATTCTGGACATCGGTATGCCGGACATGTCCGGATATGAGGTGGCCCGGCGAATTCGGCGCGAGGCTTGGGGTCGCAAGATGTTTCTGCTGGCGATCACCGGCTGGGGACAGGAAGACGACAAGGATGCGGCCCGCGCGGCCGGGTTCGATGGACATCTGACCAAGCCTGTGGATCCGGACGAGGTCGAAACGTTGCTGGCCGGTTTTCTGAAGATGCGACCTGCCTAGAATGGAGGCACCCCCGTGCAGATCTGCGCTCGCGTGAGGAACGCGTGTGCTTCTCATGAAGTCACCGTGGACGCTGATCACAACCCGAAAAGTCTGCAGGTCGCCGAAGTTCACAATACCTTGCGGTCGGGAGTCGAGGTGAAGTTCGAACGCGGGCAGGCAGTTTACGAACCGCGGGGCTGCCCCTCTGCGCACGGCGTCACGGATATGCAGTATCGCCGCGACGCCTGCCCGGCGTTCCGTCCGTCCTACACGGCGCCGTGATTCGGATCACGGCGCCGTCCGTGCAGGATCGAGATAGTTCCGCAGACGCGGTAGCGCAATGGATTGCCGCGCGTGATGAACAAGTCTCGAATCGAATGTCGAAACATCTGCCTCAGGGAAGCCGGTTGCTGCCGGACAAGCTCTTCGCTCCCTTTGAAATAGCGCTCCAGGAATTCCATCTTTCCGGAGGGAATTCAGTCAGCTCGATCCGGGCGCCGTGGTCGGTGTACCTGCAGTTCCTGCGGGCCTTTCCCAACGGCGGCGACCGTCCGTACTACATCGGTACGCCGGTCGAATTCACCAGGACGCAAAGCGCCGTTTCCATCCGCGGCAAGTCGGCGCGTGGTGAAGCGTTTGAGTTTCCGACTCCGCAAGCGCAGCCGCCCACTGTCGGTCACCGCAACGGGTAAATGCCGTGCAGGACCGCGTCGAAGTGGTTCTCGATGGACGCGGTGCACTGGCAGGACAGGGTCCGCAGCTTTGCCTCATCCTTGATGACGAAATAACCGCGGCGCGTTTCCAGCACGTTTTCCTCCCGCAGCCGCCTCACAGTGCGGGCGACGAACGTGCGGCCGACGCCCAGCATTTCCGCAAGCTGCTGCTGGGTCACCAGGAAATCAGATTTGCGAGTCCGCGCCGCCGCGGCGAGCAGCCATTTCGCGGTGCGCTGGGTCACGGTGTGCGAGGCATTGCAGGCCGCGGTCTGGAAAACCTGAGCGAGCAGGCAATCCGAATATCGAGAAAACCAGTGCCGCAGGGTGATCGAGGCCAGTTTCGCCTGTTCGAGCGCCGCGATCTTGATCCTCAGGAATGTGCCGCCGTGCACGACTCGGGCGGTGGCGTAGGAGGGAACCCTGCCATTCGAGACGATGCCGCCGATGGCGCCCTCGCGTCCGATCAGTGCAACCTCGATGGCGCCATTGCCCTCATGGGTGGAGACGCAGAATCCGGCCATCGCGGCGGCGCACGGAAACCAGGTGTCCACCACTTCATGTCCCGATTCCTGCAACAGGGTGCCTGCCTCGAGTTCGACGACCAGCATATGGCCCGCAAGTCTTCCCCGGTCTTCTTCCGTAAGCCGCGACAGCAGATCGTTGCCACTCATGTGTTCCGCGGTGGGTGAGGTCATGTCCGGTCCATTGCTACCATAAGTCCACCTTGAGTGCACAAGTGCACAGACCGCGGCACTGCCCTCGTATAGTCTTGGCGCCGCATGTCCGAACGTCCATCAGAGATCCGTATCCTGTTCCTCGAGGATAGCGCGATCGACGCAGAAAGGGTGATACACCTACTGGGCGAGCGGCCGGGGTGCCCCATCGATCACGTGCATCATCGCCAGGCGTTCAGCGCCGCTTTGCAGCAGGCTCGATATGCGGTAGCGCTGGTGGACGATTCCCTGCCCGACATCGACGCGCCGCAGGTACTGGCCATGGTACGCGAACGCTCGCCGCATACCCGCGTCATCTTCCTGGACAAATGTGATCTCGAATGGTTGCCGGATGCGATCGAGCGGGCCGTCGCCGACAGCAGGGGGCGTGGCGACCGCCGGGCCGACCGGATCTGGCGGTTGAGTCGTGATCTGTTTGCCGTCCTGGACAAGCGCGGTATGTTCGGCGCGGCCAATCCGTCCTGGTGGCGCGTGCTCGGTCTGCGCGAGGAACAGCTCCTGGGTACATCGATGCGTGACCTGGTCCACGACCAGGACGCTGCGACTTTCGATGCCATGCTCCAGGCATTGCAGCACGACCACCCCATCGATCATGTCGAGATGCGCATGCGCCGTCGGGATGGAGTGTGCCGGTGGATCTTCTGGACCGCAGTTCCACAAGCCGACGAAGTGTATGCAGTGGGTCGGGACATCACCGACGTCAAACAGGCCGCCGTGGATCTGGAGCAGGCCACGGCAACCCTGAGGTCGGAGGTGCAGGAGCGGCTGCGCGTGGAGGCGACACTGCAGCACCTGCAGCGCGTGGAGGCCATCGGGCAGGTGACGGCTGGAGTCGCTCACGACTTCAACAATCTGCTGGCAGTCGTGCTGGGCAACACCGTCCTGCTGGAGCGGATGGCAGGCATGAGGGAGCGCGCGCCGGAAATGCTCCACTTGGCCCAGATCCGGCGCGCCGTGGAAGGCGGCAGACGGGTGGCCCGGCAGCTGCTGGGTTTCTCCCGTCCTCAGTCCATCGAACCCCAGGCCTTGGATCTGAACCAGGCCGTAGCGAGCATTCGTGATCTGCTCAAGAGTTCCCTGGGCGGCGCCATTCAGTTCAAGACAGAGTTGCAGGATCCGCTGTGGACGGTACTCGCGGATCGTACGCAGCTGGAGATGGCACTGCTGAACCTCGTCATCAACGCCCGGGACGCCATGCCGCAGGGTGGCGTCATCACGGTTCATACCCGGAACGTGATATTTGAGGTGGACTCGGCCCCTTCAGGGAAAGCGCCCGGGGACTATGTGAGCCTGAGCGTCGAGGACACGGGCAGTGGCATGTCGGATGAGGTGCGCGCACGGGCATTCGAGCCGTTCTACAGTACCAAGGAGCCTGGGCTGGGCTCGGGTCTGGGGCTTGCGCAGGTTGCCGACTTCGCGAGGCGCTCCGGCGGGAGTGTCCAGATTGCGACCTTGCCCGATCGGGGGACGACGGTGGAAGTGCATCTGCCGCGGGCGACCAAACGTGCGACTGCAGAGCTGCTCGCGACATCCGATGATGCCATCGCAACGTCAGAGCCGCGTACCGGAAGCATCCTGGTGGTCGATGATGACCCGGCGGCACGGGCGGTGGCGGTGAGCATTCTCAGAGATGGCGGTCACCGTGTATGGGAAGCGGACGGCGGCCCCTCGGCGCTCGAGATCCTGAAGGCACGCGCCATCGACGTCCTGCTCATCGACTTCGCCATGCCGGGCATGAATGGTGCGGAGACCGCCAGCCGGGCGCTGCAGCTGCATCCGAACCTCGGCGTGCTGTTCCTCACAGGGTATGCCGATATCGCCGGACTGCAGCACATCGGCGTCGGGCGTATGATCGAAAAGCCATGCAGCGACGAACAATTGCTGCAGGCAGTCGGCGCGCTGTTATGTCACTGATGTCCACGCGCGGAATCGGGGAGAGTCTCATGAATAACCGCAATGTCTCGGCCCTCAAGATCATCGTGCCACCCGCGGATGCCGCCATCCTGGTGTCGGATGGAGAACCCATCATGCGCGGGAAGGGGGACATGGACCTTGTCTGTGGGCACTGCCGCACCGTACTCGTAAGCGGCGAAACTGCCACGGAGGTGGCATTGCAGTACAAAGTCATGCATATCGTGATCAAATGCGCCTGCGGGAACTACAACGCGTTGACCCCTTGCGAGCCTGCACCGGAAGACGACCGGCAAAGAAGCATCGCCGAGGCGGCATATTTCCTCGCCGAGAAACGCGGATTCGAGCCTGGCGGAGCCCTGCAGGACTGGCTTGCCGCCGAACAGCAGATAAACGCTCCTGGTCCTCGCCATTAGACTCATGAACGTGCCGACCTGTGTGGTCGGAGCACCGGTTGTCCCTCTGACTCGAGACGGCGGGGACGGAACCTAGGGCAAACCTAGGGCATCCTTCCAGGCAACAGCGTGTGTGGCGCTGTCTCGAGTGACTTCAGGAACATCAGCCGCTGCAGCACGAACTCGCGGTCCGTACGCAGCCGTCGCAGCGAAACCAGGGCCTCCTCGAGTTGCAGACCTCCGCCATTGGCATGATAGATGAGACGCTTGTTGGCCACCGCCTGGGGTGATACCCGGTTCAGGAAGATGTCCCGTCGCGCATCGGAATAGCGATCGAGAGCCGCCGGATCTACACCCTCCAGGATGACTGCGCCGAGGGTCGGATACAGCGCGAAACAGTCGAACAGTCCCGAGGTCAGACCCAGTCCGCCGGTGGGATTGGTGACATGGGCCGCATCCCCCACCAGGACCACCCGCCCCTCGCGATAGCGCGGCGCCGACCGCTGATGCATGCGGTAGGGCGTGGCCCGCTCGATGGCATAGTCCGCGCCCGGCACGATGGCGGAGTACACGTCCTTGAGACGTTCCAAGACCAGGGCTTCGGGCAGGCTGGCCTCTTCCATGTAGGTGCAGCGCCAGAGCCCCGCGTTGTCGATCTTGGCGATGACCGCGCCGTAGGTGTCGTCGATCAGGAACGTGGCGCGCGCATAGCGGTAGCGCTCGAAGTCGAAGTACAGGTTGGTGGCGACGAAACGCTCCGGCCAGGTCATGCCGGCAAACCCGAAGTTCAGTTGGTGACGCACGGTGCTGCCGGCGCCGTCGGCGCCGATGACCCACTTCGCGCGCAGTTCCTCAGGGCCGGTGGGCGTCGTCACCTGCAGGGTGACGCCGGCCGCATCCTGGCGCAGCCCCGTGAGCCGGGTGTTGAAGCGCACGGTCGCCTGCGGGAACGCCATCAGGTGGCGCAGCGCGATTTCGGCGAGCTTGTGCTGCCCCAGGTGCAGGTTGTAGGGGTAGGGCGTATGGCCCTCGAGCACCTCCAGGCTGAAATCGATGCGCTCGCCACTCCTGTGGACCAGATACGTGTAGTCCTGCTTCGGGAAGCCAATGCATTCCACATCAGCGCGGATACCGAGTTTCTCCAGGCCCGCGACGACGCTCCAGTGGTAGACGGCGGCGCGCGGCGAATCGACGATCTGCGGCTCCGCCTCGAGCACGGTGAGCCGCACACCGGCCTGGGCCAGGCCCAGCGCCGTGATGAATCCCGTGGGTCCTCCGCCGACTATGACGACATCATCCATGACGCATGATCACCCAAGGCTTGCGGCCGCGCCACTTGTGTCCCGTCGTGCGCATGCGCATAGTGGTTGCATGACCGAGCACGATGCGCGCCGCGAGAATGCGTCCCCCGTCTGCTACGCGGGCGAGTTCGAGGCGACGCCCGCGACCTGGCCCGAGATCAGGAGCTGGCGCAAGGCGACACGCGACGCCATCCTTGCGCGGCGCATGGCGCGGCCAGTCGAGGAGCGTCGCGGGCTGTCGGAACCGGTGATCGCCTACCTGCGTGCGACGGTGACGGCGGCGCGCTATCCGGTGATCGGCCTGTACTGGCCGATCCGCGGGGAAATCGATCTGCGCGAGTTCGCACGCGAGTTCGTCGCCGCCGGCGGCACCGTCGGCCTGCCGGTGGTGGTGCAGGATGCGGCGCCGGTGGAATTCTGGCGCTGGCGGCAGGGCGTGGCCCTGAAGCGCGGGCACTGGAACATCCCGGTGCCTCCGGATCGGGACGGGGTGTGGCCGCAACTGCTGGTAGTGCCGCTGGTGGGATTCGATGCCGGAAATTACCGCCTGGGGTATGGCGGCGGCTTCTATGACCGGACGTTGGCCGCTGCCACACCCCGGCCCCGCACCATCGGCATCGCCTTCACGGACGTGGAACTCCCGACCATCCACCCGCAGCCGCACGACATTCCGATGGACGTCATCGCCACCGACCGGTTCGTGCGCGGCACGCTGCCGCCCTAGACTCCACTCCTAGAACCGTCGCAGCATGCCAAGCGGCACGGCACCGGGCAGCAGCACCTTGTCGTGGTAGCGGCGGATGTCGAAGGCCGCCCCCAGCGCCTTGCGTTCGCGCTCCCGGCCGGCGAGGAACTCGAGCTTGCCGAGCATGTAGCTGCAGGCCTGGCCCGGAATGACGCAGTAGCGCTCCACTTCCGTGACGGCGGTGGCGTGCTGGCCTCCCATGGTGTCGAGGAAGTAGCGGATGCCACGCTCGCGGCTCCAGCGCATGGCGTGCAGCCCAGAGTCCACCACCATGCGCACGGCGCGCAACAGCGAGGAGCGCACCTGGCCGATCTGTCCCAACGGGTCCGATGCGTACTCGCCCATTTCGGTGGCCAGCGCTTCGGCGTACAGGGCCCAGCCTTCGACGTAGGCGTCGAAGAATGCGATCTTGCGGATGAGCGGCAGTCCGGCTTCGAGCTGGATCGAACCCTGTAGATGATGGCCCGGAATGCTCTCGTGGTAGGTGAGCGTGGGCACGAACCACTTGGGCAGTTCGGCCGTGTCGCGCAGATTGATCCAGTAGACTCCCGCGCGCTTGCCGTCCAGTGAGGGTGGGCTGTAGTAGCCCTGGGATTCACCGCTTTCGCGCTCCGCGGGAACTCGACGGATTTCCACCGGGGCCTTGGGCACGACCCCGAACCAGGCAGGCAGCTTTGACCAGACGCTCTGGACGCGATGGTTGAGATCGGCGATCAGCGCCGTCTTGCCCGCATCGGTGTTGGGGTAGAGGAATCGCGGATCCTCGTACAACGCCCGGGAACGCGCCGCGACCGTGCCATCGGTCAGGCCCTGGGTGCGCAGCAGCCGGTCGAGTCGCGCGCTCTCCTCCCGGACGATCTCCAGACCCTGCCGGTGGATTTCAGCGGCTGGCTTGTCGGTCGTCGTCTGGCTGGTGAGCGATGCCTGGTAGTACTCATCTCCCCCGGGCAGCCGCCAGACACCGGCCTCGTGTGTTGCGACCCTGCGCATCTCCTGCAGTAGCGCGAGCTGGCGGTCGAGCCCCGGATAGACCTGATCCGCGACCAGTCGCGCAGCCGCGTTTGCATAGCCACCGGGAATGCCCCGGTCGCGGGTCCGCTGCACAATGGAGTGCGTCAGCGGCGATTGGGCGGGCGCCGCGGAGCGCAGCTTCCTGATCTGTTCCAGGGATCTCGCCACCACGAAATCCGGCGGCACGATACCCTGCGCAAGGTCATGCCGGCCGGCGTCGATTTCCTGATCCAGCACCGTGCCGAAGGCGGAGAGCCGCGCGAGATACGCCTCGGCATCGGCCCGGTCGGTGATCTGATGGTCCGAGTACAGCAGCGCGGGAACGCTGATGAAGCTGCTGTCGTGGTAATTGAGTACATATGGAAATCCCGCACCCGCGGTCGAAAATGCGGTCCCATAGTCGAAGGCCCGGTTGGCGGCGTCGCTGGTGGCGAGGCTGTAGAGCACGACGTCGTAGCTGGTCGTATCCCCCGGCCCGAGCGACCCGCGATCGAATTGACGCAGCCGTGACAGCTGGGTGCTCACCAGGGTTTTCTGCCGGGCGATTCCCGCCCCGGAGAAGTCGTCGAGCCGGCTTTTCTGGGGCGCCCGGGCACCCCCATCAAGGCCCAGCGTGGTGGTCATCATGGGTGAGAGGTCGAGGTTCTCGCTCATGAACCGGTCGAACAGCGCATCCAGCGCCTTCGAACCTCGGGAGTTCGTGGCGCCAGCCCCTTGGAGCCGGCCCGCGAGCAGGGCGCCCGCCGCCGTGCCGAAGATCAGGGTCCTTCGATCCATCGTTGCGATTCTGCACCCGCGCCGCCCGGCGCGCTAATCAGGTGCATCCGGGAGCCGGTCCCCTGCGTACAGTCAGCATGCGCCGAATTCTCGTTCTGGCGGGCTGGATCGTGGCCATGCCCTGCCTCGCCGGCCGCGGACCCTACGTCCCGCAACGCGATGACGTCATCCTGCAGACCGTGGCATCCATCAGTGATCCCCGGGTGCGGGCGTTTGCGGGACTGCGGACCGCCCTGAACCAGGACCCGCACGACGCGGGCCGGGCGGTGAAACTTTCCGAAGCGTACCTGGACTATGGCCGGGACACCGGCGATGCGCGGTATCTCGGTCGTGCCGAGGCGGTCATCGCGCCATGGCTGGCCCGGTCGCCGACACCCGTTGCGGTGCTGCTGGTGCATGCCACGATCCTGCAGAGCCGGCACTACTTCGGCGCGGCACGGGTGCAGCTGCGGGGCATTCTCGCGCGCGACGCCGACAACGCCCAGGCGTGGCTGACCCTGGCGAGCGTCGAGCAGGTGCAGGGGGACATGCGCACGGCGCGCATCGCCTGCGCCCACCTGCTCGCCTCTTCGGATCCGCTGATACCCGGGGCCTGCCTGTCCTCGCTGAATGCGGTCAACGGCAACGCCCGGAATGCCTATCGGGTGCTCACCACGCTGTGGCCGCAGGCCAAAGCGGAGCCGGTGGCGATCCAGAGCTGGATCCAGGGAATCCTGGCGGACGCGGCCAAGTATCTGGGGGATGAGGCGGGCGCCGATGCCCATTTCCGGCTGGCGCTCCAGCTTGCGCCGGGGGACAACTTCCTGTTGGCCGATTACGCCGATTTCCTGCTCGACCAGCAGCGGCCGCGGGAGGCCTTGGATCTGGTCGCGAGCGACACGCAGTCGGACACCTCATTCCTGCGGCGGGCGTACGCCGAATCGGCCCTCGGTCTACCGCAGGCCCGGGCCGACACCGAGCAGATGGCCCAGCGGTTCAAGGCCCTCGAGGTCCGCGGTACCCGCACCTACCAGCGCGAACAGGCCGGTTTCGTCCTCGCCCTGCAGCATGACCCCGCGCAGGCCCTGCGACTGGCCCAGCAGAACTGGGCCGTGCAGCGGGCGCCCGAGGACATGCGGGTGCTGCTCGAGGCGGCGCTCGCGGCGGGCAAACCCCAGGCGGCGCAGCCGGTGCTGGATCAACTGGCCGCAACGCGCCTCGAGTACCCTGTCGTCGTGCGGCTCGCAGATCGGGTGCGGATGCAGCTGACGGCGCAGGGGCCCGCAAGGCCTGCCGGGTGAGTCTGCGGGGCTGCCTGGGTGCGGTCGCGCTGCTCGGCGCCGTGCTGCCCGCCACGGCGCTCGCGCACAAGGAAAGCGATGCCTACGTGAGTCTGCGCACGGATCCCGGCAATGCCAATGCCCTGCTCGGGCAATTCGACGTGGCGCTTCGCGATCTGGACTTCGCCATCGGCATCGACACCAATCACGACGGCAACATCACCTGGGGAGAGGTCAGGGCGCACCGGGATGCGATCGAACGCTACGTGTTGCCGAACCTCACCATCCAGGGCGACGGTCTGAGCTGCGGGATCACGCCCACCGGACAGCAGATCGACGAACACAGCGACGGCGCCTACGACGTCATCCTGTTCACGGTCCTGTGCGACAAGGAAGTCCCGGATCGGCTCACCATCCTCTATCGCCTGTTCCAGGATATCGACCCTTACCACCGCGGGATCATCAGCGTGTATGCGCGCGGGCAGACCTCCGGTGCGGTGCTGGGTCCCCAGAATCCGCGCATCACCCTGGATCTGAACCAGCCCGATCGCTGGCGGCAGTTCAAGAGCTTCGTCATCGATGGCATCTGGCACATCTGGACCGGCCCCGATCATCTGCTGTTCATCCTCTCGCTGCTGCTGCCCTCGGTGCTCATCTGCCGGCGCCGGCCGCGCACGCCGTTCGATCCCGGAGTGTGGCAGCCCGCCGAGCGTTTCTGGCCCGCGGCGCTGGAGCTGGTAAAGGTGATTTCCGGCTTCACAGTGTCGCACTCGGTGACGCTGTCGCTGTCCGTGCTGGGCATCGTCAACCTGCCCAGCCGGCTGGTCGAGTCCGGGATTGCCTTATCCGTGGTCGTGGCCGCCTTCAACAACATCTACCCCATCGTCACCCGGCGCGCGTGGGTCGTGGCCTTCGCGTTCGGGTTCATCCACGGTCTGGGATTCGCGAGCGCGCTCGCCGGGTTGAAATTACCGCCGGTCGCAATGGCGGTTTCCCTCGGGGGTTTCAATGTCGGGGTGGAGATCGGCCAGGAGTCGGTGGTGATGCCGCTGATCATGCTGGCCTTCGCCCTGCGGCGCACGACCTTCTACCGCATCGGCGTACTGCGTGTCGGCTCCTGGCTCATCATCGCCATCGCCGCGTTATGGCTCTACCAGCGCGTATTCGACGTGCTGGTGCCGGGCCTCGGGTTCCTGACCCCCTCGTGAGAAGACCGTGAAAAAAGCCCCGCTTGCGCGGGGCTGAGGGAGGGTCTTTGGCCGTCTCGGATCAGTTCAGATTCGAATTGAGATCCGCGCTCGTCGCCGGGTTGCACGCGGTCGTGCCCGCCTGGGTGCAGGCGGTCGACGCCCGGAACGTGCCCGCAGGTACCGCATCGCCTGTTCCATAGGGAGTGGAGGCAAAAGCGTTGGCGGTGCCCAACCCGAGATCCGCGTTCAGCGAAGTGGTCGCCGCCGGCGCGCTGCCCAGGGCGGGCGACGTGCCGATCTGCTGATCGACGAACTGGATGAAGTCCGAGGGCGCCGAACTCGCCGGCGCCGAACTGCCGGGTGATGAGCTGCCGGGGGCGGAGCTGCCCGGCGCCGAGCCGCTCGATCCGGTCCCGCCCGAACCGGTCATACTCGCCGTCACCGGCGGATTGTCGCCACGACCGCAGCCGGCCATTCCAATCCCCAGCAGCGCCATCGAGGTCCAGAGTGCAATTTTCATGATGTGCTCCCGTCGTTAGCGAGTGTCGCCGCCGGCCGCGGTGCCGGTCGAGGTCGGCTGGCTGGCCGTGGCCGCGCGCGCCGCATTCGGAGCACCAGGCAGGGGTGGGGCGAGGTACGGGAAGGCCGGCAGGTAGTAGTTGGCATCGGTCGCATCGGCGGCCGCGCCATCGTTGACCACCGCGTTCGCATTGGCCACGGTCGGCGTGCCCGAACTCACGTTGCAGGTCTGGAGGCCGTTCGGATTGGCCGTCGTCAGCGCACCTTCGGCGGCCGTGAGCTCGATGTCGACCACATCGTCGGCAGGACGGCGGCCATTGGGATAGCCGGCCGTGTCACAGGCCAGCAGCCCCAGGTTGTTCTGAGCCGTGGTCGCCACCGGTGCGACCGAGGTGTTCAGCCTCAGCTCCTCGGACGCGACGACCGTGTCGCCGTAGTCCGACGGGTTGTTGCTGAACACCGGGGTCGTGCCGCCCGTCGCCTTCAGCGACAAACCGGTCAGGAACGTCGCCACCAGGTCGGCGCGTGGCGTTGCCGGCACCATGGTCGCCGGGAACAGGGCATTGATCAGCACCGGCAGCGTGGGATTGGTCACGTAAGTGGCGAACTGCGCGTCATCCTTGGGCTGACTGTCGTTGAACCGGTCCTTGTCCGGCAGGCCGATCACGAGCTCGTTGACCAACGGCTGCCCCAGCCGGGACACCTGCGTCCAGGCACCGCCGACCACCTCGTAGTTGTTGGTGGATTGCGGGATCGGATTGAGGACGCGCGCCTGCCGCAGGTAAGCCGTAGTCCAGGCGCCCAGCACCGGGTCTGCGGTCATGGCACTGCCCTTGCCGTCCTTGGTCAGACAGGCGACCGGGACCTGCATGACGATGCTGGTGATGCTCTTGCCGGCGAGCGTGTTCTGGGTCGAATTGCGGCCGCCGAGAGGATTGAGATCCAGCAGGTCGAAGGTCTCGCCGAGGTCGATGATGAATCCCTCGCGACGCTGGCCGACGAAGATCTGGCCGGTACCACAGCTGCCGAAGCTCACGGTCTGGATGAAATTGTTGGCGTAGGCGTTGTAGTTCGGAATGGTCTTGGTGCCGATGTTGTCCACGGGCTTCTGGAAGGTGGTGCTGCCGCCCGCAGTCTTCAGCGGCGTCACCGTCGTGCCCTGCACCATGTTGACCGTGTAGGTCTCGTAGCGATTCGCGCCGGCATCCGTGGAATTGTCGCCGGTAGTGCCGAGCGGCGCGGCCACGATCAGGGGAATCGGCACTTTCACTGCGTTGCCGTTGGCATCCGTGGCGCCCGTGTTGAGTCCCGCGCCCTTGTAGTTGTTCGTGAACTGGAACTGGAAGCTGATCTCGGCCTTGGCATCGCCGTTGTTGTCGATGTTGATCGCGTACAGGGCGTTCGGATTCAGGGCGAAGTAGTTCGGGCCGCCGTAGGGGTCCTGCAGCGGATTGTAGTTGGCGATGAACACCACGCTGTCGGTCGCGACGGCAGCTGCATTGGTCGAAGCGTCGCCATAGGCACGGAACATGTAGAAGTCCGTGCCGTCGATGGTCGGGTTGGCGGCCGTGAAGGGCGCTTCGCGGTGACTGGAGGCCAGCGCCACGGTGCACGCGGCGCTCGCGAGCGCCGTCGACACCGCAAGGTGAACGAGTCGGGACATGGTTGAGATCCTCCACTGGGTAAATGAGGCATGACGTGCTTGTCTGCCAGTAGGTACGCAGCGTCCGACACCGCGGATGCAGTCGGATGATGAAAATCGGGCGTGCGTGCGCCGCCGCCTTAACGCATGTTAGGTCCAGGCGCCGGCAATGCAGCGTAATGCCGAAGCGCCTACGCCGCAGTTCCCGACAGTCCCACGGCTCCTGCGACCCATCCGCCTACTGTCACGGCCCGTGGGCTGGAACAACCTTGGCCATGCGTAACTCCCCTGCAGTGGACTCGATGGGATTTTCGGAACGGCCGGTCACCCTCGACGCGGTCGTCCAGACCGCGCAGCTGTATGAACGGGCGCGGCATCCGCGGAATCATCTGATCTCGATGCCGCCATCGGTCGGGACGGCTCAGTATCATCCTGCCGCCGTCGGCATTCTCCAGCAGCTGGTGGAGACCGCCGCGAAACCCTATCCGGGTGCCTCGGTCGGGATCAGCATCATGGAGGAATACCTCGGCGCCGATGTGTTTCGCTGGCACGCCCTGACCGGCCCGTTGTCGCTGCACCGCTGGGGGACGACACCCCGCGATTTCGGCCCCTGCGGCACCGTCATCGACCGCAAGGCAGCGCAGCTGATGATCCTGCCGGAGCGGCATTTCGCCTACCTCTCCTACATCAAGCCGCGGGTACTGGAAGTGCTGCTGGTGCCGTTCTGGGTCCATGGACAGCTGGTCGGCACGATCTGGATCGTCAGCCATGATCCGGACCTGAAGTTCGACTCCGGAGACCTGCAGGCATGCGAGCGCATGGGGACGCGAGCCGCCGATGCCTACGAGCGGGCGCCGTCGGTCGCCCTGAGCAAGGCAGGGGACCGGCGTGCGAATGGGCTGCGCGCCTCGCTCGCGATCGATCTGCGCGGCGGCGGGGACGCTCCGGCGCCGCACCCGGATGCGGTCTCGCGCGCCATCTCGCTCGTGCAGCGAATGCGGGCCGGTGACCAGAATGCGTTCAACGAACTGCATGTCCGGACCTGCGGCAGGTTGCAGGCCCTCGCCCGCGCCATTCTCAGGAACAGCGAAGACGCCGAGGAGGTCGTCATCGAGACCTACGCTCAAGCGTGGCGGCAGGCCGAGCGGTACGATCCGACGCGCGCGACGCCACTGGGTTGGCTCGTGACCATCTGCCGCAGCCGCGCTCTGGATCGCCGTCGTCGCAATCGGGTCCGGGACGCCGCGAAGGTGCGCGATCAGCTGGCCTTCACCGACGGTTCGGAATTGCCCGATGAGTTCGTCAGCCTGTTCTACGAGGGCTCCAGGGTGCGCAAGGCGCTCGCGTCACTCACTCCGCAGCGGCAGAGGTTCCTGGGACTCGCATTCTTCGAGGGCCTATCCACCGAGGAAATGGCCCAACGCATGAAAACGCCGGTCGGGACGGTGAAAACACACATTCGTCGCGGGATTGCCGAACTGCGCCGGGCGCTGCTCGACTCGAGCACGTCACACGAATGATCGAGTGCCGCGCAGCTCCTGCTCAGTTTGCCCGGGCCGTGGCTGGCTCCACGGTCGAACTCACCTTCTGCGCCGCGGCCGCCTGGCTGATCAGCGCGACGATGTCCTTGTCCGATGAGAAGTTGCGGTCACCGACCCCCTTGGTCGCGGCCACCAGCGGCGTGCGGCCCTTGTCGTCCGCGATGCCGACCTTCGCGCCATGGGCAAGGAGGTATTGCACCACCGGAGTCCAGTGCCGGGTGATCGCCCCGTAGAGCGCGGTCTGGCCCTGGCGTTCGGTCATCTGGCTGGCGCGCGCAATGCGGCCCGAGTGACTGCTGGTGTCGGTGACGCGGGCATTCACATCGGCGCCCGCCTTGAGGAGCAGTTCGAGCGTCGTGACGGCCCGGGTACCGGCATCCTCGGAGAAATCGCCGCGGAAGTCAGGCACGATGGCATTCGGGCCACCGCGCATGCCCATGCCGGCAGCGGCGATCAGCGGCGTCACGCCGTTCACGTTGGGCAGGTCCACCAGGGCGCCATGCTGCAGCAACAGGGTCACCATCTCGTTGTCGTGCGACATGGCCGCGCGCAGCAGCGGGGTGCAGCCGGTCCTCACCAGGTCATCGGTGAAGCGGCCGTTGTAGGCGCCATGGCTCGGCCGGTGCAGGTTCAGCTGCACGTTGGGATCGGCGCCCATGGCCAGCAGCATGCGGGCAATGTCGAGGGCCGTCGTCGAATCCTTCTGGTCCGCGTGGTGCGAGCCGGGCTGGGTCTGCAGGCCGTAACTGGCGCCGCTGGCGAAGCGCTGGATGTAGGAGTTCATGTCGACCGCCACCCACAGCGGCGTGCGTCCGTACCAGTCCCAGGTCTCCGGGTTCGCGCCATGCTGCAGCAGGTATTTGGCCGTGCCGTACTGCAGGTTGTCGATGGCCGTCATCAGCGGCGTGGCCCCTTCGGGTGCCGGCATGTTCACGTCGGCGCCGGCCTTCAGCAGCGTCACCACGCATTCCTGGCACTGGCCGCGGATGGCATAGAGCAGGGGCGTCAGACCGCCCTCCGGGCGGTACTGCGCGCGCGGCTCGGAGGTGATCTGGGTGGCATTGTCGAGCCAGTCGTTGAACTTGGCGCGGACGTTGACCAGCGCCTTGTGGTCCACCAGGAGTCTGACGACGTCGGGATGGTCCTGGGCCGCGGCCCACATCAGTGCCGTCTGGCCATGCCACTGCTCGCGCGCATTGACGCTCGCCCCGTGCTGCAGCAGCGCCTTCACGATCGGCACCGAGCCGATCCGCGCCGCGAGCATCAGCGCCGTCTGGCCATCCCCGTTCGGCGCATCCGCCTTGGCGCCGGCCGCGAGCAGCATCCGGGTGATTTCCAGATTGTCGGCCTTGACCGCCTCGATCAGCGGCGCGGAGCCGAAACTGTTCATGGCATTGGGATCGGCGCCATGCTTCAGCAGGGCCTTCACCAGGTCCGTATTCAGGTGGTAGGCCGCCCAGTCGAGCGCGGTGGCGCCATCGGCCTGCGGCGCGTTCACGTTGCCGCCGGCCTGGATCAGCTTCAGGGCGGCCGCGTCATTTCCCGCCTGGGCGAGGTCGGCGAGATGCGAGTCCCCCGGGACGGGTGCGCCAATGGCGGTCCCCGCAATGGCGAGCATGCCTGCCGCCGCGATCAGCCACCTTGTCATGGTGAACCTCATACGATGTTCGGGGCGATCGTATCCTGGTAACCCCATAGGCCCTTGAAGGCGTCGTACACGAACTTCTTCGGATCGGTCCAGGTCCGGGGCAGGCCGTTGAGCACGCCCGCCTCGAGCATGTCCTGGGCGCTGAAGCCGTCGCGCAGATCATCGGTCATGCGGGTGTAGACGGTCTGCAGCATGTCCCGCTCGGCTTTCAGTTCGCTGCGGGAGATGACCGGGCCGAACGACGGCACGATCCGGGTGTGATCGTCGGCGAGCTTGTGGAGCAGGTCCAGCGCATCCAGGCGCCCGCCGAGCCAGCCCCCCGCGAACCAGTCGAGTTCGGGATCCGCCGCCGGGGAGGCGACGTGGCCCACCGCCAGCACGTTCGACTCGCGGAAATAGACGTAGCAGTCACCCTCGGTGTGTGCCGAAACCAGGTGGCCGTATTCGATGTGCTCGGGGCCGGCGCTCAGCTTGCCGGTCGCATAGAAGACCTGGGTCGGCCAGGCGTCCTTGGGTTGACCGGGCACGTAATGGTCGCTCTGCGGATCGTAGTGCTCGGTCTTGAGCCACTGCCGGGTCTTCGCATGCGCGATGATGGTCGTCCCGGACCTGCCCAGCGTTTCGTTGCCGCCGGTCTGGTCCGCATGGTAGTGGGTGTTGATGAGGGTGCGGACCCGGGCGCCGCCGGACAGCTGCTGCAGCTGCGCAAGCAGCGCGCTCGTGGCGCCAGGGCTGCCACTGTCGACCAGCAGCAGGCCATCGGGCGCCGATAGCGCCAGGACATTGTCCCGGCCAGCGCGCAGCACCGTGAGCCTGTCATTCAGATGC
Source organism: Steroidobacteraceae bacterium (assembly GCA_035503515.1). Lineage (GTDB taxonomy): Bacteria > Pseudomonadota > Gammaproteobacteria > Steroidobacterales > Steroidobacteraceae > DAIDKA01. Next base: position 27,981 of record DATJTJ010000119.1, read on the forward strand.
ATGACCCCCGGGTCGGTCGCAGTCAGGGCGCGCGCCCACGGCGCCAGCGACAGCCCGACCAGGCCCCCAAGGGTCCCCTGAAGTATGGTTCTGCGGTCCATGGCGGTCCTTTGTGAAAGTTCAGACGGTGATCGTGCCGGTACTGCCGCCGAACTTCTTGTCGTCCACCCCCACCGTGTTCAGGATCGTCAGCAGCACGTTGGAGAGCGGCGTGTGCTCCGGCAGATCGATGTGCTGGCCGCCCTTGACCTTGCCGCAGGCCCCGCCGACCAGGATGTTCGGCAGCGGATAGCTGTTGTGACGGTCGCTGTTGCTCATGTTCGAGCCGTACAGGAAGATCGAATGATCCAGCAGCGTGCCATCACCGTCCGGGGTGGCGGCGAGCTTGTCGAGGAACTTCGCAAAGCGCTCCGCGTGCCAGGTCTGGATCTTCACCAGCCGCTGGATGCGCCCCATGTCGTTCGCATGGTGCGAGAGCGGATGGAAGGCATCCGGCACGCCGATGAAGTCGTAGGTCCGGTTGGTGCCCTCGGAAACCATGAAATAGGAGGCGACGCGGGTCACATCGGCCTGGTAAGCGAGCGCCAGGATGTCGAACATGAGTTCGACCTGCTTGTCGAATCCATCCTGCACGCCCACCGGCGCCTCGGGCAGGTTCACGTTGGTGAGCTTGTGCGCTTCGGCCTGCTGGATGCGCCGCTCGATCTCGCGCACCGTCTCGAGATAGTTTCCCAGTACGGCCCGGTCGGAGGGACCCAGCTGGCGCTCGAGCGGCTTGGTGCTGTCGGCGATGAGATCGAGCAGGCTCGAGGTCTCCTGCGCGATCTGGGCGCGCTGTTGAGCGTTGTCACCTTCACCGAACAGCTGCGTGAACACCTTGCGCGGGTTGTACTCCATCGGCAGGGGCGTATTGGCATCGCGGAACGAGAGCGTGGAGCTGTAGTAGCAGCCGCCGACCGCGCCGCCACAGGCCGCAACCTGGACGGTGGTTTCGGAGGCGATCTCCAGCGAGGGAATCGCGGTCTCCTGGCCGATGTGCCGGGCAACGGCCTGGTCCAGGGTGATGGCCATGTCGGGCATCGCCGAGGAGATATTCGGTTGCACCCCGCTCAGCCACGCCGCGGGAACCAGCACGTGGACCGAGTCGTAGCTGGCGCGATCCTCGAGATTGCTGAAGGAGGTGACGTAGCGCTTGTGCTTCTCGAGTGAAGCCAGGATCGGACTGAGCTTGAAGTCCGCGCCCGTGCCGCTCGGCATCCAGTGGTCCATCTTCGCCCCGTAGGGCGTGTTGTTCATGATCGCGCCGTGCGGCCAGTAGAAGAAGCCGGCACGCATCTTCGGTGCCGCGGCGGTCTTCGCCAGTGCCGTCCCGGCCGGCACCATGGCATCCAGCAGCGGCAGGGCGAGCGCCGCGCCCAGACCCTTGAGGACGGTGCGGCGCGGAAGGTGCTTGCGTGTCAGGAACATCAATGGCTCCTCGCGTTATTGTCGGCGACCTTCACGGCAGTCGCCGGCGCATGGGGCACAGCCTGCATGCGAAAGTCATCGCTGTTGACTATCCCCAGGATGATTGCCGAGAAGCGGTAGCCGTCCTTGCGGGCGGCGGTGCCGATGGCGCGGACCTGGGGCATGTCGTAGTAGTCGAGCTTGCGGCCCAGGCCGTACATCATGAGCTTCTCGGTCAGGGCCGTGACGAAGCGGTCGGGCTGGCTCATCAGGACCTTGCGCAGGTCGACCGCGCCGGAGAGCTTCTGGCCATTCGGCAGTTCCGAGGCCGGATCGATGTTCTCATCGGCGACGGCATCGAAGGTGCGCCAGGCGCCGGTCGCATTGAAATTCTCGAGCGCCAGGCCGTAGGGATCGATCACGCCATGACACTGGCCGCAGCTCGGGTTCGCGCGGTGCTGGGCGAGACGCGCGCGCACCGTGACGGCCTTGAGCCCCGGCGGCTGGTCCAGGTTCATGTTGATGCCCGGCGGCGGCTGCGCCGGCGGGGTGCCCATCAGTTTGTCGAGAATCCAGGCGCCACGCCGCACCGGTGAAGTGCGATCGGCGTAGGAGGTCTCCATCAGCATCGCCGCCTTGCCGAGCAGGCCCCAGCGTTCGGGGTGGTCCTTGAGGTCGACGCGCCGGAACTGGCTGCCATGGACCGAGTCGATGCCGTAGTGCTCGGCGAGGCGCTGGTTGAGGAAGGTGTAGTCCGCATCGAGCAGGCCCAGGACGTTCTGGTCCTTGAGGAAGATGCTGGAAATGAAGAGTTTCGCTTCGGTCATGAAATCGTCGCGCAACTCGGTGCTGTAGTCCGGAAACAGCTTCTGTTCGGGCACCACGGAGTCGATCTTGTCCAGGTCGAGCCAGTGGACCGCGAAGTCATTGATGAGCGAGGCCGCACGCGGATCGGCCAGCATGCGCCGCGCCTGCTCGTCCAGGACCTGCGGCTGGGTGAGCCGGCCCTCCATGGCGACGCGCAGCAGTTCATCATCCGGCCCCTGGTCCCAGAGGAAGAATGACAGCCGCGAGGCGAGCTCCAGGTTGGAGAGGGCGTGCAGCTTGCCATCGTTGGCATCCAGCGACGGCAGGATGGCGCGGTACAGGAACGCGGGACTCACGAGCACCGCCGCGACCACCTGTTCGATGCCCTCGTTGAACCCGCCCTCCTTGAAGCCGGTGTCATAGAAGGGCATCAGCCGGTCCAGGTCCTCCTGCGTCACCGGTCGCCGGAAGGCGCGCTGCGCCAGGTGTTCCGCGATCCGTTGGGCACAGGGTCGCTGCTGGTCCGGCGACTGGGGCTGGCAGACGAAGATCAGCCTGCGGCTGGGTGTTTCCGAAAGCCGCGTGGTGCCGTAGGGACCCGCCACCTGCACACCGCCCAGCAGGCGCGCGCTGCGCAGCCGGCTGGTGAAGGCACCCGAACCCACGTCGAAATCGGTCTCGGCCTCCGAGCGCAGGACGAAGGTCACCGTGACCTTGCGCTGTCCGGCGGCGACGTGTACCGGGATGTCGGCGAAGCGCTGCATGATCTTGGCGCGACCCGGCGCGCCGCCGCGGTCGACGAGCTCCAGGTCCTTGAGGCCGCCCAGATCGCCCCGGAAGGCTTCCTTGCCGTCCACCAGCAGCACCAGCGTGTTGCGCGACTCCACCGACCATGTGTAGAGCCCGAGGTCGAGGTCGGTGATGGTGAAGTGGTACTCGCCGTCGACCGGGAAGTTGTAGGTGAAGGTTTCGCCGCCGCGGCTGCCGAGCGGCATGCCCTGCTGGTAGCTGTCCTGGTCGGTACGCGGCGCCGGGAAGAAGGTGGTGGACACCTTCGGTGCCGGCTCACCCACCGCCAGGTGCGAGACCACCCGGGCCGCGCGCACGTACTGGGTCAGGAACGAGGGCGAGACACTCAATCCCGCCGAGATATTGTCGAAGCCACCGACCTGGGTTTCCGGCGGCAGCAGGTCCGCCACGTCGACCGTGACCCCGAGCAGCCGTTGCACTTCCTCACCGTATTGCGTGCGGTCCAGGCGCTGCAGGGCCACGTGGCCGGCCAGCGGCTCGACCCCGGCCTTGTCCGCCGCGTCCAGATAGCGCTGCAGCCAGCTGACGAATCCGTCCACCTGCTTCTGCGGCGGATGCGGATTTCCCGGCGGGGGCATCAGGCCGCCGCTCAGCTTGCGCACCGCGGCTTCCCAGACGCCGGCATTGGCGGGCACCTCGGCTGCATTCATGGTGTCGAAGGCGACGCCCCCGGCCCAGTCCGAGGTGTTATGGCACTTGCTGCAGTATTGCTTGAGCATGCCCCAGTCCTGCTGCCCCTGGTGGGCATAGTCGGCGGCCAGCCTGGAATCGTCGGCGGCAGCCGGAAGGATCGGGCCGGCGGTCAGCCCGACGAGCAGCAGGGAGCAGAACAGGGCACGAAACTGCATATCCTCGATCCTACTCGCGGGTAAGCGCCCGGCAATCCGTACGTTACGAACTGCACCTGGGAGGTATGACTGCGGCTACCCGGTACCTTCGATCACCGCCCCGTCGGGGGTGCGGAACTCGTTGGGGTGTTCGTCGGTAATGGGATGTCGGGCCGCCAGGGCCTCGTCCACTTCGATGCCCCAGCCGGGCTTTTCGCTGATCCAGGCATAGCCGTCCTTGACCTGAACGCGACCCTGGAAGATGTCCTGCACCAGCGGCGGATAGTCGAAATGTTCGTGAATGCCGAAGTTCTCGTGCGTCAGGCCGAGTGTCAGGTTGGTCATGTGGCCCACGGGCGAATTCGGCGCGCCGTGCCAGGCGAAGCGCACTTCGAAGTTCTCGGCGAAGCTTGCGATCTTGCGGGCCGCCGTGAAGCCGCCGATGTGCGAGACGTGGTGGCGGATGTAGTCGATCTGGCGCGCCTGCACCAGCGGCTGCCACTCGTGGGGATTGTTCCACAGCTCCCCGATGGCCATGGGCGTCGCGCATTGCTGGCGCACCACGGCGTAGTGGCCCGCCTCCTCGGGCGAGAACAGGTCCTCGCAGAAGAACAGCCGGAACTGTTCCAGGTCCTTGGCCAGCTGCACGCCGCGGATCGGGTCCACGATCGAATGACAGTCCAGCCCCAGGCCGATGTTGGCGGGCATCTGCTTGCGGAACTCGGCGAAGGCATCGAGGACCTTGCGGATGTCCTTGTCGCGATCGAACGCGATGGCACCGTCGTCGAACTTCGGCTGGCCATAGAGGTTGTTGACCGCCCCGTCGCGGCCGAACAGCGCCACCAGCACGTAGCGGCATCCCCCCTGCGTCAGGCGCATGGCGGACTCGACCAGCTGTTTGCCCGGATCCTGGGCACCGAGATTCGCATGCAGGTAGATGTCGGCCGCCTCGCGGCACTTGCCGCCCACCAGCTGGTAGACCGGCATGCCGGCCTGCCGGCCCTTGATGTCCCAGAGCGCATCGCAGACCCCACCGATGGCGCAGTTGAGCACGGTGTCGTTCTTGTAATAGGAGCTCATGTAGCAGATCTGCCAGATCTGCTCGATGCGGTCGGTGGTGCGGCCGACCAGCAGCGGCTGCAGGTACTGCTCCACGGCCGCCGCCACGAGCTTCGCGCGGCCGCCCGGGAAGGTGTTGGTGGCACAGCCCCAGCCGTAGAGGCCGGCCTGGTCGGTCTCGACCTTCACGACCATGGAATCGTTGACCCCGCCGCCGCCGATGCCGTAGACGCGCAGGTCCCGGATCTTCGGTGCCGGCATGCCCCGCGTGGCGCGATCGACCGCGGCCTGCGCGTGCTGGTCCTTCTGGGAGGGCTCGGCGTCCGCGGCGGACTGCATGAGTCCCGCGAGCGCCGCCCCGCCCCCCAGCATCGCCATCTTCAGCAGCGCGCGGCGCCTTGCAGCATCGGTATCGTCGGTCATGGCGGCTCCCTGGAAAGGCTAGTGGACGTTCGGATCCTTCTTCACGTCATGGTCCATGAACTCGAGCCAGAATCCCTGCGGGTCCGGGACGAAGAAGGACCTGACGGTGGGGCTGATGAAGACCGGTTCGTTCGACCGGCTCAGGGTGTGGGCCTTGATGGCATGCACCCGCGCGGCGATGGCATCGGTGTCCTTCACCATGAACAGGAAGTGGGCCGTGCCCGGATCCTGGATGAAGCCGCGTTTGAAGGCATGGTTGTGCTCGGCGTACTCGATGAGTTCGAGCGCCACGGGGGATCCGGGCACCATGGCCTGGGCCATCCGGAACTCGCCCGTCATACCCGTCAGCGCCGCAGTGGCCGCATCGCCCATGGGCTTGGGCGTCTCCCAGAACTTCAGTTCGGGTCCCGCGAGGTCCTTGTAGAACCTGCAGGAGGCGTCGAGGTTGTCGACGATGATCGCGACCCGCGCCCCGACCACCCTGGCATCCGCAGGCGCTGTGGTCGCCGGCGTCGGCGTCACCTGCAGCAGCTGCACCGGGTAGCCGTCGGTATCGCGCAGCATGACCGCGCGGACCGCGCCCGTGATGCCGGGCCAGGACTTGAGATCGACGGCATCGCCGCCTTCGCTGATGACGGTGTAGCGTTCACTCTTGAGAACGGCGAGGGTCTTGTCGAGATCGCGGACCAGGAGCTTCAGGTACGAGGCGCCCGGATCGCGCAGCGCCGGATGATAGGGTGCCGACTTGACGCCCTTGATCTCGATGGCCTCGATGGTCATCTCGGGTGCGCCGGCCTGGGCCGCGGTGCCGGGAATGGGCAGCAGCGCGACCCGGCTGCTGGACTTGTAGACATCATCGTCCTCGCCCAGCTCGGCGAACTCCTGCAGGCCATGGCTGACGAAGAAAGGTCGCGCCGCGGTGCGCGGGCCGACCAGTTCCAGCCCGATGAGGTCCGAATAGAAATGGATCAGCGGTTCGGTGTCGCCGATCTCGCGGCCGAGGTGTCCGGCGCGCAGCACCTGACCGGTACTCGGCACCATCGCCGTCGGTGCCGCGCTCAGCGTCGCGCAGGAGGAGGCCGCCTGCGCCTGCGCCGCGCCCATGCCCAGCGCCAGCGTCATGGCCAGCACACCGCCCGCTGCAAGTCCTGACCGAAGCACCATGGGTCTTCTCCTGAAGAAAACGTTGGCTACTGCACTGCGAAAGCCAGCAACACATTGCCGGGGGAACTCTGGACCACGCCGTACCCGGACCCCACGAACAGCATGCCTCCGGCCACCGTGGGTCCGGCCGACACGATCGAACCGCCATGCGCGGCCACGGCATTGACCGTGGCGAAGGGCCGGGCCGTTTCGTAGTGCCACAGCGTATGGCCATCGTCGCTGGCGAGGGCCCACAGGCCGCCGTCGGACGCGCCGGTGAAGATCACCCCGGGAATGGCCGTCAGACCGGCCGTGTACGACACCCTGGAAGCCGTCGCCGGTTCGGGCAGGGCGGTCCAGCGCTTCGCGCCATCGCTGATGGCGAAGGCCGTGATGCCCTTTTGTCCACCGGGCATGTACACGGAGTGGTCATCGAGGGCGCCCCCCCAGAGCGCGGCGCCGCTCAGGCGGGGACTGGGATGGTCGTCCTTCCACACCGTGGCACCGTCGCGGCCGACATCCAGGGCCAGCACATCCCCGGGCTTGGTCTCGAAAATGATGAGCGTGCGGCCATCGGGCAGTTGCCTGAGCATGGGCGACATGGGCACGTCCCAGTCGTTGCCCAGCACCGGCGGGCAGTTCTCGGTGCGGCCATTGCCGTTGCAGCCGACGATGAACGAATCGCCCTCGTAGACCTGGTGCCACCACAGCCGCCTGCCGGTGCGCAGGTCGAGCGCGAGCACCGCGTCCGTGGTCGGCGGGGCGGGGTAGGTGGACGCATCGCCGGTGCCGACATAGACGGCGTGATGCTCCGGATCCACGGTCGGGGTGTTCCACACCGGCACGCCGGCGGGCGCCCACTGCTGGATGCCGCGCGAATTCCTGTGCGTGGGCCGGGGCCGCTGCGCGATGGTGTAGGTCTTCCAGAGCATCCGGCCGGTGTTGGCATCCAGCGCGCTCACGCTGCCGGTCGCCGTGCAGCACGGGAAATCGAGGACCCGGGCCTGGAAGCCCTCCCAGGCCGAGATCGGCACATACAGTTTGCCGTGATACAGCGCCGGTGCCGCCGTGACACGGGTGGCGTAGTTCTTCTCCACGTGTGTCTTCCAGATCTTCCGGCCGGTGTGCGCGTCGATGGCATAGGCGTTGGCCTTCAAGTCACCGAAATAGACCGCGAGATCGCGCTTGCCGTGGATGCTGATCGGCCCGACGGTCATGGCATTGCGCACGCTCGCGTCCGCGCGGAACGACCAGTACAGGCAGCCCGTGGCGGCATCCAGCGAGTACACATAGCCGATGTCGCTGCCGACGAAGACCCGGCCTGCGACCACCGCCGGCTGCCCGAAGGCGGAGGTGCCGCCCGGAAAGCCGAATGCCCATTTGAGTTTGAGGTTCGGGACCGTCGCTGCGGTGAGACCGGCCGCGGCGGTGCTCTGGAAGCGGGCGTTCGCCAGTCCATTGCCCCAGCCGTTCCAGTCCTGTTCCGGTACGTCATGGAGCGCCGGGTTCGCGGCGCAGTGATCCGGCATCGTGGCCCCGTCTCCGGCCGCCGCGGAGCCCAGGAACTGGCCTGACAGTGACTCTGCGACGCGGCGCCGGTCGGTGTCGCTGAGGGTATCGCCCACCGGCTTCATGACCCCGGTGGTGAGCGCCGTGTAGATGCGCTCGGGCGTCATGCTGCGCAGGGCGGTGGGGCTGGGCGCGCGCTCGTAGGCCTTGTTGCCGTGACAGGAGACGCAGTGCTGCTGGAACACCGCGAAGCCCAGCTCCGTGCCATTGCGTTCCGGAACCGCGCCCGGCGCGCTGCCGTCCGCGGCCCCGGCGGGCGCAGCAAGGACTCCGGCCAGCATCAGGCTCAACGCACCGCGCAGGCCGCCCACGTTCGCATGCAACACGTGTTCCCCCTCCCGGTGGCCGCTCGGCCACCCGCCCATAGTACGGCATGTCCGGCGTTGAAAGGTCAAAGCAGCGTTGCCTTGGGGTAGCGCGGGATGCTTGAATGGCCGCCGCGAAAAGGGGGCATGATGAAGATGCGGCACTGGCGGTTCGTGCAGACTGTGGCTGTGGTTCTGGCCGTGACTCCCGTACTGGCCCAGCGACCTGCCCGCGAGACCGGCCCGGCCGCGACCTTTACGGCCGACCAGGCCGCCATCGGCAAGACCGAGTATGCGCAGAAATGCGGCAACTGCCACGGCAGGAACCTCAGCGGCAGCGAGTTCGCGACGCCGCTGAACGGCAACGCCTTCAGTCTCAACTGGGGCGGTAAGCCCGCCGGCGCGCTGTTCACCTTCATCAGGACGCGCATGCCCCCGACCGCGACCAATTCCCTGTCGCCGGAGGCCACCGCGGGGCTGCTCGCCTACCTCTTCGAGGTCAACGGCGCGAAGGCCAGCACAGCGCCGCTCGCCACCGATGCCACGGCGCTCGCCGCGCTGCGGATCCCGCGCAACCCGGTCTCGCCGGCGCCGCCGATGATGCCCCTGTCCCCCCTGTCCCCGCCGGTGCCCAAGGTGGTCGTGCCCAATCCCCTTGACCGGATCACGGCGGTCACCGATGCCATGCTGCGTGATCCGTCCCCGGACGACTGGCTGCTGTGGCGCCGGACCTACGACGATTACGGCTTCAGCCCCCTGAAGGAGATCACGCGGCAGAACGTCGGCGGGCTGCAGGTTTCCTGGGCCTGGACGCTGCCGACGGGGCGCAATGAGACGACGCCCCTGGTCCATGACGGCGTGCTGTTCGTGGCGAGCTGGGGCGACAACATCCAGGCACTCGATGCCGCGACCGGCGATCTGCTGTGGCAGTACTCACGCGCCCTGCCGGCCGATGCGCGCTCCTCCGTGCGCCGCAATTTCGCCATCTACGGCGAGCGGCTGTACGTGCCGACCTCGGACGATCACGTGGTGGCGCTGGATGTGAAGACCGGCACCGTCGTGTGGGACATGCCGGTCGCCAACTACAAGGAAGGCTGGCAGACCACGGGTGGGCCGCTGGTGGCCCGAGGCCGGATCCTGCAGGGCATCGTCGGTCAGTCCCCGGGCGGCGGTGCGGTCGTCGCCCTGGATGCGCAAACCGGCAAGGAGGCCTGGCGCTTCCACACCATCGCACGGCCCGGTGAGCCGGGCGGGGAGAGCTGGAACGGACTGCCGCTGGAGAAGCGCAGTGGCGCCTCGGTGTGGACCGCGGGCAGCTATGACCCGCAGCTGAACCTGGCGTTCTTCGGCGTCGGACAGACCTACGACACCGGTCCGCTGCTGCATCCGGTCAACCGTCCCGGCATCAGCAATGACGGCCTGTACACCGACTCGACGCTGGCGCTGAATCCGGATACCGGCAAGCTCGAGTGGTACTTCCAGCACGTGCGCAATGACCAGTGGGACCTCGACTGGGCCTTCGAGCAGCAGATCATGAACCTGCCGGTCAACGGCGTGGCGCGCAAGCTCGTGGTGACTTCCGGCAAGCTCGGCATCATCGAGGCCATGGACGCGGGCACCGGCAAGTACGAGTTCTCCAGGGACCTCGGCATCCAGAACGTCATCAGCGCGATCGATCCGAAGACCGGCGAGAAGCGCATCAATCCCGACGTGATCGTCGGCGACGGCAAGCCCCACACCATCTGTCCGCATGGCGGCGGCGGCCGCGAGTGGATCGCGACCTCGTACAACCCGACCACCCGGATCCTGTACGTACCGATGGTCGAGTCCTGCATGGATTTGATTCCGGCCGGCCCCGGCGAGCGCGGCAACCTGTCCTCCGGCTACAACTGGACCATCCGCCCGAGACCGGACTCCGACGGCAAGTACGGCCGGACCGAGGCCATCAACATGGAGACGCGCGCCGTGCTGTGGACCGACCGGCAGCGTGCGCCGGGTACCACCTGCCTGCTGGCGACCGCCGGCGGCGTGGTGTTCTCGGGTGATCTGGACCGGTACCTGCGCGCCTACGATGACACCACCGGCAAGCTGCTGTGGCAGGTGCGCATGAACGATGTGCCCAGCTCCTGTCCGATTTCGTACAGCGTCAAGGGCCGGCAGTACATCGCCATGGTGGTCGGCAACGGCGGTATCGAAACCCAGACCTTCCCGACGCTGGTGCCGGAGATCCAGGATCCGCAGCAGCATGCCTCCTCGATCTGGGTGTTCGAGCTGCCGGTCAGACGGTGACCACGACCTTGCCGACCTGGTGGTTGGATTCAAGGTAGGCGTGCGCCTCGGCGATCCGGTCCAACGGGAAGGTCCTCGCGATCACCGGCTTCAGATGTCCGGATGAAAGGCCCTGCGCAATGGTTGCCCGCACCCGGGCGAAGCGCTCGGGCTTGTTCGAGATCGAGGAGAACACCCAGCCGCGGATGAACAGGCCCTTCAGGGCCACCGGCCAGTGCGGGTAGGGCGTCGGCTGGTTGCTGAGGCTGCCGTAGATGAAGAGGATGCCTTCCTCGGCCAGGGAATTGCAGAGCTTCTCGACGAAGGGACCGCCGACCGGATCGAAGGCCGTTCGGGCACCCTTGCCATTCGTGATGCGCATGACTTCGGCCACCACGTCGGTCTCTTCGGTGGCTATCACGTGCTGCGCGCCGTGTTCCTGGAGCGCCGCCGCCTTGGTGCTGTAACGGGTGAGCGCAATCGGCACGGCGCCGGCCCAGTTGGCCAGCTGTATCGCAGCCAGGCCGACGCTGCTGGAGGCCGCCGGAATCAGCACGTGATCGCCGATGCCGATCTTTGCCACCTCGATGATGGCGTAGGCCGTGAGGTAGGCCATCCAGATGGCGGCGGACTGTACGGGCGAGAGGCCCGGGGGGGCCGGGAAGACACTGCGCGCCGGCACGATCGCGGATTGGGCGTAGACGCCGTATTCGCCCAGGCGGTAGGTCGGAATGACGCAGACCGGATCGCCCACCGCATGGTCCTGCACACCGGGCCCCACTGCCTCGACGGTGCCGAAGGCCTCGTAGCCCATGAGCGAGGGGAGCTTTGCCGGGATCAGGTACTGACCGGCGCGATAGATGGCCTCCGACCGGTTCAGGCCGATGCTTGCCACGCGGATGCGCAGCTCGCCCGGACCGGGCTCGCCAACGGGCAGATCCTCGATGCGCAGCACTTCGGGGCCACCGGTCTTGTGGATGCGGACGGTCTTGGTCATGGAGGTCTCCTTGAGCCTATGATGCCCGGATCGCTGGGTGAGCCGCCACCCGATGAATTACCATGACTCCCTATCTCTAACGGGAGAGGCGGTATGGCACACGGGGGATTCTCGAAATCGCGCCTGGCGCGCATGCACCAGGTGATGGCCGCCCACGTGGAGCGGGGAACGATGGTCGGGGCCGTGACGCTGCTCAGCCGCCGCGGCGAGATCCTGGTCGATACCATCGGCGTGCAGGATGCCGGGCGCCAGGACCCGATGCGGCGCGACAGCATATTCCGCATCGCCTCGATGACCAAGCCGATCGCGGCGGTGGCTGCGATGATCCTGGTGGAGGAATGCCGCATCACGCTCGATGAGCCGCTCGATCCGTTCCTGCCCGAACTTGCCAACCGTAGGGTCCTCAAAAGCCTCGAGGGTCCGCTGGATGCCACCGTCCCGGCGAATCGTCCCCTGACCCTGCGCGACCTGCTCACCTTCCGGATGGGCATCGGCATGCTCATGGTTCCCCCGGGCACCTACCCCATCCAGAAGGCCATGGACGAGCATCAGCTGATGGGCCTGATGCCCTCGCCGCCGCACGCACCGGATGAATGGCTGCGGCGCCTGGGCAGCCTGCCGCTGATGTACCAGCCGGGTGAGCGCTGGCAGTACCACACCGGCTCCGACGTCCTGGGCGTGCTCATCGCGCGCATCGCCGGCAAGCCGCTTGAAGTCTTCCTCAAGGAGCGGATCTTTGATCCGCTGGGCATGCGCGATACGGGCTATTACGTGCCGGCTTCGAAGCTGGGGCGCTTCGTCAGCTGCTACGGGCCGAGTCAGACGGGCGCTGCGCTGGAACGCCTCGATGACGCCCAGAACAGCAGGTGGAGCCGGCCACCCGCCTTTGCGGCCGGAGGTGCCGGTCTGGTCTCCACCGTCGATGACTACTGCGCCTTCGGCCGCATGATGCTCGGCAAGGGCAAGTTGGGCAGCGAGCGCATCCTCGCGCGCCCGACCCTCGAACTGATGCTGACCGATCAGATCACGCCCGCACAGAAGGCCATCTCGAGCTTTGCGCCGGGCTTCTGGGACTGCCGCGGATGGGGGCTGGGTCTGTCGGTGATCACGGGCCGCGCCAATACGGCGGTCGGCCCCGGTCAGTTCGGCTGGTCAGGCGCCTTCGGCACCGACTGGGTGTCGGATCCCGCCGAGGATCTCGTCGCCATCCTCATGGTCCAGCGCTTCAACATGGGCCCGATCAGGCTGCAGGAGGATTTCCGGACCGCGGTTTTCCAGAGCCTCGACGACTAGGGTCCTGCCGACTCACTGAGTTGAAACCGTCCGTCCTTCAGATTGTCCGTGGGTGCGGCCACGACCATCTTGGGGGTTGACGCGTTCGCAACGACCACGATCTCGCCGCCACTCTGTTGTTCAATGGCGACCAGCCAGGTGAACCCGGCCTTTTTCACGTCCGCGTCATACGTTATCGGCGAAGGCGTCCCGCGGTCGCCGGCAGTCATTCCGGTCACATGGCAGGGGCGGTCAAAGTAGAACAGACTCATGGGATCGTATGAATAGGCGTCGACGAAGCCGACGAACATGCCCTTGGCCGGCGAACCTTGCTTGAGGAAACCCACGGAGACGCGTGCAAATCGGGTATCGGCCGGCTGCACGCTGACTCCGGAAATCAGCAAATCGTCCGTTTCACGAGACAGGCCGTCGCGAATCCTGGCGCTGAGCGCGGCAGTGTCGATCGTGGCCATGGTGGCCATGGGCCTGTCGTTCAAATGAATGAACTGCAGCGTCCGGCGGGGAGCGCCTCGAATGTCACCGGGTACGGCACCCAGGGCGAAAGTAGGGTCCACGCGCCCCAGCGCGGGCAGCGTGGAATCACCCAGCGTGTCAACGACCCTCGCCTCCAAAGGCATGGAATCACGGCGCGAGGAGGCTGAATTGACCGGCGTCGCGCATCCCCCCAGTGCCAATGCGCAGGAGGCCATCAAAGCAGCGAGGCGCAGGCGGGCTGGCCGCATCGCTTCAGGCACTCCCCAGCAGACCGAATTCGGCTGGAGTCCTGAGGTAGAACAGTTGCAGATTCTCGGCACCGATCCGGCCCAGCAGCGCCTCGGCTTGTTCGGCGGTGGCCGTCATGATGACCAGCTGCGGCTGGTCCGCCAGATCGAAGAACCCGGCCGAATGCATCTGGCCGGTGTGCCCGAAGCCCTTTGCGGCAGCGACGATGGTCGCACCCTGCAACCCGGAGTCGCGCGCCAGCATGAGCAGCCAGTCGACCAGCAACGCATGGCCATGTCTGCGGCCCTGTTGTGTGAAGAAGGTGAGTTGATAGCCCTGCATTTGCGGATCTCCTATGAACGGGTCAGAAGCAGGCGTACCGAGGCGCCGCCGAGCAGCGTCATGAACAGCGAGCCTCCGACGTGCATGGCGACGGCGGTTGCGAACAGCACCAGGCGGCCCTGCTGGAAGAGGGCGGCGATCTCCGCCGAGAATGTCGAAAACGTCGTGAGACCACCGCAGAATCCCGTGATGATCAGGAGCCGCCATTCCGGCGCGATTCCCGATGCCTGGGAGAAGACCGCGATCGCGGCTCCGATCACGTAGCCGCCGATGAGGTTGGCCGCGAGCGTTCCGGGCGGCACCGAGGGAAAGTAGCTGTTGAGCAGGATGCCGAGCACCCATCGCAGCCAGGCACCGCCTGCCGCCCCGATCCCGACCGCCAGTACACCGAGCATTGTCATCAGCCGACCTCCGGAGCGGAATGGCCTACCGCCCTGATCGTTCAAGGCCAAGCAGGCATCATCAGCCCGGAGTGGGCGGTTCGAGGAGGAATGCCATCTCCCTGCAACGCAAGCATAACCCTTTATGACAGAGCGGTCTGTTTCATCCGTGGCGCCGCTGTTGCGTCGCGATGTCGTGCTCGAGCGCCGCAACGGCCTGCATCGCAGCCTCATCCGCATGCACCAGATACTGGGCGGGTGTGACTTGCGTGAGACGGTACACGCCCGCGTTGGGCGTGGGAAATCCCAGCTGGAACCGCCGGAAGGCACTCATGCTGGCGCGGGTCACCGACCGGAAGCCCCATAACTGCCAGAACAGCAGCGCCATCCACATGCCGTGCCCGAAGACGAGCGTGCCGTCGGGCAGGCCCGGCAGGAACTGCTGGCGTGCGCGTGCAACCCGCTCGTGGAATTCGCGGAAGGTCTCGGACCCAGGTCCGCTGCGATGGTCCGGATCTGACCTCTTCCAGTACGCCGCCACGACCGCCTCGCGTTCCTCGCATGAACTGCCGCGCAGGTCCACGGTATCGACGGTCTCGAACTCGCGCAGGTCATCGTGGATCGCCGGATCGCGGCCCATGCGCGTGCAATACGGCGCAGCCGTGTCTAGCGTCCGCCGGTAAGGCGAGGACCAGATGGCCACGGCAGTCACTGGCAGCAGCGGTGCTATGGCGCGTGCCTGCAGCTCTCCCAGTGCGGTGAGCGGAATGATGGGGTTCTCCAGCGTCGGGCCGCCGGCGTTGGCCTGGCTCTGGGCATGGCGCACGAAGATGAACCGGGTCGGCGTAGTCATGAGGCCATTCTAATCGGTGCGGCGCGCTTTTGCGGCCAGGATCCGCTCGATGAGCCGCGAATTGCGCTCGTAGACGGCCAGCGCGTCCTCGGCAGCCCGGGCGTGACGCGTCGATCCGGTGGCGATGATGTCCAGAAGCCAGTCGAAGGCGGCCTCGCTGCGATGCAGAGCCGCGGCGCGGATCAATGCGCCGCGCGCTTCCGGCCCGACCGCTTCGTCCCAGGCGGCGCGCAGCAGCGGCAGCGCTTCGGGCAGTCGCGACTCGGCCAGCGCGAGCGCGGCCAGTTCGCTCAGCGCGGCATCCGCGTGGCGCAGGAAGTTCGCGACGAACGGCAGCGAGTGCTCGGGCTCGATGACCAGCAGCGCCGCGAAACACTCGCCGATGACCTGCGCCTCGGCATCCCCGATATGCACCTTGAGCCGCAGGACGGCTTCGGCCTCGTGCGGATTGCCGCAGGAGATGGCCCGCGCCGCACCGATGCGCACGGCGGCCTCCGGGTCGGTCAGCAGTCCCGCGAGCTCCGCGACCGCGCGCAGCGGCCCCGCCGCGGCGAGCCCCATCGCACAGGTGCTGCGGACGTCGGTCGCCGTATCGGTGGGTCGGCCCCAGGCGGGCTCGAGCTGGTGGTAGCCGATGCCGGTGCGAAAGAAGTCGAGGTCCTGACAGTCGAGTATGACCAGTGCGCGCGCAATGGCCTGCTTGGCGCGGCAGCCCGGATCGCGCTTGGCACCCTCCTGCATGAATCTCGCGTTGGCATAGATGAGATCGCCGGTCAGTTCGTGCAGCCGCCACTCGCCGGCGAGCGTAGCGGCGCGGGCGGCGACCAGGAAGTGCTTGTCGTTGAGCGCCTTGAGCAGTACCGCAAGCTGCTCGGTACGGGGCAGCTGCGGGTCGAGTGCATCGAGTGCATCGAGCGCGGCCTTGGCCCGCGCATCTGCACCTTTGCGCGGCATCTAGAGCCGCACGAGACCGCGCTTGTGGGCGACCGCCACCGCCTCGGTGCGACTGATCGCATCGAGCTTGGTGAGTATCGCCTTCACGTGGGTCTTGGCCGTACCCTCGGTGATGCTCAGGCGGCGCGCGATGTCCTTGTTGCTGCGGCCCTCGGCGAGCAGCTGCAGGACGCCGAGTTCGCGTTGCGTGAGACTGGGCTTGGCCATGCGCTGCAGGGCCTTGCTGGCCACCGAAGAGGAGGCATAGGGGCGGTCTTCGCTCACCGCGCGGATGGCGGAGAGGATCTCGGTGCGCGGTGAGTCCTTGAGCAGGTAACCCTTTGCGCCCTGGCTCAGGCACCGGAAGATATCCTCGTCCCCGTCGTAGGTGGTCATCACCAGCAGGCGCGCATGCGGATGCGCGGCCAGCACCATCTGCACCACCGCGACACCGTCGCGCTTGGGCATGCGCAGGTCCAGCACCATGACGTCAGGCTGGTGACGCTCGTACAGTTCCGTGGCTTCCTCGCCATCGGCGGCTTCGGCCACCACTTCCATGTCGGGCTGGCGGTTCAGGATCGCGGCGAGGCCGTCGCGCACCACGGGATGATCATCCGCGAGCACCACGCGGATCTTGCGGACCGGGGCCGCCGCCGTGCTGGCGGTGGCCGGTGCCGCGGCGGCAGTCACGGGATATTCCTGCGCGGCAGCCGCACGGAGACGCGCGTGCCCGCGCCCTTGGTGGTCTCGATCTGCCAGCTGCCACCGATGGCCTCGGCACGCTCGCGCATGTTGGTGAGCCCGAACCCATGCTGGGCGCAGTCCTCGGGCGAGCCTTCCATGCCCTGGCCGTCGTCGGCCACGGTCAGCACCCAGTGTGCCGGTTCACCGACCAGGCTGATGCGCACGTGCTGCGGATGGCCGTGACGCACGGCGTTGCTGACCGCCTCCTGGGCAATGCGCAGCAGCGCATGTTCGTGCTCCGGCGCGAGTCCGGTGGCCGGCGCCCGACCCTCGAAACTGCATTCCGTGCGGCCGACCACCGAGGAGCGCTCGGCCAGCTGCCGCAGCGCCAGCTCCAGGCCGCCGCTGCGGGTCTGGTCCGGTCGCAGCGCCATCACCGAGCGGCGTGCTTCCGCGAGTCCTTCGCGCGCGAGATCACGGATGCGGTCGGCGATCAGGCTCTGCGTGGCGCACTGCCCGGTGGCCTCGTCCTCCGCGGCCGCAAGCTGCATGAGGATGCCGGTGAAGGCCTGCGCGAGGCCGTCGTGGATCTCGCGGCCGATGCGGTTGCGCTCCACCAGCACCGCGGACTCCTTCGCGGAGTGCGCGAGGCGCATGATCTCGATCGCGAGCGTCGCCTGCTGGGCAAGCGCGACCAGCAGCTCGCTGTTCACCAGCGTCGCTCCGGCCGCGTCCTTGAAGTAGAGGGTGATGAAGCCGACGTTGCGGGCGCCGAAGATCAGCGGAAAGGCCACCATGCCGGTGTGCCCGGCCGCGCGGTGATATTCCATCAGCCCCGGCCACTGCGTGGCATCGTCCTGCAGCAGGCAGCAGAACACGGGCTCCTCCGTGCGCGACAGCTGTTCCCCGAGCGCGTTGCCATCGGCGGGAATGCTGGCCGTGAACTTCGGCGGCGACAGCTGTCCCGCATCGACATTGGCGACGATCTCCCAGATCGCCGGCGAATCGTGGCGCACGATGACGTTGCCGGCCGCCGCATCGAACTGGCGCGTGGCCTCGAGCAGTACGTGGCCGAGGAAGTTGCGCGCATCGGGCTCCTTGGCCAGCCGCTCGAGGTTGCCACGGATGACGGCGTTGGCCTTGGCCAGTTCCACCATGCGCTGTTCGGCCGCCTGCTCGCGCTCGCGGCGTACCGCCTCGATCAGCCGTTCGCGGTGCAGGCCCGCGCCGATGACACCCGCGGCGGTCTCGAGCGCGGCAACTTCCGCCGGATCGATGGCGCGACGCTGGCGGGTGTTGTCGAACGTGAGCGCGCCGAAAAAGACGTTGTCGACGAAAATCGGCACCACGGCCTTGGTGAGGGTGCTGCCGTCGGCCGCGCCACCGTCGCTGCCGGCGTGATGCTGGGGATTCATGAGCACGCTGCGGCCGGCGCGCAGCTCGCGACAGGTCGAGCCGATGGTGCTCTCGGGGCAGCCGCACTTGTTGGGGTTGTTCAGGTACTCGGCGATGCCGGGTGCCACCCACTCGCCGGCGACCACCATCCAGGGGGTGCCATCGGCGCCGGGCTCGGCGCGGATCAGGTTCACCCGGTCGGCGCCGGCGGCCTCACCCAGTTCGCGCAGCACCCCGGGAATGGCATCCATGACATGGCCGGCCTCGAGCAGCATGCGGCTGGCGCGCGCCGAGGCGCCGAGCATCCCCTCGCGGTGCTGCAGCGATTCGCTGATCTGTGCGAACTCCAGGGCGTAGGGGCTCGCGGCTTCGGTCCGCGCAGCCTCATCGGCGATGTCCGCACAATCCGGGCCGCAGTCGGCGGCGCGGGCGTTGACCCCAACGGCCATGAAACCTCCAGTGGTCATGGAGTCTACCGCTGCGACGGCCCGGCTGTCGTGAGGCGGGCCACGGGCAGGGGCGCCCCCTGCCAGCCGCCCCCCAAGGCCTTGTAGACCGCGATCAGGCTGGTCGCGGCATCCGTGCGGCTCTGGGCCAGCTGGTCCTGGGCCTGCAGCTGCGCCCGCTCGGCATCCAGCACGTCCAGGAAGCCGACCAGGCCGCCCTCGTAACGGGCACGGGCGATCTGTGCCGCGGCATCGCTTTCGCGCGCGGCGGCGGTCAGCTGCACCAGCCGGTCGCGGGCCCGGGCATGGGCGACCAGCGCGTTCTCGGTTTCCTCCAGGGCCTGGAGCACGGTCTGCTGGTAGGCCGCAAGGTCCGCATCGGCACCGGCGCGGGCGCCGGCAATGCGGGCCCGCACGCGTCCTAAGTCAAATGCCGGCCAGGAGATCGAAGGTCCGATCAGGAAGGTCCTGGTGGGCGAGGAGCCCATGGCAGCCAGGTCCCCGGCCGCGAAGCCGAAATTGCCGGTGAAGGTCACTTTCGGGAACAGATCTCCCACCGCGACGCCGATCTGCGCCGTGGACGCCGCCAGGCGCCGCTCGGCGATGCGGATGTCGGGCCGCCGCCGCAACAGTCCGGCCGGGTCCCCCACCGCCGGCATTTTGGGCAGATCAGGCAGTGCGCCGGGCGCGGACAGCGTTGCGACCAGCGCGTCGGGTTCGCGGCCCGTGAGCACGCTCAGTCGATGGATGGATTTCGCGATCGAGACCTTCAGCGGCGGAATGGTGGCGAGGGTCGTGTCCAGCTGCGCCTTGGCTCGCGAGGTGTCCAGCTCCGTGCCGCGGCCGGCATCGAGCAGCGAATCGGTGAGGTCCACGGTCTGTTGCTGGTTGGCGGCATTGCGTTGCAGGACCGCGAGTTCCGCCTGTTCGCCGCGTAGTTCGAAGTAGGTGCGGGCGACCTCGGCGGTCACGCTGACCTGGGCGTCATGCAGCGTCGCCTCCTGACCTTCGACCTGCGCCCGGCTGGCCTCGATTCCCCGGCGCACGCGGCCGAAGAGATCCAGCTCCCAGGTCGCATCGAAGCCTGCGTTGTAATAGCTCTCATCGAGCGTGCCGACGCCGAAGCTCTCGACGGCGGGATAGCGCTGGTGGGTGTAGCCGCCTTCGCTGGTGACCGTCGGTGCGAGGTCCAGCGTGGCCTGGGTGCGCAGCGCGCGCGCCTGCTGCAGATGGGCGAGGGCGATGCGCAGGTCGTGGTTGGCGGCGAGGGCCTCGATGACCAGCCCGTCGAGCAGGTCGTCGTTGAACTGGCCCCAGAAGGGTCCGATGCCGGCATCGCTCGCCGTGGTATAGACGGCAGGTTCGGCCTCGGCGAAGGTCGGGGCCGTCTGCACGGCGGGCCGGTGATAGTCAGGACCGACCGCGCAGGCGGTGAGCGTGGCCGCAATCACCGCGGGTATGAGTCTGGAAATGGGCTTAAGCACCATGCACCTCCGGGTCCTGCCCGATACGGACCGGCGCGCGTTCGACGGCGGTCGGTTCGGGCTGCGGTCCGCGCGATGTGAAGCGGCGGATCAGCACGAAGAACACCGGCGTCAGCAGCAGGCCGAACAGCGTCACGCCGAGCATGCCGGCGAATACCGTCACGCCCATGGCGTGCCGCACCTCTGCGCCGGAACCCTGCGCCAGCACCAGCGGGATCACGCCCATGATGAAGGCGAAGGAGGTCATGAGGATGGGCCGCAGCCGCAGATGCGCAGCTTCGAGCACCGCGGTGCGCGCGTCCATGCCGCGATCCTCCTGCAGGTGCTTGGCGAACTCGACGATCAGGATGGCGTTCTTGCACGCCAGCCCCACCAGCACCAGCAGCCCTATCTGCGTGAACACGTTGTTGTCACCGTGATCCAGGTATACCCCGGTGATACCCGCGAGCAGGCACATCGGCACGATGAGGATGATGGCCAGCGGCAGGGTCAGGCTTTCGTACTGGGCGGCGAGCACGAGGAACACGAACAGCACGCACAGCGGGAACACGATGGTCGCGGTGTTGCCCGAGATCAGCTGCTGGTAGGCGAGGTCCGTCCACTCGAACGTCATGCCGCGCGGCAGGCTCTGCCTGAGGATGCCGGCGAGCGCCTCCTGCGCCTGGTCGGTGCTGTAGCCGGGCGCGGGACCTGCGTTGATGTCCGCGGACCGATAGGCGTTGTAGCGCTGCGCCGCATCCGGCCCGAAGGTCGGCGTGACGTTGAGCAACGATCCCAGCGGCACCATGGCCCCCTGCGCATTGCGGGTCTTGAGGGTGCGGATGTCCTCGGCCTGGGCCCGGAACGGGCCGTCCGCCTGTGCCATGACCTGGAAGGTGCGACCGAAGCGGTTGAAGTCGTTCACATAAGTCGAGCCCATGTAGGTCTGCAGCGTGTCGAACACGTCCGAGAGCTTCACGCCCTGCTGCTTGACCTTGTCGCGGTCCACGCTGACATCCAGCTGCGGCACATTGATCTGGTAGGTGCTCAGGAGTCCCGCGAGCGCCGGGCTCCTGGCCGCCTTGCCGAGCGCGTCCTGGACGGCGGCATAGAGGGCTTCCGGTCCCGCATCGCCGCGGTCCTCGACCTGCGCCTTGAACCCTCCCAGCGAACCCAGCCCCAGTACCGGCGGCGGGGTGAACACCACGACGTAGGCATCCTGGATGCCGGCGAGCTCGGCGTTCAGGCGCGCCGCGATGGCACTGCCCGAAAGGCTCGCGCTGGTGCGTTTCGACGGCGGGTCCAGGGCGAAGAAGGCGATGCCGGAACTGGAACTCTGGGACCAGCCGTTCACCGACATGCCCGCGAATTCCACCGCATGCTCCACGCCCGGGGTCTTGAGGCCGATCTCGGACATGCGCCGCACGACGGCCTCGGTGCGGTCGATGGTCGCGGCCGGCGGCAGCTGCGCGACGGCGATCAGGTACTGCTTGTCCTGCGCGGGAATGAATCCGCCGGGCACGGTGTTGAAGCCCATCCAGGCGAGCAGGATCAGGCCGCCATAGACGACGAGTGCGATGCCACTGCGGCGGATGGTCGCCGTCAGTGCCCGGGAATAGCCGTTGCCCGCCGCCGCGAAGGCCTTGTTGAAGGATTTGAAAAATCGCCCGAGGATCTGCTCCATCCAGCGGGCGAAAAGGTCAGGTCTGGCACCGTGGGGTCTCAGCAGCACGGCCGCCAGTGCGGGGGACAACGTCAGGGAGTTGAACGCGGAGATCACCGTCGAGATGGCAATGGTCAGCGCGAACTGGCGATAGAACTCGCCGGAGAGTCCGCTGATGAAGGCCACCGGTCCGAACACCGCCACCAGCACCAGGGTGATGGCGATGATGGGGCGGCTGACCTCGCGCATCGCCATGCGCGCGGCCTGCTTCGGGGACTCGCCCGCGGCGATGTGGCGCTCCACGTTTTCGACCACCACGATGGCATCGTCGACCACGATGCCGATGGCCAGCACCAGGCCGAACAGTGACAGCGTGTTGATGGAGAAGCCGAAGGCGAGCAGTACCGCGAAGGTACCGATGATCGACACCGGCACCGCGACCAGCGGGATCAGCGAGGCGCGCCAGGTCTGCAGGAAGACGATGACGACGATGACGACCAGCGCGATGGCCTCGAGCAGGGTATGCAGCACCGCCTCGATGGACTGGCGCACGAACTGCGTCGGGTCATAGGCGATGCGGTAGTCGATGCCTTCGGGGAAGTCCTTCTTCAGCTGCTCCATGGTCCGGCGCACATCGGACGACAGCTGCAGGGCGTTGGCCCCGGGGGCCTGCATGATCGGCAGGGCGATGGCATTCTGGTTGTCCAGCATGCTGCGCATGCCGTAGTCCTGGGCGCCCATCTCCACGCGCGCGAGGTCGCCCAGGCGCACCAGTTCGCCGTTGGGACCGGTCTTGACGATGATGTTCCGGAACTGCTCCTCGGTCGTGAGCCGTCCGGCGGCATTCAGGGCGATCTGGAATTCGGAGCCCTTCGAGGGCGGCGCGCCCAGTTGGCCCGCGGCCACATCCACGTTCTGTTCGCGGATGGCGCTGACGACATCGCTCGCCGTGAGATTGCGCACGGCAAGCTTTTCGGGATCGAGCCAGATGCGCATGGCGTAGTCACCGCCACCGAAGACCTGCACCTGGCCCATGCCGGGCAGCCGCGCCAGCACGTCGCGGATGTTCAGTGCCGCGTAGTTGCGCAGGTACAGCGCATCGTAGCGATTGTCGGGGGATATCAGGTTCACCAGCATGGTGAGGTCCGATGAACTCTTGACCGTGGTCACGCCGAGATCGCGGACTTCCTGCGGCAGACGCGGCTGGGCCTGCGCGACGCGGTTCTGCACCTGGACCTGGGCGCGGTCGACATCGGCCCCGAGCTTGAAGGTGACCGTCAGG
>DATJTJ010000120.1:0-30756 GCA_035503515.1 Steroidobacteraceae bacterium
GTCGAATTCCTCGTACCGGTGGTCGATGCCGGCGGCCTGCAGCCGCTTCGAGAGGATGCGCATCCCGTAGTGGATGTGGTACTGGTCCCGGAATCCGCAGTCGAGATAGATACCGCGCAAGGAACGCAGGTTCTTCCGGTAACGCTCGACCAGGTTGATCGGGTCGTGCTTCTGCCAGTTGCTCCAGCGCGCGGGGATGATCTCGCCGGTCTCCAGGTTGAAGGGTAACCGGAATCCGTTGGGCGCCTTCGGATCGGGATCGTAGGTCGCCGCCATGCACAGGTTCATGATGGCGTGGCCTTCGGCGCGCGACAGTTTGTGCTTCTTCCACACATGCGCCAGAAACCGCCTGACGCGACCATCGTCGAGTCCGCGGTCCACGCCCCGTTCCATGGCCGCGACATCGTAGCGGCCGGGGCTGAACCGCTTCGGCCGGAACCTTGCCAGCTCGTTGAGCGTGTTCGGCCAATCGGCCCGGTACACGTAGTCGAAGTACGCATCGCCGGAATGGTCCGCGATCGCGCCCCAGGTCGAGGGGTACCTCATGCCGTGCAGGATCGCGCCATAGCCGCCCGAGGATTTGCCGAAGCAGCCGCGGTACTCGCGCGCCGCGCGGGTACGGAACTCCCCATCGACGAGCGGAATGATTTCGCGGATCAGGTAATCGGCGTAGGGGCCGATGGCCGGCGAATTGACGTACTGGTTGCCGCCCAGGGCGGTGAAGCAGTCCGGGAAGACGATGATGGCAGGCGCCATCCTGCCCTCGTGGACGAGCCGCGCTGCGCGCTCCGGCACATTCTCGCTGAAGGCCTTCCAGCCGATGTGGGAGAGGCCGGAGCCCGTGAACCCGACCATGTCCATGAGCATCGGAAAGCGCCGCGAGCGGCCCGCGTCGTACTGGGGCGGCAGCCAGACGGCGAGCCGACGTACGTGCGGGTCACCGAGCGGATTGCCCTTGAGCAGCTGGGACGAATGCTCCAGCACGATGACGGAGCCGTCCTTGCCCTTCGGTCTTTTGATTGCCATGGTCCCATCTTGCCAGCCGCCATTGATTTTTGCTCCCGCCGCCCGCATGGCTCTGGGCTCACCTTCCAGCGAGGGCGTTATGAAATTCCTGTGGCGCACTGCAATCATCTCGCTCCTGGTGCTGGCGCTGCTGGCGGGCACCGTCGGCAGCCTGCGCTGGGCCCGACGCGGCGGCGCCGCGGCGGGTCTTGCGGCGAACGCCCTGCTGCTCACGTTCGGCATGGGCCTGGTACCCACTCCGCCGCAGCAGGGCGTGCAGCAGGCCGTTGAGCGGCATTGCCCGCCCGCGATGGACCGGCCTGATTTCGCGGGCTAGGATGAGGGCATGCGCGGCTGCAACCCGCGATAGGAAGTCACCCGATGTCCTGGACCGAAGAAGCCGTACGATTGCTGCCGGAACTGGTGCAACTGCGCCGCGCGATCCACAGCGAACCCGAGCTGGGGCTGCGAACGCCGAAGACCGCCGCCAAAATCACATCTGCACTCTCCGGTCTGCCGCTGGAGTACCGGCGCGGACCCTCCACGGACGGGATCGTCGCCGTGCTGCGCGGCGAGCGCGAAGGACCCACCGTGTTATTGCGCGGTGACATGGATGCGTTGCCGATGCACGAGGATACGGGACTGCCCTTCGCCTCAACGGATGCCGGTGCGATGCATGCCTGTGGACATGACAGTCATGTCGCCATGCTGGTGGGCGCCGCGCGCCTGCTGAGTGCCCGGCGCCGCGAACTTTCCGGGAGCGTGCTGTTCATGTTTCAACCCGGAGAGGAGGGCTGGCATGGAGCGCGGTTCATGATCGAGGATGGACTGCTCGACCCGCTGCCGGCCGCGTCCTTCGCCCTGCATGTCATGCCGAACGCACCCCATGGCATTTTCACCGGCCGCGAAGGGCCCCTGCTGGCCTCGGCCGACACCCTTCAGATCGTGATCACCGGGCGGGGCGGCCATGCCTCCATGCCCCACGATACGCTGGATCCGATTCCCATCGCCTGCGAGATCGTGACGGCCATCCAGGCTTACGTCACCCGGCGCATGCCGGTGTTCGACCCGGTCGTGGTCACGATTGCGCGCATCGAGGCCGGAACGACGGACAACGTCATTCCCGAGACCGCCTCCCTGTGGGGAACCATACGCACGCTGTCGCCCGAGAACCGCTCTGCCGTGCACGCCGGACTGCGGACCCTCGCGGAAGGCATTGCCGCCGCCCACGGCGCCACCGCGCGGGTCGAGATCAAGCTGGGTTTCCCGGTCACGCGCTGCGACGGGCGCGCCGTCGCATTGGGCCGCCGTGTGGTCCAGGAGCTGTATGGCTCCAGCTCCTGGCTGCCACTGCCCGCTCCGGTCATGGGCGCCGAGGATTTCTCCTATGTCCTGGAGAAGACTCCCGGGGCGATGTTCTTCCTGGGTGCCAGCGCCGCCGGCAGCGACTGGCGCAGCTGCTGCGGACTGCATTCGAACCGGATGATCATCGACGAGAGCATCATGGCGCGCGGCGCCGCCGTTCTGGCCGGGATAGCCACGCGCTTTCTGGAGGGCGGCGAGAAGTTCTAGCCTCCTCAGGCCTTCAGGATCTCTGCCGTACTGACGATCGCCTCGGCGACCTGGACGATGCGCTTGTTCTGCTTCATCGCAGTGTCGCGCAGTAACCCATAGGCGGCCTTTTCGGAAATCCCGCGACTGTCCATCAACACCCCCTTGGCGCGGTCGATCAGCTTGCGCTCCACCAACGCGGCGCGCGCAGATTCGAGCTGCGCGCTCACATCGCTGATGCGACGCGACTGGTCTTCGACGACATCGAGGATCGAACGCAGCGGGCCCGGCGCGCCGGGATCAAGGCCGTAGAGTGCCGACTCTCCCCCCACGCCACCGAACACGACGGCTACCGGCGCGGTGGCGTCGGCGGGCGGCAGTTCAAGTCCGGTGCTTCCGCGGCTCGCCTCGCCGAGCTTCAGCGCGCACAGACGTCCGAGTTCGGCGGACATCCGTTCCTCGATCATCCGCAGACCATCGATGCGGCTGGTCGCATGCTCATACCAGGCATCGGCGAACAAACCGGTCGGTTTGCCAGGGCCTGCGTCCATAGCCATCCCGCGCATCCGTTCCACGGCCGCTGCGGCGCTGCTGCCGAGGGTTTCGTTGAGCGCATCGACGAGATCCTCGGCAGCGAAATCGGCAAAGATTGCGAATGTCTGCTTCTGGGCCGTGACCAGGTACCGCAATCGCTCCAGGTCGGCCGCCCGGAATTGTCCGCTGGATACGGCCGCCCCCACCGTGGCCCGCTCCTGTCCTGCGTATTCCTTCGCCTGCGACAGATTGATGAGCGCGATCAATGCGCGGGAAATCTGCGGATCGGCCGCGATGTCTCCGATTTCGTAGCCCACCGCCAGCAGCGCGCCGATGATATCGGTAAATGCCCTCACACTGTCCTGCGGGGCGATCTGCAGCGACCGGATCGGCGTGCGCAGGGTCGACAGGGTATCCAGGGCGGTCAATGCCATGGCGATGCGGCCGTAGAAGCGGGCCCCGAATCGCATGCCATCGAGCGCGTCATCATCGACATGCTCCAGGCGTTCGCGCACCTTTTGTTCCAGAGCCTGGCAGTCGCGGACACGCACGTCCAGGCGCACCGCGAACTGCGTACCGCCGGAGCCGAGGAAGATGGAGGAGGCGCCGCGCTCCTTTTGCAGCGCGTGGATGAGCTCGCTCAATGCGCGCACCAGTTCGCTCAGGATGACGAGCTGCCCCAGGTCGCGCGCGCGACACAGGCAGGCCGAGCGCCGAAACCGTTCGATGAAGTCCATTCGCATCGACTCTCGCACGAAGTCAAAACAATTCTCAAGCGAGCAAATCTCAAGTCAGGGACCTTGCACTGACTGTGTGCGCCTGCTGCATCCCTGCCCCGTCTTGGGCTGCATTGAACCGCCGGCGAAGCGCCCGATCCGTCTAAGCGACTGAGACCATTGGGAAGCCGGCCTGGCACATCAAACGGCACAGGCCTTGCACCACAGAGGCGGTGGCGGGAGCGAGTCCCACCACGGCGCAGGTCCAACGCAGGACTTGCACAGGCAATGCCGCCATCCGGTACGCGACCTTGAGTCGGGTACCACTGGCGGTTTTTTTTTGCCTGAAGGATTGCAACGCATGAGACACGTTATTTCCTCGCTCAAGAGTGGTAACTGGAAGACGCTGCTGGCGTGTTTCCTGTATTTCGATACCGGCTTCACGGTGTGGGTCATGTTCGGTCCGCTGGCGCCGTTCATCTCCAAGCAGCTGCTACTGTCACCCGCCCAGTCCGGCTTCCTGGTCGCAGTTCCGGTGCTCACGGCCGCCATCGTGCGGGTTACGCTCGGCAACCTGTTCCAGTCGGTTCACGGCCGCCGACTGGCATTGTTCGGCATCGGCCTGTCGGCGGTGCCCGCCTGCCTGCTGCTGCTGCCGATCGCGCCCAGCTACCCGTTGCTGCTGGTACTGGGCGGATTCCTCGGGGTGGGCGGCGCCAGCTTCGCGGTGGCGCTGCCACTGGCCGGCAGCAGCTATCCCCCGCGCGTGCAGGGTCTGGTGCTGGGACTCGCGGCAGCCGGCAACATCGGTGCGGTCGTGGATGGCTTCGTGTTTCCGGGCCTCGCGCAGCACTATGGCTGGCAGCATGCAACCTGGGCGGTGCTGCCGCTGCTGGCGGTGGCGGCCGTGAGCATCGTGCTCTGGGCCGAGGATCGCGGCCCGAAAAGCGGCAGCGTGCCGCGCGCGCTGCTGGGATTCGTCGTGTCGCTCGTGGGCGTGATCGGCCTGGTGCTGCTGGTCAGCGCCGGTCTCTTCGGCCACGGTACCCTGGGCCAGCTGCTGCTGCCGGTATTCGGTTCCCTGCTGGCCCTGGCGGTGCTGCCGCGCAAGTACGTCGCCGTGCTCGCCGAGCGGGACACCTGGGTCATGATGCTGGTCTACAGCATCACCTTCGGCGGCTTCGTGGGCATGTCCTCCTACGTGAGTCTGCTCCTGACCACGCAGTACCAGCTGTCCAAGGTCGACAGCGGGCTGATCATGGCATTGCTCTCCTTCACCGGCGCCATGGTCCGCCCCGTGGGCGGACTGCTTGCCGACCGGTTCACCGGAGTGCGCGCCCTGAGGGTCATCCTGGTCGTCATCTCACTGTGCAATTTCACCTTCGCTGCACTGATGCCCCCGCTCGCCGGTGGCATCGTCCTGCTGGTCGCCCTGTACCTCGGGTTCGGTCTCGGCAACGGCGCGACCTTTCAGCTGGTGCCCCACCGCTGGAAGGGCAGGACCGGGGTGATGACGGGCATCATCGGCGCAGCCGGCGGCATCGGCGGGTTCTATCTGCCGGTGATCATGGGACTTGCGCGACAGAGCACCGGCAGCTACCAGATGGGCTTCACGACCTTCGGTGTCCTGGCCGCGCTTGCATTCGTGCTGGTGACGACACTGCAGCATAAATGGCTGGCGTGGGCGGCGCCGGCCGATGCGGAGGTGGCGCTATGAAGATCGTCGTCATCGGCAATGGCATGGTCGGCCAGCGGTTCCTGGAAAACCTCCATGAGGGTGCCGGTGGTGCGCTGGATGTGACGGTGCTGTGCGAGGAACCGCACGCGGCCTACGACCGGGTGCACCTCACGTCATTCTTCAGCGGCAAGAGTGCCGAGGATCTGTCATTGGTCGCGCCCGGATTCTTCGAGCGCGCCGGTATTCGCCTGTTGCTGAACGAACGGGCGGTGGGCATCGATCGCGAAACCCGCCAGGTTCGCTGCAGCGGCGGCGGGGTGCTGGACTATGACCACCTGGTGCTCGCCACCGGCTCGTATCCCTTCGTGCCGCCGATCCCCGGGCGTGACCGCACGGGATGCTTCGTGTACCGCACCCTCGAGGATCTGGAGGCGATCCGCGCGGCCGCCATCCCCGCCGGGACCGGCATCGTCATCGGGGGAGGTCTGCTGGGCCTGGAGGCCGCAAATGCGCTCAGGGAACTGGGCCTGGCGACACACGTCGTCGAGTTCGCACCCCGCCTGATGGCGGCGCAGATCGATGATGCCGGCGGCCGCGTGCTGCGTGAGCGCATCGCCGCTCTCGGGGTCCAGGTGCACACCGGCAGGAACACCGTCGACATCACCGACGGCACGCAGCACGCGCAGCGCATCCGCTTTGCGGACGGCAGCGAGCTGGAAGGCGACCTGATCGTATTCTCCGCCGGCATCCGCCCGCGTGATGAACTGGCGCGCGCCAGTGGCCTTGCGGTCGCGCCGCGAGGCGGCATCGTCATCGATGGCAGCTGCCGCACCTCGGATCCGCGGATCTTCGCCATCGGCGAGTGCGCTGCCTGGGAGGGCAAGACCTATGGTCTGGTCGCCCCCGGCTACGGCATGGCGGGCGTCGCTGCCGCCCAGATCAATGGCCGAACCGATGCCGCCTTCGCCGGTGCCGACATGAGTACCAAACTCAAGCTCATGGGTGTCGATGTGGCCTCCCTCGGTGATGCGCATGGGGCGACGGCGGGGGCACGCGTGTGCTCGCTCATCGATGAGCGCGCCCAGATCTACAGGAAACTCGTGATCAGTGCGGATGGCTCGCGGTTGCTGGGGGGAGTGCTGGTCGGGGATGCGGAGCATTACGGCACCTGGCTGCAGTTGATGCAGAACGGATTGCCCCTGCCCGCGCAGCCGGAGCAGCTGCTGCTGTCGATGTCCGCCGGGCAGTCCGCGGCGCCGGTCACCCTGGAGCTGCCGGCCACGGCGCAGATCTGCTCATGCAATAACGTCACCCAGAACGATCTGTGCATGGCGATCGCGGGCGGTGCGGTGACGCTGGGCGCACTCAAGAAATGCACCCGCGCCGCCAGCAGCTGCGGTGGCTGCGCGCCGCTGGTCAGCCAGGTCCTCAAGGCGGAACTCGCCCGGCTCGGCGCCGCCGTCGACAACCATCTGTGCGAGCACTTCGCCTACTCGCGCCAGGAACTGTTCCATCTGGTGCGCGTGGGAGGACTGCGCACCTTCGGGGAGTTGCTCGGCAAGCACGGTCGCGGGCTCGGCTGCGACATCTGCAAGCCGGTGGCGGCGTCCATCTTCGCGTCCTGCTGGAACGAGTTCGTGCTGGCGCGCGACAAGGCATCGCTGCAGGACTCCAACGACTACTTCCTGGCCAACATCCAGAAGGACGGCACTTACTCGGTGGTGCCGCGCGTGGCTGCCGGTGAAATCACCCCGCAGCAGCTCATCCGGATCGGGCAGATCGCGCAGAAATACGACCTCTACACCAAGATCACCGGCGGCCAGCGCATCGACATGCTCGGGGCGCGGGTCCACCAGCTGCCGCTGATCTGGCGCGAGCTGGTGGATGCCGGATTCGAATCCGGCCACGCTTACGGCAAGGCATTGCGTACGGTCAAGAGCTGCGTCGGTTCGACCTGGTGCCGTTACGGGGTGCAGGACAGCGTCGGCCTGGCGCTGGAACTGGAGCACCGCTACAAGGGGCTGCGTTCGCCGCACAAACTCAAGTTCGGGGTCTCCGGCTGCACGCGCGAGTGCGCGGAGGCCCAGGGCAAGGACGTGGGAGTGATCGCGACCGAGAAAGGCTGGAACCTCTATGTCTGCGGCAACGGTGGCATGAAGCCCCGGCATGCCGAGCTGCTGGCGGCGGATCTCGACAAGCCCACGCTGATCCGCTACGTCGACCGCTTCCTGATGTTCTACATCCGTACCGCGGACCGGCTGCAGCGCACCTCAGTGTGGCGCGACAACCTGGAGGGCGGCCTGGAATACCTGCGCGCCGTCGTCTGCGCGGACAGCCTGGGTCTCGCCGAGGAACTCGAAGCGGACATGGCGCGCGTCATCGGCGGCTACGCGTGCGAATGGAAGGCGGCGATCGAGGATCCGAAGACGCTGAGTCGTTTCCGGCATTTCATCAACAGCGACCGCCCGGACGATGACGTCGTGTTCGTGGGTGAACGCGGTCAGCCGCGCCCGGCGCGGCCCGAGGAGCGGGCGCGACTCAAGGAGGTGGTATGAGTGCGGCGCGCTGGACGCACGTCTGCGCCCTCGAGGACATCTATCCCGACAGCGGCGTGTGCGCGCTGATCGAGGGCCGGCAGGTGGCGCTGTTCCGCGTCGCGGACGGCATCCATGCCATCGGCAATCACGATCCGGTCAGCGGTGCCAATGTGCTCGCCCGCGGCATCGTCGGGGACTCGGAAGGGGAACCGGTCGTGGCCTCGCCCCTCTACAAGCAGCACTTCAGCCTGGTCACGGGGCGCTGTCTGGAGGAACCCGAGCACCACGTTCCCGTGTATCTCGCCCGCATCAGCGCCGGGGAGGTCTGGGTGCGCGCTCAGCCGGTGAGCATTCGCGCGGCCACCGCGGTGCGTCGGCTGGTCGTCATCGGCAATGGCGTCGCGGCCATGCGCACGCTCGAGGAACTGGTGTCCCTGGCGCCGCGTGCGTACGCGATCACGGTGTTCGGCGCGGAGCCTCACGCCCCCTACAACCGCGTACTGCTGTCACCGCTGCTGGCGGGGGACCGGAGTTCGGAAGAGCTCGTGACTCACACGACCGAATGGTTTGCGCAGCACGGCATCACGCAGCATCTGGGCGACCCGGTGGAGAGCATCGATCGCGTTCGCCGTCGCGTCCGCGCCGCCTCGGGGGCGGAAGTCCCCTATGACCGGCTGCTGATTGCGACCGGGTCACGGCCCCGGCTGCCGTCCGTGCCTGGCATCGATCTGCCGGGAGTGGTGGCCTTCCGGGACTTATCCGACGTCGAGGCGATGCTGGCCGTGGCGCGACCGGGGCAACCGGCGGTGGTGATCGGCGGTGGGCTGCTGGGCGTGGAGGCGGCCGCGGCGCTCGCGCAGCGGGGTATGGCTGTGACGGTCGTCCACGCGGGTGAATTCCTCATGAACCGCCAGCTGGACAACCACGCGAGCGCACTGGTGCGCGCGGAGCTTGAGGGGCGCGGCATCGGGTTCCGCCTCGCCGCCCAAACCGAGTCAATCGAGGGAGACGGGCGGGTCAGCGGCGTGCGCCTGACGGGGGGCGCGCGGCTCGCCGCGACATTGGTCGTGACCGCGACCGGGGTGCGCCCCAACATCGATCTGGCCCGCGCCGCCGGTCTGCGCTGTGACCGGGGCATTCTGGTGAACGACACACTGCAGACCTACGATCCGGCGATCTACGCCGTCGGGGAATGCGTGCAGCATCGCAACAGCACCTATGGCGTGGTCGCGCCGCTGTGGGACCAGGCCCGGGTCTGCGCGGCCTACCTGGCCGAACGCGGCGTGCGCCGCTACGGCGGCTCGCGGGTATCGGCGCAACTCAAGGTCAGCGGGATCCAGGTGTTCTCGGCCGGCGACTGCAGTGGCGGCGCCTCGCGCGAATCGCTGGTGATGCGCGATCCGAAGCGTGGCATCTACAAACACCTGGTCCTCGAAGGCGGCCGTATCCGGGGTGCCGTGCTCTACGGGGACACGGCCGACAGTGGCTGGTATTTGGATCTGATCAACGAGGGCCGGGATGTCGGTGCGATGCGCGAACAGCTGCTGTTTGGCGCGTCGCCCACCGTGTCCGGTGCCTGCGGATGACCCAGGCCGTGCGTACCACCTGCCCCTACTGCGGCGTGGGCTGTGGGGTGTATGCAGAAAGGCGCAATGGCACCGTTCACGTCCGGGGTGACCCCCTGCACCCGGCCAATCTCGGTCGCCTGTGTTCCAAGGGCGCGGCCCTCGGGGAAACGCTCGGCCTTGCGGGGCGGTTGCTGCAGCCGCGGGTGACCGGCCGCGACGTCGACTGGGACACGGCCCTGGAGGCGGTGGCCGACGGTTTTCGCCGGATCATCGAGCGGCATGGACCGGAGGCCGTTGCCTTCTATGTTTCCGGCCAGTTGCTGACCGAGGACTACTACATTGCCAACAAGCTGATGAAGGGATTCATCGGCAGCGCCAACATCGACACCAATTCAAGGCTGTGCATGTCCTCGGCCGTCGCCGCCCACAAGCGCGCATTCGGCGAGGACGTAGTGCCGGTGTCCTTCCAGGACGTGGAGTCCGCCGACCTGATCGTGCTGGTGGGGTCGAATACCGCCTGGTGCCACCCCGTGCTCTATCAGCGAATCGTCGCGGCCAGGCAGCGGCGGCCCGAGTTGCGCATCGTCGTGATCGATCCGCGCCGGACACCGACCTGCGATATCGCCGATCTGCATCTGTCGCTGCGGGCCGGCACCGACGTGACGCTTTTCAACGGCCTGCTGAACTACCTGGCCACCCACGGCAAGACCAACCAGCCCTTCGTCGAGCAGCACACGAGCGGCGCGGCGCGGGCACTGCTCGCCGCCGCCAACACCGCCGGCGACGTGACGGCCGTGGCACGGCTGTGCGGCCTGGAGACCGGATCGCTCTGGCGCTTCTATGAATGGTTCGGTGAACGCGAACGGGTGGTCACGCTGTTCTCGCAGGGCGTGAATCAGTCATCGAGCGGCACCGACAAGGCCAACAGCATCATCAATGCCCATCTGCTGACCGGCCGCATCGGCGCCTTGGGCATGGGGCCCTTTTCCATCACCGGCCAGCCCAATGCCATGGGCGGCCGGGAGGTCGGCGGCCTGGCAAACATGCTGGCCGCGCACATGGAAATCGAGCGTCCTGAGCATCGGGCCATCGTCCGTGATTTCTGGGGCGCGCCGCGCCTCGCGCAGCGGCCCGGACGCAAGGCCGTGGACATGTTCGAAGCCATACATCGCCGCGAGATCAAGGCGGTGTGGATCGCGGCCACCAATCCGGTGGTGAGCCTGCCGAATGCCGATCGGGCACGGGAAGCGTTGCAGCGCTGCGAACTGGTGGTGGTATCCGATTGCGTCGCGCAGACCGACACCACGGCGCTGGCCCATGTCCTGCTTCCGGCCGCGGCCTGGGGCGAGAAGGATGGCACCGTGACCAATTCCGACCGGCATATTTCCCGCCAGCGCGCGTTTCTGCCGCCGCCCGGGCAGGCGCGGCCGGACTGGTGGATCTTCTGCCAGGTGGCGCGACGCCTTGGCTTCGATCATGGGTTCGACTTCAACAGCGCGGCGCAGATCTTCGACGAGCATGCCCGGTTGAGTGCCACGGCCAACGGTGGCGCGCGTGCCTTCGACCTCGAGGGCCTCGCGGGTCTCGACGAGCGCAGCTACGAGACGCTCGAGCCGGTTCGCTGGCCGGTGCGGGATCGGCGGCCGGTCGCCGCGCCCCTGTTCGCGGATGGCAGGTTCCATCATCCCGACGGCCGCGCCCGGCTGGTGGCCGTGCGGCCGCAGCGGCCCCGGTATGCCCTCGATCAGGAGTATCCGCTGGTCCTCAATACCGGACGGATCCGCGATCAATGGCACAGCATGACCCGCAGCGGCCGCGCTCCGCGCCTCGCAAGCCATCTGCCTGAGCCTTTCGTCGACATGCATCCGGCCGATGCGCTGAGCTTCGGATTGGGCAGCGGGTCGCTGGTGCGGGTCGCGACGCGGTGGGGACGGCTGGTGGTGCGGCTGCGGACCAGTGGCGAGATGGCACGCGGCAGCCTCTTCATGCCGATTCACTGGAGCGATTCCAATGCCTCGGACGCCCGGGTCGGAGCCCTGGTAAATCCCGCGGTCGACACCATCAGCGGCGAGCCGGAGTTCAAGTTCACGCCGGCTCGGGTGGAACCGTTCGTGGTCAGCTGGTATGGATTTGCCCTGACGCGCGGGCCGCTGCCGCTGGAGAGTTTCAGTTGGTGGGCGCGCGCCGAAGGCGGCTCGTTCCGCCATTACGAGATCGCCGGACGCCGTGTGCCGGGTGACTGGTCGGCGTGGGCCCGCGCGCTCCTGAACGCCGCTCAGGATGCGGATTGGATCGAATACTGCGATCCCAGCGCGGTGACCTATCGGGCCGTCCATCTGCACCAGGACCGCATCGAATCCTGCCTCTTCATCGGACCGCGGCCGCAGCTGCCTTCGCGCACCTGGCTCGCGGATCTCTTCGGCAAGGCGCACCTGGAGCCTGCGGAGCGGCGCAACCTGCTGACGGGCCGGCCGCCGGACCCGACAGCCGACCGCGGCGCATTGGTCTGCGCCTGCTTCGGCGTCGGTCGCAACCGGATCGAGGCGGCTATCCGCCAAGGCTGCCGCGATGCGGGCGCCCTCGGCAAGCAGCTTCAGGCCGGAACCAACTGCGGCTCGTGTGTGCCGGAGCTGCGCCGCATGATCGAGTCGTGCGGCATGCCCGTCTGAGGCCGCCACGAATCACAGGATCGGCAGATTGCGGGGTAACGGGATGCGCTCGGGATCTCCGGCGACGGTCGGCATGCGCTGTTCCTGCCAGTCCTCTGCCGCCTGCCGCAGGCGCGCCTTCGAGGAGGAAACGAAGTTCCAGAGCAGGAATCGCGGCCCCTCCAGGGGCGCACCACCGATGACCACGACCGTGCAGTCCTCGGCGCAGTCCAGGCGGTGACCCTGGGTATTCGGTAGCACGCCGAGGGTATGCACCCCAAGGGCCGTGCCCTCCACGCGGATGTCATGTTCCACCGGGTACACGGCCATCTCGGCCGCCAGGACCGGCAGTCTGAAGGGTTTGCGCGCCCGCAGCCGCAGACTGAGGAAGAGCGTGGGGGAGGCGGCCTCGACGGGTGACGCGTGGCCAAAGGCCTCCCCGACCAGCACCCGGATCTCGGCACTCTCCATCGGGAAGGCCGCCAATTCCTCAGCAGATGCGTGAGTGAACCGGGGGGCGCTTTCTTCCAGCGCCTGCGGCAGACCGACCCACAATTGCAGCCCGTGAAGGGCATGGCTCACGGCGCGCAGGTCCTCGGGCGTGCGCTCGGAGTGGACGATGCCGCCCCCGGCGCTCATCCAGTTGATGGCGCCGGGCGCTATGCGCTGGGCGGAGCCCAGGCTGTCGCGATGCATGATCGCCCCGTCGAACAGGTAGGTCACCGTGGCGAGTCCGATATGCGGATGGGGCCGCACGTCGATATTCATCTGTGGCGCCACGATGAGCGGCCCGAAGTGATCCATGAACACAAACGGACCGATGGTACGTCGTCCGAACGAGGGCAGCAGGCGGCTCACCCGCAACCCGCCGCCCAGATCTTTTTCGTGGCCTGGCAGCTTCAGCATGGCGCCCAGTATATCCGGGCGTAATCCTCAACCGGCCTGGGGCCCGTAGCCGCGCTGGATGGCCTCGAGAATGGACCAGAGCAGGTCCAGTTTCAGCCGCAGCAGCTCCAGGGCCCGCGACTGCCCATCGCGGGACTGGAAATACTCCAGGGTCACCCGCAGGCCGGCATCGATATCCTGCGGCGTCAGTCGCATTTTCTCGCAGAAATACTCAAGCCCCGTCGCTTCGATCCAGGGATACAAAGCGGGCCAGTGGCCCAGCTGAGCGCTGTACAGCTGCGCCGCGAACAGCTCCGTGAGGGAGGCGCAGACCGCCTCCTGCCAGGGTTGCTGCCGGGTGAGGTCGACGTAGTCGTTGACGGCCGCGCGCACCTCCGGCAGCACGTGTTCCGTCGACCACATTTCGTTGGCCGTCAGGCCTACCGCCGCGCCCAGCCGGACCCAGGGGTCGACCGCGGTGTCCCTGCGCGGGATGTGGATCTGGTAGTAGAAGCGGTTGGCCACCCAGCCCCGCATCTGTTCAGGCGAGGCACGGCCTGAATTCAGCAGGACGTTGAAGGCGTGATAGTTGTGATACGCATGGGCATTGGCCCGCAGCTGCCGCTCGAACTCAGCTGCGTTGAGAGGCCGCCCCGGATCCGGCTCGGTAGTGATGGACGGGATCAGGACGCAGGGGCTCCGCTGGCGTATCCGCAAGAGCATTCAATAACCGGACCTCATGATTTTCATGATTTTCCACTGTCAGGGTCAAGACAGAGCTTGTGGGCCCACTCCGGTAGAATGGCCCCATTCCAAGCCGGACCTTGACTTATCGTGGGTCGAATACGAACTGATCGAGGGTTGCCGTGAGCCTGCGGCTGCAGATCAACCTCATCATTGCCATGCTGATGACGCTGTTCATCGGAACCCTCGTCTATCAGCAGGTCGAGGACACCCGCAGCAGCGTGCGCGAGGAAATCGACGGCTCCAACCGCGTCGCCATCCAGTTGCTGACCGTGGTGTCGGGCGCCTACGAGCAATCCGGCGTGCGCGGCATGCTCGCGTTCCTGCACCAGCTCGGGCGGGTCCGGGCCAATGATGTGTCGCTGTATGACCCGGCCGGCAGGCTGGTCTACTCCTCCCCGGCCTCGGTATACAAGAGTGGCCGCGACGCCCCGGCGTGGTACACCCGGCTGGTGGCTCCGGTGGTGAAGCCCGTGGAGATCGGCGTGGGCGGGGGCCGGCTCGTCATTCAGGGAAACTCCTCGCGGGCGGTGCTGGATGGCTGGGACGTCCTGACGCAGCTGCTGTGGATCGCGGCGATCGCACTGGCAGTCATCAACCTGGTGGTGTTCTGGTTCGCGGGGCGCGTCCTGCAGCCCCTGCAGATCGTGGTGAAGGGGCTGCAGCGGATGGAGGCGGGGGACTATGCCGCCCGGCTCCCGCCCCTGACGACGCGCGAAGGGCGCCTGATGAGCACCACCTTCAATCGCGCCGCCCAGGCGGTCGCCGACGGCGCGGCGGACCGGCGCGCCGCCGACGAGGCCCGCAGCCGCCTGAAGGAGAATCGTGAGCTGACCCAGATGATCCAGAGTCACATCGAGGAAGAGCGGCGCACCATCGCGCGGGAGCTGCACGATGAGCTGGGGCAGTCCATCACCGCGATCCGCAGCTTCGGCTTGTTCATCCAGCAGTCCGCCGCGGCGGATGCACGCCTGAAGGAGGCCGCGCGGCTCGTGGTCGAGACCGCCGGCCGCATGTACGATGCCGTACACGAAATGATCCCGCGACTGCGGCCGTTCGCGCTGGACTCGTTCGGCCTCGGTGATGCCGTAGGCGACCTGGTTGCCTCCTGGCGGCTGCGCGATGCGCACACCAATATCCAGCTGCACGTTCAGGAGCCTCTGCCGCAACTCCCCTCCGAGCAGAGCCTGTGCGCCTACCGGATCCTGCAGGAGGCGCTCACCAATGCGGTCCGGCACGCGCGCGCGCGCCAGATCATCGTATCCGTGACGACGGCCGCAGACCAACTGGTGGTACGGGTATCCGACGATGGCGTGGGCCTCGATCCGGAATGGGAGCAGCGCGGACATTACGGGGTGCTCGGCATGCGCGAGCGCGCGGTGGCCTCGGGAGGCACTCTCGACATGATCTCCGATCCGGGCAATGGCACGCAGGTCATCGCCCGCCTGACCCTGGGGACGCAGCCGTGAGTCCCACCACGGTCATGCTGGTGGATGACCACGCCGTGGTGCGGGTGGGCTTCAGACTGCTGCTGCAGGCGACCGAGGATCTGCAGGTGACGGCGGAAGCCGCCAGCGGCGAGGACGCCGTCGCGCTCTATGCGCAGGCCCGGACCGATATCGTGGTCATGGACCTGGCGATGGCCGGTGCCGGCGGCATCGAGGCCATCAAGCGCATCATCGCGCGCGACGCCCGGGCGCGGATCCTGGCGCTGTCGGCGCACGAGGACATGAGTCATCCGAAACGGGCGCTGAAGGCGGGCGCCCTCGGGTATCTGTCCAAGCGCAGCGCGCCGGAGACATTGATCGAGGCCGTGCGCATCGTCGCGGCCGGCGGCATGTACATCGATGCCGCGATCGCCAAGCACATGACCGCGCAGGACCTGTCCGGCAGCCACAGTCCCATCGAGCAGCTCTCGGAGCGGGAGTTCCAGGTCTTCATGCAGCTTGCGCATGGCGTCTCGGTCAACCGCATCGCGGAGATGCTGCACCTGAGCCCCAGTACCGTGGGCACGCACCTCTACAACATCAAACAGAAGCTGGCCGCCGGCAACCAGGCCGAGCTGACCCTGATCGCGGTCCAGAATGGACTGATCCAGATCGTATAAAGCTGCGCCATTGCGCAGGATATGATGGGTCGATGGACGACATGGCGTGAAGCAGATCCCGCGAAAGGGAACACTCAGCCGCAACCAGTCGCTGTGGGAGCAGCTCGGTCCGGGGCTGATTACCGGCGCCGCCGACGACGATCCGAGCGGCATCGCGACCTACTCGCAGGCGGGGGCCGCATTCGGCTACGGATTGCTCTGGACCACGCTGTTCACCTGGCCGCTGATGGTCGCGATCCAGATGGTCTGCGCCCGCATCGGCCGGGTGTCCGGAACCGGCATTGCGGCCAACATGCGCATGTACGGCAGACCGGGAATCCTCTACGGCATCGTCGCGCTGCTGCTGATCGCCAACACCATCAACATCGCGGCGGACATCGGCGCGATGGGCGAGTCGCTGAAGCTGCTGATCGGCGGCCCCGCGCAGTTCTACGCGGTCCTGTTCGGCGTGGTGTCGCTGTTGCTGCAGGTGTTCGTGCCGTTCCCGCGGTACTCCCCGTTCCTCAAGGCACTGACGGTCGCGCTGTTCGCCTATGTCGCGACGGTGTTCGTCGTCAGGGTTCCGTGGTCGCAGGTCCTGACGCGGACCCTGCTTCCCGCAGTGGTCTGGAACGTGAAGTACGGTGTGGCCATCGTGGCGGTATTCGGCACCACCATCAGTCCCTATCTTTTTTTCTGGCAGGCCTCGCACGAGGTGGAGGACCAGCGCGCGGCACCGAAGGAACAGCCGCTGAAGGATGCTCCGGAGCAGGCACGGCGCAACCTGCGGCGCATCAAGACCGATACCTACGTAGGCATGGCCTATTCCGCCCTCATCGCCTTTTTCATCATGCTCACGGCGGCCGTCACGCTGCACGCCCACGGGCTCACCGACGTGGCCACCTCGGCACAGGCGGCCCAGGCACTGCGGCCGATCGCCGGGCGCTTCGCGTTCTACCTGTTTGCCGCCGGAATCGTCGGCACGGGACTCCTCGCGGTCCCGGTCCTGGCCGGCTCTGCCGCCTACGCCGTCGCGGAGAGCTTCGACTGGCGGGTCGGACTGGGGCGCAGACCGGCACAGGCGCGCGGCTTCTACGCCATCATCGCGATTGCGACCCTGCTCGGGGTCGCGTTGAACTTCACGCCGGTGGATCCGATCAAGGCATTGTTCTGGAGCGCCGTCATCAACGGCGTGATCGCAGTGCCCATCATGGTGATCGTGATGCTGCTGTCGGCGCGCGCCGAGGTCATGGGCCGGTTCGTGGTGACCGGCCGTCTGCGGCTGCTGGGCTGGGCGGCGACGGTGGTCATGGCGGCGGCGGTGATCGTGATGTTCGCGACCTGGGGCAGCTAGTCAGCCGCCGGAGTCTATTTCGGTCTGCCGACCAGCAGCAGCGCACCGCCCACGACGATGGCGGCGATGCCGGCCCATACCGGTACGTCAATGGTCTTTTTTTCCTGAAGGGCAACATCCAGCGGGCCGACCTTCACTTCGTGGGTGTTCCTGGTGTACGAAAATCCGCCGTACGCGAGACCCAGGGCGCCCCCGATGATCAGCACCACGGCGATCAGCTTGACCGGATTCATAGACGTCTCCCAATGAATGGCCCATCGCTATATCCCTGGGAATATAGCCAAC
Source organism: Steroidobacteraceae bacterium (assembly GCA_035503515.1). GTDB lineage: Bacteria > Pseudomonadota > Gammaproteobacteria > Steroidobacterales > Steroidobacteraceae > DAIDKA01. Next base: position 17,592 of record DATJTJ010000120.1, read on the forward strand.
CACGGCCCGGACTGCTCCTAGAAGCAATCGTGCCGAGGTTTGTGCACAATACCCTACTGCGCGGTTGGGTAGCGGCACCTGTCGTGCGCGGCAGTGGAAGAACTAGATAAGAGGGTCCTGAGATGAAACGCGTGCGAATAATCATCGGTGTGGTCGTGCTCGTGTGCCTGGCATTGCTGGCCTGGATGACCTTCGTCCCCGGACCCATGGCTTTCGCGGGCGGCCAGAAGGTGCCGCTGGCGCAGTACCCGAGCAATCCCACGGGAGCGCCTGCCGATCTGCCGCAGAACGACCCCTTGGCCCGTGGGCGATACCTGGCGCAGGCCGCGGACTGCGAAGCCTGCCACACCGCCGAGGGGGGCAAGCCGTTCGCGGGGGGCCGGCCCTTCGAGACGCAGTTCGGCACCATCTATTCGCCGAACATCACTCCGGATCAGAAGACGGGCATCGGCTCCTGGACCGACGCGGACTTTCTCAAGGCGCTGCACCAGGGCGTGGACAAGAACGGCCAGCACCTGTATCCGGCCTTTCCCTACGCGGCCTATACCTACCTGACCGACCAGGACGCGCTCGCCATCAAGGCCTACATTTTCAGCGTGCCCGCGGTCAGCTACGTCGCACCGGCCAATACGCTGCATTTCCCCTTCAACCAGCGCGCTCTGATGGCGATCTGGGGAATGCTCTACGACCCCAACCACCGCTTCGAACCGGTCAGCGACCGCTCGCCCGAGTGGAACCGCGGCGCGTACCTGGCCGAAGCCCTGGGACACTGTGGCGACTGCCACACGCCCCGCACCCCTCTGCAGGCGCTGAACAACCGGCGCAAGTTTGCAGGCGGCATGGCCGAGGGCTGGCGCGCCTACAATCTCAGCAGCGACGCGGACTCCGGCGTCGGCAAGTGGACCCAGGCGGAAATGGAACAGTACCTGGAGACGGGTCATTCGATGAACCGTGGCTCGGCCTTCGGGCCGATGGCGCAGGCGGTGCATCTGAGTCTGCAGAACCTGACGCCCTCGGACGTGCACGCCATCACGACCTATGTGCGCACCGTGCCCCCGGTCTCGAGTCCCGATCTGCCCGCCCCGAAGCTGGAACTCGCTTCCCTTTATCCGACCGGCGGCGGCAACTCGGACGATCCTCAGCAGAACATGGGCCGCCATCTGTTTGCGGCCTACTGCAGCGGCTGCCACACCTGGACCGGCGCCAACGATTTCGTACCGTACGCCACACTGACCGGCACGCGGGCGGTCAACGACCCGACGGCAACCAACGTTGCGCTGGCCATCATCAAGGGTGCGAGTCCGCTGCCGGCCTCGGGGGCCATCGCCACCATGCCGTCCTTCGGGCCCACCTGGAGTGATGACCAGATCGCCGCAGTCTCCAACTACGTCATCGCCCGCTTCGGCGCCAAGCCTTCAGCGATCAGCCCGGAAGAAGTGGGCAAGCTGCGCCAGGGACTGTAGAACCTGATCCGGCGCCGGCGGTGGCTGGCGCCGGCGTCCCCCGCTCCTGCCGACATGCCGGCACGTTGACCTGTCAAGGCCACCCCCTGCGCCTCAGGATTTGCCTTTCCGCAGAGCGGGCTTAAGCTAGATCCCTGGCGTGAGGCGCGGATGCGGATCGCTGAAGGGGGATGTATGGGTCTTACACGATCGGGACGTGCGCCGCTGGCGACCCTGGCGCTGCTGATGTGCTGCTTGGCAGGCGCCACCGGCCCGCAATCGGCCCTGGCCCAGGGCGGCGCAGCCGCCACAGGCAATTGCGCGCCGCAGGGCAATCTGCACTTCGTCTGCAATCTCATCAGCGTCGAGGATTTCGTGCCGGTCTCGGGAGGGCGCTGGCTGGTGGGCGGTTCCTACGTGGAAAAAGGCGTGGGGCTCTATCTGGTGGATACCCGCGCCAAGACCGCAAAGCCCGTCGCCCTGTCGCCGGCCGCCAAGCCTGATCCCCTCTATGCCGGCTGCAGCGCGCCGGATCTGACCGCCCTGCAGACACATGGGGTGGATGTGCTGCAGGCGCACGGCCACATTACCGTCTATGCCATCAATCACGGCGGACGTGAGTCGGTGGAGATTTTCCGGCTGCATCCCGCGGCGGGTACTGCCGAATGGGTCGGCTGCGCCCTGCCTCCGGAAGGGGTCAGCGGTAACGCCGTTGCCGCGATGGGGCAGGGCGCCTTCGTGATGACCAAGTTCGACGATACCCGCGACAAGCAGGGCTTCCAGCACATCATGTCGGGGCAGGTGACCGGCGCGGTGTACCGGTTCACGCCCGGCAAGGGATTCGACGAAGTCCCCGGGACGCAGCTGGCGGGAGACAATGGGCTGGTCGTCTCCTCCGACCGGCAATGGATCTACGTGAATGCCTACGGCACCCGGGAAATCTACCGGCTGCCGCTGTCGGGCAATGGCGCGCGCCAGAGCGTCAAGGTCGACTTCTGTCCCGATAATCTGCGCTGGGCGCCGGATGGTTCCCTGTTCGTGACCGGTCAGTTCATCGACGCCAAGTCCATGGCCATCACCGCACTGCATGGCTGGGCGACGGTGCGGCTGGACCCGCAGACCATGGCCATCACGCCGGTGGTCAAGGAACCGGGGCTGAAGGTCTTCGACAACGCCACGAGCACCGTCCAGGTGGGACAGACGCTGTGGTTCGGCACGTTCCGGGGTGATCGCATGGCCTACATGCGCGTCCCGAACAAGCAATAACGGCATCGCAACAAGGAGGGCTGCATGTATCAGAAACCCACCGTCCCGAGGTCCATCGGCGGCGTGCTCGACGATACCTTCCAGCTTTACAAGGCCGCGTTCTCCAGCTGCTGGCTGCCCATGGTGATCCTCAGCCTGATCGGCGTTGCCTCCGTCTGGTACCGCTTCAGCAACGTGACCACCGTGGCGCCCGGCACTGGCTTCAGCCAACTGCTGCTGCAGTTGCAGTCCGAACCACCCGGTTACCGGGCTCTGAGCCTGCTGACGGTGCTGGTGGATCTCGTACTCTATTCCGTGCTGATATTGAATATCGTCGCGGCCTCGCACGGGCAGAAGGCCTCCTTCGGCGCCTCGCTGGCGACGGCATTGCGGCGTTTCCTGCCGGCCGTGGGTGCCTCCATCATCTTCATCATCGTAACTGCCGTGGGTACCGTCCTGCTGGTGGTGCCCGGCATCTATCTCGCCTTTCGTTTGATGCTGTTCATGGTGCCGCTGCTCACCGTACCGGAAGGGCCCGGCACGGCGCTTTCAACCAGCTGGCGCCTTGTCGGGGGCAACTGGTGGCGTACGTTCATACTTGTGTGTGTCATGCTGGCCATCATGTGGGTCGTGGACATAGCCCTGATCACCGTCGTCGGGTCTGCCACCGCAGTGTTCCACAGCGGTCCCACCAACCTGGTGCAAGCCGCCGGATCGTTCGCCATCGGAGCGATCATCGTCGGCGCAATCACCCGTATCTTCACCACGCCGTTGCTGGTGGCGGTGCTGGTCACGGTCTACCAGGATCTGATGCTGCGCAAGGAAGGGGGCGATCTCGCCGCGCGCCTCGGAGCGTTGCCGCAAGGCTAACGTTGCAATGAGGCGGCGAACGGCGAGGGCATGGCCTGCACTGATGGTGCTCGCCGCGCTGTCATGGGGCGTGACGCCGGCGCAGGACGCCGTGGATCCGAGGTCCGTGATCCGCGAGTGCGGCATCCGCATCGACGCAAGGCCGACGGGTTTGACCGCACTGGAAACGGTGTGTCCCGGGTTGCAGTCGGCCCTCGCCCGGGCGCAGCTTCTGCCGCTACTCATCGACAGTTCCCGCACGCGGCTCGATCGGCACTCGTTGCTGCAGCTGCCGAGGCTGCTGGACCCGCCTGTGGCACATGCACCGGACATCGCGGCGCTGCAGCCGATCCTGCGTAGTCTGGCCGCCATCCGGGTTGTGCCCAGGCCCTGGTGGCGGCGGCTCTGGGACTGGCTGGTCGAGCATTTCACCCCGCGCCCGACCTCCTCGAACTCATGGTGGAGCGATCTGCTGCAATCGGCGCTGCAGATCCGCTGGCTGTGGCTCGCCGTCGTATGGATCACGCTCATCGCGTTGGTGCTCACCATCGCAGTCGTCGTCTGGCGCGAAATGAAGGCGATGGGTCGACGTTCGGCCGATGATCCCATCACCAGGGGTGACGGAGCGGTCCGGGGGCTGGTCCCATCGCGGTTGGCATTGCTGCGCGCGACACCCCTCGGGCAACGCCCCGCGCTGCTGTTTGCCATGCTGATCGGCAAGCTGGTCGCCGCTGACCGCCTGCCTCCCGACCGCAGCCTGACCCATCGCGAGGTGGCGCGACAGGCGCTGCTGGATGATGTCCGACAGCGACACCTGATCGAGTCCCTGGCGCGGCTTTCGGAGCGTCAACTGTACGCCCGGGCGCCCGCCATGCCGGACGGACTCGCGGACCTTCTGTCGCAGGCCGAGGACTTGTATACCACTGGGTGGGCGCGACCTGCGGAACCCCCGAAGTGAAGGAGCGGCTCGTTACTCTGGCGTTCGCCGCGTGTGCGCTGTGGCTCTTCTGGCTGCTGCTGTTTCCGAAACCACAAGCCGCCCGGACCCTGCCCCATCCGCTGAGCAGCGGCTCCGATGGCGAAGGCTACTCCGCAGTTTCGCGCTGGCTGGTCGCAGCCGGCACCCCCACGGTCAATCTGCACCGGCGATTCGACCAACTGCAGGATTCCGTGCTCATTCCGGCAAGCCGCGGCAATCTGTTGATCCTCACCCTGCCATTCGACACGGGGCTGCATCCGGGGGAATACCCGCAGCTGGATCGCTGGGTCGGCGCCGGCAATACCGTCCTGGTGCTGGCGGCGCTGGACGACACACCCGAGTGGAGCGTCGCCAGCGACAACTTCCTGCTGTCACTGCAGCGGATCACTGCGATCTCATTCACGGCCAGGCAGCAGCAAGGGGGCAGCGATCCGCTCAGCAAGGCCAGGGCGGGTCTGGCCGCCGTGCTGACGCCCGCGAACCGCGCCGTCGAGCTGCATCCCAGCGGCCACATCGGGTTGCTGGAGGGCGTGCGGCACCTGGCGACGCTCTCGCCGCTGCCGTCCACCCAGTGGCAGGCACAGGCCATGGATACCGATCCGGTCCTGGAACTGGCGCGGCGGACCGACACCGCAGATCCGGTACTGTGGCTGAAGAGTTCCGGCCGGGGCGCATTCATCGTGAGCGCCTATGCCAGCCTCATCAACAACCAGGTGATCGGCAAGGCGGACAATGCGGCCTTGGTGTCGAACATCGTGGCCTGGGCATTGCGGCCCGGCGGCCGCGTCATCTTCGACGACGGGCACCAGGGGGCCATGGATGAGTTCGATGCGCAGAAATTCTTCGCGGACCCGCGTCTGCACCATACGCTGGGATGGCTCGCGCTGCTGTGGCTCGCCTGGGTGCTCGCGTCCCAGCCGCTGCGCGCGGCGCCGCCATATGCGCCGGGGGTCGACGAGGGCGCGATGCTGCGCGCGACCGCCGGGTTCTTCGCCGGCGTGCTGCGTCCGGTGGCGAGTGCGCAATGGCTGCTCGACGAATTCTTCGAGCGCGTGCGACGACGCCACGGGCTGGCGCACGGCGCCGATCCACCCTGGGAGTGGCTCACGACCAACGCGCGCATCGGCAGCGGCGATGTGCTGGAGCTGCGCGAACTGTACCGGCAGGTCCACGGTGGTGACCGTGTCAGTCTGACGCGATTGCAGAACGTCATTTCGAGAATATCAGGACAAACCTCATGAGCAATGCATTGCAGGAATTCGAGAGCCTACTTCAGCAGCGCATCGGCGAGGTGGTGCTGGGGCTCAATCCTGCCGTACGAGCGCTGTGCATCGCCGTCGTCGCGCGGGGCCACGTGCTGGTGCAGGGCGTGCCGGGCCTGGGCAAGACGCTGCTCAGCAAGTCCCTCGCCGGTGCGCTCGGCGGCAAATACAAGCGCATCCAGGGAACCTCGGACCTGATGCCCACGGATATCACGGGGACGCACCTGTTCGATGCCGCAAAGAATTCCTTCGTGTTCCGCCCCGGGCCGCTGTTCGCCGACGTGGTGCTGTTCGACGAGGTCAACCGCGCAGGTCCACGGACCCAATCGGCGCTGCTCGAGGCCATGGAGGAGCGGCAGCTGTCGGTGGATCGGGCCCTGTTTGCGCTGCCTGCGGATTTCCTGGTCATCGCCACGCAGAATCCCCGGGAGTTCGAGGGCACGTACCCATTGCCCGAGTCGCAGCTCGACCGGTTCATGCTGCGCCTGGAGTTGTCCTATCCGGGACGCGAGGCCGAAACCGAGGTGTTGGCCCGCTATACCCGGGTCGCGGCCGAACCCGCACAGGCCGTGAGCAGCGCGCTGCCGGCGGGGTTGCTCGCGCAGGCGCGCGGCGCCGCCGAGCAGGTGAATATCTCGCCTGAATTGTTTGCCTACGTGCTGGCCATCGCCGCAGCGACCCGCGAACACGCGCAGCTGTCATTGGGACTTTCGACGCGCGGTGCGCTGGCGCTGCTGCGCGCCGCGCGCATTTCCGCGGGCATCGAAGGCGCCGAATACGTGACTGCCGATGACGTGAAGGCGGTCGCTCCCCTGGTATTGCCGCATCGGCTGATGCTCACCGGGGACGCGTTGTTGGCCGATGTAGGCGAGTCCGAGGTCGTCGCACGGATCCTGGAGCAGGTGCCCGCGCCACGATGAACCTGCGGCAGAACGGGATGATGCTGCTGCTCGCAGCCGCGCTGCTGGGCATTGCGGCGCAATGGGCCCGGGAGCCGAGCCTGGGCAATCTGTGGGCGGCTCCCCTGGCGATGCTGGTCCTGGGCCTGGGCTATGAACGTTGGGTATGCGCGCGCGCCGCGCTGAGGATGAGCATCCTGACCCCGGCGCCGTGGCACCTGGCATCAGCAGGGCAGGTGCGTTGCGCGCTGACGCACCGGCTGCTGCGACCGCTGACCGTGACGTTTGCGCCGCGGCCGCCCCCGGGTGTCGACGTTCACACGCAGGTCCGGCTCGTGCAGGTCCCGGCCCACGACGGAGCGAGCATTGACCTGCCGGCGGTCGCACGTCGCCTGGGCGAGGTGCGCTGGCCCGCGCAGCCGGTGCGGATCGCAGGTCCCCTGGGCCTTGCCTGGTGGTCGGAGCGGCTGGCGGATCACACCCGCTCGACTGTCGTTCCTGCAATGCTGGAACTGAAGGAATCTGCGGCTGGCGTGGTCGTCGGTGGCGCCCGCGTCAGTCATGTGCTCGGCACCGGGGCACAGGTGGAGCAATTGCGCGATTACCGCCCCGGGGATCCACTGCGGGTCATCGACTGGCGCGCCACGGCGCGGCGTCGCCAGCTCGTCAGCCGGGATTTCGTCGAAGAGCAGCACCTGGATGTGATGGTTGCGCTGGACGTGGGTCGCGCCAGCCGCATCCGCTGCGGCGCCCTGGATCGGTTGGGCCACTATGTGAATGCGGCGGCACGGCTGGCCCAGTACGTGGTGGCGCAGGAGGACCGCATCGGTCTGGTGCTGTTTGGCGACCAGCCCCTCGCGGTACTGCCGCCAGCACGTGGACATGCGGGCGTGATGCGCGTGCGGGATCTTCTCTCGGGCGTGCGGACCCAGAGCACGGATTCCAACGTGCTGCATGCGGCCTCGCAAGTGCTCAGGCGCGTGCACCAGCGCAGCCTCGTGGTGCTGATGACCGACATCGAAGATGCCACCTCCGAAGGGGCCCTGGTGGCCGCCCTGCGGCTGTTACAGCCGCGGCACCTGCCGTTCGTGATCGGCCTGACCGCGCTCAATCCGACGCTGCTGGCCGATCAGGCGCCCCGCGACTGGCTGGATCCCTGGCTATCGCTGGCAGCCGGTCATGTGCTCAGCCAGCGCGAACGCACCATCCGGGCGCTCGCCGCGACCGGCGCGCAAGTGGTCCTGAGCACGCCCGCCGAGTTCGAACGTACGCTGTTCCAGCGCTATACCCAGTTCAGGCAGCAGCGGCGGATCTGAAGAATCGGCCGGTGAGCACCGCGTACATCAGGCCGAGATTCGCAAGGCCAATGATCAGGCGCGGAATCCAGCCAATGGCGGGGTCCGGGGAGACGAAGCCTTCGATCAGGCCGCAGATGATCAGCAGCGGAATCAGCGCCGCGAACAGCCGGGCGATCCGGCCGGTGCATTGCTCCAGGGAATCACGTCTGCTCGCGAGTTGGGGCCGGATCAGCGATTCACCCAGGGCCACTCCGGCCGCGCCACCCAGACAGATCATCGGCAGCTCGACGGTGCCATGGGCAAAGATGAATTTCAGCAGATCCCCATCCAGGCCATGCAGGCGCGTGAACGCGAAAACCCCGCCCAGCATCAGGCCGTTGGTGGCAATCACATAGAAAGTCCCGAGCCCGTAGAGGATGCCGGCGACGCAGGCGAATATGGTGACCACGATGTTGTTGGTGAAGATCCGCACCGACAGCACCGAGGAGGGCGTGATGTTGAGAATGCCGTCCGTCCACAACTCACCGCGCTCCACGTGCTGCACCATGGCTGGACTCGCCACGAGCCCCACCAGCGTGGGCCAGGTGTGCACCAGCCACCACCCGGCGCCGGTACTGAGCGCGAACAGCAGCCACACCCCCAGCAACTGGGGTTTCAATTCCTGGAATGTCGTCGGCAGCTCCACGGCGTACAGATGCCGCAGCGACGCCAGGGTATGGCGCGGCTTGCGGTTTACGATCGCATGCAGCGATGCATAGAGCGTTTCCAGGGCCGTGGTGATCGGATTGCCGGGCAATGCCTTGCGCGCGCTCGCAACATCACGCGCCAGACCGCGATAACCCTCCAATGCCTTCAGAGCATCCTGGCGCGAGAGCCTGCCGCGTCGCCAGGTCGTCAGCGAGTCGCCCAGGCGGCCCCACTGGGTGAACCGTTGCGCGAGCCAGGAGGGGTTGAGGCCACTACGCTTCATCTTGGCCCGCCCGAGAGCGCATCGCGCAGCTGCTGCCGCAGCTGCGCATCATCCAGCGTGTCGGCTCGTGGACCGGGAGGCGTTGCGGCCGGGGCAATGCGCGACAGCAGCTGGTGTGCCAGTCGGCGTCGAGTCAGCGACTCGAGCTCCTGCCACCGCAGCAGCAGGTCGTTGCCCAGCGCCAGTGTCGCTGCGTCGAGTGAGGGATTGAGGGATAGGGCACCGAGCTGCGACAGTGCCCTGGATTCCCGGTCGCCATCATGGACCAGCAAGGTGCCGGCGGCCAGGTCCCCCAGGCGTACCCGCTGCGCGCTGAATATCGTGATGGCGAGACCTACGCCGTAAAACGCGGGCAGGCAGTCGATGAGGCGGAACGCGTTGCGGATCAGCAGCGCGAGACTCGAGGGCGTGCCGCCCTGACGATCGACGATGCGCACGCCCGCCATGCGCTTGCCGGGAGTCCTGCCCCGCATCGCCAGTTCCAGTACCGGGTGGTAGAGGAAGTAGATCAGCAGGGCCGGGAAGAAGGACAACAGGAAGGCAACCGTGGTCGAGGACCCGCCCCGCCAATGAAATACCCTGACCGCAATGGCGAAAGCCGCCAGCCACCCCAGGGCAACCAGCAGCCGGATATGCCAATCGATCAGGAAGGCGTAGGCACGGCTGCCGGGTCCGGCGATGGCCAACTCGACGTCGACCCCCGTGGGACTGCTGACGACCAGTGCGTCCGCGTTCACGATCAGGGCAGGAATTCAGCGCCGGGCGGTTTGCCGTCGATCCACAGCGGCGAGGGGTCCCAGTGCTCGGCGATCAGGCCCTTGTCGTTGAGCCGGAACATGTCGAACCAGGTGGTCGAATAGATGTGCGACGGATCCTTGGTGTCGCGCATCTTGCGCACCGTGCTGACCATCACGTACGGACCATCCGCCATGATGTTGATGACGTGCATCTTCATGCGCGGTTCGATCGGCCGCGGCGGCCCCATCTTGCTGAAAAGATTGACGAAGGCATCGCGTCCGGAGACGACGTTCGGATTGTGCTGGATGTAGCCCGCGTCCATGTACTTGGGGGCCTGGTCCAGGTGCCGGCCCTCGTAGACGATGCGCCAGAAGTCGAACACGAACTTCTTGTTGCGCGCCAGTTTTGGATTGCTGTCCTTGAGCATCGAGAGCTGATCGGGATTCTCGGTCGGCGCGACCTGCGCCTGCACGGAGCCTGCCGAGGCAGCGAGCAGGGAGGTCAGGATCACAGCGGGCAGGACGCGGTAGAGGTTCACTTCATGGACTCCAGCCAGATCGGGATGATCGGCAGGGATTCTACCGGTTGACGGGTCAATCCAGTACTGCCCGCAGGCGCTGGTAGCCGTTCCTGGACATGGGCAGATGGCTGCCATCGCTGAGGAACACCTGCCAGCTGTCCTTGGCGTAGGGCTCGATGCGCGCGATGCGCTCCACGTTGAGCATGAAGGAGCGGTGAATGCGCACGAAGCGGGCGGGGTCGAGCTGTTTTTCCAGTTGTGCGAGCGTGAGCTGTTTGCGGTAGCGCCTGGGTCCGGCGGCGATGACCAGGTAGTCGTCCTGGGCCTCGATGTAGTCCACCGTATGGGTGGCGACGACGTGCACCAGGGCGCCCTCCCGGATCGCGATGCGCTGCAGCCATTGGCCGGGTGGCCGGGCTGCGACCGCAACCTCGGCGCTGAGCGCCGCGCGCTCGGCGGCGGGCGCTCCGAGCCGCTCGCGGGCGCGTCGCAGCGCCTGCTGCAGCCGGGAAGGCTCCACGGGCTTGAGCAGGTAGTCGACGGCATGGATCTGGAAGGCGTGGACCGCGAACTCATCATGCGCCGTGACGAAAATCACCGCCGGGGCCCGTGCTCCCAGCAGCTCCATGACCTCGAAGCCGGAAAGCTTCGGCATCTGTACATCCAGCAGCATCAGGTCGCAGGGCAGTTCCTCGGCCATCTTGACCGCATCGAACCCGTTGCCGGCTTCGCCCGCGATTTCCAGGTCATCGCTGGCCGCCAGCTGCTCCCTGAGGTAGGACCGCGCCAGCGGTTCGTCGTCAACGATCAGGATGCGCACGCGAGACCTCCACGGGGGTCGCCGGCAGTGCCAGCAGCACCCTGAACTTTTCGGGTGAACTTTCGGTATCGATGCTGGCGCGGGTGCCGTACATGGACGCCACCCGGCCGCGGACGTTGCCCAGCCCGACGCCCGTGCCACGGGATGGGGGCCGGTCGGGGTCACAGCTGTTCTCGACCGCGATGTCGAGCAAGGCGCCCCTGAGTCTCGCGCTGACGCAGATCTCCCCGCCGGCCACCAGATGGGCGATCCCGTGGTGCACGGCGTTTTCCACCAGCGGCTGCAGCAGCAGCGCCGGGATCCCCATCGGCAGCGCGTCTTCGCTCACGTCCAGGCGGCGGCGCAGACGCTCGCCGAAGCGCACCTGCTCGATCGCCAGAAAGGTCTCGATCAGCGCGAGCTCATCGCGCAGCGCAATGACCTGCTGCGCGCTGAACTTCAGGCTGTTGCGGAAGAAGTCCGCCAGCAGCAGGCACATGCGCCTCGCGGCAGCCGCATCCGTGCCGATCAGGGCCGCCACGGAGTTCAGGCTGTTGAACAGGAAGTGCGGATCCAGCTGCCGGCGCAGGAAGCTCATTTCCGCCTCGCGCGCCAGCGCCCGCAGTTCCAGGGCGCGGCGTTCGGCATCCCGGGAACGCTCGAAAGCGGCCGCCGTATACAACCCCAGGATCGCAAGCAGGATGCCGACGCAGCCTGCGAATACGAGCAGCGGCATCAACATTGCCGAATCCACGTTCGGCGCCGGATCGAGGGCTTTCAGCACCCGTAGCCAGCCGCTTGCAATCGCGACCCAGATGCACAGCAGTACGAAGCTTGCCGCGATCCACGTTCCGAACAGCCGCCAAACCGGGATCTGCGCGGAGGCCATGCCCCGCACGAGGTACCAGCACGGCAGGCACTGCAATCCCATCAGCACCGCCAGCGGCACTGCAAACAAGCCGGCCCATCGCAGCGGGGCCTGGCCGCTCACCGCGAGGACTCCGGCGAGCAGCGCCCCGAAGGTGACCCACAGCAGCAGGTAACCCGCGAGGCGCCAGCGGTTGCCGATGATCGGATGCATCAGTCCTTGATCTCGACGCCGCCCATGATCGCCATGCCCTGGATGATCAGATGGTGGGTCGCCGGCACCGAGGACGGACGACGCTTGTCCGCGCAGCCCCCCATGAGCGAGACCACCTTGACCGTCACGTCCCAGTCGCGGGGCACGAAGATTTCCGCGCCGCCCATCAGGGCGAACACGTCCACGACCGCCGTCTCCCGGGCCATGGGCGCGTTCGACAGGTCCAGTTTGACGCCGCCCATGACGGCCGTCAGGTCAGCTCCCTCGAAGGGTACGGACGGGCGCATTTCGGCACCCGAGAACAGCGAGAAAGCGCGGACATAGGCATCGCCGGCGCCTTCGGGCAACGGCCGGTTGAAGGCGCGCCACACCACGGACCCGCCCACCAGCACCAGGATCACCGGCCAGGCGACCGCCCAGAAGTGGATCTTGACCCACTGCTGTTGGGTGGCAAAGCTCCAGGCGCCCACGAACATGAGGATCAGTCCGAGCAGCACCTGGTCATGTCGCCGCCGGGCCAGCAGCGCCGCGCCGAAAACGAACAGCAGCACCGGTCCGAAGTTACGGAACACATAATGCGCATCGATCAGGCCCAGGTTTCCTGCGAGCAGGACCGCCCCGGCGGCGATGATCGCCAGTCCGAATATGGCGACGCTGATACTGCGTGCGCGGGCATCGCTGGAGCTGGTGGGTTGCGAGTTGTACATACGGCCTCCTGTCGGTTGCTGGCGACCTTACGCGCGAGCTGCCGGGACCTTCCAGAGCCTACCGGCCAATTGCGGGCGGATACCGGCGAGTCCGCCGACAGGGGCCGAGGCGGCCCGCGACCACTAGCCGGCAGCCCATCGAGTTGTGTTAGGATCGCGCCCCCGCAGCGGCAGGAGCCGCCGGCTCAAGTCGAGTCCGCCAGGGCCCCTCCGGGCACCCACCAGGCTCGCCCTAGTGTAAATCATTGATTACATTGGAACTTGGGTCTTGGCCATCAAGGCCGCGGCGTTCCGCATACGCGCCCGTAGCTCAGTTGGATAGAGCGCATGGCTACGAACCATGAGGTCGGGAGTTCGAATCTCTCCGGGCGCGCCA
>DATJTJ010000121.1:0-2617 GCA_035503515.1 Steroidobacteraceae bacterium
CCGCAGGTTCCGGCACGGTCGATTTGCACGCCGCCAGCGCCTTGCTCGATGAACTTTCCCGGCTCGATTCATAGGGACAGCACCGCTAGGGCGCGCAGCCGTCACCGGCGTCACGGCCTCCCTCCCGGCACCGTCGCGCAGAACGCCAGAAACGCAGCAAGATCGCCATAGGATCGCTGTGCGCCGCGCGCGGTGACCGACAGCGCGGCGTAGCGCACCGCCCAGTGCAGCGCCTGCTTCACCTCCGCCCCGCCGGCGAGGAAATGCGCAAAACTGCCAATGAACGCATCGCCCGCGCCCGTCGTGTCAACGGCCGCGACCGGCACACTGGGAACATGCGTGACTCCATCCGGCGCCACCAGCAACGCGCCTTCGTGCCCCAGCGTCGTGATCACGGCGCGGATGCCGCTGTCCTGCAGCTTCCGCGATGCGGCCTCGATCTCCGCCAGCGAGTCGGTCGGCATGCCGGTCAACAGCGAAAGCTCGCCGCGATTCGGCGCAAAAAACGCAACATCCCGCAGCTTCGCCAGATCGAGATCCAGCGTCGCCGGCGCAGGATTGAGGATCACACGCCGGCCGTGCTGCGTCGCCAGCGCCACGGTGCGGTAGACCGTCTCCAGTGGCACTTCGAGCTGCAGCAGGATCAGCGCGCAGCCCAGCAGATCCGCCGCCGCCGCGTCGATGAGCGGCGGCAGCACGTGATTATTGGCACCCTTGACGATCAGGATCGAATTCTCGCCGGATTGCTCCACCAGGATCGTCGCGACGCCGCTGGAGACGCCTTCAACGACGCCGACATGGTGCGTATCGATGCCTTGCGCCGCGAAATTGGCCAGCAGATCGCGGCCGAACATATCGTCGCCCACCGCGCCGACCATCAGCACGTCGCTGCCAAGCCGCGCGGCCGCCACGGCCTGGTTGGCGCCCTTGCCGCCCGGCCCCATCTCGAACCGCGGGGCCTCCAGTGTCTCGCCGCGCGCCGGCATGCGCGTGATGTAGGTGACGAGATCGGTGTTGCTGCTGCCGACGACCGCGACGCGTGCCATGCTCAGAACACCACATGCGTCTTCAACCCGAGCACCAATGCGCTCGGCACCCCTGAGACCCCGCCAGGACGCAGGAAATATTCCATTTCCGGCTGCAGCGTCACGCCGCGATAGACGGCAAACTGGTAGTTCAGCTCGAAAACCATCGCGTGTGTCTGCACCCCGTAGACGTAGGTCGGCGCCAGGTCGAACTCCTGCTCCAACGTCTCCGTCTGCGTCAGGCTCGGCGCAATCTTGTAGTACGTGATGCCGAGGCCGATCTGATCGTGCGGCCGGTCGCGCCAGAAGCCGGAATACAGCAGGCCTGCCCAGATGAAGTGCTGATAAAGCGAGTTGTCGCCGTCGTCGTGCGCATAGGCGGCAAGCACGGTCAGGCCTTCGTTCGGCCCCGGCCCGTTGCGCAGCAGCATCTGGTCAAACGTCACCCAGAACTGCCCGCGTCCGTGCTGCTCGCGCGGCGGCAGTCCGGAGAGCACGAACGGTTGCCCGTTGCTGTCCTCCAGGTTGTCGGGAAAGGCGCTGGTGTCGTACGCAAAGCCGATCTTGTAGTGGCCGCTGAGCCGAGCGGGGCCGAATTCCGGTTCCCATCCCAGTTCGACGGCGTAGTAGGCACCCGTGACCTGGTTCGTGGACCAGTTCCAGCCCGTCGGCCCGCCCGCGGGGAAGGGCTCCGACGCATAGACGCCAAACATCACGTAAGTCGCCTGCGTCGGACGTGCCTTGACCCGGCCGCCCCAGGTGCTCAGCGGCCAGTCGATGAAGCCCTGCTCCTGGGTCAGTGCACGCGGGTGGCCGCAGATCGTCAGCGTCATGAAATTGCAGTAGAGCGGCGAGGCGGCGAAATCCATCCCGGGAAAGACCCGGCCGAACACGAAGTCCAGGCGATCGTCCGGTGTTTTTTCCTCCCCGTACAGCCAGACGTCGCGCAGCGCCGTACCGAACCCGGCGCCGTAGATTTCCTGCGCCTGGATCACGTTATCGCCGATATAGTCGCTGCTGAGGTTGCGGCCGTCGCGGTGGACAATGTTGAGATGCGTCGAGAACCCGGTGATCCCGGCCAGCTTCTGCCAGTCGATATCGAGCTGAAAACCGAACTGGTCGGCGTAATCGACTCCCTTCCGCAATCCGCCGGTGACGTTGCCGGCGGTCTCGGTCACGTAGTCGAGGTTGAAGTCGATGCCGAGCTTGGCGAGATAGGTACGCAGGCCGTCCCAGTCGCCGAACAGGTGGTTGTCCGCCGCTGGGTCCGGGGGCGCGACTGTCGGCGTCGATTCCTCAAGGGTCGGCCCGGCGCCGGGGCTGCTGGCATTCTGCGCGACAGCGGGCCTGACCAGCAGCATTGCCGCGACGGCAAGGGCGGCGATGCCTGTCATTGCAACCCTGGTCACCATGCGCATCCCTCGCACTGTCCTTTGGGGTTTCGCAAGACGATCGCAAATATCGAAAACCCCGGCGTTGACGCGCCCGGACACGGCAACCAACCGCGGCGATGGGTCAACCATGACGTACCTCCATTTGAATGCTCTTGCCCTCGCATCGAGGGATGGCGTGCTCTGGGTTCCCCGTGAATG
>DATJTJ010000122.1:0-2918 GCA_035503515.1 Steroidobacteraceae bacterium
ATGGACGATCGCGCAGAAGGGGTTCTGAGTGCACATGAAAACCCTATTCCGTGTGTTCCTTGCTGCGTGCACGCTCGTGGGTCTCCCGAGCGGCGCCCAGACACCCGTGCAGCCGGCCCCTACGAGCTTCGTGTTCGAGGAGGTCGCCACACTGGCGCCCGCCCAGGTTCTCGGGGATACGGCGCTCGGCCGCCGCCAGAGCATTCCGATCACCGGCGGCACCTTTTCGGGATCCGGGCTTTCGGGCCGCATCGTGCCCGGCGGCGCCGACAATCAGACGGTGCGATCCGACGGGTCGGTCATCGTCGATGCCACCTACATGCTCGAGACGGACGACCATGTTTTCATCCAGGTGCACAATGTGGGACTCATTGTGCCGCCCCGGAAGGGCTCGCAGGCCTACGCCTGGGCAATACCGACCTTCAATGCACCCACCGGGCGCTACGGATGGTTGAATGATGCGCTTTTCATCAGCAGCATCGGACCCGCCGGCGACAAGGCTCACCCCTCGGTGCGCATCCGGATCTGGAAGGTCGGGCAATAACCGCTGTCTGTTCCGCGCCTGCGGCCCCTGAGCACACGGCAGCGGTCCAGGTCCTCGGCAAGGACGAGGAAGGCTTCCCAGCCGAAGTTACCGCCGCGGGAGTCACGGGCCTTGGACGTCTTGCTCCAGTACCGGATGGGTCTCATGGGCCCGAGGGTCACGGCGTAGAACGCCAGGTTTTCCGGAATCTTCCTCATCGTCAGGTGAATGCCGACGCAATGTTCGCCGGTCGAAACACTAACACGGTGATGTTCCGCGAACAGTGAGGCACGGTTGGAATGGGGGTAGACCAAAGTGGAACGCCGACAGAAATCGAGTCTGAGCCCTCCCCTACGGCCGCCCCATCACCGTCACCCAGACCCGTGCGGCAGGGACTGCAGGCCGTCGCCGGAACGGCGGGTTCGACTTCACCCACGGGTTCAACCTACCATTGCCCTATGATCTTCCGACCGTCCTTACGTCCCTAACCTTTCTTCTGGATGCCGATGGCTGATCCTTCCAAGCTGCTGCGCAGCCGCGCCTGGTTCGACAATCCCCAGAACATCGACATGACAGCGCTGTATCTGGAGCGCTACTTGAATTTCGGCATCAGCCTGGAGGAGCTGCAATCCGGCCGCCCCATCATCGGGATCGCGCAAACCGGCTCGGATCTCTCCCCCTGCAACCGCCACCACCTGGTCCTGGCGCAGCGCGTGCGCGAAGGGATCCGCGAGGCGGGCGGCATCGCCCTGGAGTTTCCGGTGCACCCCATCCAGGAGACCGGCAAGCGTCCGACCGCCGGGCTGGACCGGAATCTTGCGTATCTCGGGCTGGTGGAAACGCTCTTCGGCTATCCCCTGGATGCCGTGGTGCTTACCACGGGCTGCGACAAGACCACGCCGGCTTGCCTGATGGCGGCCGCCACGGTCAACATTCCGGCGATTGCGCTTTCGGTGGGTCCGATGCTCAACGGCTGGCATCAGGGCGAGCGCACCGGATCGGGCACCATCGTCTGGAAAGCGCGCCAGATGCTGGCAGCCGGTGAGATCGACCATGCGGGGTTCATCCGCCTGGTCGCCTCCGCGGCGCCCTCGACCGGCTACTGCAATACCATGGGCACCGCCACCACCATGAACTCGCTGACGGAAGCCATGGGCATGATGCTCCCCGGTTCGGCGGCGATTCCCGCGCCGTACCGCGACCGCCAGGAGGTGGCGTACCGGACAGGACGCCGCATCGTCGCCATGGTTGCCGAGGACCTGAAACCCTCGGACATCCTCACCCGCGAGGCCTTCCTCAATGCCATCGTCGTGAACTCCGCGCTCGGCGGCTCGACCAATGCCCCGTTTCATCTGGCGGCCATCGCGCGGCACATGGGCGTGTCATTGGACCTCTCGGACTGGGAGACGCACGGGTATGAGGTGCCACTGCTGGTGAACCTGCAGCCGGCCGGGGAATACCTGGGGGAGGACTTCTACCGTGCGGGCGGTGTCCCGGCGGTGATTCGGGAACTGATGCAGCAGGGCCTGATCCATGAGGATGCACTGACCGTCAACGGCCGCAGCATCGGCGAGAACTGCCGCGATGCGCGCATCGAGGATCACAAGGTCATCCGCCCCTTCAGCGCCCCTTTGCTGTCCCAGGCCGGCTTCCTGGTCCTGACGGGCAACCTGTTCGATTCGGCCATCATGAAGACCAGCGTCATCAGCCCCGAATTCCGGGCCCGCTATCTGAGCAATCCGCAGGATCCGGAGGCCTTCGAGGGTCCGGCCGTGGTGTTCGACGGGCCGGAGGACTATCACCGCCGCATCGATGATCCGGCCCTGGGCATCCTCTCCGAGTCGATCCTCTTCATGCGCGGCGCGGGTCCCATCGGTTACCCGGGCGCTGCCGAAGTGGTCAACATGCGTCCGCCCGCGTACCTCATCCGGGACGGCATCCATGCGCTGCCCTGCGTCGGCGATGGACGTCAGTCCGGTACCTCCGCCTCCCCCTCGATTCTGAACGCCTCACCGGAGGCCGCCGCGGGCGGTGGCCTCGCCCTGCTGCGCACGGGTGATCGGGTCCGGATCGATCTGCGGCACCGGCGCGTCGATGTGCTGGTGAGCGAGGCGGAACTGGCTGCGCGGGGCGATGCACTGAAAGCTGCGGGGGGCCTGCCGTATCCTGCCTCGCAGACGCCTTGGCAGCAGATCCAGCGTCAGCTGGTGGGACAGTTGAGCACGGGAGCCATTCTGGAGGGCTCAGAACAGTTCCAGCACCTCGCACAGACGGCGGGCCTGCCGCGCGATAATCACTGAGCTGCCTCGCCCTCATGGCGTGACCGTGATTTCGGCGCGGCGTCGTGTCGGATCCGTGATGCGGTCCGCGTGTTCCGGGTCGGTGCTGCTCCTGA
>DATJTJ010000123.1:0-21330 GCA_035503515.1 Steroidobacteraceae bacterium
AACCTCAACGAACTCATCGCCGCCGGGCGGTTCCGCGATGACCTGTTCTATCGCATCAGTGAGGTCACGGTGCGGATTCCCGCCTTGCGCGAGCGCCAGGGGGACAGCGTGCTGCTCGCCCAATGGCTGCTCGGGCAGATGGCCGAGCGCTACGGCAAGGCGCTGCGGGCGTTCGCGCCGGATGCGCTGCGGGCCGTCCAGGCCTACCCCTGGCCGGGCAATGTGCGTGAGCTGGAGAACCGCATCAAGGGGGCCGTGATCATGGCCGAAGGTCCGGTGGTGACCTGTGCGGACCTGAATCTGCATGATCCGGACGCCGATCCGGAACATCTGAACCTGCGCACGGCCCGGCAGAAGGCCGAAGCCCAGGCCGCCCGCCAGGCGCTGGCCGTGGCGGGGGGCAACCTGTCCCGGGCCGCGGAGTTCCTCGGCGTGACGCGCCCGACGCTGTACGACCTGCTGGAAAAGCATCACATCGACGCCTCCCAGTTCCAGGGCGGCTGATCAGCGCTGCTTGAATTCCTCGGGTGTCAGCTGGTGGCGTCCCAGGAGCTTGTAGAAGTCGGTGCGGTTGCGCTTCGCCAGCCGCGCGGCCTGGCTGACGTTGCCGCCCGTGATCTGCAGGATCTGCGACAGGTAGCTGCGGGTGAACTCGTCCCGGGCTTCGTCGAAGGACGGCAGTTTGCCCTGGCCGCCCCCTAAGGACTGCTGGACCAGCTCCACCGGAATGATCGGCGTCTGGGAGAGCGCGACGTTCTGGCGTACGACGTTCTGCAACTGGCGGATGTTGCCGGGCCAGTCCGCCGTGGCGAGCAGTTCCACCGCCTCGGGGGCGTAGATCTTGCGCACGCCACTGTCCTTGGCCAGCCGCGCCAGAAAATGCGCCACCAGCAGCGGGATGTCCTCGCGGCGGCGGTTGAGTGCCGGCATCTCGATGTGCACGACGTTCAGGCGATAGTAGAGGTCCTCGCGGAACTGGCCGTTCTGCATCAGGGCCTGCAGGTCGTGGTGCGTGGCGGAAATGACGCGCACATTGACGGCGACCGGGGTCGTGCCGCCCACCGGGCGCACCACGTTCTCCTGCAGGACCCGCAGCAGCTTCACCTGCAACTGCATCGGCATATCGCCGATCTCGTCCAGCATCAGCGTACCGCCATCGGTGCTGCGGAACAGGCCGGGCAGGGTACGGGCAGCGCCCGTGGCGTCCTGCTCCTGGCCGAACAGTTCGGCCTCCAGCAGCTCCTCGCCGATGGCGCTGCAGTTGACGACCGCGAAGGGGTGTCCGCGCCGGGGGCTGACCTTGTGGATGGCGCGCGCCAGCAGTTCCTTGCCCGTGCCGCTCTCGCCGGTGATCAGCACGCGGGCGTCGGTGCCCGCCACCATGTGCGCCTGGGCCAGCTTTTCCTCCATGACGGAACTGCGGGCGATGATGTCGGCGCGCCAGTCGGCATCGGAGGAGCTGAATCCGGAAATGCGCAGCGCCTTCTGCACCTGGTCCAGCAGCTCCTGCTTGTCCACCGGCTTGGTCAGGAAGCCGAATGCGCCCATCTGGGTGGCCTGCACGGCATCCGGAATCGTGCCGTGCGCCGTGAGCATGACGACCTTGAGGCCCGGCCAGCGGTTCTGCAGTTCCTTCAGCAGCGCGATGCCGTCCATGGGCTCCATGCGCAGATCGGTGATGACCAGGTCGGGGCGGAAGCGGCTGGCGGCGGCGAGGGCCTGGGGACCGCCTTCGACGGCCTCCACCTCGTAGTTCTCGGCGCGCAGCCGGATGGTGAGCAGTCGCAGCAGACCGGGGTCATCGTCCACGACCAGGATTCGGGCCTTACGCTTGCCGGTGATGTTCACTGTGGTGTTGCTCCCGCGGGGGCCTTGGGCTTGTTCAACGAGCGCTCGATGTTGGCAATCGCGTCGAGTTTCGAATGGGCCTCGTCCAGTTCCTTGTGCAGGTGGGCATTTTCATCCATTTCCGCCTGCAGATCCGACTGCAGGCGACGGTTCGCCGCGGTGTACTTTTCGCGGTCGGTGTGATCGGCCGAGGCCTGCAGGTGCTGGATCTCCGCCGTCTGGGCGAGAGTCTGTTCGACGGACTGCAGCGTCAGGAACGCCATGGCCCGCTCGGCGGGCAGCAGCGTCTCCTGGGTGGCGATCAACTCGCGCAGCAGCGTCTGTGCCTTCGCACAGTCGGTTCCGGGATGCCGCGGCGTGGCCAGTACCATCGCATAGCGCAGCTGATGGCTGGGCGTGGGCGCCGTTTCGAAATCATGGCGCGCGGTGCTGAGAATTTCGGCCTGCTCGGCCGGGGCGCCCTGGACCAGGCGCTGCAGCACCTCCAGGTAGCTCGCCAGCAGGGCCGCCTCCGTGATGGCACGATCGATGGTGGGAGGATGATCCGGCGGCGGCACGCTGCGGGTCGGCGCCATGCCGGCGCAGCCCGCCAGGAGGACCAGGGTGCCGGTCAGCCCGCAAGCGATGCGCTGTGCTCGACCCCGGGACCTAGGCGGCATGGGCCTGTTCCCCTGGGCCGATGGCGTCCTTGCCGCGCAGCGGCATGGTGATCCGGAAATGCGCCCCCGGAAACTGGCCGTCCATGATCTGCACCGTCCCGCCGTGGGCGGCGACGAATTCCAGAACCACCGACAATCCGATACCGGTGCCTTTCACGTTGGTTCCGCGGGGTGCCTTGCCGGTGTAGAAGGCTTCGAATATGTGCGCCCGCTCATCGTAGGGAATGCCGGGGCCCGAATCGGCCACGTCCATGAGCAGCTGGTCGCCGTCGGCCTGCGCGGACAGGTAGATGGCGCCCCCCTTGGGCGAGTACTTGATGGCGTTCGACAGCAGATTCTCCAGGATGAGCCGCAACTTGCCACGGTCGGCATTGAGGGTGATGTCCTCGATCTTCACTTCCAGGCGGACGCGCTGGCTCAGGAGCGTCAGCTGCTGGTTCTCGAGGACCTGTTTGACCAGGGGACGCAGCCGGAATTCGCTGGTCTCCAGACCCACGCTGCTGGTCTGCCAGGCGCTGAATGACAGCAGGTTTTCGATCAATCGCTGCAATTTGAGCCCATTTTCGCGCAAGATTCCAGTGACTTCGCGCTGATTGGCGTCAAGTTCACCGACCGCCCCGTCCATCAGCAGTTCGGTGCCTTCCCGGATGTTGGCCAAGGGCGTCTTCAGTTCATGTGACATATGCCGCAAAAATCGATTTCGCTCGGCCGCAAAGTCCAGGAGGCGGCTGCGCAGCCACTCCAGCTGCCGTCCCAGCCGTTCGATGTCCTTGGGTCCACTGACGCTGATGGGGTGGGAGAGGTTCCCGCCCCCCAGTTCACTGATGGCCCGGTCGACCTGCCGCAACGGTCTGCCGACACCGAAGGCCAGGACCACGATGGCGAACAGCGCGAGCGGGATCAGCAGTCCGCTCTGCCACAACAGCAGCCGCTGGGACGCGGCGGTGCGGCGCTGGATGCCGGCAATCTGGGCATCGATCTCGACCTTGCTCTGGACCGCGATGCGCTCGGCCAGGGTGCTCATCTGCGTGAACTGGGGCAGCGTCGCACCGACGGTGCCGCTGTTGGTGTTGGCGGCGAACACTTCCGCGTAGATCTTCTGCTGCAGGTCCCCGAGCTGGGCCAGGGCGGCGCTCGCCGCGCCCGAGCGCAGCTGCCGGGTCAGCTGCATCCGCGAGGCCGTGAGCTGTGCATCGTGCTCACGGTACACGTCGAGCAGCTCCTTGCGGTCCGAGAGCACCTGGTACAGCCGGGTGGCCCGCTCCAGCAGCAGGATTTCCGACATCAGATCCTCGCTGGCCCGCGCCGAGCCGATGCCTTCGGAGGCCACGGTGCGGCTGGAATCGGCGAGCTGCTGGATCTGAAGCGCGGCGTTGGAAATCGCGACCAGCAGCGGTACGGCGATCACCGCAATGCCGAGCAGCATGAGACCGCTCAAGGACTTAGGCCAGAAGAACCGCATGTGGTGCATTCTACGCCTAGGGCATCAGGCCCCGGCGCGGCAATTGCAAGCTCACCAAGGGTCCTGCTGCAGCTTGGCCTCCCACTCCAGGGACGTGCGCACGATCAGGTCCAGATCATCCAGTTTCGGGGTCCAGCCGAGCAGGGCGCGGATGCGGTCGGCCCTGGCCACCAGCACCGCCGGGTCCCCCGCGCGCCGGGGCTCCTCGCGGATGGCGAGCTTGCGGCCCGCGACCCGCTGCACGCTGTCCAGCACCTCGCGCACGCTGTACCCGTGGCCGTAGCCGCAGTTGAGCACGGCGCTCGCGCCCTTGCGACGCAGGTGATCCAGGGCGGCCAGGTGCGCCCCTGCGAGGTCCTCGACGTGGATGTAATCGCGGATGCCGGTGCCGTCCGGCGTCGGATAGTCGGTGCCGAAGATACTCACGTGCGGGCGTTTGCCGACCGAGGCCTCGCTGGCCACCTTGATCAGCAAGGTGGCGCCCGGGGTGGCCTGGCCGATGCGGCCGCCGGTATCCGATCCTGCAACGTTGAAGTAGCGCAGCGCCACGTAGCGCAGGTCGGAGGCCAGCGCCAGATCGCGCAGCATCCACTCCGCTACCAGCTTCGAGGTGCCATACGGGTTGATGGGCGCGGTGGGATCGTCCTCCGCGGCCAGCTCTCCGGCGAGGGTCCCGTATACTGCCGCACTCGAGGAGAACACGAAGTGGCGGACGCCCGATTCAGCGCAGCACTGCAACAAGTTGCGGGTCCCGCACACGTTGTTGGCGTAGTACTTGAGTGGATCCCGGACCGATTCGGGAACGATGGTGTACGCCGCAAAATGCAGCACGGTGTCGACGTTGTGCTCGCGCATCAGCCGGCCGACCAGCGGCCGATCACCGCTGTCGCCCACGACCAGCGGGGTGTCCGCGACGGCCTGGCGGAATCCCCGCGACAGATCGTCCAGGACCACGACCGATTCGCCGCGCGCGCGCAGCTGCAGGACCACATGGCTGCCGATGTACCCGGCGCCACCCGTCACCAGAATGGTTCCTCCTCCCACGATTTCCCTCGCCCTTGCTACACAGTGGCCGCATGATAAACACAAAGTCGGGTGACGTGGCCCGCGGTGCGGCGGCGCGCCCGTTCGAGGCCTTGAGTCCCGATGTGGTGCTGGACGCCGCCGCCTCGGTGGGCATCGAGGGCGACGGGCGGCTGCTGGCCCTGAACTCCTACGAAAACCGGGTCTACCAGCTCGGCACCGATGCCGGGATCCGGGTGCTGAAGTTCTATCGTGCCGGCCGCTGGAGCGATGCGCAGATCACCGAGGAGCACGAGTTCACGGCGGAAATGGCCACCGCGGAGCTGCCCGTCGCGGCGCCGCTGCGGATCGATGGCGGCACGCTGTTCCGGTATGAAAGCTACCGTTTCTGCGTGTTCCCGTGGATGCCGGGCCGGGCCCCGGAACTGGATGCCGGCGAGTCCCTGACCCTTTTGGGCCGGGCCATCGCCCGCATGCACCAGGTCGGCTGCGTGCGGCCGTTCGCGGCGCGACCCTGGCTCAATTCGCAGCGCCTGGGCTGGCAGGCACTGCAGACCGTGCTCGCCAGCGGCCTGATCCCGCGGGAACTGGCGCAGCGCTACGAGGAAGTGGCGCGCGAGCTGCTGGAAGCGGTGGAGACCGTGTTCGAGGCGGCCGGGGAGGTCGGGGCGATCCGCATCCATGGCGACTGCCATCTCGGGAATCTTCTCTGGAACGAGCACGGACCGGTCTTCGTGGACCTGGATGACTGCATGATGGGACCGCGGGTCCAGGATCTGTGGATGCTGCTGTCGGGCCCCCCCGAGGTGCAGCAGCGGCAATGGGCCGAGATCCTGGAGGGTTACCAGCAGTTCGCGCCGTTCGATTACCGCGAGGTGCTGCTGGTGGAGGCGCTGCGCTCGCTGCGGATGCTGCATCATGCCGCCTGGGTGGCGCAGCGCTGGCAGGATCCGGCCTTCCCCCGAGCCTTTCCCTGGTTCGGCGAGCGTCGCAATTGGGAGAACTACATCTTAGACCTCCTTGAACAATCGTCTAACATGCGCGAGCAGCCGTTGCTTCAATAGGGGCGGCAGTGGCGAGGATGAAACGGATGGGACGCGTTCAACGGATTCTGAGCGGACTACTGCTCGCAGCGGCCTGCGGGTCGCTCGCGGCCTGCGGCCATTCCGCAGGGGTAACCTTACCGTTCGTCACCCATCACGCGCTCTCCGCCGATGCGGCCGGCAGCAAGGCGCCGAACCAGGCATCCAGCGATCTGGTGTCGGCCGTTGCCCTGGGCGGCTCCGCCGACAGTTCCATCAGCCTCAAATTCCAGGTGGGCCAGCGCCCCGTCGCCGGCCAGCCCGTCCCGCTCCTGGTGCATCTCGTCGCCAACCAGCCGCTGGAGCACCTGGAGGCCCGCTTCCATGGCGATGAGGGTCTGGATATCCCGAAAGGGGGCAGTTTCGATCCCGCGGACCATCTGCAGGCCGGGACGGCACTGGACCATACCCTGACCGTGATCCCGGCCCATGAAGGCGTCTTCACGCTCATGGCGACCATTACCACCGGTACCGCGGCGGAGGCCCTCAGCCGCAGTTTCGTGATCCCGATCGTGGTGGGTCCGGCTCCGGCGGCCGCGACCGGACCTGTGGCAAAGTCCCGCCAATAGGCGCCCCCCGGGGCCCCAAAACCGCGAACGGTTCACTTCGGGCCGGCCGGCCCAGCTCCTATGATCGGAGGGATGCCGCGGTTCATCTTATGACAAACCCGCAGAACGCCCAGCGGCCGCCCGATCCGGCGGCGACGGTGAGCCACGCGACCCCGGAGCTGCATCCGCTGTTGCTTGCGCAACTGCGCGAGCTGCGGCTGCGGGCCGGCTCCGCCGAGTTCGATGCCGCCGCCCTCCTGCAGCTGATCAGCAGACACTACGACAGCGTCGATGAGGAACGCCGCGGCGTGGTGCGCACCATGCAGCTCATGGCCGACGAGGCGCGGGCACTGGCCCTCGAGGCCCAGGAGCAAAGTTCCGATCACCTGCAGATCGTCCTCGACCACATCAAGGATGCCGTGCTGACGCTCGATGAATTCGGCCTGGTGCTGACGTTCAACCCGACGGCCGAGCGGGTCTTCGGATCGGGCGAAGCCGATGCCGTGGGCCGCAGGATCGAGGAGTTCCTGCCGCAACTGGCCGATCGCGGTGCCTCGGGCGAGGCGCTCGAACGATTGGCGCAGACCACCGGCGACACCCATCTGGATCTGTCGGCCCGCGAGATCCGCGGCCGCCGCAAGAGTGGCGAGGTGTTCCCGGCGGAATTCGCCGTGAGCCGTGCCCGGTTGCGGCGTCGGGCGATCTACGTGCTGTGCCTGCGCGATATCACCGAGCGGCGCGAGGCCGAGCGCCAGCTGCGCGAAAGTGAACTGCGGTACCGGATGCTGGTGGATCACGCTCCGGAGGCGATCATGGTGTACGACATGGACGCCGGCCGCTACGTCGACGGAAATGCGAATGCCGGGCGCCTGTTCGGCGTCGACGCCAAACAGCTGCTGCAGCTGAATCCCGCCGACATCAGTCCCGAGTTCCAGCCCAACGGCGAGCTTTCCGCCGAGCGGGCCCGCACGAAGATCGCGGCGGTGCTGTCCGGTGAGATGCAGGTCTTCGAATGGGTCCATCGGACCGCCCAGGGGACGCTGGTGGATTGCGAGGTGCGCCTGTCCCTGATGCCCTCGGGCACCCAGCGGCTGATCCGCGCCAGCCTCACCGACATCAGCGACCGCAAACGCCGGCAGCGGTGCGAGGCCGCCGAACGCGAGGTGCTGAACCGGCTCACGGCGGGCGCTCCGGTGGCGCAGGTTCTGGAGGCCGTGACGCAGCTCATCGAGTCGGTCGATCCGGGCTGCCGCTGTTCGGTGAGCATCCTCGATGACGGGGGCAGCCGGTTCTCCTCGGTGGTCGCTCCGGGGGTGCCGGCTTCGTTCCGGGAGCTGCTGCTCAGCGCCCAGGTCGGCCTCGGCCATGGATCGTGCGCCGCGGCGGTCTACCTCGAGCGCCCGGTGCTGGTCGCGGACCTCTCCAAGGATCACTTCTGGAACCAGGTCCGGGTGCCGGCCCGGGAGTCGGGTCTGTCCGCGGCCTGGTCCACGCCGATCAAGAGCGTGGATGGCAAGGTGCTCGGTTCCCTGGGGGTGTATCACCCCGGCATCGGACTTCCGGACGCGCCGCAGGCCGAATCGATCCTCCATGCCTCGAAGCTGGCCGGCATTGCCATCGAGCGGTTGCTGGCCGAAAAG
Organism: Steroidobacteraceae bacterium; assembly: GCA_035503515.1. GTDB lineage: Bacteria > Pseudomonadota > Gammaproteobacteria > Steroidobacterales > Steroidobacteraceae > DAIDKA01. Next base: position 8,263 of record DATJTJ010000123.1, read on the forward strand.
CGGCGCACGCAGGCCGAGCAGGCCGTCATCGCCGAGAAGGAGCGGGCGCAGGTCACGCTGCAGTCCATCGGCGATGGCGTCATCAGTACCTGCGCGCGCGGCCTGATCGAGTACATGAACCCCGTGGCGCAGAAGCTCACGGGGTGGACCCTGGCCGAGGCCCGCGGCCGCGCCCTGACCGAAGTCCTCAGTCTCATCGATGAGACGACGCGCGAGCACGTGAGCCATTCGCTCGAACGGCTGCTGGGCGGCGCCGGCCCGGTGTCGGCAGCGACCCAGCCGGTGCTGTTGACCCGTCAGGGCCAGGAAGTCGCGGTCCAGGAGTCGGCGGCACCGATCCGCGATCGCAGCGGGACCGTCATCGGCGCGGTGGTCGTGGTGCACGATGTGACGCAGGAGCGGCGGCTGAAGCGGGCGCTGTCCTACCAGGCGAGCCACGATGCGCTGACCGGCCTCATCAACCGGCGTGAGTTCGACGTGCGGCTGCGCGATGCCCTGGGCCTGGCGCAGCGCGGCGAACGGCAGTTCTCGCTCCTGTACGTGGACCTGGACCAGTTCAAGGTCGTCAACGACACCTGCGGCCACCAGGCGGGGGATCGCCTGATGCGCGAAATCACCAGTCTGCTGCGCGCCCGGGTGCGCACCCAGGACACCATCGCGCGCCTCGGCGGCGATGAATTCGGCATCCTTCTCGATGGCATGGCCGAGGGGCAGGCGCACCGCATCGCCGAGGGCGTGCGCGAGGCCATCCACACGCACCGCTTCGTCTGGGGCGGCAGCACGCTCTTCGTGGGCGCGAGCATCGGGGTGGTCGGGATCCATCGCGACACCGACAGCGTCGCCGCCGTGCTGAGCGCCGCCGACATCGCCTGCTACGCGGCCAAGCAAAGCGGACGCAACCGGGTGCATGTCTACGATGGCGACGGTGCGGTGGGGCTGCATCGCGAGCTGCACTGGGCGGCGCGCCTGACGCGCGCCGTCGAGGAAGACCGCCTGGAACTGTTGCATCAGCCCATCGTTCCCATTGCCGCCGCCGGTCCGCTGAACTTCCACGAACTGACGGTGCAGTTGCGGGATGACGATGGCCGGCTGGTGCCGGCCGGGGAGTTCATTCCCGCCGCCGAGCGTTACAACGTCATGCCGGCCATCGATCGCTGGGTGATCCAGCGCGCCCTGGAACACCTGCGGGCCGCGCCGCTCAAGCCTGCCGCCTCGCCGGTGCTGGCCGTGAACCTCTCCGGCACCTCCCTGAGCGATCCCTCGTTCCTCGAGTTCGTGGTCGAACATGCCGGGGCCGCGGATGTGGCCCGCCGGCTGTGTTTCGAGATCACCGAAACGGCGGCCGTGACCAACTGGTCGAGCGCGCTGTACTTCATGAGGGAACTGCAGCAGCGCGGCTGCCGCTTCGCGCTGGATGATTTCGGCAGCGGCCTCTCATCCTTCATGTACCTGCGGACCCTCCCCGTGGACTACCTGAAGATCGACGGCCAGTTCATTGCGCAGGTCGCCGACAATCCCGTCGACCGCAACATGGTGGAGGCGATCTGCACGATCGCCCGTTCACTGGGCATTTTCACCGTGGCCGAATGCGTCGAGTCCGAAGCCGTGCTGGCCGAACTCAAGCGCATCGGCGTCGACTTCGTGCAGGGCTACTTGCTGGCCCGTCCCCAGCCGATCGCGCAACTGCCCCAGGCCGGCTGAGCGTCAGCCGGCATCCGTCGCGCAGACGAACAGGTGTGCCGGCGGGATGTTGCGCTTCTCCATGCTGCGCGACACCTCTTCGAAAGTGCGCTGCAGGACCGGCAGGACGCGGCTGGTGAACTGGTAGACCAGGAACTGTCCGCCCGGGGCCAGTGCCGCCCGGGTCTTGGCGACGATGTCAGCCCGCAGGGCCTCGGGCATGCTGCCCAGCGGGATGCCCGAGACGACGTACTGCGCGGGGGGCAGGTTCAGGCGCTTCAGGATCAGCCCGACATCGGCCGCCGAATCGTTGGCGACATGCAGCCTCGGATCGGCGATGGAACCCTTCAGGAACTTGACGAAGGCTTCGTTGGTCTCGATGGCGACCAGGTGGGCATCCGGTCGCATCCGGCGCAGGATTTCGCCGGTGATGGTACCCACCCCGGGGCCGTACTCGACGATCACCCGGGCCCGTTCCCAATCCACGGGCCGCAGCACCTCGTCCACGAGGTACGGGGAACTCGGCCAGATCGAGCCGAGCATGAAGGGATGACGGAAGAAGTTCAGTGCAAACAGCAGCCGCTGGGCGAGGGTCGAATGGGTGTTTACCGGCATGTCGGATCCTTCAATCGAATCGCATGTAACGACGTGGCTGATATTACGTGATTCATTGGGCGCTATCATTCAGACACATGGACTACTTTGTCTGGAAACAGCTGTTGAAGAACCTGGTGCTGCCCCCGACCGGGCCGCTGCTGCTGGCGGCGCTCGGGCTGGTACTGCTGGCCGTGCGCCGGGCCCGCCTCGGCGGGGCCATTTTGTGCGCCGTGGGCCTGGGTTCGCTGTGGGTGCTGGCCACGCCGATCGCGGCCGACTCGCTGGTGCGCTGGGCCGAGCGCTTTCCGGCCCTGGATCCGCGCCGGGTCGGTGACGCCCAGGCCATCGTCATCCTGGCCGGCGGCGTGCGTGTGGACGCGCCCGAATACGGTACGTCGGCGCCTGGCGCCACCAGTCTGGAGCGGCTGGTCTATGGCGCGCGGCTGGCCCGCAGCACCCATCTGCCGGTGCTCATTTCGGGCAGCCGTTTCGAGACCGCCTCGATGGCGGCGTTCCTGCACCAGGACTTGGGCGTGACCGCGCAATGGTTGGAAAACCGCTCGCGCGACACCCACCAGAATGCCCAGTTCTCGGCGGTCATCCTGGCCCGGGCCGGGGTTCACAAGGTCGTCCTGGTGACTTCCGCGGCGCATATGGCGCGTTCGGTAGTCGAGTTCAATCAGGCGGGAATCGATGTGGTCCCGGCACCGGCGGCCATGTGGACGCAGCGGGACAAGGGCGCCCTGGCCTTCGTCCCGAACGCGGATGCGCTGGTGCGCTCGCAGCGGGCCATGTACGAGGGTCTGGGCCGCCTCGTTCAGGATGTACAGATCCGGTTCCGGTCAGGCGCCGGCCTGATCGAGACCCGTCCAGCGGGTGCTGCGGGCCAGTAGCTGCTCCTGCAGCAGCCGGTCCCGGGCGCTCGCGGCCGCGGGCTGGATCTGCTGGTGCTCGTCAAGGTACTGCCCGTGCAGGGCGCCGGCGCGTTCATCGAGCGCGAGGTACAGGGAAGTGCGGGCGCCCTGTTCCGGGGTCAGGATGTTCCGCCTGAACAGGGGCCGCAGCAGATTCAGCCAGCCGGGCAGCAGGTGGGTGGCCACCACCCCCGGATGCAGGCAATTGACCGTGATGTCCGATCCCTCGAGGTCGCGTGCCAGGGTAAACGTGTCCAGCACGTTCGCGAGCTTGGAGCGGGAATAGGCGGCGACGCTGCTGTAGGCGGCGCGGGCGTCGACGACACTGTCCAGGTCCAGGCGTCCCCGGTAATGCACCCGGGAGGAGACGTTGACGATACGGGCCCCGGGCGCCAGGGAGGGCAGCAGCAACCGGGTGAGCAGGAACGGTCCCAGGTGATTTGTGGCGAAGGTCAGTTCGAAGCCATCCACCGAGGTGCGCCGACGGGTGCTGACGATCCCGGCGTTGTTGATCAGGCGGTCGATGCGCGGGAATCGCGCGCGCAGTTCGCGCACGGCGGCATGGACACTGGCGAGCGCGGCGAGGTCACAGCCCACCACCCGTACATCGCTGCCGGAGACCTCCTGCATGATCCGCTGCGCCAGCCGTGCCCCGGCGGGGGCATTGCGACACAGCATGACCACCGTATAGCCGGCGCGGGCCAGACCGAAGCTGGTCACGGTCCCGATGCCGTGGGTCGTTCCGGTGATCACGGCGACCGGGGCGGCGGCCGGGGTCATGCGCCGTCCAGCCTGAACAGCGCCTGGCCGGCCCGCACGGTCGTGCCGGGCTGCAGGCCTGCGGCGAGCCGGACGCCGGGCGGCACGAAGGCGATGATGGTCGAGCCGTGCTGGAACCAGCCCATTTCCTCGCCGCGCCTGAGGCGGGTCGCGCAGGGGATATGGTTGGGCCCGCGGTAGCGCAGGTGCAGCAGCACATCGAGGAAATGCAGGCGGATGCTGGCCACCAGGATCGCGGCCACCGGTACCAGCGTCACGATGTGACCGGAGTGTGCGAGTCTGAGCCGGATCACGGCCCGCTCATTCTTGCAGAACAGGTTCTCGATGCGCTGGAGGGCGATGGGATTGACGTTCCAGGTATCCCCGGAAATATAGGACACGTGCCGCACTTCGCAGTCCGCGGGTGCATGGAAACGGTGATACATGCCCGCGGTCAGCCGCAACGTAACATAGGAGCCGCCTCGCTGGTACAGACGTACCAGATCCGGGTCGGCCAGGAGCTCCATGAGGGTATAGGAAAAGCCCTTGGCCTGCAGGCACTCGCCGGCAACGACCCGTCCCGATGCCCCGATGATGCCGTCGCTCGGGCTCACCAGCGTCGCCGGATCGGGGTCCGCGGGCCGCGCGCCCTCCTTGAGTTCGCGGGTGAAGCACTCATGCAGGCTGCGGAAGCGGGTGGCGCGGGCATCGCGCAGGTCCACGTCGCAGAACAGCCGCCACAGGGCGATCGCGGGGACGCTCACCAGCGGGTTCTCGATCTTGCTGAGCCAGCCCACGAACAGGGTCAGCCAGCGCCGGGGGATGCGGTTGGTCAGCAGGAAATTGATGTCCTCCTGCTGCACGACACGGCTGATCGCGGTACGGACCGTCATAGAGATGTCATTCCCATGCAATAGTTTTCCGGCATGAATTCATACTGGCTTGTCATTCCCGCCGCGCTGCTCGGCGCGTGGCTCCTGTACCGGATCCGGCTGCGCCTGGCGCTGTCCGCGGCCAAGCACCGCTCCTTGGCCGGACACGCACGCTGGTCGCGGCGCATTGCCCGCCTGCTGCCGTTCTACGAATACCCCGAAGGCCGTTTCTTCCGTGCGGACGAGGCGCCCGAGGACGTGGCGGCGAGGCGCCGTGCGGGATTCCAGCGCCTGGCGAACCTGTTCGCGACCCGCTACGCCCGCTCCGCGGCACTGACAGGCGATGTCGCCAGGTCGGTCTCCGACATGCAGTTCACGGCGCGCTACCGGGTTCCGTTCCAGTTCAGTCGCATGGTCCGCGAACAGCTGCGGGGCGGCTCCTTCCTCAAGGCCTCGCAGGGGGTACTGCTGACCGATCTCGACGGCAACCAGTTCTATGATCTTGCCGGATCCTATGGGGTCAACGTATTCGGCTATGACTTCTACAAGGACTGCATCGAGCGCGGCGCGGCGCTGGTGCGCGATCTGGGCCCGGTGCTCGGTACCTACCATCCGGTGATGGCCTACAACGTGCGCCGGCTGCGCGAGATCTCCGGATTCGACGAGGTCTCCTTCCACATGTCCGGCACCGAGGCCGTCATGCAGGCGGTGCGCCTGGCCCGCTACCACACGGGCCGGCCGCGCCTGGTGCGCTTCTGCGGCGCCTATCATGGCTGGTGGGGCGACGTGCAGCCCGGGGTCGGCAATCCCGTCGCCGCGCACGACACCTACACGCTCAAGGACATGAGCGAGCAGAGCCTGAAGGTCCTGCGCATGCGCCGCGACATCGCCTGCGTGCTGGTGAATCCCCTGCAGGGCCTGCATCCCAATGCCAACGCCCCCAACGACGGCGCGCTGGTGGACAGCGGCCGGCACAGTGCATTCGATCGCGCCGCCTACGGTCGCTGGCTGCGGCAACTGCGCGAGGTGTGCACGGCGCGCGGCATCGTGCTCATTTTCGATGAAGTGTTCGTGGGCTTCCGCCTGGCCCAGGGCGGCGCGCAGGAATACTTCGGCGTCCGCGCCGACATGGTGACCTACGGCAAGACGCTCGGGGGCGGGCTGCCCGTGGGCGTGGTCTGCGGCCGCGGCGAGCTGATGCGACGCTACCGCGAGCAGCATCCGGCGGACGTGTGCCTCGCGCGCGGCACGTTCAACTCGCATCCGTACGTGATGGGGGCAATGCATGAGTTCCTGCAGAAACTGGCGAGCGAACCCGTCCAGCAGCTGTACCGCAACCTGGATGCGGTGTGGGACGGCCGCGCCGCGGCGCTGAACGCGCGGCTGGCCGCCGGGAACCTGCCGGTGCAGGTCGCCAATCTGTCCTCGATCTGGACCGTCGAGTATCGCCGCGCCTCGCAGTACAACTGGATGTTCCAGTATTACCTGCGGGCCCAGGGCCTGGCGCTGAGCTGGGTCGGCACCGGCCGCTTCATCTTCAGCCACAATTACACCGATGCGGATTTCGCCGCGGTCGCGGACCGGATCGTGGAGGCAGCGCGCGACATGGAACGCGACGGCTGGTGGTGGACGGATCCGGCACTCACCAACCGCGCGATTCGTCGCCGCCTGCTGCGCGAACTGCTTCAGGCCTGGTGGAGGGGTTCTTCGTCCACCTCGCCCAGCGTCACATCGTCCATCGGATCGATGAGCTCACCGCGCAGCAATGCCAGGGGCGCGCGGTAGTACAGCATCACGTCGTGGAACGGGTCGGTGATGATCTTGGTGATCCACACCAGCCCGGTCTGCACGTCGCGGATGAAGAACAGCTGTACGGTGCGGAACAGCAGTCCGCCCAGCCCCACCGTCAGCCACACGATGCCGACGTGACTGACGAACTCGGCGGTGGACGTCGGAGTCTGAAACAGCCCGAACACGGTGGGGTTGAACCACAGCAGGGCCGGTGACACCGCCCATATCGCGAGCAGCACGACCTTGCGCCTGAGGTTGTAGCCGACCTTGATGTCCTCCTTATGTTCATGCGTCGCATGGTTGACGTTGTCATAGCCCTTGGGCTCGAAGAAGAAGTGGCCCGCCTGACGGCTGACCATGGCCACCAGCCAGCCGATCATGGCTGCCGCCGAGGGGCTCCTGAAGACAGTGGCGTACGAGGCCAGGAAGCTCAGGGCACTCACCAGGTGCAGCGACTGGTTGATGCGGCTGTGGTGGTAGTACCGATGATCGTCCCAGCGCTGTGTGTGGAGCGCTTGCCTAAAACTTTGCATTCCGTTTCCTCTCAGTTGCCGTGAACGGTGTCCAAGCACCGGCCATGAAGCAGATATCTCAAAATATTTACCGGATCATGACGGTGAGGCGCCCAGGCCCCATTCGGCGCCGGAAATGTGCACCAGTCGGGCATTTCGCGGCCTGGGTCACATAATCGTCACGGCCGCGCGCAATCATGGCAGCGGCATGAAGATCCTGATTGTCACGGACGCTTGGCGGCCGCAGACCAATGGCGTCGTCAGCACCCTGTCGCACACGGCCGAGTGTCTGCGCGGATTCGGGCACGAGGTTCGCCTCATCACCCCGGAAGGATTCCGGACCTTTCCCTGTCCGAGCTATCCGGAAATCCGGCTGGCGGTATTCCCCGGCGCGCGGGTGGCGGAAATCATCGAAGAGTTCGATCCGCACGCCGTGCACATCGCCACCGAGGGCTCCCTGGGGTTGGCGGCGCGCCGTTACTGCATCCGCCACGGCCTGTATTTCACCACGTCCTACCACACCCAGTTCCCGCAGTACCTGCGCTCCCGGTTCCCCATCCCGTTGCGGGCCACCTACCGCTGGTTGCGCGGCTTCCATGGTGCCGCGCGCGCCTGCATGGTCAGCACCCGCACCCTGCAGACGGAACTCGAGCATTGGGGTTTTCGCAACGTGGTGCGCTGGCAGCGCGGCGTGGACACGCAGCTGTTCCGACCCGGCGCGAAGAGCTTCCTGGACCTGCCACGGCCGATCGCGGTGTATGTCGGCCGGCTGGCCGTGGAAAAGAATGTCGACGCATTTCTCGACATGCCCTGGCCGGGGTCCAAGTTGGTGATCGGCGATGGCCCGGAACGGGCGCGGCTGCAGGAGCGCTATCCGGAGGGCGTGTTCGTCGGTTACCGCTATGGCGAGGACCTGGTCGCGCATCTGGCGGCCAGCGACGTGTTCGTGTTCCCCAGCCGCACCGACACCTTCGGTCTGGTCAATCTGGAGGCCATGGCCTGCGGCGTGCCGGTGGCGGCCTATCCGGTGACGGGCCCGATCGATGTGGTCGAGGATGGAGTCACCGGTGCGTTGAACGAGAGCCTGAGCCGCGCGGCCCATCGGGCACTGTTGCTCAGTCCCGCCGCCTGCCGCGAGCGGGCCCTGCGTTCGAGCTGGACCCACTGCAGCCGCGAGTTCGAATCGAACCTGACCTCGGTGCGCACCGGCACACCGTTGCTACGCACCGAGTCCCGGCAGCCGCTCGGCCAGGAAGTCCAGGGTGGCCCGCACGGCGGGCAACACTCCACGCCGGCCGTGGAAGACCACGTGCAGTACGCCCTGGGGCAGACTCCACTCCGGTAACACCGGCTCGAGCCGCCCGGCATCAAGATCGCTGCGCACCAGCGTCTCCGGAAGCAACGCGATCCCCGTGCCCGCCAGTGCCGCGGCACGCAGCACGACGAAGTCGTGACAGACCAGCCGTGGTGCGACTTCCACCCGTACGCTTTCATCCTGCGGGCCGTTGAGTTCCCACACCTGGCTGTCCGCCTCGGGTGCGAAACCGAGAGTCGCATGCCGCGCGAGCTCCTCGGGCCGCTGCGGCTTTCCCGAGGCCTCCAGGTAGGCCCGCGAGGCGACCAGCCGTTCGCGGATCCGGCCGAACGTGCGCATCACCAGGCCATCCTCGCCACCGGGCGTGGCCCTCACCCGCAGGGCCAGATCGAATCCTTCGTTGAGCAGATCCACGCGCCGGTTGCTGGCATGAATCAGCAGCCGGATCGCGGGATGGCGCAGGAAGAACTCCGGCAGCAGGGCGGCGAGCGGATTCTGGGCGAGGGACACCGGGCAGCTCAGACGCACCACGCCGCGCGGTTCGGCCTGCGCAAACTCCACCGCCGCGACCGCCGCCTCGGCTTCACCGACCATCGCCGTCGCCCGCCGGTAGACCTCCTGTCCGATGTGGGTGATCGCCAGGTGCCGGGTGGAGCGGTTGACCAGCCGGACATTGAGCCGCCGCTCCAGGTCGCTGACATGGCGCGAGAGGCGGGATTTCGGGATCCCCAGGGCGCGTCCGGCGGCCGCGAACCCTTTGAATTCAACGATCTTGGCGAAGTAGTAGAAGTCGTCGAGGGATTCCACGGCCCATACTATCACCAAAAATGGAACGATAAGTTGCAGATGACCTGGATTATCAAAGATTGTTCCAAATAGTAGGCTTGCATCAACGAAGGAGGCGTCATGAACGCGGCAGTTGTGGAAAGCGGTGATCGGGAAGTGGTGAAGCAGGTACGCGGCATGCCGACCGCCGATGGGGCGGGCGTGAGGCTCACCCGTGTCATTGGCCAGCCGACGCTGCCGGACCTGGATCCCTTCCTGTTGCTCGACGAATTCGGCACCGACCATCCGGGCGATTACATCGCCGGATTCCCCGCCCATCCCCATCGCGGCTTGGAGACGGTCACGTACATGCTCGATGGCCGGATGCGGCACAAGGACAACCATGGGCACGAGGGCGTGCTGGTGCCCGGCGCGGTGCAATGGATGACGGCCGGTCGCGGTATCGTGCATTCGGAAATGCCCGAGCAGCAGGAAGGCCGCATGCGCGGCTTCCAGCTGTGGCTGAACCTGCCGGCGGACGCCAAGATGAGCGCGCCGGCCTACCAGGAATTCGATCCCGGCCGAATACCGCAGGCCCGTCCCGCGCCGGGCGTGCGCGTCAAGGTGATCGCCGGAGCGGTCGATGATGCGATCGGCCCGGTGCGGCAGCCGGCGACCGATCCGACCTACCTCGACGTGGAGCTGGACTCCGGCGCGTCCTTCGCGCACGGGCTGCCCCGCGGACATGCTGCATTCGTGTACGTATTCGAAGGGGAACTGTCGCTGCGCGCGGGGCACCGGACGACGGTCCTGCCGCGGCAGACCCTGGCGGTACTCGGCCCGGGCGATGCGGTCAGGCTGCAGGCGGGGGCTGCGGGCGCTCGGGTGATACTGGTTGCAGGCCGGCCACTGGCGGAACCCGTGGCACGGTACGGCCCGTTCGTCATGAACACCCAGGCGCAGCTGCGGCAGGCCTTCGAGGACTACCAGGCCGGCCGCTTCTGAAATGTTCCGGCGCCCGCGCGGGTCTGCTTGTTGGTTTTCACAAGCAGTGCCTGCGAGGTGGCCGCATGTTCTTTCTCAACCGATTGCTGATCGAGGGACCACGCCGCGTGGCGGTCCACCTGCAGTGGCTTGCGCCGCTGTTCGCGCGGATCGTCGTGGGCTGGGTTTTCCTGCTCAGTGGCTGGGGCAAGTTGCACAATCTTCCGCAGGTGACCGAGAACTTCATCGGCTGGGGCATACCCTTTCCCCATGTGCTCACGCCCTTCGTCGCCGGCGTGGAATTCTTCGGCGGTCTGCTGCTGCTGCTGGGGCTGCTGACGCGCATCAGCGCCGGCGCGCTGGGCATCACGATGATCGTCGCAATCGCCACGGCCAAATGGCCCGACGTGGACTCGCTGGCCACGCTGCTCGGCTTCGATGAGACCGAGTATCTGGCCCTGTTCCTGTGGCTGGCCATTGCCGGCGGCGGCCGGCTTGCCATCGACGCCCTGCTGGAGCGGCGCGCCATGCGCTAATATCCGCCGCATGACACTGTCCCCGTTCCATCTTGCAATCCCGGTACACGATCTGGCCGCGGCGCGTTCTTTCTATGGCGGCGTGATGGGCTGCCCCGAAGGGCGCAGCAGCAGTGAATGGGTGGACTTCAACCTCTTCGGCCATCAGTTGGTGGCGCACCTGGACCGCTCGCGTCGCCTCCCCGGGCACGCCACCAACGAAGTGGACGGCCATGATGTGCCGGTGCCGCACTTCGGGGTCGTGCTGCCCTGGCAGGCCTGGCACGAGCTGGCCGAGCGGCTGACGAAGGCCGGTCAGCGCTTCGTCATCGAGCCGGGCGTACGGTTCCGGGGGCAGACAGGCGAGCAGGCCACGTTCTTCCTGTACGATCCGTCGGGCAACGCCCTCGAGTTCAAAGCCTTCCAGGACTTGAGCCAGCTGTTCGCGCATTGAAATTCAACCGCATCTGATACGGAGTCAAAGCCATGGGCAGTGCAAAGAAGTCCGGGAGCGAGAAGAAGTCAGAACTGCAGCAGCGTCGCAAGGCGCCCCTGATCACGCCCACGGATCTGGGTGCTGCCGCTTCCAAGAGCATCGAAGGCGGGATGAACGGCATTCTCGCGGACGTCTTCGCCCTGTATCTGAAGACCAAGAATTTTCACTGGCACATGAGCGGCCCTCACTTCCGCGACTACCATCTGCTGCTGGACGAGCAGGCCGACCAGATCTACGCCATGACGGATCCCATTGCCGAGCGCATCCGCAAGGTGGGGGGTACGACGCTGCGCTCCATCGGCCACATCGCCCGTCTGCAGCGCATCCGGGACAACGACGCGGAATACGTCGATGCGCAGGACATGCTGGCGGAACTGCGCGAGGACAACCAGTCGCTGACCGCGCGCATGCGCGAAGTGCATGAAGTCGTCGATGAACTCAATGACATCGCGACCGCCAGTCTCCTGGAGAACTGGATCGACGAGACCGAGCGGCGAGCGTGGTTTTTGTTCGAGGCCAGCCGGCGCTGACACGCTGCCCGCAGGTTCGCCTCAGTTGTGCGCCTGCAGCTGGGGCGACTTGGCCGGTTCGGTCAGCGCCAGCACGGCAAACGCCGTGGCGGTATCGTCCATGAAGTGCCGCGAGGGCCCGAAGAACCCGTAGGACTTGTTGGGGGAGTTCGCCGTCCAGCGCCCGTTCCAGCTGCTTTGATGATCCTGCAGCCATGACAGCCCCCGGCTGAGGCGCGCATCGCTGCGCGGCATGCCCGCATCCTGCAGTGCCAGCACAATGATACCGGTGGCGTAGCCGTCGCTGCTGCTGCTCGGGGAGAGTCCGTCGCGGCGCTTCCAGTCGGCCGGAATCAGCGAAGACAGGCTCCAGCCGCCGTCGGACCTCTGCCGCGCCCAGATCTGCGCTTCGAGTGCGTCGCGCATGTCCGGCGTCATGAGTCCGGGCCACTCGCTCGCCGCCCACAGCAGGTGAATCCTGTTCAGCAGCGGCTGCTGCGCGTAGCTGCGCAGCAGGTAGCCGCGCAGCGCCTCGAGATGGGCCTGGATTTCAGGACGTGTCCGGTAGTCCTCCGGCGTTCTGCCCACCGCCACCGCGGCCAGTGTCGCTCCGAAGTACTGCGCGTCGGTGGCCTCGAAGGGCTGATAACCGGTATGCAGCCAGGGCCAGGTGCCGGCATCCGGCCCGGAGGTGTTCTGCAGGGCCCACATGTCATCGAGCGCGGAGACGGTTGCGGGACTGAGCTGTCCGTGACGCGAATCCTCATCGGTCAGGATCAGGGCATTCAGGATCGCTTCCGTCCCTTGCGAGGTACGCGCGGCATTCTTGTAGTACGGAGGCAGCTGCGACCACAGCCGCACCCGCTTCGTGACATTGGCGAGCAGTTCCTCGCGCGGCGAGGCGGGTGCCTGGTGCAACGTCGCCTCGAGCCGCGGGCGCGCCAGGGCGTACACCAGCGAGGTATGGCAGGAAACGCACACGGTATTGTCTTCCCGGGCGGCGGGCTTCCACCTCGACCACTTCAGCTCGCGCTGATCCAGGTACGAAGCTGCAGCGCTACGGTTCCAGCCCTGAGAGGTGTGCGAGCTGCAGCCGCCCAGCACGGCAGCCAGCACCGTTCCTGCGCAAATCAGTGCATGGAGTTTGTGTGTGTGCTGCATGTTCTTCATTGTTGTTAAGCGCTGCGGCCATGCAATAACTCATGCTACCCGCTCGCAAATGGGTACGCAAAGACTTCCCGTCCGCGCCGTATTATGTACCGGCCAGGGCCGCCCCATCGATGACGACGTTGCCGTTGGCATTGCCGGAGACCATGGTCCAGGTGATGGTGAGAGTCTGTCCGGCAGAGGCGGCGTGAT
>DATJTJ010000124.1:0-14282 GCA_035503515.1 Steroidobacteraceae bacterium
TGTTCGGCAGGTCGATGGAAATGCGCGCGGGGTCATCGATGGTGAAGCTGTTGGGCTGCGGTGCCGGACCCGACAGTTTCAGGGTCAGCTGCAGCTGCTGGCCCGACAGTGGCCGCACGTCGATGGCCTGCAGGGTATTGCTGTCCGCGGCGTGGGCCGCCGACAGGAGAGTGGAACCGACGATGAGCGCGGTCAGGAGCGTCCCGAGGGCGCTTCGGATCCGGTTCAACGGGTTGTGGCGTGTCATTTTTGAGAACTCCCTGCAGCCGTTCGGGCTATTCGTTCAGCGCGAGCGCCGCCGGACGCTCGATATAGCCACCCAGGCCGTCCGGAACGATTTCGCGGAGGTCGATCTTAGATGGGGTGATGGCGGTGATCTTGCCGTCGTTCTGGCCGATGTAGTTGCCGACGGTCACCCGGTGGACGAGTCCGTCGCGGGTCTGGACCAGGCCGTACATCGTGCCGTTCTGCTGGATGGACCCGACCATCTTCATGGTGTCGAGCGAGTACTGCTCGAGGAACTCGCGGTTGCGATGGGCATCGGGGCGCAGGTTCGGATTGCCGGCGTTCGGGGAACTCGGCGTGAACGGCGAACGCAGGTTGGCGTCGGCGTAGGTGAACGTCTGGTACGGCTTGACCTCGGGCAGCGGCTCGACGCGGCCGCCGGCTTCCTTGTTGGTCTCCGTGATGAAGTTCTGCAGGTCGGTGTCCTGGCTGGAGCAGCCGGCGATCACGCCCGCCGCGAGCACGAGGCCGAGCAGCAGGGCGGGACGGATGCGAGAAGCGGCGTTAGGGGCGCTCATTTCTGGCCATCCTTCTTGCGCGGGGTCTTGCCGCCATCGCCGCTGATCTCGTCCTCTTCCAGGTAGCGATAGGTCTTGGCCGTGAGGTCCATCGTCAGGTTGTCGTAGCCGCCCTTGGCGTCGGGTTTGATCTCCACGTCATGCAGCGTCACGATGCGCGGCAGTGCCGCGATGTCGCTCACGAACTGGCCGAACTGGTGGTAGCTGCCGGTGAGCCGGATCTTGATCGGCAGTTCGGCGTAGAAGTCCTTCTTCACTTCGTCGCCGGGCTGGAACAGCTTTTCCGAAAGCCCCGCGCCGAGGCCGGTCTGGGAGATCTCGACCAGCAGGTTCGGCACCTCGGTGCGTCCGGGCAGCTGCCGCAGCAGGGCGCCGAAGGAGCGCTCGATGTCGGCCAGCTGCTGCTTGTAGACGCTCAGGTTCACCGCCTGCGCATGCTTGGTGCGGAACTCCTGGCGCAGCTTCTGTTCTTCCTGCTGGTACTGGTCCAGCACCGGCTCCTCGTTCGACCAGACGAAGAAGTAGCCGAGGATGGCGGTCAGCAGCACCAGGCAGATCACGACCGCGCCGATGCGGATCGCCAGCGGCCAGCGTCCCGGTTCGCGCCAATCGAGGGATTGCAGCTCTTCGATCAGGTTCATGGCCCGGCCCCCCTGCGCACGCCGGTGCGGGGCATGCCCGGCTTCGCCGCACCCGGGGCCGGCGCCGGCGTCTCGGCGCCGCTCGGCAGCTCATCCGCGAACAGCGTGAAGGACTGCCCGCCGTTGGCGTCCGCCTGCACCACCTGCAGCTCCGGATTGCGCAGCCACTCGGAGCCGTCGATGTTGCGCATGAACGCCGACACGCGGGTGCTCGACTGCGCGACGCCGTCGAACCTGAAGCGCTGGTCGGTCTGCTTGATGCCCGTGAGGTACACGCCGTCGGGCAGCGTCTTCACGATCTGGTCGAAGACATGCACGATCTCGGGCCGCGACTGCTGCAGCTTCTCGATGATCTGCATGCGGGCGATGAAGTTCTGCTTGGAGCTCTCGAGGCTGTTGATCTCCTCGATCTGCTTGTCGAGGTTCTTGATCTCGGCCCGCAGCCGGTCGTTGCGCCGCTGCTGGCTGTCGATCATCGAGGAGAACATCAGGTACCACAGGAACGCGAGCACGCACGCCAGCAGCGCGGCGCCGGCGAGCGCGATCACGAAGTGCGTCTGGCGCTCCTTGCGTTGTTCGTCGCGCCAGGGGAGGAGGTTTATCCGTGGCATGTCAGTCGAAACTCCTCAGGGCAAGACCACAGGCCGTCAGCAGGGCGGTGGCATCGCGCTGCACCGCCTGGGCCTTGGCGCGCGAGGACAGCTTCATCTGCCCGAGCGGATCGCCCTTTTCGGCCGAAATTCCCACCCGGCTGGAGATCACGTCGCCGACGCCGGAGATGTTCGCGCAGCCGCCGCACACCAGGATCTTCTCCGGCTGCTCGCGCCCGGAACCGGAGGCCAGGTAGAACTGCAGCGAACGGCTGACCTGCTGGGTCATGTCGTCGATGAACAGGTCGAGCACCTCGGACTGGTAGTTGCCCGGCAGGCCGCCCTCCTTCTTGGCGCGCCCCGCCTCCTCCATCGACAGCCCGTAGGTGCGCATGATCTCCTCGGTCAGCTGCTGGCCGCCGAAGGCGAAGTCGCGCGTGTACACGACCTTGAGGTTGCGCAGCACGCTGAAGGTGGTGCTGCTGGCGCCGAAGTCCACCACCGCGATCGAGCGGTCGATGCCGCCATCGGGCATCTGGTGGGTCATCAGCTTGCAGGCGTTCTCGAGGGCGAAGGCCTCGACGTCGACGATCTTGGCGGTGAGCCCGGCGGCGTTGATCGCGGCCTGGCGCTGCTCGACGTTCTCGGTGCGGGTGGCCACCAGCAGCACGTCATTGGTCTCGGCCTCCTTCTCGGAGGGGCCCAGCACCTCGAAGTCGTAGCTGACCTCGTCC
Organism: Steroidobacteraceae bacterium; assembly: GCA_035503515.1. GTDB lineage: Bacteria > Pseudomonadota > Gammaproteobacteria > Steroidobacterales > Steroidobacteraceae > DAIDKA01. The sequence continues at coordinate 2,769 of DATJTJ010000124.1, forward strand.
ATCGGGAACGGGATGTACTGGTCGGCCTGCATTTCGACCTGGGCCTCCAGGTCCGCGGCGCGCAGGTTGCGGGGCATCTGGATCACCTTGGTGATCGCCGCGTCGCCGTTGATCGCGATGGCCACTTCGCGGCTGCGGGTCCCGGAACGCTTGATACAGCGCTTGACGGCCTCCCCGACGGCCTCGGCATCGACGATGGTCTGCTCGTTGACCGCATTCTGGGGGGTCGGTTCGGCGGAATAGGCCTCCACCCGGTACTGGCCGCCGGACATCGACAGCTCGATCAATTTGATCGAGGAGGTCGTTATGTCAAGGCCGACGAGCGGGCGATACTTACCCTGCAAGAGGAACATTTTGTTTCCTTATCAGTAAGTTACAGCGGAAAGCGCCTGTGCAGGATAATTTTGTAGGCCACTATATATCAGCATAAAGTTAAATTGAACGTGGGGACGCTCACGGACCGACCCAGCAGCGGCAAGGATGGGGTAGTCCGGTGCCGGAAAATGTTGCCGGCGTCACACTTGCGCGATTCTGTCGCGCCCAACGTTTTGCATTCCCTGTGGTCCAAGCAACATTTGGGGAGACAAGGCTCCTCGCAGGTCATGAGGAATAGTCGACGGCAGTCTGCGGCTGGATCGACGTACCATGCGGCAGACCCATGGTGAGACGATCGTTGTTTCCTTAAAAGCCGGCAGCCCCGCTGTCCTAGACGCTCATGTCCTTAGACCGGAAGCTTTGCGTCCCCACCTTTCGGTGAGTTTGCCCTTGCGAGTCGATGGCTACTATGCATAGCACCTGAAACCTAATCAAGCGGATACAGTCACGGTCTGTGAAACGTAAATTACTCTCCTTGCTGATCGCGGCGGCCGGCGGCGTGATCCTGCTCACACTTCTGGGCGCCATCGGCCTCGCCGGTTGCTATATCTACCTCGAGCCGTCCCTGCCCTCGGTTGATGCGATGCGCAACGTGGAAATGCAGGTACCGCTGCGCGTGTATACCCGCGACGGCGACCTCATCGCCCAGATCGGCGAGCAGCGCCGTATACCGGTCACCTGGGACCAGATCCCGGACCGGGTCAAACAGGCCTTCCTGGCGGCCGAGGACGACCGCTTCTTCCAGCACCATGGCATCGACTACCAGGGGGTGCTGCGGGCCGTGGTCGTGGACCTGATTTCCGGGGATCGGGCCCAGGGAGCCAGCACCATCACCCAGCAGGCGGCGCGGCAGCTGTTCCTGACGCTCGACAAGACCTGGCGGCGCAAGCTCCAGGAGGCCTTCCTGACCTACCGCATGGAGCACGAGTTCAGCAAACAGGAGATCTTCGCGCTCTACCTGAACGTCGTGTTCTTCGGCGAGCGCGCCTACGGGGTGGCGGCCGCCGCCGAGACCTTCTACGGCAAGACCCTGGACCAGCTCAGCGTCGCGCAGGCCGCGACCCTGGCGGGCATCGTGCAGCTGCCCTCGCGCTACAACCCCATCGTCAACCCGCAGTTCGCCCGGGCCCGGCGCACCTACGTGCTGCGCCGGATGAAGGACCTGGGGTACATCGATGCGGATACCGCCGCGGCGGCCAATGCGGAGTCCGTGGAGGCCCGCACGCATGCCCCGCTCTACGATGTCGACGCCCAGTACGTGGCCGAGATGGCCCGCCAGGAGGTCCGGCGGCGCTTCGGGCCCAAGGCCGAGACGGCCGGCTACAAGGTCTACACCACCATCGACGGCCGGCTGCAGACCGCGGCCAACCGCGCCGTGCGCCTGGGCCTCATCGAGTACGACCGCCGTTACGGCTGGCGCGGCGCCACGGCCCATGCCGACGTGGCCGCCAATTCCGACGCCTCGGACCTGGAGGAACTGCTCGATGAGTACTCCCCGGTAGGCCCCCTGCTGCCGGCGGTGGTCGTGGACGTGGGGGAGCAGTCGGCCCGGGTGTACGCCAAGGACCTGGGGTTCCAACAGATCAACTGGGACGGCCTCGCCTGGGCGCGCAAGCAGCTGGACAACGAACGCACCGGCCCGGCGCCCAAGACCGCCGGCGAGATCCTGGCGCGCGGTGACGTCATCTACATCTACACCGACGGGCGGCACGCCGCGCAGCTGGTGCAGGTTCCCGAGGCGCAGGCGGCCCTGGTGTCCGTGGACCCGACCGACGGCGGCGTGGCGGCGCTGGTGGGCGGCTTCGACTACTTCAGCAACAAGTACAACCGGGCGGTGCAGGCCCGGCGCCAGCCGGGCTCCTCGTTCAAGCCGTTCCTGTATTCCTCGGCGCTCGAGAACGGCTTCACGGCCGCCTCGGTGCTGCCGGACGCGCCGATCGTCATCGAGGGCAGCGGCATGGAGACCGCCTGGCGCCCGAAGAACTCCCACGGCGACTTCAACGGACCGATGCGCCTGCGGGAGGCTCTCGTGGAGTCGCGCAACCTGGTCTCGATCCGGCTGCTGCGGCAGATCGGCATCGACTATGCCCAGAACTACGTGACCCGGTTCGGCTTCCAGAAGGACAGCCTGCCGAACAACCTGACCATGGCGCTCGGCACCATGCAGGTCGCGCCCCTGGATCTCGCCGGGGCCTACGCGACCTTCGCCAACGGTGGCTTCCGCGTCACCCCCTACTACATCGACCGCATCGAGGATGTCGGCGGCAAGGTGCTGTGGCAGGCCCATGCGCCGATCGCCTGCCGGCAATGCGAACAGCCGGCGGACCTCGCCACGGTGCCCCTGAAGGATGCCTCCGCCGCGACGCTCGCCGCAGCCGACGCCATCCGCGGTGGCGCGGGGCCGCTGACGCCGCAGCAGCTCGCGCCGCGGGTCATCAGTCCGCAGAACGACTACATCATGACCGACATGATGGCGGACGTGATCCGCTCGCCCCACGGCACCGGGCGGCGCGCGCTGGTGCTGGGCCGCAACGACCTCGCGGGCAAGACCGGCACCACCGACGATGCGCGCGATGCCTGGTTCAACGGCTTCAACACCCGGCTCGTGACCACCGTCTGGGTCGGCTTCGACCAGGAGCGCTCGCTCGGCGAATCCGAAGAGGGCGCGCGCACGGCGCTGCCGATCTGGATCCGGTACACGCGCGAGGCGCTGCAGGGCGTACCCCAGCAGAAACTGCCGATGCCCGATGGCCTGGTGCAGCTGCGCATCTCGCCCGAGACCGGCACGCTGGTGAGCGCGGAAAATCCCGACGGCATGCTCGAGACCTTCATGGTGAATCATCTGCCGGGCAGCGGCACGCCCGGTGCCGCCCAGGCGCAGCCGGCCGCCGCCGAGCAGAACTCGGGAGCGGACTCGCTGTTCTAGGCAATTGCTTTTCGGGCGGGGCGGCCAGATGATGGGGCGATGCCAAAACGACTGAGCGTTCGCGGTGAACACCTGCGGCGCGCGCTCGCGCAGGAAGCCGCGCGGATCATGGCCGAGCACGGCATCCGCGATTTCCTCATCGCCAAGCGCAAGGCCGCGGAGCGCTTCGGGGTGACCGACGGGGCCGTGCTGCCGAAGAACACGGAAATCGAAATGGCGCTGGTCGAATACCAGCGGTTGTTCGGCGGCGACTCCCACACCGAATCCCTGCACGCCCAGCGCAGCGCGGCGCTGCACGCCATGCGCCAGCTCTCGGGCTTCGCGCCGCGCCTGGTCGGGTCGGTGCTCAGCGGCACGGCGACCGAGCATTCGGACGTGCAGCTGCACCTCTTCGCCGAGCGGCCCGAGTCGGTCACCCTGTGGCTCATGGACCAGGGCATCCGCCACGAGGTCACTTCGCGGCGCGTGAAGATGAACGCCGAGCGGGTGCTCGAGTACCCGGGCGTGCGCTTCGAGGTGGATGACCAGGCGATCGAGGCCACCGTATTCCCGACCGACGGCATCCGCCAGGCGCCGGTCAGCCCCGTCGATGGCAAGCCCATGCGGCGCGCCGACGTGGCGGACCTGGAGGCGCTGCTCAGCGCCCCCTGAGGCCGCCGGGCGCGTTCAGCGCGACCCGATGTCCGAGTAGTCGCGCTGCGGGGAACCGGTGTAGAGCTGGCGCGGCCGGCCGATGCGCATGTTCGGATCGGCGATCATTTCCTGCCAGTGCGCGACCCAGCCGACGGTGCGGGCGATGGCGAACATGACCGTGAACATGGACCGCGGGATGCCGAGCGCGCTGTAGATCATGCCCGAATAGAAGTCGACGTTCGGGTAGAGCTTGCGCGAGACGAAGTACTCGTCCTTGAGCGCCACTTCCTCCAGCCGCAGGGCCAGCTCGAACAGCGGATTGTCCGGGCTGCCGAGCTTCGCCAGCACCTTGTGGCACATCTCGCGGATGATCTTGGCGCGCGGATCGAAGTTCTTGTAGACGCGGTGGCCGAAGCCCATGAGCCGGAAGTGGCTGGACTTGTCCTTCGCCATCGCCAGGTACTTCGGAATGTTGTCGACGGTGCCGATCTGCTCGAGCATCGCCAGCACCGCCTCGTTGGCGCCGCCATGGGCCGGGCCCCACAGGGCCGAGACGCCCGCCGAAATGGCGGCGTACGGATTGGCGCCGGTGCTGCCGGCCAGGCGCACGGTGGAGGTGCTCGCGTTCTGCTCGTGGTCGGCGTGCAGGATGAACAGCAGGTCCAGGGCCTGGGCGGCGACCGGGTCCACCTCGTAGGGTTCGCAGGGCACGGCGAAGAACATGTGCAGCAGGTTGCTGCAGTAGTCCAGGTCGTTGCGCGGGTAGATGAAGGGCTGGCCCACGGAGTGCTTGTGGGCCGCGGCCGCGATGGTCGGGATCTTGGCGACGATGCGATGCGCGAAGATCTCCCGGTGCCGCGGATTATGGATGTCCATCGTGTCGTGATAGAACGCCGACAGCGAGGCCACCACCGCCGACACCATCGCCATCGGGTGGGCGTTGTGGTGGAAGCCGTTGAAGAAGCGCAGCAGCGTCTCGTTGATCATCGTGTGATGACGGATGCTGAGCGTGAACTCCTCGAGCTGGCTCCTGGTCGGCAGCTCCCCGTACAGCAGCAGGTAGCTCACCTCGGTGAACGTGCTCTTCGCCGCCAGCTGCTCGACGGGGTAGCCCCGGTGCAGCAGCACGCCGGCGTCGCCGTCGATGTAGGTGATCTTGCTCTCGCACGCCGCGGTGAGCCCGTAGCCCGGATCGAAAGTGAAGGCGCCGAATTCCTTGTTCAGCGGCACGACGTCCACGACGCTGGGGCCCACGGTTCCCGGCCGAACGGTGAGCTCCGCCTTTTTGCCACTGGCGCGGTCGACCAGCTCGAGCTTGCTCTCTTTCATGGTGCTGCTGCTTCCTGGAATGCCGGCGCGGGGGATTCGCGCAAGCGCAGCTTCAGCCTTACACGGCCGGAGAGCGGAATCAAGAAGTAGGAATTAAATTACGAACAGGTACGCCTTCGGCTGCACGTGCGTGCAGCCGAAGTGAACGGTTTTGCGGATCGGGTCGCGATGACCGTTCAGCGGGCGCCGGCAGCCGCGCCGTATTTCTTGCGGAATTTGTCCACGCGGCCGGCGGTGTCGACGATCTTCTGCTTGCCGGTGTAGAACGGATGGCAGGAGGCGCACACTTCCACCTGGAGGTCATGACCCAGGGTCGAGCCGGTCTTGAAGGTGTTGCCGCAGGTGCAGCTGACGGTGATCTCTTTGTACTCGGGGTGAGCGGCTTCTTTCATGGGTGACTCCCGGTTGGGCGGGCATGGGCAAAAGGGCGCGCGAGTTTAGCGGCGATTCCGTCCATGCTCAAGGCCTGATGTATGCCGTCCGCAGGGGTGGATTTCAAGGCCGGAGTGGTGCGGTGCGGGGCGATTCCTTATCCACAGAACCTGTGGATAATTCTGTGGACTATCCCCTCCGGAGCGGGTCAAAAAGCCGGTGTTATTGCACTTTTGTGTCCTTGATCAAAGAATGATCACCCTATTTCGGCGTTATCTTTCAAAGCGTTAGGGCCGTGATATCGCGCAGATTGGGTGATATTGCACGTAATCCGCTCATTTACCGATATCGCCTTTCGGACCTGTGTATAACGAGCCGACCGGCCGCTTTTCCGAAGCCTACGCTCTTGACAGTCTCGGATCAGCGACGCCCGCCGGGTCCGGAAGGAAGTCGAGCAGCAGGTCGTTCAGGAACCGCAGCCCCCGCCCTGTCGGCATCCAGCGACAGTTGCGCAGCTCAAGCAGCCCCCGGGAGCGCTGATCCGACAACGTCGGGGCCACCGCCCCGAACCTCAAGCCCGTGCGGGCCTCGAACAGCGCCTCGTCGAACCCTTGGGTCAGGCGCAGGGCATTCATCATGAATTCGAACGGCAGCTCCGGCGCCGTGACGGTCCGGTAAATGGGGGCCGTTCCGGCCTGGTACCGCCGCGGCTCGCGGGTCTGGGTCGTGCGCACGATCGTCCCGGCGGCCGCGTCGGTGAGCTTGCCGTGGGCCCCGGCTCCGATCCCCAGGTAATCGCCGAAGGTCCAGTAATTGAGGTTGTGACGGCATTGGCGCCCCACCCGGGCGTACGCCGAGACTTCGTAGTGACCGAACCCAGCGCCGTCGAGTTCCGCGGCGCAGGCCTCGAGCATCGCCTCCACGCTCTCCTCGGCGGGCACCGGCGGCGGCTGCGCCCCGAAGAGCGTGCCGGGCTCCATGGTCAGGTGGTAGTGCGACAGGTGGGCCGGCGCCAGGCTCAGGGCCTGCCGCACATCGGACAGCGCGCCTTCCACGGATTGCCCGGGCAGCCCGTACATCAGGTCCAGGTTGAAGTTCCCAAGACCCGCGGCATGCAGTTCCTCGGCCGCCCGCACGGTATCGGTCGCCGCGTGGATGCGGCCGAGCGCCTGCAGCTGTTGCTCACCGAAGCTCTGGGCGCCGAGCGAAACCCGGGTGACGCCGGCGGCCGCATATTCGGCGAACCGTCCGCGCTCGATCGTGCCGGGGTTGGCCTCGAGCGTGATCTCGATGTCCGGTTCGAACCCGAACCGGGCCCGGGCCTCATCCAGCACGCGGCCGATGGCCGCGGGCGCGAACAGGCTCGGCGTGCCGCCGCCCATGAATACCGTACTCAGCCGGCGGCCGGCGAGCTGCGGGGCGGCCGCCTGGGCCCGCATGTCGGCGGACAGCGCCGCGAGATAGGACTCCTGCGGCAGCTCGCCCTGCAGGGTGTAGGAGTTGAAGTCGCAGTAGGGACACTTGCGCACGCACCACGGGAAGTGCAGGTACAGCGACAGTGGAGGTAACGCGAGGCTCATGACAGCGCCGCCAGCAGCGCCCGCAGCGCCTGGCCGCGGTGGCTGAGTTCGTTCTTCTGCTGCGCCGGCAGTTCCGCCGCCGAGCGCGTCTCGCCCCGGGGCAGGAAGATCGGGTCGTACCCGAAGCCGCCGCTGCCGCGCGGGGCGCCGAGGATGCAACCTTCCCAGCTGCCCGTCGCGATCAGCGGCTGCCGGTCGGCGGGATGGCGCAGGAACACCAGCACGCACCGGTAGCGCGCCGCGCGCCGCTCTTCCGGGACGCCCTGCAGTTCGCGCAGCATCAGCGCGAGGTTCTCGGCATCGCTCGCCCCCTCGCCGGCGTAGCGCGCCGAGCGCACGCCGGGACGGCCGTCGAGCGCGTCCACCTCGATGCCCGAATCATCGGCGAGGGCGGCCAGGCCCGAGCGCGCCGCGGCGTAGCGCGCCTTGAGCAGGGCGTTGTCGAGGAACGTGGCGCCCGTTTCCTCGGGCGGCTCGATGCCGAACAGGGTCTGCGGCACGAGCTCGATGTCGCGCGCGCTCAGCAGCTGCGCGAACTCGCGCAGCTTGCCGGCATTGCCGCTGGCGAGCACGGCCTTCATGGTGGGACCTCAGCCCTGCGGCGCGACAGCCTGCGACTGCAGCGCGAAGATCTTCGTCAGGCCGCCGATGGCGAGGTCCAGCAGCGCGTCGAGCTCGTGGCGGCGGAAGGCGTGGCCCTCGGCCGTGCCCTGCAGTTCAACGAAGGCGCCGCCGCTGTTCATGACCACGTTCATGTCGGTCTCCGCCTGCGAGTCCTCGGCGTAATCCAGGTCCAGCACCGGCACGCCACCGAAGACGCCGACCGACACCGCCGCGATCTGCCCGTGCAGGGGATTGCGGTTGAGCGCGCCGCGCCGCTGCAGGGCGGCGCAGGCCTGCGCCAGCGCCACGTAGCCGCCGCTGATCGCGGCCGTGCGCGTGCCGCCGTCCGCCTGCAGCACGTCGCAGTCGAGCGTGATGGTGCGCTCGCCGAGGGCCTTGAGGTCCACGATGGCGCGCAGCGAGCGGCCGATCAGCCGCTGGATCTCCTGCGTGCGGCCGCTCTGCTTGCCGCGCGCCGCCTCGCGCGCCTGGCGGGTGTGCGTCGAGCGCGGCAGCATCCCGTACTCGGCCGTCACCCAGCCCTGGCCCTTGCCGCGCAGAAACGGGGGCAGCACCTCCTCGACGCTCGCCGTGCACAGCACGTGGGTGTCACCGAACCTCACCAGCACCGAGCCTTCGGCGTGGCGCGCGAAGCCGCCCTCGAAACTGATCGCCCGCAGCTCATCCGGCGCGCGGCCGCTGGGTCGGGCGGCGCTCACTGGGCACGCCAGCGCAGGACTGCGCCGGAGGTGTTGTCGCTGTTGGGGCCCGCGGCCCCGACGGCCGTGCGGCACAGGGCGACCAGCTGGTCGCGCACCGCAATGCCGTTCATGGTCAGGGCGGTCGCGATCTCGGTATCGCGCAGGCACCCCCACACGCCATCGGTGCAGACGAACAGCACGTCATCACGCTGCAGCAGGCGGCGCGTGCCCAGCGTCATATCCGGCAGCACCGGATCACCGCCGAGGCAGCATTCGACGTAATTGCGCATGGGATGGTTGTGGGCCTGCTCCGGCGTGATCAGTCCCTCGCGCAGCAGCAGCTCCACATGACTGTGATCGCGGGTCCGCGCGGCGACGGCGCCATGGCGCAGCAGATAGATGCGGCTGTCGCCCACGTGCGCCCAGTAGGCCGAGCCCTGCTGCACCAGGCACACGGCGCAGGTGGCCCGGGGCCGGTGTTCCATGGGCAGGTGCAGGCCGATGCGCACGACTTCCTCGTGGGCCTTGCCCAGAGTCAGGTGCAGGAACCCGAGCGGGTCGAACAGCGGGTGCGGGGTGTGCCAGAAAGCTTCCAGCAGGGTTTTCAGGGTGACCTCGGCGGCCCGGGCCCCTTCGGCGTGTCCTCCCATGCCATCCACCACGACCAGCAACGCCGCATGTTCGGCCACGGCCACCGCCACCCGGTCCTGGTTCTCCTCCCGACCGCCGAGAAGACTTAAATCCGCGTATTCAACCTGCAAGGAGTGTTCTGTCTGTCTGGTACACTGCGCCGGATCTTATATCACGTGGAACGTCGGGGGCATCAGAGTCGCATGATTGCCAGCATGACCGGCTTCGCGCGGCGCGAAACGTCCGGACCCTGGGGTTCCCTGATCTGCGAACTGCGCAGCGTCAACCACCGGTTCCTGGAATCGAGCCTGCGGCTGCCCGAGGAACTGCGCAGCCTCGACCCCGAGATCCGCCAGCAGTTCGGGCGCGGACTCAAACGCGGCAAGGTCGACTGCACCCTCACCTACCGGCGGACCGACACGGCGGCCCGCGCGCTCGACCTGGACCGCGGCATTCTCGAGCAGCTGCTCGGCCGCGTCCGGGAAGTGACGGCGCTGGCCGGTACCACCCCGGTCAGCCTCGATGCCCTCGAGGCCCTGCGCTGGCCGGGCGTCATCCGCGAGACAGACACCGGCACCGAGGATCTGCTGGCGGCCGCGAAGGCGCTGTCGGCCGCGACCATCGACGATCTCGTCCAGGCGCGCGCGCGCGAAGGCGCCCGTCTCGGGCAACTCATTGAGCAGCGCTGCGCGGCGCTGCTGGTCCTCGTCGGCCAGGTCCGCAACCGCCTGCCCGAGGTGCGCGCCCGCATCCGCGCGCGCCTCGATGAGCGGCTGGCGGAGCTCGCCGTGGAAGTGGATCAGGACCGCCTGGAGCAGGAACTGGCGCTGCTGCTGCAGCGGCTCGACGTCGACGAGGAACTGGACCGCCTCGGCGCCCACATCGCCGAGATCCGCCGCATCATCGGCGGCAACGAACCGGCCGGGCGGCGCCTGGATTTCCTGATGCAGGAACTGAACCGCGAAGCCAACACGCTGTCGTCGAAGTCCCAGGACCTCGACACCACGCGCGCCGCGGTCGACATGAAGGTGCTGATCGAACAACTGCGTGAGCAGGTGCAAAATATCGAGTAGCGTCGAAGGGCGTCCATCCGCGTCCCTCGCCTCCTCTCAAGTCCCTATTTCCAAAGCCTTTTCGTACTCTCCTGTCCAGGGGTGTCCAGGGCTGTCTAGCCGTGTTTCGCCTGGCGTCGTAGCTAAACCCGTAGCTAAATGGCCCTTGCTCGTCGAGTCGCACGGGGGCCATTTTCTAGCTACAACTGGCCTCCCAAACAGGTGAAATATGGCCAGGAAACTCAACGCCCTGATCATCGAGCGCGCCCAGCGGCAGGGCCTGCGGGTCCTGCTTTGCGATGGTGACGGTCTTTACTTACGCAAGCAGACCCGCGATGGCGCCTCCTGGGTTCTGCGATACAGCTTCGGCGGACGCGAACGCTGGATCACCCTCGGCAGCTATCCGGACATGTCGTTAGGCGTAGCCCGCATCGAAGCGCGTCAGGCGCGGGTGCAGGTGGACAAGCGGCAGGACCCCATCGCGCTGCGCCGCGCCGCGCAGGCCAAAGAGCTGGCGCGGACTTCCTTTGAACAATTGTGTGAGGACTGGTATCGCAGCGAAATTGCCGGGCGGGGCCTCAAGCATCCCGATGTTCCCCGTCGCTACCTGGACAAGTACCTGGTGCCCAAACTGCGCCGAATGACTGCGGCGGAGGTCACGCCGGCACACATCGCCCGCTTATTGGATGACCTGAAGTATCGCACGCCCACCGTGGCCAATGACCTGCTGCGGTTCGCACGCCGCATCTTCTCCTTCGGCGTGCGCCGACAGATCGTCCCCATCAATCCGGTCGCCGAGTTCTCACCGCGCCTAGATGGCGGCGGCCCGGAGAAGTCCCGAAGCCGCGCCCTGTCGTATGAGGAACTCATCAGACTGTTCGAAAGCATCCGCGAGACGGAAAGTTTCGGCGGGGACAACCTGCTCGCCGTCAAGTTGCTGCTCGCACTGTGCGTTCGCAAGAGCGAACTCATTGGCGCGCGCTGGGTGGAGTTTGATCTTCAAGGTGACCTCCGATCCGGCCCGGTGTGGCATCTGCCGGGTGCGCGCACCAAGACCGGGGAGGCGTTGGATATTCCCTCGGTGCCGCAGGTCGTCGAGTGGCTTCAGGCGCTCAAAGTGATGGCCGTCGACAGTGAATTCGTGTTTCCCAAGCGGCGCCGCGACAGACGCCACCGGGTTGCGCACATCGCGCTTGATACGCTGAATGTCGCGCTACTGCGCGTCGCCCACGGCCTGCCCCACTTCACCCTTCATAACCTGCGCCGCACGGCGCGCACCCATCTGGCTGCGCTTGGGGTACGTCGGGAAGTGG
>DATJTJ010000125.1:0-60900 GCA_035503515.1 Steroidobacteraceae bacterium
AGGCGAACCAGCTGAAGAACAATCCGCAGCCGGCGGCGCCGCCGGCCGCCGTGGGCGCCCACGAGGAGCACTGAAGGCCCGAGCCTCAGCCCCGCGAGGAGATGCTGCTGACCTGGCGGGCGAACTCGGGCTTCGTGGCCATGAGGATGTCGAAGGCGGCCTTGCGGTCGGCCGCCGGGCGAGCGCCGTAGGGCGCCCCGGGGTCGCCCGCCTGCAGGATCTGCGCGAGCCTCGCGTAGACGTGCTCGCGCACGAACAGCGGCAGCGCATCGAAGCCCTCGGAATAGATCAGGAAACTCAGCGGATAGCGGAACACCTGCGTCTTCAGGTCAAGCTGGCGCAGGGAGCGGCCCTGCGGATCGGCCGGCCCGCGGGTCTGGAACCGCGCCGCGTAGCCGCTGCTGCCCCGGATCGGGTGGGGCAGCGGTGCGGCATCGGCCAGTACCAGTGCGTCCACCAGCGGCCTGAGCATCGCCTCGAAGCGCGTCTGCAGTTGCGGCGTCAGCTGCGCCCAGTGCGTCGTGGCAGGATCGCTACCCTGCTGGTAGCGCTCGAGCAGCACCCGCGATTTGTAGTTCGCATGGATGATCTCATTGTGGACCGTGACCTGGTGTTCCAGGACCAGCAGCGCCACGATGTCGCTGGTCCTGCGCAGGTAGGGCGAGGTGTCCAGCAGCGAATCCAGTGTGTCGAGACTGCCACGCCTGACCTTCTCCAGGTTGACGGGGTTGCGGGTCGGGGGCGGCTGGATGTTGCCGAGGTTGAAGCTGCCGCCGTCCTTGCCGGTGACGTACCAGCCTCCCCAGCGCTGCGCGATGGGCGTGGCGTCCGTCGTCTCGCGGGCCACCGCGTCCGGAATCAGCTCGCCGTGCTGCACGTCGTAGGTGGACTCGAACAGGAAGTGCGGCACGCCACCGCCCATTTCGGCGAAGGTGTCGTGGCAGGTCAGGCAGCGCAGCGTCTCACGGGTGATCTGCGCAGTCGGATCGGAGGCCTGCATGGTGTAGAAGACCGGACCGCGATCGGCATCCATGGTCACGATCTCGAGCATGCCGGTTTGCTGTACCCATGCGACATAGGTGTCATCGTTGAAATAGATGGCGCGCGGAGTTGCCGCGCTGATTGCATCGATCTGCAGGCTGGTCTTGGAGAACACCAGGATCTGCGAGTCCGGATCGATATCGAGCGCCTTCAGCACCGACTCGAGGTAGCCGTGCTGGGGGGTGGCGGTCAGCTTCACCGAACCGTCGTCGATCCGCTTCTGCAGCCGCGCGATCTCGTTGTGGACCGGGGGATCGGAGTAGTGGATGAAGGGGTAGTCGCGGTCATAGATCACCCCGACGGCGCCCGGTGGCGGCGGTGCGCGCGGATCCGGCGCAGGCTCTGCCAGCGCCGCGGCGGCGCTGGCGATCACGGCCATGCCAAAGATCAGCCGGGCCACCCGGCGCAGCGCACTCAGGCCGCTCACGGACGGACACCGCTCAGCGGTGGCGCGGCGCCGCCAAACAGCCGCTGCAGCTGCTGCCGGCGGGTCATCGCATCGGCCAGGGTGTATTGGTCCAGCACCGCCAGAAACGCCTTCGTGGCCTGGTCGAACACGTTCGTGACCACGCAGGCCGGTGCGATCAGGCAATCCGAGCATTGCACGACGTCGAAGTGCTTCTCGGTATGGCGCACGAGCGCGCCCAGGTTGATGTCGCGGGGCGCCTTGCGCAGCCTGATGCCGCCCTTGCGGCCGCGGACGGTTTCGAGATAGCCCGCCTGTCCCAGGTCCTGCACCACTTTCATCAAATGGCTCTGCGAGATATTGAAGGCGCGCGCGATCTCGGCGATGCACGACAGCCGGTCGGGATAGGTCGACAGGTGCGTCAGCACGCGGATGGAATAGTCCGTGTAGCGGGTCAGCTGCATGGGCCGAATAATATTCATTTCAGATGAATGTTTTCAAGGCAAACTGCTTTAACGTCGGGGAAACTCACTGCCGGGAGAATCGCCCGCAGGCCTGAAAAGCCGCTGCGGCGGCCGCGGCACCGCATGTTGCAGTGCTAAGATGGTGGCTCGAGGTTATGTAACGCTCACCGCTCAAGCTCAAGGGGTTGGACATGAAGATCACGCGCACGGGTTCGGCTGTCTGGCAGGGAGGACTGAAGGACGGGAAAGGTTCCATCTCAACCGAGAGCGGCGCGCTGAAGGCCTACCCGTATGGATTCGCCACGCGCTTCGAAGGCGCGCGCGGCAGCAATCCCGAAGAACTGATCGCGGCGGCGCACGCCAGCTGCTTCACCATGGCGCTGTCGCTGATCCTCGGCAATGCCGGCTTTGTCGCCGAGCAGATGGATACCAAGGCGGCCGTCACCATCGCCCAGGTCGGCGAAGGCTTCGAGATCAGCAGTTCCCACCTGACGCTGCGCGCCAGGATCCCGAATATCGACCAGGCCCGGTTCGCCGAACTTGCAGGCATGGCAAAGGCCGGCTGCCCGGTATCCAAGGTGCTGAAGACCGAGATCTCACTCGACGCGAGCCTCGTATGATCAACCCGAAGCATGCCGTGCTTGCCGTCGCAGTGCTGATCGCAGGACTGGCCGCGGCGATTCCGGCCGGCGCGGCGCAGGACTACCAGATCTGGGTTTCCAACGAGAAATCCGGGGACATCAGCATCATCGATGGCAAATCGCTGAAGGTGATCGGCACCGTGACCGCCGGCAAGCGACCGCGCGGCATCCATACCAGCCCCGACGGGCGCACGGTGTACGTGGCGCTGAGCGGCACGCCCATCGAGGCGCCGCCGGAGCTGGACGCGGCCGGCAATCCGATCTTCAAGAAGGGCCATGGCAAGGATGACGATGACGACGATGACAATGCCCCGGCGGACAAATCCGCGGACGGCATCGGCGTCATCGATGTCGCCAGCCGCAAGCTCACCGGCAAGATCAAGGTGGGATCGGATCCGGAGGAGTTCGCGCTCAGTCCCGATGGCAGGAAACTGTACGTTTCCAACGAGGACGTGAAGACGGCGAGCGTCGTGGACATCGCCTCGGCGAAGGTGCAGCACATCATCCTCGTGGGCCAGGAGCCCGAGGGCGTGGGCGTCACGCCGGACGGCAAGCGCATCTACGTGACCTGCGAGACCGGCGGCGACATCATCGTGTTCGATGCCCAGGACTACAAGACCCTGGCCCACTTCAACGTGCCGCCGCGACCGCGCAGCGTGGATTTCCGAACCGACGCCGCCATCGGCTTCATTCCCTCGGAGTCCGCAGGCGTGCTCAACGTCATCGACACTGCCGCGTCGCGCCTGATCAAGTCCGTCCCGCTGCCGAAAGGCTCGCGGCCGATGCGCGTGCGCGTGAGCCCCGACAACGCCACGGTTTACGTCAGTGACGGACGCGCCGGTTCGGTCACGGCGCTCGATGCCCGTACCTACAACGTCGAGACGACCATCAAGGTCGGCAAGCGCCCCTGGGGCATCGTGCTGTCACCCGACGGCAAGTACCTGTACTCGGCCAACGGGCCGTCGAATGACGTGTCGGTGGTGGATCTGGCCCAGCGCAAGCAGATCGCGCGCATCAAGGCCGGCGACAGCCCCTGGGGCGTGACCATCGTGCCGACTACTGCTGGCCCACGATGAAGACCGATTCGGCGGTGATGCTGCGGGTCATCCCGTCCTTGTAGGCGCGGGCCCGCACGACCGTGGGGCCGGTCAGTCGGATCGGCGCCGTGTACAGCATGTCCTGGGTACCCGGGGCGCTGCCATCCAGCGTGTAGCGGATCTGCGCCCCGGCGTCCGCGCTGGAGAGCGTGACGGTCACCGCCTGGCCGAAGGTGCCGCCATCGGGACTGATCTTCGGCGGCACCAGCACATCCTTGCCGGGCATGCTGTTGATCCAGTCCCGCAGCAGCTGCACGCCGTGCTCATCGATGGTCTCGCGTGCGATCGGCGGCATGCGCACGTCGCCATTGGTATCCACGCGCATGAAGGCGATGGAACGCCAGATGTCATGGGGTGAGATCACGTGCGGCCGGTCGATGCCCTCGTTGATGAGGACGGGCCCGTCGACGATTTCCTGTTTCGCGGGCGGTGTGTCGTAGCGCGCATCGAAGTACGCGACCGTGCCGCCCGGACGGTGGCAGTGCCCGCAGTTCGCATCCAGGTAGGACCGGGCGCGGTCCTCGATGCTGCGGGAGGTATCGTCCATCGCGGCCAGCGTCGGCAGTGCCGCAAGGTCCGCTGCCGTGGGGGCGGGCGTGAGCAGGTGCAGATGATCGAGCGTCGAGATTTCGTTGGCGGTGACCCCGGAGGGGTAGAGCAGCGTGCGGTTCAGCTGCCGTGCCTTCGGACCCAGGATCCCCGTGGTGTGGGCGTTGTGGCAGGTGAGGCAGTTTTCGCGGCTGGGGTAGTACCAGGTCTGTTCGCGCACGCTGCCGTCACGTTCCCGGACCGGGATCTTTTCGGTCAGCGAGGAGGCGGGGAGCAGGTCGGCGTCGGAATTGTCGGCGCGCCATTTGTAGACCACGCCATACACGCCGCCCTTGTCGTCCCGGACCAGCAGCCGGGTCTCCAGCCGCCGCGTGATGTCCGGGTGGGCCTCGTCGGTGGGCAGCTCGAAGGTCTTCACCATCACCGTGCCGGCCGGAAACGTCCAGTCGCCGTCCGCCGTGTAGCCGATCTGCGTGCCCTTCGGAATCGCCATGTAGCGCGACTTGACGGCGCCGTCGGACCAGAACGGCACGATCAGATCGTAGGGAATGAGCCCCTTCGTCGGCACCATGCGGGCGGTGTCGCTGAACGCACCCGTCTGCGACAGCAGCTTCGGCAACGGGCCAGCGATGGTCGGCGGCATGTGCAGGTACGCCTCCGGCGCCAGCCAGGAGCTGATTCCGGTGACCCTGGCGGCGGAAGGGCTCTGGGCCTGGCTGACGGGGGCGACGGTGGCGAGGGCACACAGCGCGGATCCCAGCAATACGGATTTCAAGTACTTCAACCGTCAACCTCGACAAATCACAGGTCCGCCGCCCCTCGCCGGGCGCGGGCTGGCGCTAGCATGTCAGACCGCCGCCGGGCCTGAAAGATCCCGGCGGCGGCCACCCGTGACGCTCCGGGTGCGCGCCCGCAACGGTCGGGAAAATATCCCGGATCGTATTCGGTAGGCTGCGCGCGCTGCCTCTGAAGGCAAATGGGAGCCGCTCGATGGACAACAGGAGTCGCGCAGCCTGGCGCTGTGTACCGTGCGCAACGATCGCCCTGGTGCTTGGCGCCCCGGTCTGGGCGCAGACGGCAGATCTGCCCACGGTCACCGTCACCGCAACCCCGCTTCCGGGCGCGGAGGTCGACATCGACAAGGTGCCGGGCAACGTCCAGGTCGTCACCGCCGAGGACATCCGGCGGGACGGTTCGGCGGACCTGACCGGTGCCCTCAACTCCAAGCTCAGCAGCATCAGCATCAACGACGATATCGACGATCCCTTCCAGCCCGACATCCTCTACCGGGGCTTCGAGGCCTCCCCGGTGCTGGGCACTCCGGAAGGACTCGCGGTCTACCAGAACGGTGTCCGCATCAACGAGGCCTTCGGCGACAACGTCAACTGGGACCTGTTCCCGGATGTCGCCATCGACAAGGTGACGCTGGTGAGTTCCAGCCCCATCTACGGCCGCAATGCCCTCGGTGGCGCGGTCTCGGTCACCATGAAGAACGGCTTCACCTACCAGGGTGGCGATGTGGAACTCGAAGGCGGTTCGTTCGGGCGGCGCTCCGCGACCGGCCAGTTCGGCATCAATTCGGGCATGTTCGGTTTCTACGTTGCCAGCCGGGCCCTGGACTGG
Organism: Steroidobacteraceae bacterium; assembly: GCA_035503515.1. Classification (GTDB taxonomy): domain Bacteria; phylum Pseudomonadota; class Gammaproteobacteria; order Steroidobacterales; family Steroidobacteraceae; genus DAIDKA01. The sequence continues at coordinate 5,822 of DATJTJ010000125.1, forward strand.
GATGGCTGGCGGCAGTTCTCCAATGACCGCATGCGGGATGTCTTTGCCGCCCTGAGCCTGCACAGCGACCGGCTGACCCTGGATCTGAGCTACACCCGCTCGAACAACCAGATGGACGGGCAGGGGCCGGCTCCCGTGCAGGAGCTCGCCGTCAATCGCTCGCTGGTGTTCACGGGACCGCAGGCGAACGTCAACAGCCTGAATTTCTTCACCCTCAACGGCACGGTGAAGATCTCCGATACCTGGTCGGCCCAGGGCGTGCTGTATTACCGCCAGTACCACCAGTTCGTCTCCAATGGCAACACGACGGACTACATGGCCTGCACGAATACACCCGGAATCCTGTGCCAGCCCGATGGCGTCACGCCTTTGACCGACGCCACCGGCGCGGCGCTGCCGGACATATCCGACGGCGGAGCCAATGCCATCGGCGAGAACGATTTCGAATACATCAGTGCCTGGAGCCGCGGCGCCTCTTTCCAGGTGACCAATTCGGATGCGCTGTTCGGCTTTGCGAACCAGTTCACCGCCGGTGCCGCGCTCGACTATGCCGCGAACAGCTATTACACGGGCGCGCAGATCGGCCTGCTCGATGCGGCGCTGATCGTCGAGCCCTCGGACCTGCTGGCGTACACCGCGGAGGATTCGGATGCGGCGGACGCGAACGGGGATCCGACGCCGATCGACGTGGACTCCACCAACAAGAGTCTCGGGATCTACGTCGCCGATACCTTCAATGTGACGCCGGATCTGGCTCTCACGGCCAGCGGCCGCTACAACATCTCCAACATCAACCTGTACGATCGGCTGGGCACGGACCTCAACGGCTACAACCGCTTCGTGCATTTCAACCCGGCCATCGGCGCCACCTACAGGCTGCTGCCGACCGTGACGCTGTACGGCGGACTGGCGAACAACACCCGTACTCCCACCGCGAGCGAGATCGAATGCTCCGATCCGCTCACCCCCTGCCTGCTGCCGACGGATCTGGCGGGTGACCCGCCGCTGAAGCAGGTGGTGTCCCACACCGGCGAACTGGGCCTGCGCGGGACCATCGCCGATGTCATGGACGGCGAGGTGGCCTGGAACCTGAGCGCCTTCCGCACGCTGCTCGAGAACGACATCTTCGGTATCGCCACTTCGGTCAGTCAGGGGTTCTTCCAGAACATCGGCGACACGCGCCGCCAGGGCTTCGAGGCGGGGCTGAGTTATCACGGCGAGCGCTGGTCGGCCTACGCCAACTACAGCTATGTTCAGGCCAGCTTCGAATCGGCCCTGACGGTCGCCTCGCCTTCGAATCCCTTCCAGGATGTCAACGGCGATATTGCGGTCACGCCCGGGGATCGCATGCCCGGCATTCCCGAAAGCCGCCTGAAAGTCGGTGCGGACTTCAGCATCCTTCCGCAGTGGACCGTGGGCGCAACGGTGAATCTCGTCGGCAGCGTCTACTACGTGGGCGATGAGTCCAATCAGCTGGCACCCCTCGGCGGCTACACGACGGTGAACCTGCACGCCGCGTACAGGCCCTTCGCACACTTCGAAGTGTTCGCCTCGGTCGACAATCTCCTCAATCGCAAGTACTCGACCTGGGGCATCCTCAGCGATCCCACGGGCATCGGTGCGCCGGGCATTCCGGCGGACGGTGTGACCAACGGGCCCGGCGTGGACAATCGCTTCCAGAGTCCGGCCGCGCCGCTGGAAGTATTCGGTGGCTTCCGGTTTTCCTTCTAGGGACCGGTCCAGGATTGGTGGATAATCCTGCCCCGGGTGGTTCCGGGGCGCGAAGTGCAAATAGCAGCTAAGGCAGCAGGACTGGCCGCCGCCGGTCTGTGGTGTGTGGGACTGGCGGGATGCGCGCAGACGCGCGTGGAAGCGCCCGCCGTGCCCGCCGCCGCACCGGCAGTGCAGCCGCCCCCGGCCGCAGTGGCCGCGGCGCCGGCGAGCGCACCGGCACCCGCCATGGCCTCCGCGCCGCCGCGTAAAGCGCCGGCCGCGGCGGCCACCCGCAGGCAGCCCCCCTCCAGCGCGCCCGCCAGGACCGCGAAGGCCCCCGGACCGCAGGCCGCGCCGCAGCCGCCGTCCCGGACTGCGCCGGCGGCGAGTCCCGCCGCAGCGCCGGCTGCCGCGGTGCCCGCGCTCGACCTGGCCTCCCTGGAGCAGCGGCTCCGGGACACCAAGGCCATCGGCGTCTTCACCAAGCTGTCACTCAAGAACCAGGTCGACGACCTGCTGACGCGTTTCCAGGATTTCTACGCCAGGAAGGGCACCGCAACCCTGGCGCAGCTGCGCCAGCAGTACGATCTGCTGCTCCTCAAAGTGCTCAGCGTGCTGCAGGATGGGGACCCGGCGCTGGCCGCGACCATCTCGCAGTCGCGAGAAGCGATCTGGGGCATCCTTGCGGACCCGGTCAAATTCAGCAAACTCAAGCCCTAGACTTCCAGGAGGCATCCTCATGAGCCGCCGCAGTCGCATTCTGATTTCCACGCTGGCCGTGGCCGGCACGGCTTCCTCCGCGGCCCTCGCGGCGGATGACTCGGGCATGGGCAAGGACCTCGCGGCAACCATCGCCCTGCAGGGCATGCCCTGCGACAAGGTCGTCGAGTCCAAACGCAATGGCGACAGTGACTACACCGCCACCTGCAAGGACGGCAACCGCTACCACGTGTACGTCGATCGCTCCGGCAGGGTCGTGGTGCAAAAACTCTAGGTACCCCGGTCGGCCAGCTTCTTGCATGGTCCCGGGTAACATGAAACCGATCACCCAGAATGCGGACATTCGCTATCTCGGCAAGCTTCTGGGTGATGTGATCCGGGCCTACGGCGGGCCCGAACTCTTCGAGCGCATCGAATACATCCGCGCGCGTTCGGTGGATCGGCATCGCGGCATCGCGGATGCCGCGGCGATGGATCGCGGACTCGAGGCGCTCAGCCTGGATGACACGCTGGCCTTCGTCCGCAGCTTCATGCTGTTCTCGATGCTGGCGAACCTCGCCGAGGACCGCCAGGGCAGCGGCAGCCGTCCCGGGGAGGACGTGGCGGCGGCGCTTCAGCGCCTGGCCGCCAAGGGCATCGGCGCCGGGGAAGTCGCCGCGCTGCTGGACCGCACCCTGATCGTTCCGGTGCTGACGGCCCATCCCACCGAGGTCATGCGCAAGAGCATGATCGATCATCGTAACCGGATCGCGGAGCTGATGCGGCTGAAGGACCAGGGCCAGTCGCAGGCCGCGGGCGGGGACGACATCGAACAGGCGCTGCTGCGCCAGATCGCGCTGTTGTGGCAGACGCGGCCGCTGCGCCGTGAGCGCATCATCGTCGCCGACGAGGTGGAGATCGCGCTCGCCTACCTGCGCGACATCTTCCTGCCGGTGCTGCCGATGCTGTATGCGCGCTGGGAGCGCGGGCTGCCGCACCGTCCCCGCAGCTTCCTGCGCCTGGGCAGCTGGATCGGCGGTGACCGGGACGGCAATCCCAATGTCAATGCCGACACGCTCGACTATGCACTGTCCCGGTCGGCCGGCGCGGTGCTCGACAGCTACCTGCAGCAGCTCAATGCCCTGGGCGCGGAACTGTCCATTTCCAGCGAACTGGCCGCGCCCACCGAAGCGCTCATGGCGCTCGCGGACCGGAGCGGGGATCAGAGCCCGGCGCGCCGCGATGAACCCTATCGCCGCGCCCTGAGCGGCTGCTACGCGCGACTCGCGGCAACCTATGAGCAGATCACGGGGCGCGCACCGGCGCGGCGGCCGTCGGTGCCCGGCAGCGCCTACCGCAGCCCCGAGGAACTGCGCACCGATCTGGTCGTCATCGCCCATGCGCTGGCCCAAAAGGGTGCAGGACTGCTGGCGACCGGGGGTGCCCTGGGACGGCTGATCCGCGCCGTCGACAGCTTCGGGTTTCACCTGGCGACGCTGGACCTGCGGCAGAACTCCGATGTGCATGCGCGCGTCGTCGCGGAGCTGCTCGGCGTCGCCGGAGTGCAGACTCGCTATGCCGAGCTCGACGAGGCGGCACGCGTGACGTTGCTGCGGCATGAGCTGGCCAGCGAGCGGCTGCTGTGGAGCCCGTACTCGAAGTACTCCGAGGAGACCCAGTCGGAACTGGCGATCGTGCGGGCGGCCGCACGGGCCCATGAGCGCTTCGGTGCGGCCTGCATCACGACCTACAACATCTCCAAGTGCGAGAGCGTCTCGGACATGCTCGAGGTCAACCTGCTGCTGAAGGAGGCCGGACTGTACCGTGCGGCGGATCCCGCCGCGGCGCCCATCATGGTCGTGCCGCTGTTCGAGACCATCGAGGATCTGAGGAATGCGCCGCAGGTGATGCGAAGGTGGTTCGAGCTGCCGGAGATCCACCAGGCCGCCAGCCGCCGCGGTTACCAGGAAGTCATGGTGGGTTACTCCGATTCGAACAAGGACGGCGGTTACCTGACCTCGGTGTGGAGCCTCAACCGGGCCATCAGCGCCCTGTCCCGGGTATTCGCCGCAGCGCAGATCCGGATGCAGATCTTTCACGGTCGCGGCGGCGCGGTGGGCCGCGGTGGCGGCTCCTCGTTCGGCGCCATCCGCGCGCAGCCGCCCGGCACCGTCCAGGGACGCATCCGCATTACCGAGCAGGGCGAAGTCATCGCGGCCAAGTACGGCACCGCGGAGAGCGCGGTGGCCAACCTCGAGGCCATCACGGCCGCGACCCTGCTCACCTCGCTCGAACCGGCTTCGGCCTCCGAGGAGGCGACGGTCGCGCGCTTCGGCGCGGCCATGGACGAGATCTCGGGCACGGCCTTCAAGGACTATCGCGCCCTCGTCTACGAAACCGCGGGCTTCAGGACCTTCTTCCGGCAGATGACGCCGCTGACGGAGATCGCGGAACTGAAGATCGGATCGCGGCCGGCCTCGCGCACCCGGTCGGATCGCATCGAGGACCTGCGGGCCATTCCCTGGGTGTTCAGCTGGGCGCAGGCCCGGGTGATGCTCCCGGGCTGGTACGGCGCCGGACAGGCGCTGCAGGCCTATCCGGATCGGGGGTTGTTGCGCGAGATGGCGGCGAGCTGGCCCTTCTTCCAGTCCATGCTCGACAATATGGAGATGGTGCTCGCCAAGTCCGACATGTCCATCGCGCGCCGCTACGCCACGCTGGTGACGGACCGGGCCCTCGCCGACACGCTCTTCAATCGCATCGACAGCGCGTGGCACACGGCCCATGACACGCTGCTGGCCATTACCGGGCAGACACGGCTGCTGGAGAAGAATCCGGCGCTGGATGCCTCCATCCGCCTGCGCCTGCCCTATATCGAGCCGCTGAACCTGCTGCAAGTGGAGCTGCTGAAACGGCACCGCGCCGGTGAGTCGGACGCGCGGGTCCGCGAAGGCATCCAGCTGTCCATCAATGCCGTGGCGACCGCACTGCGCAACAGCGGCTGACGGCCACTTCCACATTCGCTGCCGCTGCCGGAGAATGATCCCAAGCGGACACCGGTACGATCCGCATCGAGGGGGTTTATGCGCACACTGACCAGAATCGCGACGCCCGGTGTCGCAGCCGCTGCCTGGATATTGTTGGCAGCACCCGCCGGCGCCGACCCGTCGGCGCCGCAGGCGGACGCCTCGTTCTGCAACCGCGACTGCCTGCGTGCCGTGGCGGAGACCTACCTGACCGCGATGGCGGCGCACGATCCATCGAAGGCGCCACTCGCCCGCAATGCCCGCTATACCGAGAACGGCGTCGAGCTGACCCTGCCGGATGGGCTGTGGCGGACCCTCGGCAAGGTGGGTACCTACCGGCTGACGGTTGCGGATCCGGAGGACCGGTCGATCGGGTTCCTGGCCAAGGGCCTGGAAAACTCGGCGCCGGTGCTGATCGGGACGCGGCTGCGGGTCATCAACCATCAGATCACGGAAATCGAGAGCGTGGTCGCGCGACTGAGCAACACCACCGGCGGCTCCGCCTTCGGGACTCCCAAGGATGCGAGCATCGACGGCACGCCGCGGCAGCAGTTCCTGACCGACCTGCCGGTGGCGGCGCGGCGCACGCCGGCGCAGCTCGCGGCGATCGTCGATGGCTACTTCACCGGCCTCGAGGGCAACACGGGCGACAAGCCGCCGGCGTTCGCCGCCGACTGCCAGCGCCTTGAAAACGAGACGCCCACGACCAACGTGCCGGTGGCCTCCGGTGCGCAGCCCGGCGCGCTCAACATGCCCTGCGCCAAGGCATTCGGGCTCGGCTACTACCGGGAAGACACGCGGCTGCGCGACCGGCGCATCCTGGCGGTCGATACCGAACGCGGCCTGGTCTACACCGGCGTGTTCTTCGATCACGACGCCACGGTGCGCGACTACAAACTCAGGGACGGGCGCGAAAACAAGGTCCGCAATACGGGTCCATGGACCTGGATGATCCAGGAACTGTTCGAGGTGAACGCCGAGGGCAAGATCAGCCAGGTCGAGGCGGTACTGCTGTCGGTGCCCTACGGCATGCGGCCGGGATGGGTGACCGGGACGCATCTGCCCAGCCCACAGGCCAAGCTCGATCACTTCCGCGAGTACTGAGGCGCCATGCCGGCGCCCGCCGTATGCAGACTCGACGCCACTGAGGGTAGCGGCGAGGAGTATTTCCTGCCGCCGGAGCGGCTGCTCGAGGGCAATCCCCGGCAGACCGTCTGGATGCACTACACCGAGGGTGCCGGACGGTTCATGGCCGGCATCTGGCACAGCGAGCGGGGGCGCTGGAGGATCCGCTACACCGAGCAGGAGTACTGCCGGGTGCTGGAGGGGGTGAGCGTGATCACCGATGAGGCCGGCGTCGCGGTCACCGTGCGCGCCGGGGAGGAATTCGTGATCCCGGCCGGGTTCGAGGGTACCTGGGAAGTGGTCCAGCCGACCCGCAAGCGCTTCGTCATCTATGAACCGGGTGATGGATCGCCGTCGCCTGAGGCCTTCAAAAAATAGCGGCGCGGCCTTGAGCCGCGCCGCTGCAAAGACGCCCGGTGGCGTCGGGGGAACTCGATCAGGGTGTGAGGCTGAGGAAGGCGACCTGAGCCGCGCCGCCCGCGGCGGGTCTGGCCGCGCCCATCACTTTGACGCCCGGCTTCAGCATCGAGGGCGTGCCGGCATCGATCCGGGTGATGTGGGTGTCCGGGCCGACCTGGATGGTCTGCTCGCCCCCCTTGTAGGTGACCTTCAGCGTGGCGCTGGCGCCACTGCCGGTGGCGGAGGACACCTTGCCGTTGGCGATGGTCGCGACATTGCCGTTGGTCATGGTGGTATTGGGCGGACCCATGGGGTTATGGCCTTCACCCATGCCCCGCATGCTCTCCGGGAAGATATGACACTCGGTGGCATGCAGCGGGCCATCGCCGCGCTGCACCGCCGTGCAGCCCACGAACTTGCCGGCACCCAGATCCGACACGGTGCCCTTGTGACTGACCATGATGTTGACCTCTGCCGGCAGGGTCAGCTTCATGTCACCCTGCGCCGAATGCACCACGAATGTGCTGCCGCTGGCGCTGGACACGGTGCCGTCGAACCGGACCATGCCGGCAAAGGGATTGGGGGGCGCCGACTGGGCGAGCGCCAGGGTTGAACCCATTCCCAGACCCGCGACCGACAGCAGCAGCGCGCGGGCCGCGATCCTGGCTTTCCTGTGCATCGACGCTCTCCTTTCGGGTGCTGCAATGCGCACCGCGTTTCGTTGGTGTATATGTGCAGACCGATGCGACAGGTATTTCATTACATCCGGGGTCGACGCGAACCGGGGCAGGGTGGCCGGCAGGGGCCGGTGTTCGACCCGGCGGCGGGGCGGGTCCAGGCCCAGGTGCCGCTGGGCGGCGTCGCGGAAGTCGAGCAGGCCGTGCAGGCCGCGCTCGGCGCGCAGCCGGCGTGGGCCGCGATCAGCGCCCAGCGCCGCTCGCAGGTGCTGTTCCGGTTCAAGGCATTGATCGAACAGCACCTGGCCCCGCTGGCGAAACTGCTGGCCAGCGAACACGGCAAGGTGCTCGCCGATGCCCGTGGCGATCTGCAGCGCGGCCTGGAGGTGATCGACTTCGTCTGCGGTGCGCCGCAGCTGCTCAAGGGGGAGTTTTCACAGGGCGTGGGTCCGGGGATCGATGTCTGGTCCATGCGCCAGCCCCTGGGTGTGGTCGCGGGCATCACCCCGTTCAATTTCCCCGCGATGATTCCGCTGTGGATGCTCGGGCCGGCGCTCGCCGCCGGCAATGCCTTCATCCTGAAACCCTCCGAGCGGACCCCCTCGGTGGCGGTGGAGCTGGCGGTGTTGCTGGAGGAGGCGGGCGCCCCGGCCGGCATCCTGAACGTCCTGCAGGGTGACCATGAACTGGTGGAGGCGATCCTGGCGGCACCGGCCATCAAGGCCGTGAGCTTCGTCGGCTCCTCGGAGGTGGCACAGCACGTCTATGCGACGGCCGCCGCGGCCGGCAAGCGGGTCCAGGCCATGGGCGGCGCCAAGAACCATGGACTGGTGCTGCCCGATGCGGACCTGGACCTGGCGGTCGAAAGCATCGTCGGCGCGGCCTTCGGTTCGGCCGGTGAGCGCTGCATGGCCCTGCCGGTGGTGGTGGCCGTGGGCGAGGACACCGCCGCGGCCCTGCGCCATCGGCTCGTCGCCGCGATCGCCGAACTGCGCGTCGGTGCCCCCGAAGCGCCGCATGCGGACTACGGGCCCGTGGTCACGGCGGCCCACCAGCAGCGCATCGAAGCCCACATCGCGCTCGGCATTGCCGAGGGGGCCGAACTGGTCGTCGATGGACGCGGGCTGCGCGTGCCGGGCCACGAACAGGGTTTCTTTCTCGGGCCCTCGCTGTTCGACCACGTACGGCCGGGCATGCGCAGTTACCAGGAGGAAATCTTCGGGCCGGTCCTGCAGATGATGCGGGTCGGTACCCTGGAGGAGGGCATCCGGCTCATCTGCGCGCACCCCTGCGGCAACGGGGTGGCGCTCTTCACCCGCTCCGGAGAAGCCGCGCGGCGCTTTGCCGAGCAGGTCGAAGTCGGGATGGTCGGCATCAACGTCCCCATTCCGGTGCCGGTGGCGCACCACGGGTTCGGCGGCTGGAAGCGCTCCGCCTTCGGTGATCTCAATCAGTACGGCACCGACAGCATCCGGTTCTTCACGCGAACCAAGATCGTGACGCAGCGCTGGTCGGGGGCCGGCACCCGAGCCTCGAGTTTCCTGATTCCGACGGGCAGGGCCGACTGAGGAGCGCCGCTCACCACATCAGGTCGTCGGGCACCACGAAGTCCTTGTAGGCCTCCTCCACCACTTCGGAACTGGCGGCGCTCTGACCGGTCGTGATGACGGCACGGGCATCGCGCTCGCGGATCTTCTCACCGATCGCCGGCGGCACCAGTTCATAACGCCCTTCGCAGCGCACCAGCACCACTTCGCCGCGCGCAATGCGTTCGCGCAGCGGGCCATCCGCGCGGATGCGGCGGACCTTGCCGCCGTCGATGAAGCTGTAGGTTTCCTCCACGTCCGGCCGGGCGATGCGATTCTGCGTGACCAGCTCGCGGATCTGGGCGTACAGCGCCTTGCGCTGCGCCTTCTCCTGCTGCTTGCGATTCAGTTCCTGGTCGCGTGCGGCCTTGGCCTCGGCCTGCTTTTTCGCCGCAATCTCCTGGGGCGTCGGTCCGCTGCGCTGGGCGCGCGGCTGCTGCTTCTGCCCCTGGTACTGCTTGCGCTGTACCTGGCGCTCGGCATCCTTGACCTGCTGTTCGTTGACGAGACCGGCCTTGAGCAGCTGCTCACGCAGGGAAAGTGAACTCATTGACGATACCCGGCCGGTTCAGGCGAACCAGCCGGCCTCTTCGAAGGTAAGACGCGGATTGCGCGGGTAAAGATTCTCTTCGGTGCCATGCCCGATGCTGCACAGGAAGTTGGAGCGGATGTGCGTATTGGCAAAGAACTCGCGGTCGACCGCCGCGTTGTCGAATCCCGACATCGGCCCGCAGTCCAGCCCCAGGGCGCGCGCCGCGACGATCAGGTAGGCGCCCTGCATGCTGCTGTTGCGGAACGCCGTGGATTCGGCGATCTGTGGGGCGCCGGCGAACATGGCCTTCATGGCCTCGCCGCGCGCCGGAAACAGTTTCGGCATCTGCTCGCCGAAATGCAGATCGTAGCCCACGATGACGGTGAGTGGCGCGGCGAGGATCTTCGGTCGATTGCCCTCGGAGGCCACGGCGGCCAGTCTTGCCTTGCCCTCGGCGGAGCGTACCCATACGAAGCGCGCCGGACTGCCGTTGCCCGAGGTGGGACCCCACTTCATCAGGTCGTAAAGCTCGCGGATCACAGTGTCGCTGATCGCGATCGGGCTCCACCCGTTGCGGGTGCGGGCGGTACGGAACAGGGCGTCGAGGGCAGGGCCGTCCAGTTGGGGATGCATGCGATATCCTGATGTCTGGCCGGGATGTTACACCGCGGCCCCGCGCGGGCGAAGGCCACAGGAGGACTCATGACCGATGACAGTCTGGAGGCGCTGACCGAGCTGGCCCTTGACTTGCGGTCGGCGTGGGATCATGGGGCGGAGCGGCTGTGGCGGCATCTGGATGAGCCGCTGTGGGAGTTCACGCGCAATCCCTGGACCGTGCTGCAGACCGGCTCGCAGCAGGCGATCGGCAAGGCCCTGGCGGATCCGAAGTTCCGCGCCGACGTGGACCGCGTTGCAGGCGCGCGCCGCGCCGCCCTGTCGGCGCCGGCCTGGTTCCATACGGCGCACCCGAACAGCGTCCTGACGCAGGTGGCCTACTTCAGCATGGAGTTCATGCTGAGCGAGGCCCTGCCCATCTACTCGGGCGGCCTCGGCAACGTGGCCGGCGATCAGCTGAAGTCCGCGAGCGACCTCGGCGTGCCGGTGATCGGCGTCGGACTGCTTTACAGCCAGGGATATTTCCGGCAGATCATCGACCGCGCGGGCGGCCAGCAGGCCATCTATCCCTACAACTCACCGGACCAGTTACCGATCACGCCGCTGCGCACCGCGAACGGCGAATGGCTGCGGCTGCAGATCGACCTGCCCGGGATGCCGGTGTGGCTGCGCACCTGGCAGGCCCGGGTGGGCCGCACGAGACTGCTGCTGCTGGACAGCAACGACCCGGCGAATTTTCCGGCCTGGCGCGGCATCACGAGCGAGCTCTATGGCGGTGGCCCGGAACTGCGGCTGCGCCAGGAGCTGATCCTGGGCATCGGCGGCTGGCGGCTGCTGTCGGCCCTGGGGATTCACCCGGAGGTGTGTCATCTGAACGAGGGGCATGCCGCGTTCGCGGTGCTGGAACGGGCGCGGGCCTGGATGCGAGAGTCCGGCCAGGACTTTGCGACGGCCCTCGCCGCCACGCGCGCCGGCAACCTGTTCACCACCCATACCGCCGTGGCGGCAGGCTTCGATCGTTTCGCCCCCGAACTCATCGGGCAATACCTCGGTGCCTACGCCCGCGATGGGCTCGGCATCGACACCGAAGCGCTGCTGGCCCTGGGTCGGGCCAATGCCGGTGACCGCTCCGAGAGTTTCAACATGGCCTATCTCGCGATCCGCGGCAGCGGCGCCGTGAGCGCCGTCAGCCGCCTGCACGGCGAGGTCAGCCGCGAGATCTTCAGCGGCCTCTTCCCGCGCTGGCCGCAGGACGAGGTGCCCGTGGCGCATGTCACCAATGGTGTCCACGTGCCCAGCTGGGACTCCGCGCAGGCGGAGAAACTGTGGGCCGGTGCCTGCACTGCGGATTGCTGGCAGTCGCCCGATGGCGCCGCCGCCGTCGGCATCCGCCGCCTGAGCGATGCCGACCTGTGGCGATTCCGCAATGAGTCGCGTGCGGCCCTGATCGAAGCCGCGCGCGAACACCTGGCACGGATGCTGCGGGTGTCGGGCGAGAGCGGCGACGTTGCCGGCGCCGCCGCGCAGCTGCTCGATCCGCAGGTGCTGACCCTGGGCTTCGCGCGGCGGTTCGCAACCTACAAACGGCCGAACCTGCTGCTGCGGGATGCGCCGCGGCTGCTGCGGCTGCTGTCCAATGCGCAATGCCCCGTGCAGCTGATCATCGCGGGCAAGGCCCATCCGGCCGATGAACCCGGCCAGGAGCTGATCCGACAGTGGCTGCAGTTCATCCGCGGCACGGCCGCGCGCAATCATGTGATCTTCCTCGCCGACTACGACATGGCCGTGGCCGAACAGCTCGTGCACGGGGTGGATGTCTGGATCAACACCCCGCGCAGGCCCTGGGAAGCCTGCGGCACCAGCGGCATGAAGGTGCTCGTGAACGGCGGCCTCAACCTGTCGCAGCTCGATGGCTGGTGGGCCGAAGCCTACGCGCCGGCGGTCGGCTGGGCGATCGGGGATGCCCGGACCCACGGCGACGAGGGGGCCTGGGACGATCGGGACGCCGCCGCGCTGTTCGATGTCCTGGAACGCGAGGTCGTGCCCTCGTTCTACGGCCGCGACGCGGCCGGCGTTCCCACCGCCTGGGTGGCGCGCATGCGCGAAAGCATGGCGACGCTGACTGCGCAGTTCTCCAGCAGCCGTGCCGTCCACGACTATACCCAGCGGTACTACCTGCCCGGCGCGCAGGAGTGGCTGCGGCGCAAGGCGCAATGGGGAGCGGTCGGGCGCGAGGTGCTGCAGTGGGGAGGGCGGCTGGATGCCGCCTGGCCCCGGCTGCGGTTCGAAGGCGTGGCGATGAGCACTACGGCGCGCGGGTTCGAGTTCGAGGTCCAGCTGTTCCTCGCGGGGCTCCCGTCCCAGGATCTGGCGGTGCAGTTGTACGCCAATGGTATCGACGGCGGCGGCCCGCAGGTGTATGACATGACCCTGCAGGGTCAGCCGGGGTCCGGCGCCGCCCCCGGTTGCGCGCGGTACCGGGCCGCGGTGCCTGCGAACCGGCCTGCCGGTGACTACACCGCCCGCGTCGTGCCGCGTCTGGCGGGCGCCTCGGTACCGCTGGAGGCGAACCATATTCTGTGGCAGCGATAGGCTCAAGGAGTGATACATGGCGAGCGAAACCCCCACCCGTTCCGACGCACCCCGCAAGCTGAACGAGCTGGGGCAGAGCCTGTGGCTGGACAACATCACGCGGGACATGCTGAACAACGGCACCCTCGGGCGCTACATCACGGGTCTTTCCGTCACCGGGCTGACCTCCAACCCCACCATTTTCGATCACGCCATCGGCAAGAGCAGCGCCTACGATGCCGACATCGGCGCGCTGGCGAAGAAGGGACTGTCGAGCGAGGAGCTGTTCTTCGAACTGGCGATCGCCGATCTCAGGCGTGCGGCGGACCTGTTCAAGACCGTGCATGAGCGCACCGCGACCGTCGACGGCTACGTGTCGCTGGAAGTCTCGCCGCTGCTGGCCTACGACACCGCGAAGACCCTGGCGGCCGCCAAGACGCTGCACGACAAGGCCCAGCGGCCCAACCTGTTCATCAAGATCCCGGGCACCCCCGAGGGGATTCCCGCCATCGAGGAAGCCATCTTCGAGGGCGTGCCGGTCAATGTCACGCTGCTGTTCTCCACGGCGCAGTACCAGGCTGCCGCCGAGGCCTACCTGCGGGGCCTGGAGCGGCGGGTGACCGCCGGACTGAGCGCGGACGTACGTTCGGTGGCGTCCCTGTTCGTGAGCCGCTGGGACAAGGCGACCCTGGAGCGTCTGCCGGCGCCGCTGCGCAATACCCTGGGCATCGCCGTGGGCCAGCAATCCTATCGGGCCTACCGGCAGCTGCTCGCGAGCGACCGCTGGCAGCGCCTGGAGAACCTGGGCGCGCGGGCGCAACGGCTGCTGTTTGCCAGCACCGGCGTCAAGGATCCCTCGGCGCCGGACACGCTGTATGTCGCGGGGCTCGCGGCGCCGAACACCGTGGACACCATGCCCGAGGAAACGCTGCTGGCTCTCGGGGATCACGGTGCCCTCAAGGGCACGCTGCCGCCCGATGGCGGCAACTGCGAGCAGGCACTGGCGGCCATCACCCAGGCGGGAGTGGACCTGGGGGCGCTGGCCACCCAGCTGCAGAAGGATGGCGCCGAGTCCTTCAATACCTCGTGGAGGAATCTCCTGAAATCCATCGAGTCCAAGAGCAAGGCCCTGAAGTAGACGAGTCGCCCCGATGGAGCTTGCGCAGCACGAAGTGCTGATGCTCGGGCTGGCCATCTTCATCCAGGCGATCGGGCTGCCCGTGCCGGCGGCAGTGGCACTCATCCTCGCAGGCACCGGCTGTGCCAGGGGCCATCTGCCCACCGGTGCCGTCCTCGCCGTATCACTGGCCGCAATGCTCTGTGCCGATGCGGTGATGTACCTGCTGGGCCGCAAGACCGGCTGGTGGCTGCTCGGCACCCTGTGCCGCATCTCGCTGAATCCGGAGTCCTGCGTCGTCACCTCCGCCGATACCTTCCACCGGCGGGGCCGCTCGCTGCTCGTCGTCTCGAAGTTCCTGCCCGGCATCAACACCATGGCGCCGCCGCTCGCCGGCAGCATGCACCTGCGCTGGTTCTCGTTTCTGTGGCTGGATGCGGCCGGCGCGATGCTCTACATCGGCGTCTATTTCGCCGTCGGCTACCTGTGCAGCGATGCCGTCGCCGGCGTGATCCATTTCTATGAGCGCTTCGGGCACCTGACGACGGCGCTGGTGCTGGTGCTGGTCACCGCCTACGGCCTGTGGTTGCTGTGGAGTACCTGGAAGGCGCGGGGGCTGGGCAAGCTCGTGCCGCATGCGCCTGCCCGGATCGTCGCGCAGGAACTCGCCTCGGGCGATGCGGTCGTGTTCGACGTGCGCAGCCACGGCTACTTCGACCCCGGCGCGGTGCACATCCCGGGCTCCGTCCGCGTGGATCCGAACGCACTGCGCGCCCATCTCCAGAAGCTGCCGAAGGACCGGCAGATCTATCTCTACTGCACCTGTCAGCGGCAGGCCACGAGCGTGCGCGTCGCGCGCGAACTTCTCAAACTGGGACTGAAGGTCGCGGTGATCGAGGATGGCCTGCGGGGCTGGCGCGCGGCCGGTCTGGAGCTGGAAAGGGTGCCCCCTCAGGATGTGGCGGCACTTCCGTTCTTCACCTAGGCCGCGGCGATCACCGACTGGCTCTTGTGGCGCAGCGTCACCCGGGCGAATCCCGCGCACAGCACGGCACACAACGCGATGCCGGCGATCATCGGCAGCGGTGCGCCATTGGCGAACGTGCCCGAGAAGGCCATCACCACCGACCCCAGACCGAACTGCAGCGTCCCGATGAGGGAGGAGGCGGTGCCCGCGATCGACCCGTGATCATCGAGCGCGAGGATCGAGGAGGTGGGGACGGTCATCCCCAGGCAGGCATAGGCGCAGCACAGCAGCGCTACCATCACCACCAGATGGTCCACGCCCGCGGCGAACAGGCCGAGCAGCAGCAGCATCGCGAGCGCGAAGCCGGTCGAGGCCCGGCGCACCAGGTTCCGCAGGCCGATGCGCGTGGCGAGCGTGCCGTTGAACTGGGCCGCCACGAAGAACGAGGCCGCGTTCACCGAAAACAGCAGGCTGAAACCGCGCGGACTGAGGTGGTAATGCTCGATCATCACGTACGGCGAGTTCGACAGGTACAGGAAGAAGCTGGCCATGCCACAGGTACCGATCAACACCGTGCCCATGAAGTGCCGGTCGAGCAGCAGCTGTCGGTAGGAGTGGAACGCACTGATGAGGCTGCTGCCGGCGCGTGCCGCCGGTGGCCGCGACTCCTTGAGGGTGGTCAGGATGCCGAAGCCGATGACCGCCGCGCCCAGCACCATCCAGAAGACACCGCGCCAGCCGGCGACCTGGATCACGAAGCTGCCGGTGAGCGGCGCCAGCAGCGGCGAGATGCTGAACACCAGCATGAGCAGCGACATGAGGCGCGTGGCCTCGACGCCGGAATGCAGGTCCCGCACCACGGCCCGGGGGATCACCATGCCGCCGCAGGCGCCCAGCCCCTGGATGAAGCGGCCCAGCAGGAACAGCTCGGCGTTGGGAGCGAGGGCACAGGCGAGGCTGCCGCAGCAGAACAGGAACAGTCCCACGTACAGGGGCAGCTTGCGGCCGAACATGTCCGACAGCGGGCCGTACAGCAGCTGGCCGCCCCCGACGGCGACGAAGAACACGGTCAGGCTCAACTGCACCGTGGCCGCATCGGCATTCAGGCTGCGCCCGATGGAGGGCAGGGCGGGCAGGTACATGTCGATGGCGAAGGGACCGATCGCCGACAGCAGCCCCAGGATGATGCCTTCGCGTAAGTAACTCTTGTGCATGAAAAAAGTCCGTAAAGCCCAGGCCGCCGTATGCCGGCGCCCGAGGATCCCGAAGGTCTCAGAATAAGGAGTGGATGATCCGGGGAAGAGGTGAACCCGTATCCACGCATAGCTGTCGCAAATGCGACAATTGCCGAAATGGTCGCCTGCGCCGGCCGCCTGCGCAAGTGAAAACTGCGAAATCTGGAGAAAAGAGCACATGACACTCAACCCGATGGCAGGCAAGCCGGCACCGGCATCGATGCTGGTCAATGTCCCGCGGCTGATCGCGGCCTACTACTCGGACGCGCCGGATCCGGCGGTGCCCGACCAGAAGGTCTCCTTCGGCACCTCCGGCCATCGGGGCAGCTCGTTCCTGCACTCCTTCAACGAAGCCCACATCCTGGCCATCACCCAGGCCATCGTCCTGTACCGCACGCAGCAGGGCATCGCCGGTCCGCTGTTCCTGGGAATGGACACGCACGCGCTTTCCGAACCCGCCTACGTGAGCGCCCTGGAGGTGCTGGGCGGCAACGGGGTGACCGTCATGATTCCGGATGAGCATACGGACTACACGCCGACCCCGGTCATCTCGCACGCCATCCTGACCTACAACCGCGGCCGGACCGGCGGCCTCGCCGACGGTATCGTGATCACCCCCTCCCACAATCCCCCCGACAGCGGCGGCTTCAAATACAACCCGCCCAACGGCGGTCCCGCCGATACCCAGGTGACCTCGTGGATCGAGAACAAGGCCAACGAGCTCCTGGCGAACAAGCTCGAGGGCGTGCGCCGCATGCCGTTCCGGCAGGCCTGTGCCCTCGACAGCACGCACAAGCACGATTACCTGGGCCGCTACGTCGATGACCTGCCCTCGGTGATCGACCTGGACACGATCCGCGCCTCCGGATTGCATATGGGGGTCGATCCCCTCGGCGGCGCCGGGGTGCACTACTGGCCGCGCATCGCCGAACAGTACAAGCTCGACCTGACCATCACCAACGATGCCGTCGATCCGACCTTCCGTTTCATGACTCTGGACTGGGACGGCAGGATCCGCATGGATCCCTCCTCGCCCAACGCCATGCAGCGCCTGATCGCCCTGAAGGAGCGTTTCGACATTGCATTTGCCTGCGACACCGACCATGACCGCCACGGCATCGTCACGCGCAGCGCCGGACTGATGCCCCCGAACCATTACCTGACTTCGGCGGCGCATTACCTGTTCACCAATCGCCCCAAATGGAACCCCAGGGCCACCGTCGGCAAGACCGTCGTCACCAGCATGATGCTCGACCGCGTCGCCGAGCAGCTCGGCCGCAAGAGCTACGAGACGCCGGTGGGATTCAAATGGTTCGTCGACGGCCTCATGGACGGCTCGCTCGGTTTCGTCTGCGAGGAAAGCGCGGGCGGGTCGCTGCTGCGCCAGGACGGCAGCGTCTGGACGACGGACAAGGATGGCATGACGCTCGCGCTGCTGGCCGCCGAAATCACCGCGCGCACGGGCAAGGATCCGGCCCAGCTGTATGGTGAACTCACGGGCAAGCTCGGCAATCCCGCCTACGAGCGCGTCGATGCGCCGGCGGATGCGGCGCAGCGCAAGGCGCTCTCGCGGCTCTCCCAGGAGCAGATCAGGAGTGCAACCCTGGCCGGTGAGAAGATCGAAGCGGTGCTCACCCGGGCACCCGGCAATGGCGCGGCGATCGGCGGCGTCAAAGTGGTCACGGCCAGCGGCTGGTTCGCCGCGCGGCCCTCGGGGACCGAGAGCATCTACAAGATCTACGCCGAAAGTATCCGTGGACCCGAGCAGCTGAAGCAGATATTCAAGGAAGCCGAGCAGATCGTGGGGACTGCGCTGGCCGCGGCGGCCAAGGGCGCCTGATCGCACCGGGTCGAAGCGTCGAACAACAAACGGGGGGAAGTGATGTCGCTCATCAAGCGCGGGGTCGGAGTGTGCCTGATCGTCTGGGGGAGCGCGGCGGGCTGGGCTCACGCCCAGGCGAGTGCCGCGCTGTCCTACACGCACCGGCAGGCGGAGGCGGGACGAGCCGCCTATACCACCTACTGCGTGTCCTGCCATGGCCCGCACCTGAACGACGGCACCCAGGGTGCGCCGCTCAAGGGTCCGGCATTCATGAAGAAGTACGGCGATCGCAGTGTGCTCGACCTGTACCGGATCGCCCGCACCACGATGCCCACCGCCAACCCGGGTTCGCTCCCGCCTGCGACCTACGCGGCGCTGGTCGCCTACCTGCTGCAGGAAAACGCCATCGTCGCCGGGGAAACCGAACTGCCCGCCGATGCGCACGCGCTGGCGGCGATGATGCTGCCGGCAAGCGGCTTCAGCATCATGGCGTTTTCGCCGTATACCGCGCAGCACACCGTCTCGTTGCCGAACCCCCTCGAGCATTTCACCGCGGTCGGCGCTGCGGATCTTGCCCATCCGCCGGATCAGGACTGGCTCACCTGGCGGCGGGGCTGGAACGGACACGGCTTCAGTCCCCTCGACCAGATCAACGCCGCAAACGCCGGGCGACTGCGCCTGGTGTGGAGCTGGACGCTGCCCGCGGGCTCCACCGAGGGGGTGCCGCTGGTGCGCGACGGGACGCTGTTCATCCAGGGCTTCGGCGATACGGTGCAGGCGCTCAACGCCGCGACCGGGGATCTGCTGTGGCAGTACAGTCCCCTTCTCGAAGAGGGAGTGGCGCCCTTCCAGAAGCGCGGCATCGCGCTCTGGGGCGACAAACTCTACATCGGTACGTCCGACGTGCACGTCGTCGCCCTGAACGTGCATACGGGCAAGGTCGTATGGGATACCAAGATCGGCAACAACAAGATCCGCGAACAGCTCAACGGCGGTCCGTTGCTGGTCGACGGCAGGGTGCTGGTCGGCACCGCCGGAACCGGCGTCGGCGCGAAGCCGGGCGGACCACAGCTGGTGGGACTGGACGCCGCCACCGGCCGCGAACTGTGGCGCCTGGGTACGATCGCGAAGCCCGGTGAACCCGGTGGCGACAGCTGGAACGGCATTCCGTTCATGTCGCGCAGCGGCGCATCGATCTGGACGCCGGGCAGCTACGACCCGGCGACCGGGCTCGCCTATTTCGGCACCGGCAATACCTACGACACCGGTCCGCTGCTGCCGCTGAAGAGGATGCCGGGCATCAGCAACGATGCGCTGTACACCAATTCGACCCTCGCGGTGGATCCCGCCAGCGGCAAACTCGTCTGGTATTTCCAGCATTTCCCGAATGACCAGTGGGATCTGGACTGGGCCTTCGAGCGGCAGCTCGTGGATCTCACCCTCGAGGGCAAGCCGCGCCGGGTGCTGATCACCTCCGGCAAGATCGGCATCTACGACGCCCTGGACGCCAGGACCGGACAGTACCTGTTCTCCATCGACCTGGGCCTGCAGAACATCGTGCGCGCCATCGACCCGGCCACGGGCCGCAAGCAGGTGAACACGGACCTGTATCCCGGCGACGGCAAGGTCAAGCTCGTCTGCCCGCACGGCGCCGGTGCCAAGAACTATCTGCCGGCATCCTGGAACCCGCGCAGCGGCATCCTGGTGATGCCGCTCAACGAGGCGTGCATGGACATCTTTCCCGTGCCCGGCGGCGGCCCCGGCCTGGCGCTCTCCTCGGGTGTCAATTGGGGCATCCGGCCGCGACCCGGGAGCGACGGCAAGTACGGTCGCCTGGAGGCCCTCGATCTGGCGACCCGCAAGGTCGTCTGGATGGTGCGCGGGCGCGCGCCGATCACCTCCGGCGTGCTGACGACGGCGGGCGGCGTGGCCTTCGATGCGACGTTCGATCGCGAGTTTCATGCCTATGACAGTGCCAACGGCAAGGAGCTGTGGCACACCCGGCTCAACGATGTGTCCAGTTCGAGTCCGATTTCGTTCTCGGTCCAGGGCCGGCAATACATCGCGCTGGTGGTCGGAGCCGGCGGTTTCCACGCCCGCAGTTTCGCGCCGCTGGTGCCGGAGCTGCCGAGTCCCGACAACCGGGGAGCGACGGTCTGGGTTTTCGCGCTGCCCTGAGGGCGCCGGCCCCGGCAGGCATGGAGTACACTGCGACGTGAATCGGGGGAGGGTGCAATGCCAGTGCGATATCTGACGCCGCTTGGACTTCGGCTGCTGGCCGGTATCGGTCTGGCCTCCTGTTACCCTCCGGTCCACGCGCAACAGCCGGCGCTGGGGATCGAGCCGGTCGCGCTCACCCAGTCGGAGTACATCTTCGATACCGCGGAGCAGCACAAGGTGCGGGTGGTCGTCGCCGTGCGCGGGCTGCGTCATCCCTTCGCGGTCGCACTGCTGCCCTCCGGGGACGCGCTGATTGCCGAGCGGGGCGCGGGCCTGCGTCTGGTCCATGATGCCGCCGGCACGGCGCAACTGGATCCCGCTCCCATCGACGGCCTGCCGCCGACGCCGGCCTATCGCAATGGCGGACTGCAGGATGTCGCCCTGCATCCGGACTTCGCGCACAACCACCTGGTCTATTTCACCTTCAACCAGGCGGGCAATCCGCCGCCTGCGGATGCCAAGCCACCGGTGCGTCCCGAAAGCAGGGTCTCGCTGTTTCGCGGTGAGCTGGTGGGCCACTCCCTCACGCATGTGAAGCTGCTGTTCGCCGGCGGCTCCGGCAGCACCAGCGGTTCGCGGCTGGCCTTCGACGGACACGGCATGGTCTACATGACCACCGGTGGACCGTTCGATGATTCACCCCAGCGCCTCGACACCGTGTACGGCAAGGTGCTGCGGCTCGATGACGACGGCACCATCCCCCGGGACAATCCCTTCGTCGGACGCGAAGGCGCGCGTGGCGAGATCTTCTCCATGGGACACCGGGATCACCTCGGGCTCACCGTCAGCCCCACCGGCGTCGTGATCGATGCGGAAGAGGGTCCCAACGGTGGCGACAAGCTCGACGTGATCCTGCCCGGGCACAACTACGGCTGGCCCAAGGTGAGCTTCGGGCGCGACTACGCCGGGCCGCGGATTTCCGAATCCCCGGTCGCCGAGGGCATCGATCAGCCACTGGTGGTGTGGCTGCCTTCCATCGCACCGGGCAATCTGACCTTCTACACCGGCAGCCGCTTCCCGGCCTGGGCGGGCAACGTGTTCGTGACCAGCGCCCGGCGCGGCGAGATCCCGCGCACCGGCGGCCTGGAACGCGTCGTCTTCAATCCGAAGCTCGAGGAACTGCGCCGTGAGACGCTGTTCACCGAACTGCATCAGCGCTTCCGGGACGTGCGCCAGGGGCCGGACGGCCTGCTGTATGCCGTGACGGACGAGGATGACGGCGCGCTGCTGCGCATCGAGCCTGTGGCCGCCACGGCGGTGGCCGCCGGCGCCGTGGTGCAGGTGCCGGAGCCGCAGATCCGGCTCACGCCCGAGGACATCAAGGCACTGGGCGGGCAGGCGCCCCGGAACCCCTCGCGTCCGGGGCCGGCCTCGGTGACGCTGAACGGTGATCCCACCAAGGCCGGTGTCTACAGCGTGCAGGTGACCCTGCCGGCGCACACCACCGTGCCGCCCCATACCCATCGCGACAACCGCACCGTGTACGTGGTCTCCGGGACGCTGTATGTGGGTTATGGCGAACGGCGCGATCCGGCCGCCCTGAAGAGCCTGCCGCCGGGAAGCTACTACACCGAGCCGGCCGCCACCGCGCACTACACGGAGACCCATGAGGATCCCGTCGTCATCGTGATCACCGGCATGGGACCGAGCGACACGCATCTGCTGGGCGCGGCGCCGCCGGGGGGCAAGCGCTAGTTCAGCGGCCGCGCGAAGAGGGCAGGCACTTGAAATTTGCAGCGCTGATCTGGGCCGGAATCCGCCGCAACCGCAGCCGCTCGACGCTGATCCTGCTGCAGGTGGTGATTGCGTTCACCCTCTTCGGGGTGCTGCAGGGGCTCAACGGCGCCATCAACAAGGCCATCTCGGCGACCCACGCGGACCGGATGTATGTCGGCAGCCGGCTGCGCTTCGGCACGCCGCTGCCGGTCGCCATCATGTCCACGGTGCAGAGCACGCCCGGCGTCGTCGCATCGACCTACAGGTTCCAGTTCGGGGGCACCTGGCAGAAACCGGATCAGAGCGTGCCGGTGGCCGCCGTCGATTTCGACGGTTTTCTGTCCGTGTTTCCCGAGATCGTCGTGACCCCGGCGAGCGCGCGCCAGGCCATGAAGCAGATCCAGACCGGCGCGGTCGTCGGCGTCGAGACCCTGCGCAAGTACCACTGGCAGATCGGCCAGCGCGTCGTCATCCAGGCCCTGCAGAAGAAGGACGGCAGCAAGGACTGGCCGTTCGACATCGTGGGCAGCTACGTGAGCGCCGACGACCCGGACAACTCCCTGCTGATGCTGGTGAACTACCGCTATGTCAACGAGTCCCTGGCGCAGCCCGACACCATCGTCGTCGGCACCATCCGCATTGCCGACCCGACGCACGCCGCCGATGTGGGCGCGGCCATCGACAGGCGCTTCCTCAATTCACCCAACGAGACGCTCACCCAGTCCGAGCGCGAACTGGCACAGGCCCAGGTGGCCTCGATCGGCGACATCGGCACCGTCGTGCATCGGGTGATCGGAGCGACCTTCTTCGTGCTGCTGTTCGCGACCGGCGCGCTGATGATGCAGTCGCTGCGCGAGCGCACCCCGGAACTGGCGGTGCTCAAGACCCTGGGCTATTCGGATCGGCTGGTGATGATGCTGATCCTGGGCGAAACGCTGGCGCTGTGCGTCGGGGGCGCGGCCGTCGGCCTGGGCTTCGCCTCGCGCATCCTGCCCCTGGCGCGCTCCGTGATCGGTCTGAGTTCGATTCCGCGGGAAGTCTTTGCATTGGGCTTCGCGTTCGCGCTGCTGCTGGCGCTGGCATCCGGCGCGATCCCCGCCTGGCGCGGCCTGCGGCTGCGCGTCGTCGATGCGCTCGCCAATCGATGAGGACCTGAGACATGGGTGGCTTCCGGCATTTCTTCGCATTGACCGGCACGGCGCTGCGCAGCATTCCGCAGCGGCTGGGTGCCGCGCTGGTGACCGTGATCAGCATTACCGCGGTCATCGGCGTGCTGGTGACCATGCTCGCGCTGGGACGCGGGCTCGAATCCTTTTCCCAGACCGGCGTGCGTGCGGACGGTGCGATCGTGATCGCCAACACCGCCACCTCCGCCATGAACAGCAGCCTGTCGGCCACCGATGTCGCCAGGATCATCGACAAGCCCGGCATCCGCCGCGATCCGCAGGGCAAGCCACTGGCCTCGGGCAGCGTCACGCAGATCGTGGACGGCATCACCCGCAAGAACCAGCACGGCAGCATCGGGCTGTTCGCCGCCAACACCAACTGGCACGAGGTCTGGTCGGGGGTGCAGCTGAAGGAGGGCCGCTATTTCCGGCCCGGCCTGCACGAACTGATGGTGAGCGAGGTCATCCACGCGCGCTTCAAGGGCGTGGAGGTGGGCGATGAGGTCAAGGTCAACGGCAGCCCCTGGAAGATCGTCGGGGAGTTCAAGGGCGATGGGGGCTTCTTCGACGATGCACTGGTCACGGACGCGGCCACGCTGCTCTCGGCATTGCCGCAGGCCACCTATTCCTCCGTCGCCGTGAGGCTCGAGTCCCCCGCGGCCTTCGACGCCTTCAGCCGCGCGGTCACATCCGACCCGACCCTGAAGGTGAAGGTGCTGACCGAATCCCAGGCCAATGAGGCCGTGATCAAGGGCCTGAGCGGCATACTCGATTTCGTCAGCTACTTCATCGGCAGCCTGATGGCGCTGGGGGCCATCTGCGGTGCCCTGAGCAGTCTCTATGCCGCCGTCGCGGCCCGGCGGGTCGAGATCGCGACGCTGCGGGCCATCGGCTTCGGTGCAGGTCCCATCGTGGGTTCGGTCCTGGCCGAGGGCCTGCTGCTGGCGATCCCGCCCGCGGTGCTCGGGGCCGCGGCGGCCTGGCTGCTGTTCAACGGCAATGTGGTCGATGCCGGAGGGCTGACGTTCCAGATGCGCGTCACGCCCCATCTGCTGACCGTCAGCATCTTCTGGGCAATCGCCATCGCGCTGATCGGCGGATTCCTGCCGGCCATCCGGGCCGCCTCGATTCCGGTCGCGACCGCCCTTCGCGGCAGCTGACGTTAGCCGCGCCGGCTTGCGATCCGGGGCAGCACCAGCAGCGTGACGAGGACCAGGGCGACCAGCACCCCGACCGCGATGGCGGGCAGCACCCACGGCGCACTCCAGCGCAAGTGCGCGGCGATGGGATGGGCGAGGATCATTCCCAGGAAACTCGCACCGAGGCACACCGTTGCCAGGACGATGGTCCGGCGCAGTCGATGGCGCTTCTCCGGCGGCTCCTGATCATCCATGGTGAGTTCCCGGCAGGGCGTTGCGCAAATGCAAAGGGCGGTGTCCTCCCGGACACCGCCCCCGCACGTCGATCACGCGATCCTCAGATGGCCTGGTTGATGATCTTGGACTGAGTGAACTCTTCCAGACCTTCCTGACCCATCTCGGCACCGAAGCCGGACTGCTTGGCGCCACCGAACGGCACGTCCACCGGCAGATCCAGGTGCTTGTTCACCCAGACGGTGCCGGAGTCGATGCGCAGCGCGGTCTCGTAGGCGCGCTGGTCGTTGGAGGACCACACGGTGCCGCCCAGGCCGTACTCGCTGGCGTTGATGCGCGCAATCGCGTCGTCCAGGCTGCTATAGCGCAGCACCGGCAGCACGGGCCCGAACTGCTCCTCCTGCACCAGGCGGGTGTTGTCCGGGATGTCGCGGACGATGGTCGGCCGCACGAAGTAGCCGCGGCCGGTGTGCGGTTTGCCGCCGGCAATGATCTTGCCGTTCTTGCGCGCATCCTCGATGTACTCGTTGACCTTCTTGAACTGCGTGGCGTTCTGCACCGGTCCGTACTGCGTGTTCGGATCCAGGCCATCGCCGACCACGGCCGCCTCGGCGAGCCTGCTGAGCTCGGTGCAGACCGCGTCATACATGGAGTCCGGCACGTAGGCGCGCTTGATGGCGAGGCACACCTGGCCGCTGTTGACCATGGAGCCCGCGAACAGGCTCGCGGCGGCCTTCCTGGGATCCAGGTCATCCAGCACCAGGGCCGCATCGTTGCCGCCCAGTTCCAGGGTCACGCGCTTGATGGTGGCGGCGACACTGGCCATGACCTTCTTGCCGGTGGCGGTGGAGCCGGTGAAGGCGACCTTGGCGACATCCGGGTGCGAGGTCAGGGCGTTGCCCAGGTCGTTCACGTCCGTGATGACGTTGACGACGCCGGCCGGGAAGATCTTCGCGCACAGTTCGCCGAGCCGCAGCGTCGACAGGGGCGTGGTCGGGGCGGGCTTCACGACCACCGTGTCGCCGGCGAGCAGGGCGGGGGCGAGCTTGATCATCAGCAGGATGACCGGGAAGTTCCACGGCGTGATCGCGGCCACGACGCCCAGCGGCACATGGTGCTGCACGATCCGTGAACCGTTCTCCTCCTTCAGCACCTTGGGCGGCAGGTCCATGGCGGCGAAAGTCTGGATCATGTGGATGGCGCCGCCGATTTCGTACTTGGCCGCGGCCAGGGGCTTGCCCTGTTCCTGGGTCAGCACCCTGGCGATGTCGTCCATGTTGGCCCCGACGGCGTCCGCGAACTGCAGCAGCAGCCGGCGGCGCTCGGCGATGGGAGTGCCCGCCCAGCCCGGGAAGGCCGCCTTGGCGGCGGCGACCGCCTGGTTGAGCTGGTTGAGGTCGGCGCGCGGGCAGGTCGCCAGCAGTTCCTCGGTGGCGGGGTTGATGACATCGAAGGTCGATGCGCCCGCAACCTGCTGGCCGTTGATCAGCAGGTTGAATTCGGAAGCCGGGTAGGTCTGCAACTGGGCATTCATGGGGCATCTCCATGGGCTTGGGCGGGGAAATGGTGCGAAATATACCGCAAAAGCCCCATAACCGTGCCGCACCTCACGTTGTGGCGGTTTTGAAATCTAAGATTTCGCACGGCTCAGCTATCATATGTTCAGTCGGACCTGAAGGGGGCGGGTCAACCTGATGTTTCAAGGAGGAATTCCGACGTGAATGGCATGACCCCGACCGGCCCCACCACCGACGGGCATCCGGTCACACCGCGGGAAAAGGCGCTGAAGGTCAACCTCGATCCGGGCTGCTACGGCAGTTTTGCCGAGATCGGCGCCGGCCAGGAGGTCGTGCGCTGGTTCTTCCGGGCCGGCGGCGCCGCCGGCACGATCTCCAAGAGCATTTCCGCCTACGACATGAAGGTGTCGGACGCCATCTACGGCCCCTGTCCCCGCTACGTCTGCCGCGAGCGGCTGCAGTCGATGCTCGACTATGAGCAGAACCTCAACATCGAGCGCCTGGTGGCCGGCCGTGGCACCACCACCGCCTTCTTCAGCTTCGCCGACACCGTGTCCGCGCGCAGCTTCCGGGGCAACAACGAATGCCATGGGTGGCTTGGCATCAAGTTCCAGCCGCGGCCGATGGCCGACAGCAGCCAGATCATCATCCACGTGCGCATGCTCGACGTGGAAAATGCCCTGCAGCAGGAGGCGCTGGGGATCGTCGGGCTGAACCTCATCTACGGCGCCCAGTACTTCAGCCGCGACCCGGACCGGCTGGTGGAGTCCCTGCTCGATGGCCTGAGCACGGAGCGCCTGGAGATCGACCTGATCGAATTCTCGGGCCCAGAATTCAGGGACGTCGACAACCGCATCATGAGCCTGCGGCTGGTACAGCTGGGGCTGACCGGCGCGGCCATGTTCTCCGCGGACGGCAGGGTGCTGCAGCCCTCCGAGGTGCTGCACAAGAAGCCGGTGCTGGTGGAGCGCGGACGCTTCCGGCCCGTGACCTACGTGAACCTGGATCTCGCCCGTTCGGCGCTGCATGCCTTCGAGTCCGAGGGTTCGGACGTGCAGCCCGGGGAGACCCTCTCGCTCATGGAAATCACCATGAGCAGCCTCACCAGCGACGGCACCGTCGACCTGCGCGATTTCATCAGTCGCGCCGAAGTGCTGGCGGCGACCGGGCATACGGTCATGATCTCGGATTTCGCTGAGTACTACCGCCTGGCGGCCTACCTGTTCCGCTACACGACGCGCCGCATTGGCCTGGCGATGGGCGCCATGAACCTGCAGGCCATTTTCGATGAGTCCTACTATACGAAGCTCGACGGCGGCATCCTCGAAAGCTTCGGCCGGCTGTTCCGCAACAACCTGCGGCTGTACATCTATCCGTACGTGGATCAGCAGACCGGCAAGTTCGTGACCGTGCACGACGTGGACGTGGGGGATTCGCTGCGGCAGCTGTACGGGTACCTGCTCTCGCGCCGCTGCATCGTGCAGCTCGAGGACGCCAACCGGACGTACCTGAGCATCTATTCCCCGGATGTCCTGCGCAAGATCAACTCCGGCAACACGGAGTGGGAAACCATGGTGCCGCCCGAGGTCGCCCGCGCCATCAAGACCCGGGGACTTTTCGGCTATCAATAGCGCTTCGCTGTGCACTGCGGTATAACGACTCAGCCCATCGGGGGAGGCGTTGATGAAGCTACTGCATACCATGGTGCGGGTCGGGGACCTGACGCGAGCCGTTGACTTCTATACCAACGTCCTCGGCATGAAACTGCTGCGCAAGACCGACGTCCCGACGCACCAGTACACGCTGGCCTTCGTGGGGTACGGGGAAGGCAACGCCGACGGGTCGGCCGAAATCGAGCTCACCTACAATTACGGCGTGCCGGCCTACGAGCAGGGCACGGCCTTCGGTCACTTCGCCATCGGCGTGAAGAACGTCGCCGCGACGTGCGAGCGCATCCGCGCCGCCGGCGGCACCGTCACGCGCGAGCCGGGCCCGGTCAAGGGCGGCACCACGGTCATCGCGTTCGTCCAGGACCCGGACGGCTACAAGATCGAACTCATCGAACGGCCGCAGCTGGACTGAGCGCTCATTTCGCGCCCGGGGTCGGCCCGAGGCGCCGCAACGGATTGAGGAGGGGGTCTCTTCAAGGCGGGTGACGACTGTGCGGCATGCGTGCCGCGCATCGCAGCCGCGCATTCGAAGTGAAAGTCGAGGAACGTCTGATGCATAAGAAGAACATGCTGGCGGCGATGCTCCTGGTTGCCGTCGCAGTCTGTCCCGCGCTGGTCGCGGCGCAGAACCCGATCACCTGCGGGGCCCGCCCCTGCTACGAGCGGCTGGTGGATGACTATCTGGCCGCGCTCGTGGCCCATGATCCGGGCCGGATCGCGTTCGCGCCCGATGCGCGCTTCGTCGAGAACATCAAGGCCACGAAGATCGGCGATGGCCTGTGGAAGACCGCGACCGCGGTGCCCACCACCTTCAAGATCTACGTTCCGGATCCGGTGTCCGGCCAGGTGGGGTTCATGGGCGTGATGCAGGAGAACGGCAAGCCGATCCTCCTGGGACTGCGGCTGCAGGTGTTCGAAGGACAGGTGATCGAGGCCGAGCACGTCATCGCACGGGATCTGAGCGCCCAGAACCTCGCGAACCTCAGGGTCGCCCGTCCGGTCTTCGCCCGGGTGATTCCCGAAGGCATGCGCATGCCGCGCTACGCGATCAAGGGCATCGCCTATTCGTACTACGACGCCCTGGACTTCAACGACGGCGACCTGTCACCGATGGCCCGGGACTGCGAACGCCACGAGAACGGCCGCGAGTCCAGCGGCAGCCGCACGCCGCCGGCGGCGGGGTCGAAGCCACCCAACTACAGCGCGATGGACTGCACCCGCCAGTTCAGCACCGGGATGATGGCCTACATCGACAACATCGATAACATCCGGGTGCTCGCCGTGGATCCGGTCACCGGCCTGGCCTTCGGCCTGTCGCACTTCCATCACAGCATGAAGAACCATGTGTTCCCCATCAGGGGCGTGCCGGGCGTGACACAGCGCGAGGTGAACAATCCGGCGTTCGACCTGCCGGCGGCGCACGTCTTCAAGATCAGCGGCGGCAAGATCCACCAGATCGAGGCCATGGGCTTCCTGGCGCCGTACAACTCGCCTTCGGGCTGGTAGGCGCACGATGCTGCTCGCGGGCGTGGAGCTCGGGGGCACCAAGTGCATCTGCGTGCTCGGCACCTCGCCCGGGGACATCCGGGCGCAGGTCGAGTTACCGACCCGCGATCCGGCGGCCACGCTGGCCGCGATCGAGTCGGTGCTCGATGGCTGGCGCACCGGGGGCCGCGGGTTCGACGCTCTCGGCCTCGCCGCCTTCGGACCGCTCGACCTGCGGCGGGATTCGGCCCGCCACGGGTGGGTGGCACGGACCGTCAAGGCCGGCTGGTCGGATACCGAACTGCAGGGCCGGTTTGCGCGCCGTTATGGCGTGCCCACCGCTATCGACACCGATGTGAATGCCGCGGCGCGTGCCGAGGGCCGCTGGGGCGGCGCCCGGGGGCTTGCGGATTTCGTGTACGTGACGGTGGGCACCGGCATCGGCGCCGGTGTCATCGTCAACGGTCGCCCGGTCGGTGGCGCCAACCATACCGAACTCGGCCACATCCGCATCGTGCGGGCGCCGGGCGATGCCTTCGCCGGTGTGTGCCCGTTCCACGGTGACTGTCTCGAAGGACTTGCCAGCGGTCCGGCCATCGAAGCGCGCGCGTGCCGTGCGCCCGCCGCGCTCGCCGCCGATGATCCGGCCTGGTACCCGGTCGCCCATGCCCTCGGGCAGCTGTGCCAGACACTGGTACTGAGCGTGGCTCCGCGCAGGATTTTTTTCGGTGGCGGGGTGATGCGGGGGCAGCCGCAGCTGTTCGGCAGGGTTCGCCGCAGCCTGCAGGACAGTCTCAATGGCTATGTGGACACGGCGGAAGTCGGAGCCGACATCAATCGGTTCATCGTGCCTTCGGCCCTCGGGCCCGCGGTGGGACCGCTGGGTGCGCTTGCCGTGGCGGCGGACGGCCCCGAGGACGTGAAGTGCGGTACCGACGCAGCCGGCAAAAGATGCTAAAAGACGGTCATGAACAAGATCTCGATTGTCCCGCAGGCGCGCCAGATGCACGGACGACTGCTGCATTGGCTGGTCGATGATGCCTACCCCGTATGGGCCGCCGACGGTTTCGATGCCGTGCATCGCACCTTCAGCGAGCGGCTGCTTCCGGAGGGCGCCGTGCCCGATGAACCGCGCCGCGCCCGCGTGCAGGCACGACAGGTCTACGCCTACTCCCGCGCCGGCAACCTCGGATGGCGGGGCGACGCACGCAGCCTCGTCGTAGCAGGCCTCGGGTTCTTCATCCGCCACTACCTGCGCCCCGATGGACTGTTCCATACGCTCGTGGCCCCGGATGGCACGCTGCGGGATGACCGGGCCGTACTCTATGATCAGGCCTTCGCGCTGCTCGCGCTGGCCAGCTGCCAGGAAGTCCTGGGACCCGCCGAGCACATCGTCACCCAGGGCACGCAGCTGCGCACCCGGGTCCTGGAGCTGCTGCAGCGTCCCGGCGGCGGATTCGATTCGGGGATTCCGGAGCGCACGCCGCTGCTTTCGAATCCGCACATGCACCTGTTCGAGGCCGCGCAGGCCTGGAAAGGTGTATCCGACGATCCCGCCTGGAAGGCCTTGGCGGATGAGATCTGCGCAATCGCCCTGAAGCACTTCATCGATCCGCGGACCGGTGCGCTGAGCGAGCTCTTCGATGAGGACTGGCGAGCGCTGCCGGAGGACACGCCCGGGCAGGCGATCGAACCCGGCCATCAGTTCGAGTGGGCGTGGCTGCTGCTGTGCCAGGACGACGCGCCCGGCAGTCCGACCCGCAGGGCCGCGGAGCGGCTGTTCGACATCGGGGAGAACCACGGGGTGCGCGGCGGTATCGCCATCAACGCCCTGAGCGGGGACCTGCGCATGAAGGATCCGGCGGCGCGACTGTGGCCGCAGACCGAGCGGCTCAAGGCCGCCGCCCGGCTGGGCGCCCTCACGGGTCAGGAGCGCTACTGGAACAGTGCCCTCGGCGCCGCCCAGGGTCTGTGGCGCTTCCTCGACCATGGGGCGCGCGGCCTGTGGTACGACAAGATCGACCGCGAGGGCAAGTTCGTCGCCGAACCTGCCCCGGCCAGCAGCTTCTACCACATCATCTGCGCCATCGCCGAGTTCGGCGCTGCGCTGAAGCGGGCCGGCTGAGCGATCCTCCCTATCGGGGGCCCGATGGCCGGGAGTAGGCGATGCGGTAGACGACGTTGGCGCCGTCATCGCTCAGCAGCAGCGAGCCGTCCTTGTTCACGAGCAGCGCCACCGGACGACCCCAGGCGTTACCGTCGTCGACGATGAAGCCCGTCAGGAAGTCATCGTACTCACCCGTGGGCACGCCATTGCGCATGCGCACCCGCACGACCTTGTGGCCGGTGCGGAATGCACGGTTCCAGGAGCCATGCAGGACCGCGAAGCCGTCGCCGACGTAATTCTTCGGAAATGCAGAGGCACCGGAGGTGGCGGTGTAGAAGGTCAGATTGAGCGCCGCCGAGTGGGCCTGGTAGGGCACATCCGGGGAGGTCACCTTGCCGGCGAGGTCCGGCCGTTCGCCCGCATGGCGCGGGTCCTCGTGGTTGCCCATGTAGTACCAGGGCCATCCATACCACGCTCCCGCCTTCACGCGCGTCGAATAGTCGGGCACGAGATCATCGCCCAGCATGTCGCGTTCATTGGTCGTGCACCACAGGGCGCCGTTGGCCGGCTGCACCGTGAGACTCACGCAGTTGCGGATACCGCTCGCGTAGACCTTGCCGGGCTGGTCCGCACCCACGTCGAACACCAGTACGTCGGCGCGGTTCTCCTCGCCGCCCCAGGCCGTGCCGAGGCCATGCTCGGCTTCCCAGGCCTTGATCTGCTCCGCCGATTTCTTCGGCATGTCCTCCGCCACGTTGGATGCGGAGCCCACCGAGACGTACATCCTGCTGCCGTCCGGGGAGAACACGAGGTCGCGGGTGAAGTGGCCGCCGCCGGCCGTGGGCGAAAGCTGCGGTACGACGATTTCCGGGACGCCGCTGGCCACGGTGTCGCCCGGCTTGTACGCGTAGCGCACCACGCGGTTGGTCTCGGCGACGTACAGCCACTTCGGATGGCGGGCGTCGGGATAGAACGCCAGGCCGTGCGGCAGCACCAGGCCCTGCGCGAAGGTCGTGATCTCATCGGCATGGGTGCCGTCCGCCGACGGGCGCATCAGCACGACCTTGTTGGCCTGCGTCTCGCTGAGGAAGATGTCGCCGTTCGGTGCCAGCAGCATCTTGCGCGCGCCGGTGGTGTCCCTGGCGAACACCGAGAACGTGAAGCCGGGGGGCAGCTGCACCTGCGCGTCCGCCGGCTGCGGCACCAGACGCGGAAATTTGGCCGTGGAGGGCGTGTCGTACGGCGCGGGAAGCTTCGCGATCCGGATGCGGTGAGGTCGGCCCGGCGCGTCCTTCTTCCAGTCATCCGATCCCTTGATGGGCCGGTCGGTGCCCGGTGAACCCGGCGGTGGCGCGGTGGGCGCGCCGCCGCCCCGCGCCAGGGCCGGTTCGGCCGCCTTGAAGGTCCCTTCCTTCACGGCCTGGAAGTAGGCGATCAGGTTGGCGCGATCGGTGTCGTTCGGCACCGGCACGACCATGGCCGATCCGGGCACCACGGTGGTTGGGGAGCTCAGGAAACGCTCGAGGGTCGCGGCATCCCAGGTCAGGCCCGAGGCCTTGAGGGCCGGGGTGTACCCGAAGTCCGTGCTGGCCGAATGACGGTCGAAGACCCCGTTCAGGTTCGGGCCCTGGCCACCGCCATTGTCCCCCGGCTCGGCGCTATGGCACAGGGCGCACTGGGCATGAAAGACGCCCTTGCCGGCAGTAGGGTCGGCGCCGAAGACGGGCGCGGCGCATAGCACGCCGGCGAGCAGCCCGGCCATGGTCATGGATCGCATGTCATCTCCATTATATACGTAAGGATCTAACGCATCGTCCCGCGGTGCTAGGACATCTCCGGAACGTCCGTTCCGGGATTGCGGCCCGGGTCATCATCGGCCAGCTGCCAGAAGATCCAGGCGGAGGCGGTGGTCATGAGGCCCACGCACACGAAGGTCGCCTGGAACACCCGCGGGTCGAGTTCGCCTCCGAAGGTCTGCGTGAAGCCTGACAGCAGTCCGGCCGCCGCCGCCACCGCGAGGCTCATGGCCAGCATCTGCACCATCGACAGCATGCTGTTGCCGCTGCTCGCCTCGGTGCCTTCCAGATCCTTGAGCGTCAGGGTATTCATGGTCGTGAACTGCAGCGAGTTGACGATGCCCAGCAGCGCCAGCAGCAGCACCATCACCCACACCGGTGCGCCATGGCCCAGCAGGCTGAAGGAGGCCATGGCGGCACCGACCAGCAGCGTATTGCCCACCAGCACCGTGCGATAGCCGAAGCGGTGGATGAGGGAGGTGACGGCACGCTTGGTCAGCATCGCCGACAGCGAGGTCGGCAGCAGCATCAGGCCCGCATGGAAGGGCGAGAATCCGAGTTCCACCTGCAGGAACAGCGGAATGAGGTACGGCATGCTGCCATTGCCCAGCCTGGCGAAGAGATTGCCCAGGAGGCCGATGCCGAAGGTGCGGATGCGGAACAGGGCCGGCGGGAACAGCGGATGCCGCTGCTGCGTGGCGCGCAGCCAGTAGCCCACCAGGCTCACCAGCCCGAACACCAGCAGCAGCAGGACCGTGGCGTGGTGCAGCTTCAGTTCCGACAGGCCCTCGAGCCCGATGGACACCGCGATCATGCCCAGCGCCAGCAGGCCGTAGCCGGCAAAATCGAAGGGCGGCACCGAGGTGATCCGCGGCAGGCGCATGTGCCGCAGCGTGGCGATGGCTCCGGCAATGCCGATCGGCAGGTTGATCAGGAAGATCCAGTGCCAGGAGGCGACCTCGACCAGCCAGCCGCCCAGGGTCGGGCCGATCAGCGGTCCGACCAGCCCCGGAATGGCGACGAAGCTCATCGCCGGCAGCAACCGCTCGCGCGGGAAGGTCTGCAGCAGCGCCAGCCGCCCCACCGGCAGCAGCATGGCGCCGCCGGCCCCCTGCACGACCCGCGATGCGGTGAGTTCGCCCAGGGTATGGGACGCGGCGCACAGCACCGACCCCAGGGTGAAGACGACGATGGCGGTCATGAAGGCGCGGCGGATGCCGAAGCGGTCGGCGAGCCAGCCTGAGGCCGGAATCAGCATCGCCATGGTCAGCGAATAGGCGATGACCACCGACTGCATGCGCAGCGCGCTTTCGCCCAGGCTCGCCGCCATCGCCGGCAGTGCCGTATTGACGATGGTCGCATCGAGCGTCTGCATGAAGAAGCTGGCCGACACCAGCCACAGCAGCGGCCGCATGTCAGCCGCCGGCGCGTTTGGCCTCATATCCCAGCTTGATCAGTTCGGCGACCAGCCGGTCGCGATGCTCCCCCTGGATTTCGATGACGCCGTCCTTCACGGCGCCGCCGGCTCCGCACAGCTTCTTCAGCCGCGTGGCCAGGGCCTCGAGTTCCGCGGCCGGCAGCGGCAGCCCGGTGACGACCGAGACGCCCTTGCCGCTACGCCCGGAGGTCTCCCGGCCGACGCGCACCCGGGTCGCGCCGGCGGACGCCGTCGGGCCCAAGGCCTTGAGTCGCGGGGCGGGATCGCTCTTCACGACCACGCCGCGGAAGGTATGTGTGGGTTTCATCGCGCATAAGGGTGCACTCAAGTGCCATGCGGCGACAAGGGTTGCGCCGGCCGCGATCGCGGCCGACGCGGGGCCGGGGGCCACTTGAGATAGAAGCTGTACTGGCTGCGGCAGTCACGTACGAAGAGCACGGCGCCGTAGCCGGCGGACCTGAGCACCCGTCGGTGCGTGAACCACACGGTGAGCGCCGCCCCGGTCAGCAGGCACTGTTCCCAGGCGCCGAGCAGGCGGCCGGCCACCGGCCGCTGCGAGCGCAGGACCCGCAGCAGCTGGGACTCGAACGCCACGTGCACCAGTTCATCCGCCACCAGCGTACGGCACAGGATCTGCAGCCGGCGGCAGTCGGTCACGACCTCCAGGGCCCGGTAATAGACGATGCCGACGAGCTCGGCCGTGATCAGCAGCCGCAGCCGCGCCGCCAGACCGCCACAGCGTCGCAGCAGGCGAAAGATACGGTGCGTGACGCCGCCGCCGATCTCGGCGATGTCGTGATCCTGCATGAACTCGCCCAGCAGCCGCGCATGCCGCTGCTGTTCGGCGACGAACAGCCCGAAGATCTCCACCAGCGGATGCCGCTCGTCGTCCGCGCATTGACGGCGCACCGCCGTCAGCAGGCACCTGCCATCGGAACCCTCCCCGAGCTGGAAGCCGGCAATGGAGGAGGCGATCAGCCGCCGCTCGCGCGCGGTGAG
This sequence comes from Steroidobacteraceae bacterium, assembly GCA_035503515.1. Lineage (GTDB taxonomy): Bacteria > Pseudomonadota > Gammaproteobacteria > Steroidobacterales > Steroidobacteraceae > DAIDKA01. Next base: position 41,393 of record DATJTJ010000125.1, read on the forward strand.
CGTGTCATCGAGCGTCGTGGGCACCTGCCGCGGATGGGCTGCCTGACTGCGGAAATGCGCGAGCCAGACCGGTAGATCCTGAAGCATGGCGTTCACCTCGGGCGGTGGAGGATGGATGACATGCTGGCGGGGCTTTCGGTCAGGCGGGTGGGGCAATTCGGGCAGATTGTGGCAGGATGACCGTCCTTCCACGACCAAGGCGGTTGCGTCAGTGCCTGTGTTGAGAATCGCCGTGGGTCTGCTCGGAGCGCTGCTGGCCGTCAGGGCCGCGGCGGCCCAGCCGGCCCCGGCGTTGCCTGATGCCGACGCGCGCTTCACGAGCCTCGAGCACGACTATGTCGTCTACAGCCTGCGCCGCTTCCCGGTCATGGCCACCTATCTCGGCGGGGCGGCCTTCGATCCGTCCCTGGCCGATACCGACGGACTGCTGCGGGATGAGTCACCGGCCGCCCTCCTCGCCGAGGATGCGCGGCTGCGCGAACTGCGCGCCCGGTTCACGCAGCTGGAGCCGCGGCGCCTGTCGCCCCGCCGCCGCATCGACCGGGCGGTGGCGATGGCGCAGATCGATTTCCTGCTGCATCAGCATGAAGTGCGTCATGACCAGCAGCGCGCCATCGACAGTTACGTGCAGGAGCCACAGCGCGGCGTCGGGTGGCTGATCCAGTCCCTGCCGGGCGGGCCGGCCACGGCGGCGGGCGAAGGGCAGTGGCGGCATGTGCTGGCGCGCACCCAGGCCGTGCCGGCCTATCTCGCCATGGCCCGGCAGCAGCTCGCCGCGGGCGTGCGCGCCGGGCGAGCCCCGGACTGGCGCGTGCTGGCGGACTTCGGGCTGGCCGCTGCGGCGGCCGACGCCGACTATTTTGCGCGCACGCTGCCACAGCTTGCGCAACAGCAGCTGCCTGCGGCGGACCGGGACTCGCTGCTGCGTCCACTGCAGCAGGCGGGCCGTGACGCCGCCGCGGCCTACCAGCAGCTGCACGACTTCGTCGCGGCAACGTTCTTCCTGGACCCCTCCGGTGCGGACGTCCGCGCCCTGAAACCCCAGTTCCGCGCCGACCACTTCGCGGTGGGCGAGGCCGAGTACGACTGGGCGCTGCATAACAACCTGCATCTGGACACCACCGCGGTCGCGCTGTATCCGCAGGTCGCCCTGGCGGCGCAGGCGGCCCGGGCGCAGCTGCTCGCCGTGGCGCGCGGCATCGCCCAGGCGCATCACTGGACGGTTGCGGCGCCGGGACCGGATGCCCTGCAGCGCATGGTCATGGGCCACCTGGAGGAGGACGCGCCCGCGACCGATGCCGCCATGGCGGATTCGTATGCGCGGGTCAGCCAGCGCCTGATCGCGTACGCCCGCGCTACCCGACTGTTTGCCGTGCCCCCGCAGTACCGGCTCACCGTCAGCCTCGCGCCCGCGGCGCCCACGCGGATTTTCGCCGACGGTGGCGCCGAAGGCCTGCACCTGGCGGCGACGGCCGACAATGCCGCGCTGCTGCGCGGCCTGCACAATGCCGCCGCACAGCCGGAACGGGCGGCCCGGGAAGGCTTCCCCGGTCGCACCTGGCACTTCCAGGTCATGGCGCAGAACCGCGCGCAGATCTCGGCGGTCCGCTGGCTGACGCCCGGAGCGGTCGCGGACTCGGCATCGATGTGGGAGGACGAGGCGGCGGATGCGGGCTGGTCGCTGTACGTGCAGGGTCTGCTGGCATCGCCCCGGCCCGGCGCGCCGCATGGATTCTATTCGAACGAGGAACGCTTCTATGAGCTTCGCACCCAGCTGGATCGGGCGCTGCGGGTGCGCATCGATACCGGCATCCACACCGGCAGGCTGTCGTTCGAGGATGCGGTGACCCTCCTGTCCGAATCCCTGGATTTCCTGCCCGGATCCTGCCATGACCCACGGCAGCTCACCGATGCCGCCAAACACGCCAGCTGCGATGCGGCCCGCGCCGAAGTGCGCCGCTGCGCCCGCTGGCCCACGCGCGCCGTGACCGCGTGGTTCGGCAAGGAGCAGATCCTGTCGCTGCAGCGTCGGGCGCGGCGCCTGTACGGAGCGGAATTCTCCGAGGCGCGGTTTCATCAGGAACTGATGCAACAGGGCACCATCCCGGCGGGCTATTTCGCCGAGGAACTGCTGCGCGACCTGGGCCGGCCCTGAGGGCCGCTAGAACGGCGCCAGCACCTGCAGCAGCCATTCGCGGATGGCGAGTACTTCGGCGGCGCAGACCTGGTGCTCCATCGGATAGTCGCGCCAGCGGGGCTGGTAGCCGAGGCTGATGAGGGTATCCCGGGACTGCTGTGCGAGCGACAGCGGCACGATGGGATCGTGCCGGCCATGGCACATCAGGATCGGGAGGCTGCGATCGGCGCTGGCCACCTCGGCGGCCACGGTCGCCGCCTGCGGCAGGTAGGTGGACAGCGCCAGGATGCCACCCAGGGGTGTCGGATATCGCAGCCCCGCGTGCAGCGCGATGGCGCCGCCCTGGGAGAAACCTGCGAGCACGATCCGGCCGGGGCCGATGCCCGCGGCACGTTCCTGGCCGATCAATGCGTTCACCACGGCCGCGGAGTCGCGGATCCCGGTGCCATCTTCGCGGTCACGCACGCCCAAGCTGTAGATGTCGTACCAGGCGCGCATCCGCATGCCGTTGTTGACGGTGACCGGGCGTACCGGGGCATTGGGGAAGATGAATCGCGGCGCGACGGCGTCCGGCAGCTTCAGTTCCGGGACCAGCGGCACGAAATCGGTGCCGTCGGCCCCCAGGCCATGCAGCCAGATCACGCTCGCCGCCGGCGCCACGGCGGGCTCCATCACGATGGCGTCCGCGCTCATGCGGGTGTCGTATTTCATGGGGCTACGATACTCCAGCCGCCGCCTGCTACGATGCGCATATGCCCCTTGACTATCAAAGCGCGGGTGTCGACTACCATCGTATCGACGCCCTGAAGATCCGTGCCCAGCAGGCCGCGCGCGACACGGCCCGGCACCTGGCAGGCCACGGCGCCCGCGAAATCGCCAGTTCCCGCGGCGAATCGGCTTACGTGGTCGAAACCCATGGCGTACTGCTGGCCTCCATCGTCGAATGCCTGGGCACCAAATCCCTGGTGGCCGACGACATGCGCGCCATCAGCGGCCGCAGCCACTACGACACCCTGGCGCAGGACACCATCGCCATGGCCGTGAACGATCTGGTCACGGTGGGCGCCGCGCCGATTTCCGTGCACGCCTACTGGGCTGCCGGTGGCAGCGACTGGTTTTCCGATGTGGCGCGGATGCAGGACCTGGTGCGCGGCTGGCAGGCGGCCTGCGACGTCTGCGAGGTGTCCTGGGGTGGCGGCGAGACGCCGGCGCTGGCGGGCGTGGTGGCGCCGGGGAGCATCGATCTGGCCGCCTCCTGCGTCGGCATCGTGCCCTCGCGCGCGCACCTGACGCTCGGCGATTCGCTGCGCGCCGGGGATGCCATCGTGCTGCTCGCCTCGAGCGGCATTCATGCCAACGGCGTGAGTCTGGCCCGCAAGCTCGCGGCGATGCTGCCGCAGGGCTACGCGACGCCTCTGCGCGACGGGCGCCGTTTCGGAGAGGCGGTCCTCGAGCCGACGCGGCTGTATCCGCCGGTGCTGAAGGCGCTGTGGGCGGCTCAGGTCCTGCCCCATTACTGCGTCAACATCACCGGTCACGGCTGGCGCAAGCTGATGCGCCATGCCGCGGCCCTGACCTACCGCCTGCACTCCATCCCGGAAGTCCCCGAAGTGCTGGCGTTCATGCAGCGTGAAGGGCGGATGGAGCCACGCGAGTCCTACGGCAGCCTCAACATGGGGGCCGGCTTCGCGCTGTTCGTGGCGCCGGCGGACGTGCCGGCGACGATTGCGGCCGCGCGTTCCGCCGCGGTGGACGCCTGGCACTGCGGAGTCGTCGAGGAGGGGCCGCGCCGCGTGGTGATAGAGCCGCTCGGCATCGAATACGCGGCCGACGAACTGGCCCTGCGCGGCTGAATGTACGGGCTGCTGCGATCGGCGCTGTTCTGCCTGGATGCCGAACGGGCCCATGGCCTCACCCTCGCAACCCTGCGCGCCGGTCACCGCCTGGGTCTGCTGCGGCCTGCCGCGGCGGCATCGGCTTCCGAACCCGTGGAACTGATGGGGCTGACGTTCGCCAATCGCATCGGGCTCGCGGCCGGCTTCGACAAGAACGCCACCTGCATCGATGCCATGGGAGCACTGGGTTTCGGCTTCGTCGAGGTCGGGACCCTGACGCCGCGCCCCCAGCCGGGCAATCCCAGGCCGCGGGTGTTCCGCCTGCCCCGTGCAGGCGCCGTCATCAACCGCATGGGATTTCCCAACGAGGGCATTGCGGCCGCGGCCATACGGCTGCGCCGGCGCCGCTACACCGGCGTGTGCGGCGTCAACATCGGCAAGAACGCGCACACCGCGCTCGATGAGGCCACGGCGGACTACGTGACGGCGCTGCGGGCCGTCTATGAGTTCGCGGACTACGTGACCCTGAACATCAGCAGTCCCAATACCCAGGGGCTGCGCCAGCTGCAGCAGGGTGAGCAGCTGCGGCCGCTGCTGCTGGCGCTGCTCGAGACCCGCGCGGAACTGGCCGAACGCGTGGGCTGGAGCGTGCCGCTGGTGGTGAAGCTCTCGCCGGACCTGGGCCCCGAGGATCTGGCCGCGACGGCGCAGGTGATCCGCGAACTGGCACTGGACGGGGTGATCGCGACCAACACCACGCTGGAGCGGACCGGCGTGGCGGGTCTGCCGCATGCCGACCGGCCCGGCGGCCTGAGCGGCGCGCCCCTGCGCGAGCGCGCGGTGACGGTGGTGCGGCAGCTGCGATCACTGCTGGGTCCGCAGATGCCGCTGATCGGCGTCGGCGGCATCGCCAGCGCCGCGGATGCCGCGGCCATGCTCGCCGCCGGGGCCGACCTCATCCAGGTATACACCGGGCTCATCTACCGCGGCCCGTCCCTGGTGCGCGAGCTGGTCGCGGCAGATCACGCGGCCCGCCACAATCGGCCATAAATCTTCCGGGCCCGAGCATATTTGCCGCATTCGGCGGTCCCTTTGCGGGAGTGAACTGTACCGGTAGCGGAGGCAAGCGTGCCGCCGCCACTTAAACGAGGTACGGGTCATGAATGCGAATGCGCGCAAGGTACACAGGACGGGAGTGGTTTTCGGCGTGGCATGCGCCGTGGCGGCAGCGCTGCCTTGCGTTGCGGCCGATGCGACCGCGCCCCTGGATGCGGTGACGGTGCAGGCACAGAGCGTCCCGCCGGACGGCAGCAGCCCCGGCGACCCCGACAAGAGCAAGGACAAGGACAAGGACAAGAAAAAGGCCACCAGCGCCTCCGCCGAGGGCAACATCGGCTTCTTCAGCGGCCTGGCGATCGGTGCGGTAGCCGGTGGCCCCGTCGGCGCCATCGCCGGCGGCATCACCGGCGCCGTGCTCGGCGAGCACTATCACAAGCAGAAGCTCGCCAATCGGGAACTGGCCGCGGATCTCTCCGACAGCAATGCCGACAAGGCGAAACTGTCCCGGACGGTCGCCCAGCTGGATGGCACGCTGCAGCTGAGCCAGCAGCAGCAGGCCGCGCTGTCGGCCTCACTGGATCACGCCCGCGATCTGACGCTCAACATCGCCTTCCGCACCGGTGATGCCCATCTGACGCCGCAGGACATCGATCAGCTGACCACCCTCGGGCAGCTGGCGCAGAGCCTGCCTGGCGTCAGGATACGGGTCAGCGGTTACACCGATCCGCGCGGTTCGGCCGATTACAACAAGACTCTGTCGCAGGATCGCGCCGAGTCGGTGGCCGCGGTGCTGGAGAACGCAGGTCTGGGAGAAGAGCGGATCGTGATCGAGGCACTGGGTGCGGCCGGCGCCAGCGAGACCGGCAATCTGGACGAATACGCCTTCCAGCGTCGGGTCAGCGTCAAGCTGATGGGCGCGCAGGAAGTGGCCCAGCTGGACCGGTGAGCGCGCGACAGTAAGGTGGCAGTGCCCGATCGCAGGCGGGCACTGCCTTGGGCGGATTCCAGTAAACTCGACAGCCGGGATCCCATACGACGGGCGGGGTGATGCGCAGAATCCTGGGTCTGGTGGCCTGCATCGCGGGCATTGCGGCGGCTCCTGCCGCCGAGCAGCAGGGCAATCATGTCCAGCTCGTCCTGGTGGACCTGCAGGGACAGAAGAAGGTGCTGGGCAATCTGCCCGATTCGGTCGTCGCACCGCGGGTCTCGCCCGACGGCAGGCGCGTGACCTTCGAACTCGCCGGCGCGGCCGCCGGCGGGGCGGCCCCCGCCAGCGAGACGGTGGAGGTGGCGGACCTGGACCAGCTGGATCAGCGGCGCGAAGTGCCCCAGACCATCGTCGAGCCGCGCAACCTGTCTCCGGTCTGGTCGCCCGATGAACAGTGGATCGTGTTCCAGGGTTCCGGCAACGGTTCCGACGATCTGTTCCGGGCGCGCGTGACGGCCAACATCACCGAGCAACCGGAATACCTGGCGGATGGGCGCTCACCGCAGAGCATCGACCGGGAGGGCCGGATCACCTTCCTCACGCTCAAGGGCGACAAGGACTATGGCATCGCGCGGCTGGATCCGGACACGGGCAAGGTCACGTCCCTCGTCGACCAGCCCGGTTCCGCCCAGTACAGCAGCGCCCTCTCTCCGGATGGCCGGTGGATCGCCTATACCTCCGATGAAACCGGCCGGCCGGAGGTGTGGCTGGAGCCGCTGCCCACGACGGGCAAGCGGGTGCAGCTGACCAAGGACGGCGGCAGTCATCCGCAGTGGTCGCCGGATGGCAGGAAGATCTATTTCGACCAGGGCGGCCAGCTGTTCCAGATGGACATTGCCCTCGCCGGCGAGCCGCAGGCGGGCGCGCCATCGGCCCTGCCGATCAAGGGCTTCGAGCAGGGCGGGCTGCGGCGTCAGTACGACCTGACGCCGGATGGCAAGAGCTTCGTGATGCTGTTCAAAGACTCTTGAGCACCGCGCGCAGGGTCTCGAAGATCTGGTCGATGTGCTTGGACTCGATGATCAGCGGCGGCGACAGCGCCAGGATGTCGGCCGTCTGCCGCACCAGCAGTCCGCGTTCGAAGCACTTCAGGTACACGTCGAACGCACGGGCGCCCGGCTTGCCCGCGATCGGCTCGAACTCGAGGCCGAGGATCAGTCCGTAGTTGCGCACGTCGATGACGTGCGGCAGGCCACGCAGGGAGTGGGAGGCTTCCTCCCATTCCCTGGCGACGCTCTTGGCCCGCGTCAGCAGGTTTTCGCGGGCGTAGATGTCCAGGGTCGCAAGTCCCGCGGCGCAGGCCGTCGGATGGCTCGAATAGGTATAGCCATGGAAGATCTCGATGCCGTCCGGGCCTTTCATGAAGGCATCGTAGATGGTCTTGCTGACGATGGCGGCGCCCATGGGCACGCAGCCGTTGGTGAGGCCCTTGGCGCAGGTGATGATGTCCGGGGTCACGCCGAATTCCTGCGCCGCGAACGGCGAGCCGGTGCGTCCGAAGCCGGTGATGACCTCGTCGAATATGAGCAGGATGCCGTGCCTGGTGCAGATGTCACGCAGGCGCTGCAGGTAGCCCACGGGCGGCAGCAGCACGCCGGTGGAACCGGCGATGGGCTCGACGATCACGGCGGCGATGGTCGAGGCATCCTGCAGGGCGATGATCCGTTCCAGTTCGTTGGCCAGTTCGACGCCGTGCTGCGGCAGGCCGCGCGAGAAGGCGTTGCGGCCCAGGTCATGGGTATGGGGCAGGTGATCGACGTTCGGCAGCAGGGTCCCCGACCACATCTTGCGGTTGGCCGCGATGCCGCCGACCGAAATGCCGGCGAAGCTCACCCCGTTGTAGCCGCGGACGCGTCCGACGATGCGGGTGCGGCGGGCCTCGCCGCGCACGGCGTGGTAGCCGATGGCGATCTTGAGCGCGGTGTCCACGGCTTCCGATCCGGAGTTGCCGAAGAACACATGATCCAGGCCCTCGGGCGCCAGGGCCGCCACGCGGCTGGCGAGTTCGTAGGCGCCCGGATGCCCCATGTTGAAGGGCGGCGCGTAGTCCATGGTCTCCAGCTGCCTGGCGACCGCCTCGGTGATCTCGCGCCGGCCGTGACCGGCATTCACGCACCACAGGCCCGCCACGCCGTCGAGGATCTGCCGGCCGTCGGCCGTCCAGTAGTGCATGCCGGAGGCCTTCGCGAGCAGGCGCGGTTTGGTCTTGAACTGCCGGTTCGGCGTGAAGGGCATCCACAGGGATTCGAGCGAGGGCGTCGACATGATCGTATGTGCTCCGGAACGCGAGTGCGGTGAACGGGAGGGGCAGATGATAAAGAAAGTTGACAATTTGGGCTAGATGAGCCGAAATTTAACTCGCTTCGTTAAGTATCCTCAACATCTTAGTCGTTACATAACATGACAATCGACGTGGGCACGAAGCTGCGCAGCGTGCGGGTGGCCTTCGGACTGTCGCAGCGGGCCCTGGCACGCCGCGCCGGCGTCACCAATGGCCTGATTTCCCTGATTGAACAGAACCGGGTGAGCCCCTCGGTCAGTTCCCTGAAGAAGGTCCTGGACGGAGTGCCCATGACACTGGCGGAGTTCTTCACCCTGGACGAGGGTAGCGCGCCGCAGATGTTCTTCGGCAGCGAGGAGCTGGTGGAAACCGGAACCGAGCAGGTCTCCCAGAGAGTGGTCGCCGCGCAGCGCAGCGGCCGACAGCTCTCCGTCGTGCACGAGCGCTATGCCCCCGGGGCCGTCAGCGGCGCCGAAATGCTCGCCCACCGCGGCGAGGAAGGCGGGGTGATCATCCGCGGCCGCATCGAACTGACGATCGGCGGCACCACCCGGGTCCTGGGACCCGGCGATGCCTACTACTTCGCCAGCCAGCTGCCGCATCGGTTCCGCAACGTCGGCCGCGAAGTGTGCGAAATCGTCAGCAGCGTCAGTCCGCCGCGGCAATAGCTCATGGCCGGATTGTCATTGATCGCCAGCTGCCCGCGGGGGCTGGCGGACCTTCTGGTCCAGGAACTGAAGGAGTGCGGCGCGACCCTGGACCGCGAACGCACCACCGACGTGAGTTTCACCGGGACCCTGGAATGCGCCTACCGGGCGTGCCTCGAATCGCGCACCGCCAACCGGCTGTTCCTCGAGATCGGCCGCTTCGAAGCCGCGACCGCGGAGGAATTCTATGCGCAGGTGCGGCGCATCGACTGGACGCAGCACATCGGCCCGCAGGCGACCCTCGCCTGTGACTTTTCGGGCCAGCATCCGCAGATCACGCACACCCATTTCGGCGCCCTGAAGCTCAAGGACGCCATCTGCGACGGGCTGCGGGCCTGGGCCGGCTACCGCCCGGACGTGCAGCGCGAGCGTCCGGATGTGCGCGTCCATGCCCACGCCCGCCACGAACAGGTGACCCTGTCCATCGACCTGTCCGGCGAGAGCCTGCACCGCAGAGGTTACCGGGGCGCGACCGGAGAGGCGCCGCTCAAGGAAAACGTCGCCGCCGGTATCCTGCTGCGCGCGGGATGGCCGCAGCTTGCCGCCGAGGGGGCGGGGTTCCTGGATCCCCTGTGCGGCTCGGGCACGCTGGTCATCGAGGCGGCACTGATCGCCTCCGGGCGCGCACCGGGGCTGACCCGCGACTATTTCGGCTTCAAGGGCTGGAAGGGACATGATCCGGCGCTGTGGGAACGGATCCGCGCCGGGGCGCTGGCGCAGGCCCGTGAACCGCCCGAAGGCCATCAGCCGCTGCGGGGCATGGACCGCGATGCGGCGAGCATCAGGGCCGCCGTGGACAATGCCCGGCGCGCCGGGATCGCGGGCTGGGTGCATTTCGGGACGGGGCTGCTGGCGCACGCGATGCCTCTGCCCGGGCAGACCTCAGGTCTGCTGGCCACCAATCCGCCCTACGGCGTGCGCCTCGAGGACATGGCCGGTGCGCGGGTCGCGCACCGCGAACTCGGTATCGTGCTGCGCGAGCAGTTCCAGGGCTGGCAGGTGGCGGTGCTGACTGGCGCACCGGAGTTGGGCCTGGAACTGGGCATCCGGGCGCGACGCTCCCATACGCTGTGGAATGGCGCCATCGAGTGTCGCCTGCTGCGCCTGTCCGTGCAGACGGCAAGTTTCCGCGAGGTCGGTCAGAAGCGTGCCGGGCTCGTGGCCGACGCGCAGCGCGCCGGCGCGGCGGGCGCCCGCATGTTCGCGAACCGGCTCGCCAAGAACCTCAAGCGGCTGGACCCCTGGGCGCGCCGCGCAGGGGTCTACAACGTGCGTCTCTACGATGCGGACATGCCCGAGTACGCCCTCGCCATCGATCGCTACGGCATCCTCGGGGAGTCGGGGCCGGAGGATTGGCTGTACGTCCAGGAGTACGAGGCGCCCCCGAGCATCGATCCGGACGCCGTGCGCCGCCGCCGCAGCGAAGCGCTGTCGGTATTGACCGAGGTGACCGGCATTGCCGGCGAGCGCATCCGCGTGCGGCTGCGCCGCAAGCAATCCGGCGGCGGACAGTACCGCAAGCTCGAGAGCCAGTCGGTATTCCACATGACCCGCGAGGCGCAGCTGCGCCTGTGGGTGAACTTCGACGATTACCTGGACACCGGACTGTTCCTCGACCACCGCATCACCCGCGAACGGCTGGGTGCGCAGGCCGCGGGCAAACGGTTCCTGAACCTGTTCTGCTATACCGCGACCGCCACCGCGCACGTGGCGGCCGGCGGGGCGCGGGCCAGCACTTCGGTGGACCTGTCCCGTACCTATCTGCAGTGGGCGCGGCGCAACCTCGACCTCAATGGCATCGCGCGCGAACCCCACGAACTGATCCAGGCGGACTGCCGGCAATGGCTGGAGGAGGCCATTGCGGCGCGTGAACGCTACGATCTGATCTTCCTCGATCCACCCACCTTCTCGAACTCCAAGCGCATGCAGGGCGTGCTCGACGTGAGCCGCGATCACGGCGCACTCATCGATCTGTCCACGCAGCTGCTGCGTCCCGAGGGGCTGCTGGTGTTTTCCACCAATGCCCAGCGTTTCAGGCTCGACGAGTCCCTGAGCGCGCGCTACGCCGTGGAAGATGTCTCGCGCGCCACCATCGCGCCGGACTACGAGCGCAATCCGCGCATCCACCGCTGCTTTGAAATCCGTCCTAGAGCAGATCCCTGAGCCGGTAGTACAGCATTGCCAGCACCAGCAGCGGGCGGCGCAGCGCGGTTCCGCCCGGGAAGGCGCCGTGTGGAATGCGCGCGAACACATCGAAGCGGCCGGCGTCCCCGGCGATGGCCTCGCTCACGAGCTTGCCCGCGATGCCGGTGAGCGCGATGCCATGGCCCGAGAAGCCCTGCAGGTAGTACACGTCCGGGTTCAGCCGGCCGAAATCGGGCGCGCGGTTGCGGCTGATGTCCACGTAGCCGCCCCACGCGAACTCGACGCGCACGTCCTTGAGCTGCGGGAACACCCGCGTCATGCGGTGGCGCGTGGCGGCGGCGATCCGGTCCGGATCGAATCCGGCGTAGGTCACGCGGCCCCCGAACAGCAGGCGGTGGTCGATCGAGCGGCGGAAATAGTCCAGCACCCAGTTCATGTCCGCGACCGCGGCGTTGTTGCGGATCAGGGCCTGGGCGCGCTGCGCGCCCAGCGGTTCGGTCGCCACGATGCAGGTGCCCACGGCCATGATGCGCGAGCGCAGCGCGGGTGCGGTGGCGCCGAGATACACGTTGCCGCACAGGACCAGTTGCCGGCAGCGCACTTCACCGGCCTGCGTGAGTACCCGCACCGGCGAGCGGCCGCTGAACCGCGCGACGTGCGTGCCTTCGAAGATGCGCACGCCCCGGCGCTCGGCGGCCGCCGCCAGCCCCAGGGTGTAGTTGAGGGGGTTGATGTGTCCGGCGTTGGGGTCGTAGAGCGCGCCGCGGTAGCGGTCGCTGGCGAGGATGCCGCGGACTTCATCGCCCGGCATGTACCGCACGCCCTCATAGCCGTAGTCGCGCCGCAGCTGCTCGACGTAGGCGCGCAGCTCCCCGACATGGCGGGCCTTCACGGCCGTGAGCATGTGGCCGGCGACGAACTGGGCATCGATGCCATGGCGGTCGATGAGCTCGCGCAGGAGGTGCACGCCTGCGACGGAGACCTCCCAGACCTTGCGCGCATCGGCCGCGCCGATCAGCTTTTCGAGCTTTTCCTGGCTGGCCGCGACGCCGGGCAGTACCTGGGCGCCGCTGCGGCCGGAGGCGCCCCAGCCGACCTGCTGCGCTTCGAGCAGGATGACCTCGAAGCCCCGTTCGGCCAGATGCAGCGCCGTCGCGGTGCCCGCAAGGCCCCCGCCCACGACGCAGACATCGCAGCTTTCGGTGCCGCACAGCGCCGGCCGGGCTGCCGCCGCCGGTCGCAGGGAGGAATAATAGGTGCGGGCGAGCGGCGGGCCGGACATCGCGGCAACCCCGGTGTTTAAAATATTTAAAGCGCGAACGCTGCGCCTGGCACACCGGAATCAGGGCCCGGGTACGCTCAAGGTTGGCCCGCAAAATGGCTATATTGCCGGGCCGCGCCGAAAGTTTACCACCGTTCGGGCCGCCACCAAAATGTCGGCCGGAGTGCGCCCGGAGGCCCTTCCTGTGGTGTAATGGCGCCAGACACAGCATCTGAAGGCGCAGGTTCGTTTAGTATTTTAAACGAGCCGCGGAACACCCATGACAGCGCGACGCCCGGTCATCGGCCTCACGGCCGATCGGCGCATGATCGGCAGCCATCCCTTTCACCAGGGCGGCGAGAAGTACATGACGGCAATCGCCGAGGCGGCGGGCGGCATTCCCGTGCTGCTGCCCTCGCTCGGCGAGCGCATCGACCCTGCGGAAATCCTCGAGCGCCTGGACGGCATCATGCTCCCGGGCAGCCCCTCCAACGTCGAGCCGCGCCACTATGACGGTGCGCCGAGCGTGCCCGGCACCCTGCATGATCCGGAGCGTGACGCCACCACGCTCAAACTCATTCCGCGCGCCATCGAAATGGGCGTGCCGCTGCTTGGAATCTGCCGCGGCTTCCAGGAAATGAACGTGGCCTTCGGCGGCACGCTGCTGCAGCGGGTGCACGAAGTCCCCGGCCACATGGATCATCGGGACGATGAATCCGCGGACCTGGAGGTCCAGTACGGTCCGGCGCACGAGGTCCGACTCGAGCCCGGAGGGCTGCTGCGGGGGCTCGCGGGGGCGGATGAGATCCGTGTCAATTCGCTGCACTGGCAGGGCATCGAGCGGCTGGGCAGGGACCTGGTCGTGGAGGCCCGCGCGCCGGATGGCCTGATCGAGGGCTTCCGGGTGGGCGGTGCGCCGCATTTCGCGGTGGCGGTGCAGTGGCACCCCGAGTGGCAGGTGATGAGCAATCCATTTTCGCGCGCGCTGTTCGCGGCCTTTGGCGATGCCAGCCGCAAGCGTGCGCAGGCCAGGTGACCCATGGCGACAGACATCCAGCAGTTCTTCCGCGACCACGGCATTTCCGAATGCGAGGCCATCATTCCGGACATGGCGGGCATCGCCCGCGGCAAGATCATGCCGGCGGAGAAATTTGCCGAGGACGAGGGCATGCGGCTGCCGGAGAGCGTGTTCCTGCAGACCGTGACCGGCGACTATCCGGTCAATCCCGGCGAGGCCATGAATCCGGCCGAAATCGACATCACGCTCAAGGCGGATTCGAAGACCGTGCGGCGCGTGCCCTGGGCCGCCGAACCGACCGCCCAGGTCATCCACGACTGCTTCTACGGCGACGGCCGCCGGGTGGCCATGGCCCCGCGCAACGTGCTGCGGCACGTGCTCGAGCTGTATGCCCAGCGGGGCTGGGAGCCGGTCGTGGCGCCGGAACTGGAGTTCTACCTCGTCGAGCCCAATCTCGATGCCGATTATCCGCTGAAGCCCCCGGTGGGACGCTCCGGTCGCGCCGAGCCCGGGCGGCAGTCCTACAGCATTGCCGCGGTCAACGAATTCGATCCGCTGTTCGACGACATCTACCAGTTCTGCGAGGACCAGGAGATCGAGATCGACACCCTGATCCACGAAGACGGGCCCGCCCAGATGGAAATCAACCTGATCCACGGCAATGCGCTGGATCTGGCGGACCAGGCCTTCCTCTTCAAGCGCACGGCGCGCGAGGCGGCGTTGCGCCACAAGATGTATGCGACCTTCATGGCCAAGCCGCATGCGAAGGAACCCGGCAGCGCCATGCACATCCATCAAAGCGTGCTGGACCGCAAGAGCGGCAAGAACATCTTCAGCAACGCCGATGGCACCCCGTCGCAGCTGTTCTTCGCCCATATCGCCGGCCTGCAGCGCTACCTGCCGGCGGCCATGGCGCTGTTCTGCCCGAACGTGAATTCGTACCGGCGGCTGACCCGCTACCAGACCGCCCCGATCAACACCCATTGGGGCTACGACAATCGCACCGCCGGCCTGCGCGTGCCCAATGCCAGCGCCGCGGCCCGGCGCGTGGAGAACCGTTGCGGGGGCGCCGACGCCAATCCGTACATCGCGCTGGCGGCCTCGCTGGCCTGCGGCTATCTGGGGATGATCGAGGGGCTGCAGCCCACCGACCCCATCTCCGGCAGTGCCCATGAGCTGCCCTTCGGCCTGCCCCGCTCCCTCGATGAGGCGCTGCGGGAGCTGCGTGCCAGCGATCCGCTGGTGGAGCTGCTCGGGCCGACCTTCGTGGAGGCGTTCGCGCTGGTCAAGGAGGCCGAATACGAGGTGTTCCTGCAGGTCATCAGCTCGTGGGAGCGCGAGCACCTGCTGCTGAACGTCTGAATCGGCAGGTTTGGGGGTCGGCGCGCGGCCTGTACTATAGGAATCAATGCGATTCATCCCCGGTACCACGATTGCAGGCTGTGCGCTGCTCGCCTGTCTTGCCGCCTGCTCGGGCCCGCCGGCCGCCAATGAACCGGTACTGAACGTTTACAACTGGTCCGACTACATCGCGCCGGGCGTCATCGATGACTTCCAGCGCGAGTACCACGTCAAGGTCAACTACGACGTGTTCGACTCCAACGAGGTCCTGGAGACGAAGATGCTCATGGGGCATTCGAACTTCGACGTGGTCGTGCCCTCGGGGCCGTTCCTGCAGCGCCAGGTCCGGGCGGGGGTGTACCAGAGGCTCGACAAGGCGCTGCTGCCGAACCTCAAATACGTGGACCCGGAAGTGGCCCGCGAGTCGGCGGTCTACAACCCCGGCAACGAGTACGGCGTGACCTACATGTGGATCACCTCCGGCCCCGGCTACAACATCGACCGGATCCGGGAGCGCATGCCGGATGCCCCGGTGGATTCGCTGCGGATGATCTTCGATCCCAAGGTGGTGTCGAGGTTCCAGGACTGCGGGGTCGCGATGCTCGACACCCCGACCGAGATGCTGGGAGCGGTGCTGCTGTACCTGGGCCGCAATCCCAACAGCGAATCGCAGGCGGACCTTGCCGCAGCGGAGCAGGCCCTGATGGCGATCCGGCCGTACATCCGCTACGTGCACTCCTCACGCTACATCGATGATCTGGCCAACGGCGAGATCTGCCTGGCCATGGGCTGGTCCGGGGACGTGAAACAGGCGCACGACCGGGCGGAGGAGGCGGGGCGCGGCATCCGGCTCGCCTACCGCATCCCGCGCGAGGGCGCGATGCGCAATTTCGACATGCTGGCGGTGCCTGCGGATGCCCCCCACCGCGCCAACGCCCACCTGTTCATCAATTTCCTGCTGCGGCCGGACATCGCCGCCCGCAACAGCAATTTCCTCAAATATGCCAATGGCGACGATCCGGCGCAGGAGCAGCTGCTGCCGGCGGTGCGCAACGATCCGGGCATCTACCCGCCGCCCGCCGTGCGCGCGACACTGGTGCCCGAACTGGCCAAGTCCCCGCAGTTCACGCGGCTGCTGAACCGCATGTGGACCCGATTCAAGACCGGCGATTGACACGATGAACGAACAACAGGCCTACGTGCGCATCGAACACGTCACCAAGCGCTTCGGCGGGTTCGTGGCGGTGGACGATGTCAGTCTAGACATCCACCGCGGCGAGATCTTCTGCCTGCTGGGCGGCTCGGGTTCCGGCAAGACCACGCTGCTGCGCATGCTGGCCGGCTTCGAGGCACCCTCGGCCGGCCGCATCCTGGTCGATGGCCGCGACATGGGCACGGTGCCCCCGTACGAGCGCCCCGTGAACATGATGTTCCAGTCCTATGCGCTGTTCCCGCACATGAACGTCGGGAAGAACGTGGCCTTCGGCCTGGAACAGGAGCGGCTCGGCCGCGATGAAATCAGGCGCCGGGTCGGGGAGATCCTCGATATCGTGAAGATGGGCGCCTTCGCGCACCGCAAGCCGCACCAGCTCTCCGGCGGCCAGCGGCAGCGCGTCGCGCTGGCGCGCGCGCTGGTCAAGCGCCCGAAGCTGCTGCTGCTGGATGAGCCGCTGGCGGCGCTGGATCGCAAGTTGCGCGAGCACACGCAGTTCGAACTCATCAACATCCAGAAGGCCCTCGGAGTGACCTTCATCGTCGTCACCCACGACCAGGAAGAGGCCATGACGCTCGCGACGCGCATGGGGGTCATGAACCACGGCCGCATCGTGCAGGTCGGGACGCCGTCGCAGATCTACGAGTCCCCGGGGACGCGCTTCATTGCCGACTTCATCGGCTCGGTGAACCTGTTCGAAGGCCAGGTGCTCGGCGAGAGCGGGGGGCGGGTGCGCATCCGCTGCGCCGAACTCGGCTGCGTGGTGAAGGTGGACCGGCCTCTGCCCGCCGCCCGGGATGCGACCGTGTGGGCCGCGGTGCGGCCCGAGAAGATCGCCATGTCCCGCGAGCCCCCGGCCGGCCTCGCCGGCGTCGGCGCGGACAGCGAGAACGTCACCCGCGGGCGGGTGCGGGGCATTGCCTATCTGGGAGATGCCTCGGTGTACCTGGTCGGGCTGGATTCGGGCCGCGAAGTGCGGGTGACGCTGCCGAACTCGGCGCGCGATGCCGGGCAGCGGATCGGCCGCGACGAGGTGGTGTTCCTGTCATGGCAGACGGGCAGTCCGGTGGTGCTGACGGAATAGACCATGGCGCACGCTCCCGATCAACGCGCGCGACGGCTGGTGATGGGCATTCCGCTCGCATGGCTGACGCTGCTGTTCCTGCTGCCGTTCCTGATCGTGCTGAAGCTGTCGTTTTCGCAGGAGCAGCTGTCGATCCCGCCTTACGCGCCGCTCGTGCACTGGGTCAATGGCCTGCCGCACCTGTTCGTGCACCTGGCCAACTACTCGTTCCTGTTCACCGATCCGCTCTACATCAGCGCCTATCTGTATTCGCTCAAGGTCGCGCTGGTGTCGACCCTGCTGTGCCTGCTGCTGGGCTACCCCATGGCCTACACCATCGCGCGCGCGGGCGGCGCGGCGCGCAACGTGCTGCTGATGCTCGTGATCCTGCCGTTCTGGACCTCGTTCCTGCTGCGCGTCTATGCCTGGATCGGGCTGCTCAAGCACAACGGCGTCATTAACAACGTCCTGATGTACCTGGGAATCATCCACCAGCCGCTGACCATGCTGCAGACCGATTTCGCGGTATACGTGGGCATCGTGTATTCGTATCTGCCGTTCATGATCCTGCCGCTGTACGCGAATCTGGAGAAGCACGACGTGGCGCTGCTGGAGGCGGCGGCGGACCTGGGCGCCCGACCGGTGACGGCGTTCCTGCGCGTCACCCTGCCGCAGTCGCTGCCCGGCATCATCGCAGGCTCACTGCTGGTCTTCATCCCGGCCGTGGGCGAGTACGTGGTGCCCTCGCTCCTCGGCCGCACCGACCAGCTGATGATCGGACGGGTGCTCTCGGATGAGTTCTTCGAGAACCGCGACTGGCCGCTGGCGAGCGCCGTGGCGATCCTGATGCTGCTGCTGCTGGTCGTGCCCATCATGCTGTTCCAGCGCTCCGGGGGCCGGCAGATGGAGGCGCACCGGTGAAGAGCTCCGGCTGGCTGCCACGCACGATGCTCGCGGCGGGACTGACCTTCCTGTATGCGCCCATCCTTTCGATGATCGTGTTCTCCTTCAACAACTCGCGCCTGGTGACGGTGTGGGATGCGGCCCATTCGCCGACGCTGAAGTGGTACGCCGAACTGCTCGGCAACGATGAGATCCTGGATGGCGCGTGGCTTTCGATCCGGATCGCGCTGATCGCCGCCACGGGGGCGACGGTGCTGGGCACGCTGACCGGAGTGGCGCTGACCCGCTTCGGTCCATTCCGCGGGCGGACGCTGCTCGTGGGCATGACCACGGCGCCGCTCGTCATGCCGGAGGTGATCACGGGGCTCGCGCTGCTGCTGCTGTTCATCACCCTGCAGCAGGCGATCGGCTGGCCGCACGGCACCGGCATGCTGACCATCGTCCTGGCGCACATCACCTTCTGCACCGCCTATGTGACGGTGGTGGTGCAGTCGCGGCTGGTGGGATTCGATGAGTCCCTGGAGGAGGCCGCGCTGGATCTGGGGGCCCATCCCGGAACGGTATTCCGGCGCATCACCCTGCCGCTGGTACTGCCCGCGCTGATCTCCGGCTGGTTGCTGTCCTTCACCTTGTCCTGGGATGATCTGGTCATCACCCAGTTCGTGGCCGGACCCGGCTCCAGTACCCTGCCCATGGTGATCTTCTCCAAGGTGCGGTTGGGAGTCAGTCCGGATGTGAACGCGCTGGCGACCCTGATGGTGCTGTTCGTCGCGACCGGGATTACGCTCTCGGCGCTGTGGATGCGGTACCAGAACCGGCGGCGTGAGCGGGACATACAGCTGGCGGCTGCGGCCAATCAGTAGGAAGCATGAATCAGAATCTACTCGGTATCGATGTGGGCGGCTCCTTCGTGAAGGCGGGGGTGGTGGCTGTTGCCACCGGTCAGGTGCTGGGCGAGACCCTGTCCGCGCCCACTCCCAGGCCCTCCACGCCCGAGCGGCTTGCGGCGGTGATCGCGGGCCTGGCCGCGCGCTTGCCCGGCGCCGAGGGCAGCGTCGGGGTCGCCTTCCCGAGCGTCGTGCGCGAGGGGGTCATCCGCACGGCGGCCAACATCGATCCCAGCTGGCTCGGCGCCGATGGCGCGGCCGTCGTCGGCGGCGTGCTCAAACGGCGGGTGGTCTTCCTCAACGATGCCGACGCGGCGGGCATCGCCGAGATGCGCTGGGGCGCCGGCCGGGGCGTCAAGGGCACCGCGCTGATGCTCACCTTCGGCACCGGCATCGGCTCGGCGCTGTTCGTCAACGGCAGGCTCTATCCCAACACCGAGCTGGGGCACATGGAGCTCAACGGCATGGATGCGGAAAAATTCGCCTCCGCGCACGTGCGTACCGCCCTCAACCTGGATTTTCCGGCCTGGATCGGGCGGGTGAACCAGTATCTGGCGCGCATGCAGGCGCTGTTCTGGCCCGACGTCATCATCCTCGGCGGGGCCGTGAGCGAGCGTTATGCGGAGTTCGCGGACCTGCTCAGATGCGAGGCGGAACTGCGTCCGGCGCA